>NZ_JBSSNH010000009.1:0-155122 GCF_053839645.1 Oceanobacillus sp. M60 | reverse complement strand
TTGGCATGCATTTAATTCGTATATTTTTCTCATCATTTATTTTCTTTTTCACTTGACTTTATATAGTTAGTCTTTCTAAATGAAACACAACATTAAAAATGTATTTCTTGTTATTAAGTATAAAGCTGTGTTACATTCAATAAAAGTGAACAAAATTAATATCAGCATTCAAAAATATTGAAAGCTAGAGGGAGAATTATGATGGAATTACGCCAACTGAATACATTCCATACGGTTGCAACAACTTTAAATTTCAGTCGAGCTGCTGAAGCACTAAACTATGTCCCTTCAAACGTCACGATGCAAATAAAAGCATTGGAGGAAGAGCTTAATGTTCGTCTTTTTGACCGCTTGGGAAAGCAGCTCGTTCTCACAACTGCGGGTAAGCGTTTTTTAACTCATGTCCAAGACATTCTAAACAAATTAGACGAAGCACGCAGCTCCGTTCATGACAATGAAATTCTTAGTGGTACTCTAACGATTAGTGCCAACGAGGTTGTTTGTGCCTATCGACTTCCAGAGGTCTTTAAACTTTTCCGTTTTCGGTATCCGGGAGTTCGCCTTATCTTTCGCTCTGTTTCAAATCAACAACTTAAACAAACGCTCTTTGAGGGTACCTCAGATGTCGCCTTTATACTTGACGAACCCATTCAATCAACGGGACTTGCAGTGGAAGCATTGACAGAAGAAAATTTTCGCTTGTTCGTTGCTCCAGATCATCCACTGGCTAAACAAACTGCAATACAGCTTGAAGATTTTTACGGAGAGGTGTTCCTTATTAATGAAAAAGGCTGCCCCTATCGAACAATGTTTGACCAAACATTTAAAAAAGGAGACATTGACAGTATTTCATCTTTAGAGTTCCAAAGTGCAGAAGCCATTAAACAATGTGCAATTTCAGGAATCGGTATTGCCTTTCTTCCTAAAATAGTAACTGAAGTCGAAGTTGAACGTGGCGAACTTGTTGCTCTTCCTTGGCCGTTTCCAAACTTGGATGTATATACACATATGGCATGGCATAAAGATAAGTGGCTTTCACCAATTATATTATCTTTCATTGAAACAGCAAGGGAGGTTCTAGCTTTTACGGAAGACAATATGTCAAAGTAGTTTAAACCATTTTGACATATTGTCCTAAATTCCAGCAAAATGCTATGATACGACCTCTTTAACTAATACTATATCCCTCTGCGCAATCGGCGTATCTCTTAATCTTTTATGAATATGCCAGTGATACATTTTATTTGTATTTAATTTCAAATTTCCATTTTCAGTTCTGAGTACATGAAAACCGGCAACAGTATTATTATTCATTAAACTTCTAATATGACAAATATTTATTGCCTACATCAATATCTAAGCAATGGATATTTATTGAAGTAATTTTATTGCGGAACAATGTATATATGCATAAAATAGATAAAACTTACTCTCTTTATCTATATTTGAGGGTATTAGTTTACCGTTACTTATGGTATGGTTCCCCCCTCATAATCCGAAAACTCCGATAAACCTGCTCCAACAACACCAGCCGCATCAACTGATGAGGAAACGTCATCTTAGAAAACGAAAGCCCTAAATCACTCCGCTTCCGCACATCCTCACTAATCCCAAGTGAACCGCCAATCACAAACACAATCTTGCTCTTCCCATAAGTCGCCAGCTCATCCAGCTTTTTCGCAAGCTGCTCTGAACTCAGCATCTTCCCATCAATCTCCAGCGTAATCACAAACGCATCTGGATGAACCTGTGCAAGAATACGCTCTCCTTCTTTACGCTTCACTTCTTCCATTTCCGCTTCACTCATCGTCTCCGGCGCTTTTTCATCCGCTACTTCGACAATATTCACTTTGGCATACGCACCTAAGCGTTTTTTATATTCATCAATACCCTGCTTTAAGTATTTTTCCTTTAATTTTCCGACGGTAACAAGGGTTATGTTCATTAAAATCTTCCTTTATTATTTCATTTTTTCGATTCTGTACATATTCTTCCTTTATTTTACCATGTTTCTCTACCTGGAGTTACTCTTACTTTAAAAATATTCTAATATCTACATACAAAAACCGAGATTCTCTGCATATGCCATACAGAAACCTCGGTTTTTTCCAAACATCCTTATTGAGCTTCTTCGCTCTCTTCCTGATCAATCAACCCGCACATCTTCAACCCATCAGCAATTCCATCATCATCCGCTGACTTCGTAATATACGTCGCCACTTCCTTAATCTCCTCCACAGAGTTCTCCATCGCCACCGATGTTTTCACAAACCCAAACATCTCCAGGTCGTTTAATCCATCGCCGAAAGCATATGTATTCTCTTTAGAAAGTCCGGTGACTTCTAAGAATTTCTTAATACCTGTTGCTTTGGAGACGTCTTTTGGGAAGACATCACAGTTATAGGGAGAGTTGCGGACAAAGTGAAGCTCTGGGAATTTTTCCTGATATTCTTCTTCCCCATCTTCCAGGTATATTTCTACCTGATAGACCGGCTTGTTCATATAAATATCATCATCCACTTCCGGAATCTCTCTGTCACATTCCAGGCAGTCCTTCTTTAACAGCTCACATTGATTGTTCGTTGTAAAAATTTGCTCGGCAGTGTGGAAAGAAAGGGTGACCCCTCTTTGTGTTGCATAGTCTCCCAATTTTTTTAATTGGACCGGGTTGATTCGGTTCCGGGAAACGACTTCTCCTTCATGTACAATGAATTGTCCATTCATCAACACAGCTGATCCGATTCCTGTCTCTGCTCGTAATTTCTTTGTTTCAAATGGAGGTCTGCCTGTTGCAAGCACAGGTATTCCATCATTTTCAATTAGTTTTTCAATTGCCTCAATACTGCTTTTTGCTACTTTATTATCACTTGTCAATAATGTTCCGTCTAAATCAAAAAATACAACGGGTCTTTTCATCATTTTTTATCCCCCTCACATATCCTGCTGGAGTTAATGTATCCCTATTCTAAAAGATAATGAGATGAAAAGCTAGGCTTTCTGTCATTTTCTGAATTATTTTCATTTCCATTTTTTCCTATTCCTCCTGGTTTCATGTTCCCCGTATTGTGGAATAGACAAAGTAGGCAAAAAAAAAGAGGAACATGAAGCTGTTTATCAGCTATTCGATGGATAGATAAGATAAAATACTCACGAAAAGGAGACATGCCACATGTTTGATGATCGTGCAGGAAAAGTACTTGTGGATTTACTGGAGGACTGGGGTGTAAACCATATTTATGGAATGCCTGGGGACTCCATCAACAATTTAATGGAAGAACTGCGAAAAGCAGAGGATAAAATAAAATTTGTGCAGGTTCGTCATGAAGAGGCCGGCGCATTAGCTGCTGCTTCTTACGCAAAATTAACTGGAAAGCTTGGCGTTTGTTTATCCATTGCGGGGCCGGGTGCGATTCACTTATTAAATGGATTGTATGATGCGAAGGAGGATAGCGCTCCTGTCCTTGTTCTTGCCGGGCAGGTTCCCACAGATCAAATTGGGACAGATAGCTTTCAAGAAGTCAATATGGAACGCATTTTTGATGATGTTGCGGTTTATAATAAAGAGGTTACCTCAGAGGAACAGCTCCCATCCATGGTCAATCAGGCTATTCGCACAGCGTATGCGGAAAAAGGAGTTGCTGTGTTAACCTTGCCGGATGATATTCCAACTGAAAAAATTAAAAATAAGGTGCAAAAAAATGCAGTGATGTATGAGTCACCAGCACTTACTCCAGATGTAACTGCGATGCAGGAGGCTGCAGCTGCAATTGAAAAAGCGAAAAAACCTATTATTTTAGCAGGAACAGGTGTGAAGAAAGCGAAGGAAGAGCTGGCGGCATTTTCAGATACGATTGCTGCACCCGTTGTTATTTCCTTACCTGCTAAAGGAGTGATGGAGGATGAGCATCCAAATTTCCTTGGTAACCTTGGAATGATTGGCACCAAGCCGGCTTATGAAGCAATGGAGGAGACAGACCTCTTAATCCTGCTTGGAACCTCTTACCCTTATACCGAGTTTCTGCCAGAGGATGTTACCTGCATCCAAATTGATAGGAATCCTTTACAAATCGGCAAAAGGTATCCCGTGGATATTGGCGTTGCCGGGGATGCGAAAAAGGTGCTCGGGTGGTTCAATGAACAGCTGCCTCGCTCCGAGAAACGTGATTTCTTAGAAAAATATCAGGAGAAAATGACCAGCTGGTGGGAGGAAATGAAGAACGATGAAGAGCAAACCTCTACACCAATTAAGCCGCAGCAGGTCATTCATGAAGTGCAGAAAATCGCAGAGGATGATGCTATCCTGTCAGTTGATGTCGGCAATGTGACTGTATGGGCGACGCGGCATTTCCGGATGAAAACAACGCAGGATTTCTTGATTTCCAGCTGGCTAGGCACGATGGGTTGCAGTCTTCCTGGAGCGATTGCAAGTAAAATAGCTTTCCCTGAGCGGCAGGTAATCAGCCTTGCCGGCGATGGCGGTTTTTCCATGAACATGCAGGATTTTTTAACTGCTGTGAAATATAACCTGCCAATGATTGTTGTTATCTTTAATAATGAACGTATCGGCATGATTAAGTACGAGCAGGAGGCTGGCGGACACCTGGATTATAAAACTGGCTTAGAAAGCTTTAACTTTGCTCAATTTGCGGATAACTGCGGCGGTAAAGGGTATCTTGTAGAAAAGTTTGAAGACCTTGGACCTTCTCTGCAGGCTGCAGCGTCGTTTAATCAGCCCGCGATTATCGATGTCTGTATTGAGGATGAGCCCCCAATTCCAGGCAAGCTTTCTTATGATCAGGTGACCAGCTACACCAAGCAGACCATTAAAAAATTATTTGAAAAAGGAAAGCTGGAGCTTCCGCCGATTCGCAAGGGGTTAAAGCGGATGTAAGCTGACGTTTAGAAGGAGTGTTTCTTTTCGAAGCACTCCTTCTTTTTTATGGATTTCTCTTAAACTTTTGAGGAGTTCTTCATTTTATCCATCTATTATCCTATGATAAACGTTCTTTTTCTAAAGCATTCCCTAAAAATCGAGCTAATTCCAACATCCCATATTTATTAACTTTTTCTTCCGCTTCCGAATTGTAGTTTGTATTCGTATTTACATCATACGTGTAAATCTCTCCATTGATATCACGAATAAATTCAATACCGGCAACATCAATCCCGCTATTTTTCAAGAAATTCTCATAACGTGCAATTTGCTCCGTGTCCATTCCTTCTTCCATAATCTCAAACATCGGCGGACTTTCTTCTTCCTCCCCGACCGGACAAAATGCATCGCCAATCCGGCACGCATCTGCAGGGCACAACTCAAAGCCTTCTGTAGTATCTACCTTCACTGCGTAAATCAATTTCCCGCCGACAAATTCTGCTCGTATTATAAAAGGCTCAGGCGACTGGATGTATTGCTGAATCAATGTAATACCATCAACGGGTTCTTCAAATTCCGGGCTATTTACATACGCTTCAAGGGCATCGATGGAATGGAAAAGCTGAACTCCCAGCCCTTTCCCTGCTCTGTTATGCTTTGTAATGAAAGAAGATTCACCTATTTTTTTTGCAGCTTCTATTATTTGGTCACGTCCAACTGCTCCAATTGTCTTTGGTGTTTTTATGCCGTTTTTTTCAAGTGCGGTATATTGGTTAATCTTGCTAATTTCCAGCTGAAGCGCCTGTGAACCATTAAAGACCGTTCGATTATGCATCTCTAACCAGGATAGAATGCCTCCAGCTAATTCGGGTGCAAAGCGGTGATCTCGTGTGTGTGAGGAGGCACTCATCCGATTATAAAATACCCCTTCAGGCGGTTCTGCGGTTAAATCAACCACCCCCTTATCTAAATGCCAGGTTTCATAAGGCAAATTTAATTCTTCCAGACGATTGGTTAAGTGTACTGTCCAATCATCGTTTTCATGTAAAATATATATTTTCGACAATGATAACACCCCTTCATTAAAAAATTTTATTTCATATGGCTTAGCTTCTATTTAGCATCCATGCACTATTTCCAGCCATGACATAACTTCCATTCTTTATAAAAAGAAATTCTAAACACTGTTGATTTTAACAAAAAAAGAAGGAAGAACCCAAGATTCTCCCCTCTTTATATGTAAAAGGAAACCATCAATCGTCTCCTTCTTCCCACTGGACACGCTCCATAAATTCCGTAGAAGCCTTATATCCCTGCTGCTGCAGGTACCAATTATTCGCAGCCGCTTCTACTAATCCAGCTACATCCCGTCCTGGCTGGAGCTGAATCTCAATTCTTGGAACCTGGACGCCCATATACTCTTCATAATCGGTTTTCGGCTCCAGATCATTATTGAGTGCATCCTTCTCCCACTTTGTCAGTTCAATATCCAAGGAAATACGTGATTCATCCTGGAACGCCTTTCTGCCATACATCCGTACAACATTTAAAAGTCCGACACTGCGGAGAGCGAGGAATTCACGATTGATATCGTTATGTGTACCAAGAATCGTCTTATGGCTCACCTTTTTCAAAATAACAATGTCATCCGAAACAAGCCGATGTCCGCGCCCAATCAAGGTATGTGCCAGCTCACTTTTCCCTACGCCAGACTCTCCGCGAATTAAGACGCCAATTCCGGAGACATTCAGGCAGACCCCATGAACTGCAATTTCTGTTGCGAGCTTGCGGGTTAAATAATTATCTACCTTAGCGATAAAATCAACGGCTGTATCTGCTGTACGCAGAAGCGGAATATTTTCTTCCTGACAGAATTTCGTTAAGTACGTAAGTCCCTCTTGATTCGACGTAACAATAAAGCATGGCGGATGATAGCTTACCACATGGTCTATCCGTTCCTTACGTTCTTCAATATTCTGCTGCTTCAAAAAGTTAATTTCTTTTTTCCCTAAAATCTGCACACGTTCCATTGGGAAAAAGTCAAAGTAACCAATGAATTCTAAGCCAGGGCGATGGGTCCTGGCTTTCTTGATGGTGCGATCTAACTCATCGCCTCCAGCCAGTACTTCCAATTTAAATTCTTGCACTAATTGCTTTACACTGATAGATTTCAAAGCACCACGCTCCTCTCCGTCCTGTCCTTTTCCCTACATTATAACGAATTATGTCGCAAAGAGACAGAATCATGTATGAGAAATCGCTATTTCACTAATTTGTCACATTAACCTGTAACTATTTGAAAAAGGAACTGGAGAAATGTGCAAAATATAGCGCCTTTTCATTATTTCTATTTAATAATTTGAACCCGCTTAATATATCGGCCGTCTATTTCTAATATGTGGAATGTTAAATTTTCCTTTTCCAGCGTATCTCCTTCTATAGGGAAGGTAGTAAAGTTTCTCAGAATATAAGCTGCAAGCACATCATCTTCCTCTGGAATATCTGTATCAAAGGTATTATTCAGCTGGTGAAGCGTGATTTTTCCATCACAGATAATTTCGGTTTCTGTCTGCTTTTCTATCAGCGCATCCTCTTCCACATCCATCTCATCTTCTATCTCTTGTCCAATCATCACTTCAATAATATCTTCCTGTGTGACAATTCCTTCTGTGCCGCCATACTCATCCAATACGATAGCCATATGCTTCTTTTCCTCCAGCATTTTATGGAATACCCATTCGATATTATTAAATTCATACACACGCAGCGGATCCATATCACTATAATCTGCAAGTGTTTTTTCTTTTTCATCGCTCCACGCAATTAAATACTTAGAGTGAAAAATGCCGATAATATCATCCACATCTTCTCCATAAATAGGATACCTTGTAAATGGACTGGACAGCGCCAATTCTTTCACCTCTTGGTAACTTGCTTCATGATCTAACCCGACAATTTCAACGCGCGGTGTTTTTAGAACATCCTTTACATTCAAATGATAAAAATCAAATACACCACGTATTCGTGAAGACTCTTCCTTTTGAAAAGCTCCTTCTGAATCAGCAATATCCACTATTGCCCGCAGCTCTTCTTTGGAAACAGACTCCATCTGCACTTCTCCTTTAGAAAGTGCCCGGGTAATCGTGCCTGTTAATCCATTTAATAAAAAGGTGATTGGTTTTAAAATCCATACCACAGCCCGAATAACCGGGAAGATCAAAGCAGCAATCCGGTCCGGGAAGCTGGCTGCTACGGATTTTGGTATCACTTCCGAAAATACAATAATCGTAATGGTCAGTACAGCTGACGCAATTCCTACATTTAAACCATAATCTATCGCCATCATGGTAACCAGTGTAGGCAACAGAATATTCGCCACGTTATTTCCGATTAAAATTGCTGTAATAAATTCACTTGGGGTAGAGACAAGCTGAAGCAGTTTTTCTGATTTTATATCACCATCATTTGCTTTTGCCTGCAGTCTCACCTTATTTGTTGCTGTTAAAGCTGTTTCACTTCCTGAGAAGAATAGAGAAACAAATAATAAAAAAATGATCGCAATGATCACGAGTAAATTCCTCCTAAATGACATTTTCGTTAGATATGCTGCATCACTATGTAGAGCAGAAAAGATAGCTCTCTTTCATTTGAAAACTATCTTTGTTGAACATATACACGCTGAAATAATTTTAAAACCTTTAATTTAATAAATTCTGGATAAACACACGAATCACATCCGCGCCGCCAATCAATGTTCCTAAAGAACTTCCTATATTGGCAAATACGATTACTAACAAGATACGTGTTACTTTATTATTCCAAAAACCTTTTACAGAATGCACATCATCTGCAAGTGAATCAAAATCGCCTACATTCGGCCGCTTAATATAAGCCTGAGCAAACCCTGCAAACCAGCCTGCCGCAAGTAATGGATTCAGCGAAGTAAATGGCGCTGCGACGAATGCAGTCAGGGCAGCTAATGGATGTGCGAAGGCAACAAGGGCGCCAATAGCTGAGAGAGAGCCGTTCCAGAGCGCCCAGCTTATCGTTTGCTGCCAGCCTGCCGCTGGATTTGTCATGAATGTGTAGGCAATGATGCCAATAATGAAAATAGGTATCGCCCATCCAACCACTTTCGGCCACTTTGATTTCGGCGGACGTGTGTTTAGTTGTTCCAAATCCTGTTCTTTTTCAATTTCTTTGGTTATGCCTGGCACATGTGCTGCCCCAAGTATCGCGACAACCTTATCGCCGGGAGCATCTTTAATCTTTTGAGATAAATATTGATCCCGTTCATCAATCAATGGTTTCTTCAGGTCTGGAAAATAAGCGGTAAACTCTTGAAGCATCGCATTAATCGTATCCTGCTGCTTCATCTTTTCTAATTCTTCTTCGGAAATTTCCTCTCTGCTGAAGATACTTCCAAACACTTGCATGAGCAGCATTGATTTTCCTTTAAAGCCCATATTCCCCCAAATTCGGGCAAAAGTAATTTGAATATCCCGATCGGCTAAAACAAGCTCGGCTCCTGTTTCTTCCGCGGATTCAATTCCTTGTATCATCTCTTCTCCCGGACGAATACCAAACTGCTTAGCCATCCGCTTCTGAAAGGAAGAAACTGCCAGGTTCATTAATAGCATGACTGCTTTTTTATCGCGGATGACTTGAAAGATATCGGTGTTTTTCCATTTATTATTATCCTTCACCGATTGAAAACGCTGGGCATCCAGCTCAATACATACCGCATCAGGCTGTTCCCTTTCAATGACTTCCTTGACCTGTTCGGCACTATTTTTAGAAACATGGGCTGTTCCGATTAGTATATATTCTTTTCCATTCAAATGGAGCCTTGTGATGTTCTCCTCACTCATGTACCATCCTTCTTCCTTCCATTATGTTATTCAACACGGAATTCCTTTTTTTAAACTTGTATATCCTATTGTAATACATTTTCACCAATTAATTAAACATCTACGCACAAATAACGTATGATATAGGAAGATGATAATAAAGGAAGTATGAATATGGGGGTTAACCTATGTTTCACTATCAAATAGATGACCGTCTAACCTTGCGCCAGCTGCAGATGAATGATGCAAACGCGCTGTTCAGGACGGTAGAAAGCTCCAGAGAAGAGCTGCGTGAGTGGCTTCCCTGGATTGAAACGACACAAAAACCGGCCGATTGTTTAGCCTTTATTGATTTATGCCTGCAAGGAGCCCGGCACAGACAGTCGCTGAATATCGGTATCTTTGATCGGGATAGGCTGATTGGCTGTGTCAATTATAATTTTATTGACTGGCAAAATGGCAGCACATCGATTGGCTACTGGTTAGATCCGGCTTATCAAGGGAAGGGCGTCATGACCACAGCAGTTCAGGTGATGATTGATTATGCCTTTTATACACTGCGGTTAAACCGGGTTGAAATTCGTGCTGCAACCCACAATAAAAAAAGCAGAGCCATTCCAGAACGGCTCCGTTTTCAAAAAGAAGGTATGATCAGGCAGGGAGAATGGCTATACGATCATTATGAAGATTTAGTTGTTTACGGACTGCTAGCACGAGAATGGACGCATTAACGGAGAATCACAGCTCATTGTGCTAGTTCTTTGTTTCCCTCATTTTTATTTCGACAATTTCTTTTGTATCGGTTTTAAAATAAATATCAATAATAACACCAAATTCCTTTTCTTTTCCCACTAACCATAGCTTAAAGGTTTCGACTGTATTTTCAGATTCTGTTTGTCTGCCTACATGCAAATAATCTACAATTTTTTCTTGAGGGTACTTGGCTTTCACTTCTTTCATGGCAATCTGACCCCATTCGGCATATTCCGGCTCTTCTGCATTCACCCATGTTCCAATCAACAATGGAATGATAATAATGCCGGCGAAGATAAGGGCGCGATATATTCGATTCATCAGGCCACCTCCTAATTAGTCTTAGCTTGTGTTATTTTTTATGTTTTTATGCTAATCAGAAGACAGATGTCTTTATTTCCCGGGAAATGAAGACAATACGCTAAAAAAACAGGCTGCGCTTGGCACAGCCTGTTCTGCTATTTCATTTGAACACCGTGCAGATGAGCAAAGATACCTTTTTTCTGCAGGAGTTCTTCGTGCGTTCCTTCTTCTTCAATCCCATTTTTCGTTACCACCATAATACGGTCTGCTTCTTTAATCGTAGCAAGACGATGGGCGATCACAATTGTCGTCCGGTTGGCGGCCAGCTCGTTCAATGCTTTTTGAATAATCATTTCTGTCTCTGTATCCAGCGCCGAGGTTGCTTCGTCCAAAATAAGAATTGGCGGATTTTTCAAGAACATCCGCGCTATTGCAATCCGCTGCTTTTGTCCTCCTGACAGCTTTAAGCCTCTTTCTCCAACCTGTGTCTCATAGCCATCTGGAAGCTCCTTAATAAAATCCTCCATATGTGCACGTTTAGCTGCAAGTTCGATTTCTTCATCAGTTGCTTCCAGGTTTCCATACGCAATATTCTCCCGCAGGGTTCCTGTAAACAGAAATACATCCTGCTGTACGACACCGATTTTACTGCGGAGAGATTCCTTCGTCATATCACGAATATCCATTCCATCAATCGTAATCGCTCCATCTGTCACATCATAAAATCTTGGAATCAATGCGGAAATCGTTGTTTTTCCAGCTCCAGACGGTCCGACAAAAGCAACCGTCTCTCCATGATGAATATCAAAGCTGATATCGTTCAATACCGGTTTTTTCGTTTTATCGTAGCTGAAGCTGACTTGATCAAAACGGATATCCCCTTTTAATTCACTGACTGCTTCGGCATCCGGCTTGTCCTCGACATCCGGGTTGATTGCCATCATATCTGAGAAACGTTTAAAGCCGGCCATTCCTTTGGGATATAGCTCTAAGAGTGCTGTAATTTTATTGATTGGTGTCGTTAATACATTCACGAACAAGATAAAGCTGACTAATTCTCCATAGCTGAGGCGATCTGTATAAGTGAACCAGGCCCCTACAACAAGTACAAGCAGTGTCATTAAACGCATCAGCAGAAAAATATTCGAATGGACGATACCCATTACTTTATATGCTCCAACCTTTACAAGGCGAAACTTTTCATTATTCTCCTGAAAACGCTGCTTTTCGAATTCTTCATTTGTAAAGGATTGTACGACACGTACACCAGAAACAGCATCCTCTATTCTTGCATTGACTCCTGCAATATTTGCATACATTTTTCTCCACGCCTTATTCATACGAATATTTCCAAATGTAATAAGGAATATCAGGATAGGTACGGTAATAAGAACAATCAGTGCTAAAACTGGATTAATGGTGAACATAATAAAGAAAGCACCTAAAAATGTCATGATGGAAATAAAGAAATCCTCCGGGCCATGATGGGCAAGCTCTCCCAGATCAAATAAATCATTCGTAATACGGCTCATGATATGGCCTGTTTTCGTATTATCAAAGAAATGAAAGGATTGTCTCTGAACCTGATAAAATAAATCACGGCGCATATCTGTTTCGATATTGATTCCCAATTTATGCCCTAAATAGGAAACCACATATTGCAAATACGTACTGATAATATACACAATCAGCAGTAAAATCGATATAACAACAATGGCATTCCAGTCTTGGCCAGGTAATAATTGATCGATAAACCACTGAACCGCTACCGGAAAGGCTAATTCCATCAGCGCCACAATCACTGCAGCTGAAAAATCTATAATAAATAACCGCTTATGCGGTTTATAGTATGAAAAAAATTGACGCAGCATACTTATCCTCCTCCTCTTCTTTTTTATAAAAAGCTAAAGCGCATATGAATGAATTATATAGTTAATCGCTTATGAAAACAATATGCTTTTCTCCAGATTCTTGGGAAAGTTTGTCCTTTCCCCTGCATACCATTTAAAAAAGGAGGATGTTTCACATGAAACCAATGAAGCTTATTTGCTATGTAGTGGGATTTGTATTTCTAGTTTCCGGGCTGATGAAATTTGTGGACCTTTCGATGGTCAGCAGTTTTGAACAAATGGGCGTGCCTTTATCCAATTTTGTTTATTTCTTTGTAGCTCTGTTTGAAGTGATGGCGGGGATGTTATTAATCGGCAGAATATTTATCCACATAAGTCTTATTCCACTGATTTTTATTATGCTTGGCGCACTCTTTTTCACCAAGCTTCCTATTCTGACAGGGGACGGGATATTCGCATTTCTTTTTGCTTCGCGATTAGATCTGACGTTACTTATACTGCTCATCTTTCTCTGGTCTCAGCGAAATGAAAAAGAAGCCTTCACGTAACTTTCCCACACCCAAATTGTGGACAACATCTGTGTAATTCAAAAATCCTGTTTATAGCTTATGGACAAACTGTATTTATCCACAATTATATCCACATATGCACAAATGTTCGCAGTTATATAGTATAGGAACATATTTTCCACACCAAATATAGAATCTCATTCTTTTATTATCCACTGTTTGTGCATAATTCTATATTTCTGTGGATAAAAACTTAAAAAAGAATGGATACCCTTTCATCCATTCTTTTCTAGCTTTTATTGAATTTCTAATTCCAACTCTGTCTGCATTAACTCGCCGTCCCTGTAATAATCAATGGTTACGACTTCTCCAACCTCTTTCTCTTCGTAAAGGATTTTCCGCAGGTCAATCGTGTTATGCACAGGCACACCATCCAATGCGACGATGACATCATATTGTTGAATACCTGCTTCATCAGCTGGGGATAAGTTTTCTACGCTCCATACATACACACCGCCCTCAACTTCCACCGGCAGCTGCAATGTGTTTCTCCATTCATATTGAGGCAGCTCCTCAATCGAATAGATTTCTACACCTAAGAATGGACGGACGACTTCTCCATTCTCCTCTAATTCCTGAATCACAGGAATGGCACTGTCGATTGGAATGGCAAAACCAATTCCTTCTACTGCTTCCTCGTTAATTTTCATGGAATTAATACCAATCAATTGCCCGTATAAATTTATCAATGCTCCACCGCTATTTCCCGGGTTAATCGCTGCGTCTGTCTGGATAACTTCAGCCTGCCAATCGGGCTGCCCGTCAAAGTTAAAATCCATTGGAATGGTGCGCTCCATCCCGCTGATGACGCCCTGCGTAACAGTGCTTGATAAGTATGCTCCCAGCGGGTTTCCGATAGCAATGGCCGGTTCGCCTACCTTCAAACTCTCGGAGGTTCCGATTTCCATTGGCGTATCTTCATTCTCATTATCCATTTTAAGTACTGCTAAATCTGTAAATAAATCACTGCCGATGATTTCTGCTTCCATATGTGTCTCATCATGCAAAATCACTTCTACGCTGTCCGCATCTTCAATAACATGGTGGTTCGTCACAATATAGGTTTCTCCGTCTTCTACCTTATAAATGACGCCTGATCCTGTTCCGGCCTCAATCCCATCCGCTTCGGCTCCCCAAGAAACATTCTGCTGAATATTGGTTATACCAACTACTGCGGGGGTTACTTGTTCAATAATCTCTGTCAGCTGAGTAGAAACATCTACCTGCATCGGCTGGTCTTCCAAAATCCCGTTACTGTCAGCGTTCTCATTGTTTTCTTCTTCACCAGCAGGGCTGATTTGCGCTGTATTCTCATTACGAAGAAAATCAGGATTTATAAGCAACACGAGGATTCCGCCAATAATAATACCTAGCAGTAAGGGGATAAGCCATTTTCCTTTATTCTTTTTATCCGGTCCTGGCTGCGGCTGATTCGGTTGGTCATTATATTCCATATATCCTTCTCCTTATTGATTCATCTACCTACATATTCCCTAAATACATTTATTACTAACACAAAATTGCTCTTTATTAATTCTGCTCTTCACCAAAGTCTATCGGTAACATACTAGATATAAATTTGCTGTAAGCGACCGCTACAGAAATACACTACGCTTTCCATGGGCTCCGAGCTCAGCCTCCAGAATTCAAAACAGAGGTCTGCAAGAGGGAATTATTTTCAGTTTATGCACAAATGAAATTTTTATCCCATTACAGACCTCTGTATCTTTGATCATTACTTTATTTTCTTTATACACGCTCGGTTACAGCGCCGACATCATATAATGGCGTTGGCGCTTCCGGATCAGTGTCATGCAGCTCTACATCGATTCCGTGCTCGGTCAGAACTTGATTGACAGACATACGCGCCAGGTCTTTCATATTATTATCCAGACTCAGGTGAGCCAGGTAAATCCGCTTCGTACGGTTAGAAATAACATCGGTTAAAGCAAGCCCGGAATCCTCATTGGAAATATGTCCGGAGTCTCCTAAGATGCGTCGTTTTACATTCCATGGATAGCGTCCCATCCTAAGCATCTCCACATCATGATTTGCTTCAAAAATATAAGCGTCTGCGTCCTCGACCGTTTTTTTAATACGTTCGGATACGTATCCTAAATCCGTCACAAGCGCTACTTTCTGTCCGTTATTGCGGAAAGTGTAAAACATTGGCTCTGCCGCATCATGAGACACACCGAATGATTCGACCTCGATATCTCCAAAGCTTCGAACGGATCCCATATCAAACTGAAATTTTTGGTCGATGGTCAGCTTTCCGAGAGAAGACTCCATTGCCTGCCATGTTTTTTCATTTGCATAGATGGGCAGCTGATACTTTCGCGCAAAAATGCCCAGACCTTTAATGTGGTCGCTATGCTCATGTGTTACCAGAATCCCGTCAAGACGTGACGGATCGACATCAATTCCCTTAAACAGCCCGTCCATCTTTTTTCCGCTTAATCCGGCGTCTACTAGTAAACGCTGTTGTTCTGTTTCGATATAAAAGGCGTTGCCTGTGCTGCCTGAGGCAAGCACACTAAAACGTAAACTCATTCTGGCTCACTCCTATAAGGCTCAATCTTATCCTCTATAATGGAAATTAGGTCATCCGCTATTTCCTCATCATCCTCCGACATGGAATAAAGCTTTTGTAAATAATTTTCCTCAAACATCTTTGTTGTAAAATATTCCGTATAATTTCCCGGATACGTAAAGGACTCTGCAGCATTGACAAAATAATCATTTTCCTCATCTTCTTCAGCTACCGTGATTTTGTATGTGGGTGCAAACACCTGCGTCCCTTCTCCTTCTTCATCAATTCTGGAATAATACCCGTACGTGACATTTGTCACTTCTTCTTCGGCATTTAAAAAGCGATTATGAAGAAGCGTACCAATGGCAATCTTAGGTGTATTTAAGCTGGTGCTCCCCTGTGTACTTGCGTCACCGACCATCGTTTGCGTATAATGCGTAATCTCTCTGTCATCATTCAAATAGAAGGTGAGCATTGCATGCTGATTTAAATAAAGCGGGTATCCTTCTTTATTTTGATAGAAGACGATAATATTTAAATCATGATTCCATGTGCCAAAACTGAATTCAGAAGCATCTAAAACATACGGGCTGACCAAATCAGACAGCTCGTTCCGCTCCAAATTTTCTGGAATCTCCAATGGTGAAGAAAATTCCACGGTTAATAACTTATTATCCACACTCTTCGCCGCATCGATATCATCTATATCATTTAATTCCCTGATTTCCGTTTGGGTAAATTCCTTTTGAGTGGATGAAATATAGCTCAGCTCAGGAACTTCAAAATCAGTGTCTGCAGAAACAGTAATATTTTCTTGATCCAGCTGCTCGTCCAGATTCAAATCATTAACCTCCAGCTCTGGAATATCCATATCCTGCTGCTTATCAATAAATTGAAATAGCAAATAAATATTTAAGACAAGGAAACTGAGAATAAACAGCGTTTTAATATGTGACCATTGCATTCTCAACTTCCTCCTTCTAAGTTTTGCTGTGTGTTTGTATTTGGCTCTGGTACCACTGACCAGCTGTTATTTACTTTCTGATACCAATTAGGCTCTAAAAGCACATAATCTCCATTATCATCGGTTTCAATCGTTAAACGGTAGGCAATCTGAACATCTTGGATATCTGCTGTATTTTCATTTTGCTGAATGCTGTTCATAATCTCTTCGCCGCTCCTCAACTCTTTTTCCGAGGTATTGACCACGGTATTGAGCGATACCAGAGAACGATTATATTTGCTTAATTGATCATTTTGCCATTCCTGATAGATGGTAGATAAATCCATATATGAATTATTCACAACAGGATATTCAAATTGATACATCCGGTAAGCAATACTATCTTCTGTAAAGCCTTCTAAGCGATAATCTCCTGTAAAGCCTCGATGTGCGTTAATATTATTTAAGCTTTGCTGTAAAACGCTGTTATCCACCTGCTCCGTATTTCTTTCCGCAACATCAATAAACCGCATCCCGTAGCCGGCAATATTTAATTGTCTATTATCTGTCCGATACATAATCGATCCAGGAGCTGTCTCTGATACACTGACTACATTCGGGTTGCTGAACATAATATTTCTGATATCGACCGCTTCAATGGAGTCGAAGGTATACGTATAAGACGTTAATGCTTTCTTTTCCTTTGGAATATAAATATCTCTGGCTGCATCGGTCAATAACTGTTTTTCCTCATACTCATCTTCCGTCAGCTCCCCAAATATCGACAGCAGCTCGTCATAGCTCGTTCTGGAGTAGATCGTACCTTCCACAACTTCTTCCCTGTCTGCTGAAACAAATTGAACGTGTAAAACCTCTTCCTCTTCCTGCAGCTCGATAGAAAATCGATCCACATAGAAATTCGTGTTATTCGTCAATGTACTGTCGACATTTAAGATCGTATCGAACAAAGATAACGGGACCTCCGTCGGGAAAATAATTTCTACTTCTGCACCAGATTCAGTGTCTTCTTCTAAATCATTCCTTTGTATATCCGTCAATTCCCATTGCCGGATATCTTCAAAAAACTGCATACTATCCTCTGGTTCCTTATAGCTGGAGAATTCGCCGTTCATTTTAAAAACCACATCATTCGGCTTTACAAGATCACTTATCTCCTGTTCTTCACCGCCCAGATCCACTTCATCAATCGATTCGACATCGTTTAATGGCCTGTATTCCGCCTGATAATTCCACATCCCGAACGTGAGAACCAGACTCGTTCCTATTAAAATAATCAGCAATAATGATTTTGCAGTCTCTAATTTCATCTGCCTCTCCCCCGCTTCGAGCCCATGAGTGGCAAGGTAAATAGGATTGTCGTACCGCGTCCTTCTTTACTTTGGGCCCAAATCTTTCCATGATGAGCCTCTACAAGTTCTTTTGTAATTGCTAAACCAAGACCGGTTCCGCCAAATTTTCTTGTTCTAGCGCGGTCGGCGCGGTAGAAACGATCAAATATTTTATCGAGCTTGTCATATGGAATCCCCATTCCTTCATCCTGAATACTGATAATGACCATATGACGTCTTACATCCAGATTCACACGCACTTTTCCACCTTCTGGCGAGTATTTAAAAGCATTGGTAATAATATTATCAAATACCTGTGTTACCTTATCCCGGTCCATCCATACAAACGATTTTCCTTTTGGTATCTGGCGCTCCAGCGTAATCGTTTCCGGCAAATTCATTTCATAACGATCGAGGACCTGATGTACATAACCCATGAATTCTGTTCTTTCCTTATGCATCGGCAATTCATCTGAATCCATTTTAGACAGCTGCAGCAGATCATTTACCATCCGGATCATCCGGTCCGTTTCCTTCTGTGTAACCTCTAAAAAGCGCGGAGCAATTTCTTTATTTTCCCAAGCACCGTCAGACAATGCTTCTAAGTAGCTTTTCATGGTCGTCAGCGGCGTGCGGAGTTCATGAGATACATTCGATACAAAGTCTCTTCGCTCTTGTTCCATTTTCTCCTGCTCCGTAACATCGCTGATAACAGTAATAAACCCTGTCACTTCTTCTTCCTCATCCACAACTGTCGAAAAGTTTGCACGTATGATAAACGGTGTTTCTTCATCACTGAAATCGATAATCATCGAACCGCTGTCGGACAGCTTGCTAATATCGACGATTTTCTCTTCCAGGTTAAGCACATCGATGAGATCATCTCCAATCATATCATCCGGATTGGAGCCAATCATTCTGGCCGCAGCATCATTCATCAATGTGACTGCTCCCGTCTGATCGGTTGCGATTACCCCGTCACTCATATACGAAAGAACAGAGCTCAGCTTCCTTCGCTCTTCTTCAATCGTAGCGTAAGAATGCTTCAGCCTGCTATTTAAATCATTAAAGGTTTCGGCAAGCTGTCCAATTTCATCCCGTCCATAGACGTCCAGTTTTTGTGTGAAGTCTCCATTCGACATAATCAGTGCTTGCTCACGCATTTCCTTGATTGGCTTGGTAATTGTACGCGCCACGAGTACCCCGAGGATGGCAGAGATACTTATCGCCAAAACAGAACCCTGCAGGAAGATATTATTGATTCCTTCGATTTGGTCATAGACCTCTTCCAAAGAAGCAGTGAACTGCACCGCTCCAACTGCCTCTCCATTTCCAATCAGCGGCTCCACATGGACATGCACTCTGCTGTCGGTTTGCCGGTCAAAATACGTACTCCGCTGGGATTGTTCAAAAAAGATCGTATTCTGTACATCGATATCTGTAGATTTCTTGCCGACCTCTCCCTGCTCATCAATCTGGTTTGTCCCGAGAATCCTGCCCTGACGATCATAAACATAAATGGTTGTCGCTACATTCTCGGTATTCACATCATCAATGATGGATTGAATTTCCTGCTCTAAACTCGGCTCGTCTTCCGAACGCTCTCTCGCAAAAGCTTGTTCCAGATTATAGCTCAACATCTCCACACGCTCCGTGATCGATGCCTTAAACGTATCCGTTAAATCTTGTTCCAGCCGTTGTGTAAAAAAAGAGCCGATAACCTGTACAGCTAAAATCAACAGAAGGATATAAATAATAATAAACTTTAACTGGATTGATCTAAAAAAACCAACTTTATTCATATTGCCTTACTCCTGTTCAGGACTGCGCAAATAATAGCCGACACCTCTTCTTGTGACAATCCATAATGGGTTGCTAGGATTTTCTTCAATTTTTTCACGCAGACGGCGAACCGTTACATCAACCGTACGCACATCACCAAAATAATCATAGCCCCATACGGTTTCCAATAAGTGTTCACGTGTCATAACTTGTCCAATATGGCGTGCTAAATAATGTAATAATTCAAATTCACGGTGAGTTAATTCAATCTCTACGCCTTTGCGGGAAACAACATATGCATCGGGATGGACGACTAAATCGCCAATCACAATATCCTTGGTTGTTTTTGACGGCTCCTCTGCAGGTACATTTTCACGACGCAGATTTGCTTTCACGCGCGCAATTAATTCACGATTACTGAATGGTTTGGTCACATAATCGTCTGCACCAAGCTCTAATCCGAGCACCTTATCGATTTCAGCATCTTTTGCAGTCAGCATAATCACAGGGACACTTTGTGTTTTACGTACCTCACGCAATACTTCATTTCCGTCTTTTCCAGGAAGCATAATATCCAATAGAATAAGATTAGGACGCTCTGTTTCTGCAAGTTCAATTGCAGTATCGCCATCATTCGCTACCACTACCTGGTATCCTTCTTTTTCTAAATTAAATTGTAATATATCAGCAATTGGCTGTTCATCATCGACAACTAATATTTTTTGACTCATTGCTTGCACATCCTTTTTTTAGTTATAATTCTTTATTATCCATACAGGGAGACAGATAAGAGAGAGGCGCTTCCATAATTTCATAGGGTAGGCTTACTGCCCCTAAAAATATTTTTTCTTAGATGTCCCCGGCTTTTTCTCCCGCCAGTTTATATTTTAAAATCTCATTTTCTCTTTATTGTAAATAACGAAAGTATAACATGAAATCAGTTAACCTATAATTGCAATTCTTTATACAACCTGATTTTCTAGACAAATTGCTTCCTTCTATTTTAACGTAAATTCGCGTTTATGTCTTGTAGGCAGAACAGAAAGATAGAGATTGGGGGAATTTGGATATGATTTTTCCTTAAATTCTTTACAGTTTCTTCACATGCAAAAAAGAGCTGATTTTCATCATCAGCTCTTTTTTGATACATTTCTTAGTTTATTATGGACGGTACACGCTTCTTACGACATTTGTCTGCGAACGATCTGGGCCTACAGAGAAGATGGATAATGGAATTTCTGTCAGCTGAGAAATCCGCTCTAGGTAGTGGCGCGCATTGGCTGGAAGTTCATCCAATGTCTTCACTCCGGTAATATCCTCTGTCCAGCCTGGCATTTCTTCATATACCGGTTCACATTCTGCTAATGCTTTTAAGCTTGCCGGGAATTCTTTGATGACTTCCCCTTTGTAGCGATAGGCAACACAGATTTTCAATGTTTCAATACCTGTTAATACATCAATTGAGTTGAGAGATAAATCTGTAATTCCGCTCACACGGCGGGCATGACGGACAACGACGCTATCAAACCAGCCTACACGGCGCGGACGGCCTGTTGTTGTACCATATTCACGGCCAATTTCACGAATTTGGTTTCCTATTTCATCATGTAATTCTGTTGGGAAAGGACCATCACCAACGCGTGTTGTATATGCTTTTGACACACCTACGACATGATTGATTTTGGAAGGCCCTACACCAGAACCGATAGTTACACCGCCGGCAATCGGGTTAGAAGATGTTACAAATGGATACGTACCTTGGTCAATATCAAGCATAACCCCTTGTGCGCCTTCGAACAGGACACGTTTTCCTTCATCAATTGCATCGTTTAACACAACCGATGTATCTACAACATAAGGAGCCATTTGCTGTCCATATTCAAAATATTCATCGAGAATATCTTCTACCAGCATGGGGTCAGACTCATATACTTTTTCGAATAAACGATTCTTTTCTTTTAAGTTCTGCACTAATTTCCCGTGGAATACTTCTTTGTCCATTAAATCAGCAATGCGGATACCGACACGTGCTGCTTTATCCATATAAGCAGGGCCGATTCCTTTTTTCGTCGTACCGATTTTATTTTCGCCTTTTTCTTCCTCTTGAAGAATATCCAGCTTCAAGTGATAAGGAAGAATCACATGCGCACGATTACTGATACGAAGATTTTCTGTAGAAACATTGCGCTCATGTAAATAAGCAACTTCCTCTACAAATGCTTTAGGATCGATAACCATTCCGTTTCCAAGAACACAGGTCTTCTCGCTAAAGAAAATCCCAGATGGAATCAAATGTAACTTGTATGTTACATCATCAAATTTTATCGTATGACCAGCGTTATTTCCGCCTTGATAACGAGCAACTACTTCTGCATTTTGAGATAAGAAATCAGTAATTTTACCTTTCCCTTCATCTCCCCATTGCGTACCTACAACTACTACTGAGGACATCGTGCACCTCCAAAATTGGTTTTATATATGAAGATTCTTGCCCTGCATGAATTTTTTATTCATCATAACAGCACAATTCCTTATCAACATTTGCTTTTCACTTACCACGTAGTATTTTATCAGTAATAAAAAGACACGTCAATGTAAAACACGAACATTACTTTTTCATTTTGACTTTATCATTCGCTTCATTCGTCTTTTTTATCGTTTTTGTTAAAGAAAAACGAACTTAATAATGTAAAAGGCAAAGTAAAGTTCGGTTTTCACCTATAAACATAGAAAAAGCAGCCCCAACATAATTTGGAGCCGCCTTTCTGAATAGACAAAATGAATTATTCAATACCTTCTGTCCACTCATCTACTTTATCCTGATTAGCTTCTACCCAGTCAGCTGCTGCATCTTCTGGAGAAGCTCCTTCATTAATATCTAACATAACCTCTTCCATATCAGCTGTATCCCAATGGAAATTATCTAGTACTTGGTATGCTTCTGGAGCATCTTCTTCTAGTCCTTCACGTACCATGGTTTCAATCGTTTCTGCTTCACCGAATACGCCATCTGGATCGTCAAGATATTTTAAATCATAAGCTTGGAATTTCCAATGCGGAGACCAGCCAGTTACAACAATATCATCTTCATTATCAATTGCATTACCTAATTCTGTTGCCATTGCACCGCTGGACGAAGTCTGTACAGTCCAATCTTCCAGATTATCATATTCTTCTACAGCATTTTCTGCAGCGTTTACAACACCTGCACCTGGTTCAATACCTGTAATCGTTTGACCAGCTTCATCTGTAAGATCTTCAATCGAATCTACATCCATGTATTCAGGTACAACAAGACCAATTGCTGCTCCTTCTAAGTTAGGTCCAAGCTGTTCTACTTGATCGCCATAAGCTTCGAATTGTTCCGCATGTGTTCCAGGTAACCATGCAGCTACCATTCCATCTGCTTCACCAGTTGCAACAGCTTCCCACATAACCGCATTATCAAGCGGTGTCGTTGTAACATCATAGCCTACATCCTCTAATACTTTAGCTACAACATGTGTGGATGCTACTTCCGTATCCCATTCTACATAGGCTAAATCAATGTCACCCTCTACTCCGCCTTCTGCAGAATCATCATCTCCGCCATTGCTGTCATCACTTCCACAGCCGGCAACAACTAGTCCAAGTGCTAATGAACCAATCAGTCCAGCACGCTTAAGACTCCATTTTGACATAATTAATACGCCCCTTTTCTTAAAATTTATTCTTTCTATATTGACACTTTTTATAAATGAGATGAAATCTTCTCTCATTTATAAAAAGATTGTCATACAAATTTAGTCTTTAGCTTTATTCATATTTTGTGTAATACGGTCAATAATAATCGCCAGAATAACAATTCCGACACCAGCTACAAACCCGGTACCGACAGATGCACGTTGAAGAGAAGAAAGCACTTGACTTCCAAGTCCCGGCGCACCAATCATTGACGCAATAACAACCATAGACAGTGCAAGCATAACTGTTTGGTTAATTCCAGCCATGATGGTTCCTTTAGCCATAGGCAATTCTACCTTAAATAGTTTCTGTGATCCGGTCGTACCGAATGCATCAGATGCTTCAATTAAATCCTTAGAAACCTGACGAATCCCTAAGTTTGTAAAACGGACCGTCGGCGGTGTCGCGAAAATTAGTGATGCAAATACACCAGGAACCATCCCAATTCCGAAGAATGCTACTGCCGGGATTAAATATACGAATGCCGGCATGGTTTGCATAAAGTCCAGAATTGGTGTGAAAACCGTATTAGCAATTTTGCTTTTTGCCATTAATATTCCTACAGGAACACCCACAATGACAGATAGTAAACTTGCTAAAATAACCAATGTTACTGTAGACATCAGCGCGTCCCATAACCCCTGGTTATAAACAAACCATAGACCCACGATAGAAAATACAGCTAATCCAAGTTTTTTACCAGAAACAAAGAACGCAATTACAGCAACAATCAAGATAAATATAATTGGCGGAATACCTGCCAGAACATCTGAAGATACAAAATCCATAAAATTACCAAGATGATCTTTGATTGGCTCAAAAAGAAAGGCAAAGGTATCTTGAATCCAATCTGTCGCAGTCTCTGTCCATTCGGATAAAGGTATTTGATCAATAAAATCAAGCATTTAAGTTCACCTCACCATCATTTGCAAGCGCGGCTAATACAGCACCGCGAACAATAATTCCATTTAACCGCCCGTTATCTTCTACAACTGCAATGGGAACCGGCGTATCATAGATCATGGAGAAAATATCTTGCATTGGTGTGTCTGGGGTTACTCTTAAAATATCTGTTTGTAAAATTTCTTTAATATCTGTTATTTCTTTTTTACGTGCCTCAGAAGCGTCATCTGCTGTCACATAGCCCTGTAAGCGACGGTTTTCATCCACTACGAGAATGCTGGAAATACCTTCCCTGCGCATTCTTTCTAATGCTGCGCGCGGACCATGCTTCGCTATGTTAATCGTTTCCGGCCTCTTCATGATATGATTTGCTGTAAGAATCTTCGAGCGATCCACATCCTCTACGAATTTCTCAACGTAATCATTCGCAGGATTCATCAGAATTTCTTCCGGTGATCCAATCTGGACGATAGCCCCATCCTTCATTAACGCAATACGATCCCCTAAACGAAGCGCTTCATCCAGGTCATGTGTAATAAAGACAATGGTTTTCTTCATGGAGGATTGCAAATCAATCAGCTCATCCTGCATTTCTTTACGGATAAGCGGATCAAGCGCAGAAAAAGCTTCATCCATTAATAATACTTTTGGGTCATTCGCTAGCGCACGAGCCAGCCCTACACGCTGCTGCATACCGCCTGATAACTGGCCAGGTTTCTGATGCATATAATCGCCTAATCCAACAAGCTTTAAGGATTCTCCTGCTTTTTTCTCCCGTTCGGATTTATCAACACCTTGTACCTCTAATCCAAACGCTGCGTTCTGTAAAATAGTACGATGCGGGAAAAGTGCGAATTGCTGGAATACCATTCCTAATTTTTCACGACGTACTTGTCTTAACGCTTTTTTATCTAATGTTGCCAGTTCTTTTCCATCAATTAGAATAGATCCTTCGCTCGGTTCGATTAATCGATTTATTAATCGAACCAGGGTTGACTTACCGCTTCCGGAAAGCCCCATTATTACGAATATTTCGCCTTCTTCAACTGAAAAACTGGCACGATTTACCCCGACAGTATTACCTGTCTTTTTCAGTATCTCTTCTTTGGACATACCTTGATCTAACATTTTGATAGATTGGCCGATATTTTTACCAAAGATTTTAGACAGGTTTTTTGCTTCTACTACTGCCATATAATCACCTCTCTATTTGTTTTGATTTGTAGTACATCTAAAATTAAAATAATCTTTGGTACTCCCGAACCATTTATGCTGAAATTAAAAATAAATGAACCAACGATTGACTCATTTATTTTATGGCATCCACATAGATGTATTTACCTGTTTCAAGGCAACAATACTAATTATAGTTAAGTTCCTGTTAAACCTCAAACCGCTTATTTTACGGTATTCTAATAGTTTTAAGCAATAAATTCCTTCTATTCCATATAAATCGACGTTTCCTGCCTTTTCCTTCTGTATACTTTTAAATGCTTCACTTATTTTACAATTGGTAACATTTATTTCTGAAAAATTACCATTTTGTTACAATTGAAACCACGATATTACATATTTTTTAAATTATGCTGTCGGAACTTATTTACAATATATAAAGTCAGCATCAAAATAGCCGTGATGGACAGCATCATTATTCCGCCAAGCAGAATCATTTGTACCAAAGCCCAGTCCGCTCTCATATGTAAAATAAAGAAAGACACTAAAAACAAAATTGAGATAATTGTATATTTTCCGAGGGAATACCCTTCTTGGCGCAACTGTCCCAGCAGCAGTTCATACGACGTTTCTTTCGGCAGCGCTTCCGATGAGCCTTGATAAACTTGAGTATAATCTACTGTATCGACAAGCTCCCAACCTTCTTCTAATGGCGGCGTATCTTCCTCCACCTTTTGAATAGGCTGAAACTCCAGATGATATTGTACTTCTTTCGGTTTATCTTCTGTTAATTGAAAAAGCAGACCGCCTAATCGTAACCTTTCTACTACCCATCCTTCCTTTGCAAGAGCTTCTAATTTTTCTGTTCCTATATAATGAAAGAAAAATCTAGCAGGGTTCCAAATTAATTTCTTTTTCATGATTTTTCACCTCTGTATAATGACATCTAAATTTAAATTAGTATCATTATACAAGATTTCCCGCGATTCTTCCTAGTAATCATAAAATATGACAGAAAAATGATTTTATTAACAAAAAGATAACGCTTTCATTTTTTAACTAATGACAATTTTCATATTAAATCTATTTTTACGAATTTAAATAGTTTCCTTTTTTATCCAATTGTGTAAACCCTTTTATACCAACGCTTCCCGTTTTTTGATAGTTTCCAAAACCATGCATTTTCTAAGGATTTTCAAATGACTTATATTTCTCTAAGTCTTTTCATGATATAATCGAGACTGACCTATAACACGAGAGAAAGGATGAAATAAACCGATGAGTCGTTCAAACGAACATATTGAAAAGCCGGAGATAGCTGTCAAGCAGCCTAATCCCCGTCTTAAAAGCTGGAAAAGCGTCTTTAATAAACTGAAGAAAAATAAGTCGGCTGTTGTCGGCGGAATTTTAATTATTTTACTTATCATTATCGCTCTTATCGGCCCATACTTAACCCCCTACGACCCTCTATACGATCAAGATGTAACCAATAAATTAGCTACCCCTTCATCTGATCATTGGTTTGGGACAGATAACTTTGGGAGAGATATATTCAGCAGGGTAATCCAAGGCACCGGATTAACACTGATGATAGGTTTTTTCTCTATCTTACTGGGAGCAACTGCCGGCGTATTTCTCGGTATTATCGCAGGCTATTACGGCAAACGGATAGATAGTATTATCATGCGTTTCATGGATATTTTATTAGCATTCCCTAGTATTCTATTAGCATTAACGATCGTTACGGTTTTAGGCGGAAGCATGGTTAATGTTGTTATCGCGGTTGCTGTTTCCTCTGTACCGATATTTGCCAGAATTGTTCGTGGATCTACTTTATCTGTGAAAAAGCTGGAGTATATTGATGCGATGAGAGCGCTGGGCGCCAGTGATTCCAGAATTATTTTTAAACATATTTTACCTAATATCACCTCTCCAATTATCGTTCAGGCTACGTTAAGTATTGCTACAGCGATTCTGTCAGCTGCGGGGCTTTCCTTCTTAGGATTGGGCGCACAGCCTCCTACACCAGAATGGGGAGCCATGTTAAGTGATGGACGAAATTACTTATATAATGCACCCCATGTAGCGTTATTTCCTGGGCTTGCTATTGTCGTAGCTGTATTGGCATTTAACATGCTTGGAGATGGATTACGTGACGCATTTGATCCAAAAACGAGAGAATAGAAAGAGGTGAACGATTTTGATTCAATTTATCATTCGACGTATTTTACAAACGATACCCGTCCTAATTGGTGTATCTATATTAGTATTTAGCATGATGCATTTAGTTCCAGGTGATCCAGCACAAGTAATCGCTGGAGAAGGTGCGCCACAGGAACAAATTGAAAATATCAGAGAACGATTAGGTTTAAATGACCCTTTACCCACGCAGTATCTTAATTATGTAACCAGTGCAGTCCAAGGCGACTTAGGAACCTCTATGCGAAGCGGTAGAGATGTTTCAGCCGAAATTGGGGCCCGATTCTGGGTAACCGTTGAGCTTGCCATCTATAGTACCATCTTAGCTGTTTTTTTAGGATTAATTGCAGGTATTATTTCTGCTACACGTAAATATACAGCCATCGATACTACTATTATGATTGTCGCTTTATTTGGTTTATCGATGCCTAACTTTTGGCTTGGTTTAATGTTAATTCAGTGGTTTGCAATTGGGTTTGATTTGCCATCCTGGGTACCTTTCTTTAATAACACAGCATGGTTCAGTCCTTCCGGCTGGGGAAGCTTCAGCCAAATTGTCTTACCTGTAATCACATTAGGTACAGGAAGTGCTGCCATTATTGCACGTATGACACGTTCCAGCATGCTGGATGTTATCGGCTCAGATTATATTCGAACCGCCCGTGCCAAAGGGGTAAAAGAGCAAATCGTTATTTATAGACATGCATTAAAGAATGCATTAATCCCTATTGTTACCGTAGTTGGATTACAATTTGGCGGACTTCTTGGCGGAGCCGTATTAACAGAGTCTGTATTCGCCGTTAATGGAATGGGAAAATTGATTATCGATTCTATCCAAGCCCGTGATTTCCCGGTTGTTCAAGGAACCGTTTTAGTCGCATCTCTTCTCTTCATTCTTGTAAACTTAATTGTCGATGTTGCTTACAGATTCTTGAACAAACGGATTGATTTAGATTAGTATTCTTGCATTACAAGATTTCGAAAGGAGCTGCTTACTATGACAGGTGCACCAAACCCTTCATATGATAATATACTAGAAATTAAAAATTTACAGACTTCTTTCTTCACAAAAGATTTAGAAGTAAAGGCTGTAGATGGTGTTTCCTTTAATATTCCAAAAGGAAAAGTACTTGGTGTCGTTGGAGAGTCTGGTTCCGGAAAAAGTATTACTTCCTTATCTATTCTCCGTCTTATCGAAGAACCAGGTAAGATTAAAGGTGGAGAAATTCTCTTCAAAGGAGAAAACCTCTTAGATAAGAGCGAAGCACAGATGCGCAAAATTCGAGGCAATGAAATATCAATGATTTTCCAGGAACCAATGACTTCCTTGAACCCTACCTTTACGGTCGGACAGCAGATCAGTGAATCATTCCGCATTCACGAAGGTCTTGGCAAAAAGGAAGCAAAAAAGAAATCCATTGAGATGTTAAAGCTGGTAGGAATTCCTTCCCCAGAAAAACGTATCAATCAGTATCCATTTGAGTTATCTGGAGGGATGCGCCAGCGTGTGATGATCGCAATCGCGCTTGCCTGTAACCCAGATCTATTGATTGCTGATGAACCAACAACCGCATTGGATGTAACAATTCAAGCACAGATTTTAGATTTAATGAAAGAATTGCAAGAAAAATTGGACATGGGTATTTTATTAATTACCCATGACCTCGGCGTTGTGGCAGAAACTTGTGATTATGTTGCCGTTATGTATTGCGGGAAAGTGGTCGAATTCACCGATAAAAAGACCTTATTTACAGAACCAAAACACCCATATACCGTTGGTTTGATGCAATCTGTTCCACAACACGACCAAGACGTAGATGGCGATTTAGCAGTGATTAGAGGATCTGTTCCAAGTCCAGCCGATATGCCGCAGGGCTGCCGTTTTGCGCCAAGATGTCCATTTGCTACCGATTTATGCCGAAATAAATTACCTGACTTAGAAACGGATGAAGAGGGTAATCAAATTCGTTGCTGGATTTATTCTGACGAATGGGACGGAGATCCGGAGGTGAACATTCATGAGCAATCAAAAAGTACTTCTTAAAGTAGATGACTTAAAACAATATTTTCCGATTAAAGGCGGGTTTTTTGGACGCACCGTCAATCACGTAAAGGCAGTAGACGATATCTCCTTTGAAGTGTATGAAGGAGAAACACTAAGTATCGTAGGAGAATCTGGCTGTGGAAAATCGACAACCGGACGAGCTGTTCTCCGATTAGATGAACCTACTGATGGAAAAGTAGAATTTGATGGTACAAATATTCTTGAGCTAAATAAAAAAGAAATGAATAAATTTCGTAAAGATATGCAGATTATTTTTCAGGATCCATATGCATCGATTAATCCCCGCCACACTGTCCGGCAAATTTTAACCGAAGCAATGGAAATTCAAAATGCGGTTCCTAAACATGAAAGAAATGATCGTGTGAAGGAGTTGATGGAGACAGTAGGCCTTGGCGCCCACCAGATTGACCGGCATCCACACGAGTTCAGCGGCGGGCAGCGACAGCGTATCGGGATTGCCCGAGCACTGTCTGTTGATCCGAAATTAATTATTGCTGATGAGGCTGTGTCAGCACTTGATGTGTCTATTCAGGCACAGGTTATCAATCTGCTGAAAAAGCTGCAGCGTGAATTTAAACTGACTTATCTTTTCATTTCACATGATTTAGGTGTTGTACGTCACATTTCTGACCGTATTATAGTAATGTATTTAGGAAAAGTTGTTGAAATAGCTGATAAAAAATCATTATTTACCAATAACATGCATCCGTACACGAAAGCACTTCTTTCTGCTATCCCTAGTACGGATTTGGAAGCCAAAAAAGAACGTATTACGCTAAAAGGAGATGTGCCTTCTCCGATTGATCCTCCTGAAGGCTGCCGCTTCCACACACGCTGTCCTTTTGCCACGGACATCTGCCGTACAAAGGTGCCTGAACTGCGTAACACAGAAGGTATGAAAGACGGACATCGTGCAGCTTGTCACCATATGGAAGCTATCCGTTCTGGTGAACATCAGCCGACGGTTAATGCGTAATTATATCGTAAAAGTCACATGATATGAATCATGTGACTTTTTTTATGTACAAAAAACAGCTGCTTATCTCTATCAGAAAAGCAGCTGTTTATTCATTTCATTATTGATTTAAAGATACATCATGTAATTGAAGAATTCCAGTTGGCGATTGCGTTAAGCCTTGTACATTATCATTCACACCAAGCAAGAATTCTTGATGGTGCAGATAAAGCATTGGAGCAAGCTCTGTAAGTTCTGTCTGGATATCGCTGTAAAGCTGCAGACGTGTCTCTTCGTCTCCTTCACGGCGGGCAGCTTCAAGCATTTCATCTAATTCCTCATCTTGTAAGAAAGAACGGTTACCAGGCTCACCGATATTCTCCGAATGGAATAATGGATATAATCCATAATCAGCATCCCCAGTTACAGTAGACCAGCCAAGTACAAACATATCATGATCTCCTTGAGCTGTTCTTTCTAAATACGTGCCCCATTCAAGTACTTCAACCTCTACATCAATATTCAATTCTTGTAATTGAGCTTGAACATTGGTAGCAGCATCTATACGCTCTTGTGTATCATTTGTCCAAAGCGTTGTCGAGAAGCCATCTTCATAGCCCGCATCTGCTAACAATTGCTTCGCTTCTTCTAAATCATATTCTAAACCAGGTGCATCCTCGTCATAACCATATACTGCCGGTGCTAATGGCCCAACAGCCGGGATTCCAACTCCTTCGTAAATACCATCAATAATCTGGCTTTTATCAATTGCCATATTGATTGCTTGACGCACATTCGGATCATCAAATGGTTCTTTTTCTACGTTAAATCCAATATAAGATACGCTGACACTTTCTTGCGGTGCTACATGGATTCCTTCTGAATTTTCAACCTGAGCCATATTACTTGGTCCCAGAGGATCAATAATATGTGAATCTCCAGTTTCAAGCTCAGCTACTCGCGTATTCGCTTCACTTACAACCTTAAATACAACGGAATCAAGGTGAGCCGGCTCTCCCCAATAATCTTCGTTTTTCACTAAACGAACTTCGGAACCTGAATTCCATGAATCAAATTTAAAGAAACCTGTACCAATCGGGTTCTCATTAATATAGCTTCCCGGTTCTTCTCCATTTTCCATTGCTTCATAGTCTGCCTCAATTACTTCAAGCGATGTCATTCCACCGCCATTATGTGCAATATGTGCAGGGAATGGCGCAAATGGATATTCTGTCGTAAAACGTACAGTATAATCATCCACTACTTCTATATCCTCTACCATTTCATAAAGGAAGTAACGCTGAGAAGCTACATCTTCATCTAAAATACGTTCAATATTTGCTTTTACTACTTCCGCATTAAATTCCGAGCCATCATGGAAAGTTACATCATCACGTAATTTGAACTCCCATACATTATCTTCTACTGCTTCCCACTCTGTAGCAAGACCAGGCTGTAATTCCATATTTTCATCTAAAGTTACAAGTGTTTCAAAGATATTTGCCTGTACGTTACTAGATGGTGTATCGTTTGAACCTGCCGGGTCCATTGAAACAACATCTGACTGGTTGGCAATAACAAGCTCGCCGCCCTCAGCAGCTTCTTCGGAAGTGCCTTCTCCATCTCCATCCGAATCGCTGTTACCGCCTTCATCTGGTTCGCTTGCACACGCTACCAAAACAACGCTAAGTAAAAGACCGAAAATTAGCAATAATAAAGACTTTTTTGACAATTTCATATTCGTACTCCCCTCAAATTAGAATATATTTGTCTTACTACTCTATTCTAATCTATCTCCCAGATAAATTCAATAATAGTATTAATTTACTAAAATTTTGAAATATCTTAATATAACTGTAATCTATTTGTATCCCAGCACTTACACTCTATTTACCAGCAGAAAAGAAATACCTGTCTGTTCCCCTCTATATCAGTCTTTTATAGCTTTACATAGAACATAGAATCACTCATTATACTCTTTTTAATTTGTTAACTTCTTGTAAAATAATCTAGTTCCATTGTCTTATTTTGTCGATTCATCTGAAAGCACTACTATTTTCCTTTCATAAAACAAAAAAGAGATGCCTATCTTACAAGACACCTCTTCCCACACTAGTATTCATTATTGGACCATTATACGTTCAACAGTCTCATCTAAGTGACACAGAAATAGACTTTCTCATATGAAAAATCAAAAGTACCTCTATTATCTACATCGCCGGCGGAATATCTCCCTCTCCATAACGATGATCTAAGTCCACGAATTTATTATATTCTTTTACAAAGGCTAGCTCTACGGTTCCTGTTGGACCATTACGCTGCTTCGCAATAATAATCTCAATAATATTCTCTTTCTCTGTCTCTTTATCATAATAATCATCACGATATAAGAAACCTACAATATCCGCATCCTGCTCAATACTTCCTGATTCACGGATATCCGACATCATTGGGCGCTTGTCCTGCCTGGACTCCACACCACGGGAGAGCTGAGATAATGCAATCAATGGCACTTCCAGCTCCCTGGCCAATGCTTTTAGCGCACGGGAAATCTCGGAAACCTCCTGCTGACGGTTTTCCTTCGAGCTGCCGCTTCCCTGGATAAGCTGCAGATAATCAATCAGAATCATCCCAAGCCCATGCTCCTGCTTCAGGCGCCGGCACTTGGAACGAATTTCATTGACACGTACGCCTGGCGTATCATCAATATAAATTCCTGCATTCGACAGGGACCCCATCGACATCGTCAGCTTACTCCAGTCATCTGCTTGCAGCTGTCCGTTTCTTAAACGCTGCGCGTCAATATTTCCTTCCGCACAAAGCATACGCTGAACGAGCTGATCCGCGCCCATCTCGAGACTGAAAATAGCTACATTTTCATCTGTTTTTACGGCAACGTTTTGCGCTACGTTTAATGCAAAGGCTGTTTTCCCTACGGAAGGACGCGCCGCAATAATAATCAAATCGTTCCGCTGAAAGCCTGATGTAATGCGGTCTAAGTCCAAGAAACCCGTTGGAACGCCTGTTACATCACCTTTTTGCTGGTGAAGCTGTTCAATATTATCATATACATCAATCAAGACATCTTTTATATTTTTGAAAGCTCCTGAATTTTTTCGTCCAGAAACCTCCAGGATACTTTTTTCTGCATCATTTAAAACATCTTCAACCTCATCTTCTTTTTCAAAAGAGGCCGTCACAATGTCTGTTGCTTTTCGAATCAAGCTGCGCAGGGTTGATTTTTCTTCTACAATTCTGCTGTAATACTCTACGTTAGCTGCAGTCGGCACACTTTCTGCCAGTTCTGTTAAGTAGGAGACACCGCCTGCTTCCTCCAGCTGTTTCCGGTCATTTAAAAACGTGGTAACTGTTACAACATCAATCGGTTCCCCGCGCTCAGACAAGGTCATCATCGCTGTAAAAATAAGCTGATGGCTCGCACGGTAGAAATCTTCTGGTATCAAAATTTCCGAAGCCTGTACAAAGGCGGTCGGCTCCAAAAAAACAGCGCCTAAAACAGATTGCTCTGCTTCTAAATTATGCGGTGGTGTACGATCATTCAAAGACGCACTCATTACCTCTCCTCCGTATTCTAGTTAAGTGAAAAAAGAAATCGGCACACAATTTTTCTGCCAATTTCTTTTTCCTCTGTTTATTTCCGAATGTCATCCTATTTATTTTTCTTTTACATGCACCTTTACAGAGCCAGATACTTCCGGATGTAATTTAACGGGAACATTTGTGTAACCCAACGCACGGATTGGCTCATCTAATTCTAGCTTGCGCTTATCGATTTTATAGCCATGCTGTTTATTTAATCCTTCTGAAATCTGTTTACTGGTTATGGAACCGAATAAACGTCCATTTTCTCCAGATTTTGCTTCCAGCTCAACCGTTAAATCAGCAAGTTTGTCTTTTAATTGAATGGCATTTTCTTTTTCTTCTATTTCTAATTGATCTTGTTTTTTCTTTTTCGCATCAAGTGCTTTCAGATTCCCGGAAGTAGCTTCTTCTGCCAGTTTATTTTTGAACAGGAAGTTACGGGCATAGCCGTCAGGAACATTTTTCACTTCGCCTTTTTTTGCTTTCCCTTTAACATCTTTTAAGAAAATAACTTTCATTCTGAATCTCTCCCTTTTTTATACTCCAGCTCATCAATAATCTCAACAAGCATTTCTTTGACTTCCTCAATGGTTTTGTCTTCTATTTGCGTTGCTGCATTGGTTAAATGTCCGCCGCCATTCATTTGTTCCATGATGACCTGTACATTGACATCCCCCAGCGACCGTGCACTGACTCCGATTCTGCCGTCTGCTCTTTCCGAAATAACAAAGGAAGCCGTGATACCTACCATAGACAGTAAGGTATCCGCTGCTTGCGCAATCAGCACAGGGTTATATGCTCTTCCGCTCGGCGCTGTCGCAATCGCAATATAGTCATTATAAATTTGTGTTCTTTCAATAATATTGCTGCGTTCGATAAATACCTCTAAGTCATCTTTGAGTAAATGCTGGACTAATACTGTGTCAGCGCCTTGTGACCTTAAATACGAAGCCGCATCAAATGTTCTTGAGCCGGTACGCAGCGTAAAACTTTTCGTATCAACGATAATCCCAGCTAAAAGTGCTGTAGCTTCCAGTACTTTCAGCTTCACTCCTTTGGGCTGATACTCCAGGAGCTCCGTCACAAGCTCTGCTGTGGAGGATGCATAAGGCTCCATGTAGACAAGCGTAGGATTATCAACAAATTCCTCTGCCCGGCGATGATGGTCGATAACAATTTTATAATCGGTATAGTTCAATAAACTTTCTACTGCAACCATGCTCGGTTTGTGGGTATCCACAATGATCAATAAACTCTGCTGATCAATCATGAGATCCTCTGCTTCTTCCGGTGAGATGAATTGATCCCAAAGCTCTCCATCCTCACGAATACGGTCTATCAAACGGGAAACACCAGTCTCCACATCATTCTCATCAAACACAATATAACCGGGTACATCATTTGTTTTAGCAATATTTAATACACCGATAGCTGCACCAATGGCATCCATATCAGGTGATTTATGTCCCATAATAATAACATTATCACTGGCACGAACCAACTCTTTTAACGCATGGGATATCACTCGTGCCCGTACACGGGTACGTTTTTCCATCGGATTGGTCTTTCCGCCGTAAAAACGTACTTTTCCATTCTCATCCTTAATAGCCACCTGATCGCCGCCCCGGCCTAAGGCTAAATCTAAGCTGGACTGGGCTACTTCACCAATCTCCGGCAGCGTCATGTTTCCAGCACCGACCCCGATGCTCAATGTGACTGGGTTGCTTTCAGATCCTTTCATTTCCCGGACTTCATCTAAAATAGAGAATTTAACTTTTTCCAGCTCTTCGAGAATTTCCAGATTCCCAACAGCTAAAAATCGTTCCTGTGATGTTCGTTTCAAGTAGAGTCCATAATGACTGGACCAGTTATTCAAAACAGCCGTCACCTGTGAGTTCAATTGACTCTTAGCTGTATCATCCATATTTTGAGTGATTTCTTCATAATTGTCTAAGAAGATAATAGCAAGTACGGTTTGTTCATTATAGTAACGGTCCTTCAGTTTTTGATGCTCTGTACGATCAAGGAAATAGAGCAGTTTCTCTTCCTTTTTTATCACACATAGAAAGGTGTAATCTCCAATTTCCACCCATATTTCATCTCGGTTCTCTATAATCATCGGGATTAGGTCTTCCGATAACTGATTAAGAGATTCACCGATAATGGTATCCTTGCTTGCTTTAAACTGATTCATGAATGGGTTCGACCACTCTATTTGAAAGTTATCATTGTATAGAACAATTCCAAACGGCATCTCTAATAAAGCTTCCGAACCAACTTTTTTCACTCGATGAGAAATCGTCGATATATATTCTTCCGCTTCATCCAGAAGCACTCTTTCCGTTCGAATACTATAGTAAAATGAAGCAGCGTAGACAACTGTCATTATTAAGCCAACTATCCATTGATAGTACCAAACATATAAAAGCAATAGAAATGTAAAGATATAAATTATCCATACATGCTTGCTTAATGTTGGTCTATTCTGTAAATCTGGCACGGCATTCAGCTCCTTCAAAGTCCAACAGTCTTTCTGTTTTTTTCCTGTACTTATTCTTAGACCGAACAATTATTTTATGGCTTTCGGTGCGGGAATCTCGGGTTGCTCTATAAGCCTGCTTCTTTTTTATTTTAACCGCCCTCTTAACCGGAAACCTATATCAATTATACCTAAGATTCGGATGAAATAAAGAAGAATTCCTGGAAAAAGAATCGTTGCAATAACAATCAAAATAGGAACTGCTTTGGCTATACGTTTGATATGTGCAAAGTAAAAAATAAATGAAAATCCTTGCAGCATCAAAGCAATCCCGACAATCATCAATAAATTCTGCGCTCCAAATTCCATGGTGCTTCCTTCTTCAAAACCGATAACAGATAAAATTAATGCTAACAGATAAATCCAAATAATTGCACCCGGAAATTGTAATTCACGGAATGGCGGAAAAGAAAATTTCTCTTTCTCTATCCGATTTAATAACTTATAACTGATCCATTGCGTAATAAATGCCGTAGCTAGAGCAAATACAACCATAAAGGTAGGAATTAATTGCTTCAGTAGGCTAATTTGTGTCTCTTGCAATGCGGTGATATCTTCTTCGTTCAGCGAAGGATTGACACTTTCTATCATGGATGCACTCATACTGACAGAGTCTTCCACAATGTTTTCGTATTCAGATACAATATTAACATCCAACAGTATTTGAATAAAAACAAAAGCCAAAAGCATCCCAACAATAAAGCCGAATGTTCCTTGGGCCAGTGTTTCATATGCTGTATTCCTTTTATACATGGCATAGCCGATAAAAATACCGCCTGCTGCAGCAATAAGCACACCTGGCAGTATCATCATAGACATCAGCAATGTAGATATAATCGCAACAGCCACTGTCATTATAAGACCTGCCTTCACCCCATGCCGTTTCACATAGAATATAAAAGGAACAGGCAGTACAAACATGCTGATTAAACTAAGTATCGGTAAGAAAGAAGCCACCAACAAAACCATAACAATGGCAATCATTAATGCTCCTTCGGTAACTTTTCTCGATTGGTTCATATACTACACCTCGTTCTAACAAAATTAAATAATAGTAGAGGATGTTTTAAATTCTTCTCCTCTATAAAAAATACATCAAAATTAATCCAATTAGCTGTATCCTTTCCTGTTTAATCACATCCATTTTTATGGGTTTAAATGGCAATATGATAATTCAACACATATTCTATTATGATAACATGAATTTAGCAGAAAGGCTTGTATAGTACCTTGTTCAAAAGAGGGCGTAACGGTGGTGTTCACTATGCTCAGGGAGTATCACCGCTCTATGTATGCAATTAAATGAGGGTAAGTTACACTGAAAATGAATTTTCATATTATTTCCCGGGAAATTTGTCGAATATCGCTGTATTCTTAGCCAACTAAAAGCTAACTCCTATATAATAATAGTGTTGCCAACTAAAAGTAGATTAAATCATATCTTTTCCATTGGTTTCTGAACGGTATATATTTTCTCTTAATCCAATATGAAGCTCTTTATTTGCTCATAATTTTTAGAGGAGAAGACTTTTTCTACTTCAATATAAAGGATGATAATAATGAAATTCACAAAAATACTCAAAGAAAGTCTTTTTCTTCCACAAAAAAAAGCTATGTTTCAGATTAACCGAATCGGGATGGATCAAATTATGATTTACCTTTTCATTTTATTTATGGTGACATCCCTGCCTGAACTAATTTCCCGTTTAACAAGCTGGAGTGGTTTAGGAGGAGAAATGAATATTATCTTTCAGCTTATTTATTTCTTTATGTTTTATTACTTAATTCTATCTATTCTGCTGCTGGGCGTCATTTCATTTATCGCTTATCTCGGCAGAGGGATTGTTCGGCTGGCCAACCGGAAGCTCTATTACGGCACACTTTGGAAGTTGACTGCTTGTTCACTGACGATTCCGATGCTGATTTTTACCTTATTCTCGTTTATTTGGTCCATTCCAGATTGGTTTTTATTCATCTTTTTTATTTATCCAGTAGTTTTGCTGGTGCGGATGGTATTTTTATACCCACAGAAAAGGTTCCGTTAAATGACATTTTTCTACATATTTAAACAAATAAATTGTTGAAATTAATCTGTAAACGTTTTATAGTGTTATTATGCATTTTTTTAGTAATTTGTAAAGCGTTTGCAAAGAAAAGGGGTTTATTATGGAAGATATTTCTGTTTGGCTTACAATTGTTGGACTGCTTATTATCTTTTCAATTGTAGGTTTGCTTATCTCAAATAAAATCAGCCCTATTGTCGGAATGACGATCATTCCAATCATAGGAGCATTTATAGCCGGATTTAATTTTGAGGAACTATCTGGATTTTTAGCAGCTGGTTCTGATCAAGTAATGGGCGTTGTAATCATGTTTATTTTTGCCATTATCTATTTTGGTATTATGCAGGATAGTGGTTTATTTAATCCTTTCATACGCTTTATGATTTTAATGACAAAGGGGAACGTAATCATCGTAGCCATGGCAACCGCGGTTATCGGAATGATTGCACAACTTGACGGGGCAGGAGCATCTACCTTCCTTCTCTGTATTCCAGCGTTGCTTCCTTTATATAAAGAACTACATATGAGCCGTTATTTATTATTATTATTAGTTGCTTTAAGTGCAAGTGTTATCAATATGATTCCATGGGGAGGGCCTGCTGCACGTTCAGCAACCGTTATTGATATGGATTTGATTGACTTCTACCTGCCGCTTATTCCGATACAGGCAATTGGAGCTGTATTAATTTTAGTACTGGCTGCTTTTCTCGGAATTCGTGAGAAAAAGAAAATCAGTAAAAAAGTGGCGGCTGGTGAAATCACCTTAAGTGAAAACGTAAATATTCTTGCGATTGCTGACAATTTTACGAAAAGACAAAATGAAGAAATGGCACAGGCGAAAGAACAGCCGCGAAATTTAGCATGGAGAAACGCGGCAAACCTTGTTCTTACGGTTCTGGTATTAGGGGCCATGATGGCTAGTTTACTGGCTCCTCAATATGCATTTATGATTGGTGTAGCGATTGCCCTTCCATTGAATTACAAGGGCGTCGATAATCAAATGAACCGTGTCAAAGCCCATGCTCCTAATGCCTTAATGATGGCAGCAGTTATTTTAGCTGCCGGAGTATTCCTTGGGGTCTTGAACGAATCAGGCATGCTTGAACAAATTGCACTTGCCGGAATTGCTATCATGCCAGCATTTGTTGTTCCTATTGTACACATTATTGTTGGTATCTTCGGTGTTCCTTTAGATTTACTGACCAGTACTGACGCATATTATTTTGCATTGATGCCGATTGTTGATCAGATTGCGAGCTCCCAAGGGATTGCTTCTGTATCTACCGCATACGCTATGATGATTGGTAACATCATTGGAACATTTGTAAGTCCTTTCTCTCCTGCATTATGGTTAGGAATTGGACTTGCGTCAGCTAACATGGGGAAACATATCAAATACTCTTTCTTCTGGTTATGGGGATTCAGTATCGTTCTATTAGTCATTGCTGTATTAATTGGTGTGGTTACTCTATAATATTAGATTCATAAATTCATATAAACGCTTCAAGTACAGCTACGTATTTGCCTGTACTTGAAGCGTTTTTTATGAGGAGAGGCTAGAAGAGAAATAAAAAAGACAGGCTGTAGATCCCTTTTTTATTATTATTATTTCTATGCTTGCCTGAATCGTATTTATTTTGTTATTTAATAAACTTTTACTGGATGAAATGACCCTCCCTGTCTGCCTACATGACGTGAGCATCCCCAAAAGGGCTTCTATATGCCCTTTTAAAGACATAAAAAATCCCTCAAGTCCATTAAAACTTGAGGGATTTTTTAATCAGTCTGTTACGTAAGGCAATAAAGCCATTTGACGAGCACGTTTAATTGCAATAGTCAATTTACGTTGATATTTTGCAGAAGTTCCAGTTACACGACGAGGAAGAATTTTTCCACGTTCAGAAACGAAACGTCTTAGCAAATCTACATCTTTATAGTCAATGTGTGTAATTCCATTTGCTGTGAAATAACACACCTTACGACGTTTTGCGCGTCCGCGACGAGCTGCCATGTGAATACACTCCTTTTAAATTAATTTAGTGAAAATGATTTAAAACGGTAAATCATCATCTGATATGTCAATTGGTTCTCCATTGTTTTTAAATGGATCTTCCTGACTTGTATTTTGATTTTGGTTTTGATTAAATCCTTGATTTTGATTTGATGAAAATGGATTTTGCTGATATTGGTTCTGATTATTTTGGTTGTTCTGGTATCCATCCGATTGAAACTGTCCGCCCCCTTGGGAACCTTTCGTCTCTAAGAATTGAACACTATCTGCAACAATCTCTGTTACATAAACCCGTTTGCCATCCTGGCCTTCAAAATTACGTGTCTGTACACGGCCATCTACACCAATCAAACTTCCTTTTTTCATATAATTCGCCAGGTTCTCCGCAGGTCTGCGCCAAACGACACAGTTAATAAAATCTGCTTCGCGATCTCCCTGTTGATTTGAAAAAGGTCTGTTCACAGCAATATTAAAATTAGCTACTGCCACACCGCTTGGTGTATAGCGTAAATCAGGATCCCTCGTTAATCTGCCAACTAATACGACACGATTTAACATCAGAACCACTCCTTATTATTTTTCATCTCGAATTGCCATATGGCGAATAATATCATCGTTGAATTTCGCTAGGCGGTCAAATTCATTTACTGCATTTTCATCACCTTGGAAATTGATAACAACATAATAGCCATCACGATAGTCATTGATTTCATATGCAAGACGTTTCTTGCCTTTTTCATCAACTTTTTCGATTTCCGCACCGTTATCAGTAAGGATTTTGTTAAAACGCTCGATTAAAGCAGTTTGTGCTTCCTCCTCGATATCTGGGCGGATGATGTACATAATTTCGTATTTTCTCATCCGTTACACCTCCTTTTGGTCTTAGCGGCTCTGTTCTCTGCAACTCCGTATGAATCACAGATATAAGAGCAAGGAATAATTTTTTAATTACTCACATTTGGACATTATACCAAATAAATTATGTTATGACAAGCCTTCGAGAGAACCTGATTACGTTTATTTTTAAATATTTACTGTTACCCAGCTTATAATTAGAAAATACACTTATACATTAAATCGGAAATGAATAACGTCACCGTCTTGAACAATATATTCTTTTCCTTCCAGTCTCACTTGACCTCTTTCTCTTGCTGTCGCCATATTGCCTGCATCTACTAAAGCATCATAAGATACGGTCTCTGCACGAATAAATCCTCGTTCAAAATCAGTATGGATAATCCCTGCAGCCTGAGGTGCTTTGATACCCTGACGGAAAGTCCAGGCCCGCACTTCTTGTTCACCGGCTGTAAAATATGTAGCCAGTCCAAGTAAATTATAAGATGCTTTAATTAATTGATCCAAACCAGATTCAGAAATACCTAAATCCTCCAGGAATTCTTCTTTCTCTTCCGGTTCTAATTCAGCTATTTCTTCCTCAATACGTGCGCAGACCACAATTACTTCTGCATTCTCATTGGCTGCATATTCTTTTACTCTTTGAACATTTTCATTTGAATCAGAGTCTGCTACCTCTTCTTCGCTTACATTGGCCACATATAAGGTAGGTTTACTCGTTAACAGATGCAGTCCTTTAACTATTTTCTCCTGCTCCTCTGTAAACTCTAAAGCACGTACCGGCTGATCGTTCTCTAAGCCTTCTTTTACTTTGTTTAAAATCTCATACTCTGCCAATGCTTCTTTATCCTTTTGACGCGCCAGTTTTTCTACACGCTGAAATCGTTTATTGACCGATTCCAAGTCTGCTAAAATCAACTCCAGATTAATGATTTCAATATCATCAATTGGATCGACCTTTCCGGAAACATGTGTAATATTCTCATCTTCAAAGCAGCGTACAACCTGACAAATCGCATCTACCTGTCTGATATGAGATAAAAATTGGTTTCCTAGTCCTTCCCCCTTGCTTGCACCCTTCACAATTCCGGCAATATCCGTGAATTCAAATGCAGTCGGGACTGTTTTCTTTGGTTTTACAAGCTCTGTTAATTTATTTAAACGTTCGTCTGGAACCTCCACAATCCCTACATTCGGATCAATTGTAGCAAATGGGTAGTTTGCTGCTTCCGCTCCTGCCTGCGTGATTGCATTAAATAAGGTAGATTTTCCTACATTTGGAAGGCCGACAATTCCTGCTGTTAATGCCATATTACTTTTTCCAACTCCTTAAGGACTTAATTCGTTCATGAACATTTTCGTAACTCCAATTATAGATAGTCCGCTGCAAAAAGACAAGCATGAGAAAACTCAAAACAGGGCCATTGTCTGACCCCATTTTGAGTTTTCTTCTAAGGAATTTTTTATTTTTGTCTTGTCTTTTCATCAGTAAAATCATTTTTTACTATTCTTCGTGTTTTTCTAGAACTTTTTTCATCTTCTTCGTAAAATCTCTTCTCGGGATAAGCACACTATGCCCGCAGCCAAGACATTTAATCCGGATATCCATCCCCATCCGGATAATTTGCCATCGGTTCTCTCCGCATGGATGCGGCTTTTTCATTTGGACAACGTCACGCAAACCAAATTCTTTATCCATAACTCCTGCTCCTTTTTTGAAATAATGCTGTCTGGCTCCAAGAACCTTTTTAACGAAAACGCAGCGCTTTTCTTACATTATAGCAAATTTAAAGGAGGATTATCCTCGATTTTGCCGACGTTCTTGACGTTCCTGTGTTAATTGATCCATTTCCTGCTCGGAATAAGCAACAATACGAGGAGAAGGAATTTTAACCCCGGATTTATATAGCTTGTCCTGAATCTCTTTACGGATATTCCGTTCTCCCGCCCATTGGAAGACCGGCTCTGTTTCTGCAATAATACGAACAACGAAATGAGAAACATCCAGATTTTGAACACCGATAATCTCTGGAACACCTAAAATAAAATCATATTTTTCCGGCAGTGTTTCTGCTACTTCATGAATAATTTGTTCTACATGTGCGATATCACTTTCATACGGCACATTTACATCGACAACAGAAAGGCCATTTCGAGATGAATAATTGATTACCTGATCAATATTTCCGTTAGGGACAATGTTCAGTTCTCCTGTCCAGGAAACAATTTTTGACGTGCGTAGTCCAATTTCTTCCACTGTTCCTTCTATTCCAGCAGCTAACACATAATCACCTACTGAAAATTGATCTTCAAAAATAATAAAGAAGCCAGTAATGATATCACGCACAAGGTTCTGTGCCCCAAAACCGATTGCCAGACCTGCAACACCAGCGCCGGCTAACAATGGTCCAATTTCAAAGTTAAAGACTTCCAATATCATAACAAGTGCCATAAAATAAACAACATATGCAACGACACTCTTAATCAATTTCTTCAGTGTATCTTCCCGGCGTTTCGGAATCTTTATTGGCCCATGCTGCCTTTGTACAAATAATTTATCTACTATTTTCCGCACGATACGGACAACCAGCCAAGAAATAAGAAGAATTAAAGCAATCCGGATGGCCCCTCCTAAAATGGTTAACCACAATTCAGGATTGCTGAAATAATCCCATAACCTGTCAAATTGATGACTTATAAAATTCAAGTTCATGCGTATATAACTCCTTTCACTTTCTTAATAAAACAGTTCTTCTATTATTGGATGTTAAAAAATACTACCATAATGTTTTTCCCATCTGCAAAAATATAAACATATATATATTATATTTTGCAAGTTTTTTATTTATAAATTGAGATGACATCGGGATTATACTATTCTCTGACACCTTCATTTTTTTAACAGTCCTTTATTTAGAAGTTATATACATGTTATTCATCAATGAAGTATTATTTTGTTTTTTTCCATAACGGATAGGTTAACAGTCTGGCTAAAATATATAAATTTAGAATACCGTATAGCGGATAGAGGAAATTCACCAAATTAGCAAAACCAAATCCTGTTAATGGAAGCATAAGCAATACCGAAATAAGTACAATCAGGTACATTGGCTTTTCTTCTCTTAAAAATGACTGCACCCTGGTTGCGATACCCAGCATCCCTGCAGCGGCGGTTGTAAAGATTGCCAGCCAAAGAAGGATAGACATAAATAGAATCATCCCTAATGGAAATTCTTTTAAAATAGCGAATAAGGGAATCTCATAAAGAATAATTTCATCCGCGATTTGAATCAAGCTACTATTGTAAATATACGAAACAATTCCTAAGCACACCCCTGTCCCAATACAGCAAATAATAATTTCTCCTCTTCCCTTCACCTTATTTCCAATCGCTCCTAAAATAGCAATCAGCGGAAGAATATTTAATGCTGTAAAGGGAAAGGCGGAAAACCAATTTCGCTGCTGGTGCCAATATGCAAACAGCTGTAAATTTTGATTGGAAACATACATTGCTAACACATACAAAAGCCCGCCAATCAAAATAGGCAATATAAGTTCATTAAAAGTCAATAACCCGTTTATTCCCTTAATAAATAACAATACAAGTACAATTCCAGTAATTCCGATACCGACCGGATATGGTAAATGAAATACCTGCCCCGTTGCCCCGCTTCCCGCAATCATAATCATCGTCGTGGTGAACAGATAAAGAAGGATTAATCCGTCAAATGCCTTCGTCAGCTTTTTTCCAGCAATTATTTCTAAAACAGGTAAATAATTTTCACTTTTCATTTGGTAGCTGATTGCCATAATCACATAACAGCAGAATGAAAATAGAAAAGAAAATAACACAATAGCCAGTCCGCTTTCATGCCCAAAAAATTGCCACAGTTCTCTTCCTGATACATATCCGGCACCAATCGTTGCACCAAGGATTAATGCCGTCCATTGCAGGCCTCTTCTCCACATGGTATTTCCTCCAATTCATACGTATAGTTCTTCGTAAATTACCGTATACTGTAACAATATGATTTTGGAGGAACTGCTATGAATCTAAAAACAAGCTTACGCATACAATCAAACCATTTTAGAGCAAATTATCAAGAACCCGACATAGCCAAAACATTATCTAATCAAATCATGCCCTGGTTTCCTTTGAAAGCTGTTGATTATATCGCTGTCTTCATTGGTACTGATCGTTCTACAGGAGACGCATTAGGCCCGCTCGCTGGTATGTATTTCGAGGAAATGCGTCCCAGAAATTTACATGTTTATGGAACGATTCATGAGCCGGTTCATGCGGTTAACCTGAAAGAATCCCTCTTAAGCATTTATAAAAATCACGAGAAACCTTATCTGATTGCCATTGATGCATGCCTGGGCAAAAGCAGCTCTGTTGGAAGTATAATTGCTGAAAACAAGCCTTTAAAGCCTGGTCTTGCATTAAACAAACAGCTCCCTCAGGTTGGCAATATGAACATTACAGGGGTTGTCAATGTCAGCGGATTTATGGAACAAACCGTTTTACAAAATACCCGCCTGTCACTCGTCATGGATATGGCTTTAGAAGTAGCAGGCATACTCAAACAGGTGGACAGACAATTAACTTATTCCCGGCATATAAATACAGTTAAAAATATGATTTAAGCATAAAAAAACGGGCTCTCTCTGCCCGATTTTTTTCGTTCTAGAATAAAGTAAAAAGATAGTAAACAAGGACTACTGTCAAAATACTTGGCAGTAAATTCCCGATGCGAATCTTGGTGATATTTAATAAATTGAAGCCAATTGCCAGGATAAGCAGACCGCCGACTGCAGTCAACTCGACAATTAATCCATCTAAAAAAGCGGCCGACACCCACTTGTCAATTTGGGTTGCCAAAAGCGTTATCGTTCCCTGATAAAGCACAACGGGAATGGCTGATAAGATCACACCAATGCCTAAGGTAGTCGTTAACACAAGTGCTGTAAATCCATCAATGATTCCTTTGGTAATCAAAATACCATGATCTCCGCGAATGCCGCTGTCTAAAGCACCGATAATTGCCATTGCTCCAACACAGAAGATAAGAGAAGCTGTTACAAACCCTTGCGAGATGCTTGTATCATTCTCATTCGCTGCAAAACGATAGCCAATCCACTTTCCAAAACGATTTAAGCCTTCTTCAATCTTTAACCCTTCTCCAATGATTGCTCCAGATAGTAAACTTAATAAGACCACAATAATCTGTTCCGTCTGCAATGCCATCTGCAGACCAATTAAAACAATAGCCAGTCCTATCCCGTTCATCACCGTCTCTTTAAACCGTTCCGGAATTTTTGTAAAAAATAAACCGATGATGCTTCCAATAATAATAAATGCGAAATTAATAATTGTTCCGAATAAAGCCACTTCCTGCCTCCTATTTTCATGAGATTTAACAGGACAAGTATTTACAGCCCCTATGTCTATACAGTTTTACAGGATTCCTCTTTTAAAATGTTCCACGTGAAACATTTTCGTCTAAATATGTTTTATCACGGAGAACCTCCCATAAAAACTCCCACTGAATGAAATTTCGTTTTATGTATGAATATATAGATGATTAGCTATCTCATCAAACAAAGAGTTAAAGAGCATTATAATCAACTTTCAATAAATTTGCAATGCTTTTTCTTTATCCAATAAGCTTATCATAGAGAACCTTCTTTTAAATTTTCGTTGGGTAATATATTCTCAAAAAAATCATGCTGTTCTTTTCATTTTTTAGAAACATTTGAGAATTGATTGAGCAAAATCTGAGAAACACCCTTTATGATATAGAATATAAGGAATGGGAGGTAAATGAAATGGAAACTGTATTAGAAATTAAGTGCTTGAATAAGAAATATAAAGACCAATATGCTCTTAAAAACGTTTCTTTATCCATACAAAAAGGAGAAATCTACGGTTTAATTGGCAGAAATGGAGCGGGAAAAACAACCCTATTAAAATCCATTGTAAAGCTAATTGCTCCAACAAACGGAAAGATTACATTATTCGGTTCTTCATCTGAAAAAAGCTGGGTAAAAGCTTTAGGCAGAACCGGCAGTGTTATCGAAGTCCCTGTCGCCTATGAGCCGCTTTCCGGTTGGGAAAATCTTGCCTATTACTGCAAACTACGGGGAATTACTGACGAAAAAACGATTATCCAGGAAACGCTGAATATCGTTGGATTAGACCCAAAAGATAAAAAGAAATTCAAACATTATTCTTTAGGAATGAAACAGAAGCTGGGGATTGCGATCGCCATTTTATCCCGTCCTGATTTTCTTATACTAGATGAACCGATTAACGGGTTAGACCCCCTCTCGATTATTGAATTTCGACAGTTGTTAAAACGGCTGCAGCAGGAACAAGGAATGACCATTATTATTTCAAGTCATATCTTATCTGAACTTTATCATGTTGCTACCCGTTTTGGAATTATCCATCATGGTAAATTGGTGAAAGAAATCTCAAAAGAAGAATTTGAGACGCTGAGTCAAGAATATATTGTATTACAGACTTCACAGATGGAAAATGCCAGTCGTGTATTGCAAGAAACAAATCATTATCAGCTTAAGATTATTGCCAAAGATAAAATGCATATTTTCGATGACTCGCATCACATCAATCATATTATTGTTTTACTGGTGCAGGAGCAAATTCCTATCGATGGAATCTACTACCAAAAACAAGATTTAGAAAAATATTTTACAAGCCTAGTTCATGAAGAGATGGAGGAGATTACCTATGGTTAATGCGATACGTGCAGATCTTTACCGCTTATTCCATACAAAAGGATTTTATATTACCCAGTTTTTATTAATCCTGTTTGTAGTCATCAGCGTTACAGCAGAAGCCACAGGAAATGTTGGTGTAAATACTTCAGATGGGGCGACAGAGATGCAAAACCATTTGCAGGTTTATGATTGGGACAGCTATCAGACCTTCATTGCTTTTTCCAGCATGGCGAACTTCCTGGTTTATTTCTGTCTGCCTTTACTTGTTATGATTGCAGGCTATGATTTAGTACATAAAAGTTATAAAAACCAACTGACTTCCGGCGTCTCCCGTCTTCAATACTTCGGTTCTAAGTATTTGATTTTCATTGTAGTCACTTTCCTGCAATTTCTGTTTTATTACGCTTCTGCTTTTCTTACTGCTGCTGTTAAGAATGGATTTGGTACCGCTCCACAGGATTTCTGGATGAATGCTTTACAAACAATAGGAATCCAATTTATCGCTTTCCATGCCATTTTTATCATTGGCCTTTGCATTCTGATAATCACATTTTCCAACGTTGCGGGTATCCTTAGCGTCATCCTGCTTCCATTGATTATTAATATTTTAAGTGCTTTTTTCAATATTGGCTGGTTGAAATATGTTGACTTTCAGTATGGGATAAATTACGCCTGGGTACGTGACTTGCCGGATTTTTCCTGGCTCGTTTTCCTATGCTTCAGTTTAGGTGTCATCATAGTTATGAGTTATATTGCTTATCAAGCTTTTCGTAATAAAAGCTTATAAAAAAGGAAAACAAATAAGGTTCTATTGCTTCTGACAGGCAATAGAACCTTATTTCTTTGATCCACCTTGCCCTCCCCTGCTTTTAGCTGTGTGGCCAATCTAACATCACCATAAATAAATCTTCTTTCTCTTGAATAATCAGATAGCCGCCTGTTAATTCAGTAAGCTCTCTTGCAATATACAAACCTAATCCAGAGGAGTCTTCTGTTTTAGACATGTTCTCTGAATAAAAACGCGTCGTCAGCTTTTCTAAATTTTTAATGGGATGCCGCTCCCGATTAATCGCTTCTAACTGGATTCTCTCTTGTGTTCCACTTACACGAACCTGTAAATATTCTCTCCCATGCTTTAACACATTTCCAAAAATATTTTGCATGATTCGCTTTAACAAATCGGCATCATTTGTAATGATATACGCTTGTTCTAAATCAATATCAACGTTAAAATTCTTTTCCTGAAGAGCATCATAGTATTGTAATAATTCCTGCTTCACAAGCTCTGTAAGATTCACTGACTGAAATATAGGTTCAATAGATTGCTCTAAAAGGTTTTGGTATTCTAGTAAAATATCTAAACGCCCAGACACTGTACGTATATTATCTTGGATTTTCTCGACGATTGACTTTTCGCTGGTGTCCTTCCTTAATAGCTGCTGCGTATAACCGTTGGCAACTGTCAACGGTGTACGAATGTCATGCGTAATATTGTGAAGAGCTAATTTTAACGTTTCTTGCTCTTGCCTGCTTGCTACTTTCGTCTCTCTCAGCTCTTCAAAAAGCAGGTTAAACACCTTTATTACTTTTTCTACTTCCGTATTCTGTATTCGACTTGTTAACAACAAATTGGTTTCAGATATTTTCTTCGCTTCTATATCCATCAATAATCTTTTTAAAGCGTGTTTCTGTCGAAAATAGAGAAACGCAAAAAGGAAGCATAAACCAGTAGATAATAAAATAACTAGGACTGTCATCTCTGATCACCTGCCAGACGCACTCCTAGCCCCCAGATTGTTTCAATATATTCTTCTTCTGAATCTAAAAGAGCAATCTTTTTTCGCAGATTACTCAGTTGCGCATTTAACGTATTATCCCCCGGCATATATTGCTCCTTCCAAACTCTTTCATATAACTGCTCTTTCGTAAAAATCTGACTGGGATGCTCTAATAGACAGGTTAAAATCTCCAATTCTTTTTTACCAAGCCGCACCCTTTCTCCATCGCGTGAAATTTCAAAATTAGAACTATCTACATAAATATTTTTAATAGATTGCGCTCCCCCGGTGACGGACTCCTGCCTGAATTGGCGTAACTGGACCATGACTCTAGCTAATAATTCCTCATCATCAAAAGGTTTTGTAATATAATCATTGGCGCCATTCAGTAAATATTCACTGACTAACTTTTTTTCCCCTAAAGCGGTCAGCATAATCACTGGTACTTCACTGACTTTACGAATCTCTGATAATACTTGGTCTCCATTCTTTCCCGGCAACATAATATCCAATAAAACTAAATCTGGAGATTCCTGCTGAAATAACAGCAATCCTTCTGTACCTGAATAAGCTCCTGCCACGGGATAATGCTCTGACAACAGGTTTACTATCATTTGATTGATTTCGTTATTGTCTTCTATTACTAAAATTTTCGCCATATGTTGATTACTCCTATTATTTTTTCTCTTATCTGTAAGTATAGCAAAAGAAAAAGGAATTCCATATCCTATTCCAGATACGAAATCCCTTTTGAAAAGATTTTATCGTGGTGCGTCGAAAATCTCCCGCTGGAGGAAGTTTCACTTTACGCCTCTTCCCTGATTTCTGCCGGCCGAACCCATCTCGAGATCAGACCATGCTTTGGCGAGAGCAGGAAGGTTATAAAAAAGATACAGCCTGTCATAAGCGCCATGGATCCGGAAATAGATGTATTCAGCCACGTAGCTACCCAATATCCTGCAACAGCGGAGATGATGCCAAATCCACCGCTTAAAAACAGCATCAAGATTAATTTATCTGTCCATAGGTAAGCTGCTGCTGCTGGAGTAATCAGCATGGCAACCACAAGGATGGCACCGACTGCATCAAAAGAAGCAACGGTGGTTACCGACACAAGTGTCATAAATAAGTAGTGAAAGAAAATCACTGGTATACCTATGCTTGCTGCCAGCGCCGGATCAAAAGAAGTAATTTTCCATTCCTTATAAAAGGCAATAATAAAGAAAATCACAACAATTAACACAAGTGCAAGAATAGCAGTGGCTTTAGGTACTGATCCGATCAATGGAATATCCATTGTTGTAAATGGAACAAATGTTATTTCCCCCATCAATGCGTGCTGTACGTCTAAGTGCACATTCCCAACAGAGGTAGAAATTAAAATAACACCAATGGCAAATAAGGTTGTAAATACAATTCCCAAGGAAGCGTCGTGCTGTACCTTCAAGTTATTAAGGGATTGCACAAGGAATGCAGTAAGAATTCCGGCAAAAATACCGCCTACTAGCATTGCGGTTCCAGATAACTGCTGTGTTACCATATAAGCTAATACAATCCCAAGCAGCACCGTATGGCTAATTGCATCTGCCATCATCGCCTGTTTCTTCAGGATGAGATATACACCGATTAAGCCGCAGGAAAGACCCACAAGAGATGCTGTTAAAATAATCCACATCGTATAAGTCATTGTGATCCTCCTTTTTCAGCTGCTAATGGATGCTTTTTTTGAGATGCCCGCTGCTGCATTTTAAATTGGATGAAATTAATAACTATCCCTTTTTCCTTTCCAAATAATAAGGAAAGGATAAAAACAGTGGAGGAAGTGAGGACGATAAAAGGTCCTGTCGGCAATCCGCTTCCTGTGGAGCTTACCCATGTACCAAACGCACCAGCTAAGCCTCCTATTGCAGAAGAAAGCAAAATCATCATTTTAAAGGAATGCGTCCAATATCTTGCACTCACAGCCGGGATAATCAGCATCGCAGCCATTAAAATAACACCAACCGCCTGGATACCAATAACAATGGTTGTTACCAGCACGATGGTATACAGCACGTTCATGCCGCGTATGGACATTCCGACACCTTTTGCAAAGTTAGCATCGAATAAGAATAATTTCCATTCCTTGAAAGCAAGGAATATAATCAAAATAACAATTGATGCCAGTGCAATCATTGTAATGACATCGGAACGAACCATTGCCGCTGCCTGCCCATAGATAAAGTTATTTAATCCGCTCTGGTTCCCGCCGGGAGAACGGTTGGCAATCGCCAAAAGCATAATACCGACACCGTAAAAGACGGATAACGTCATTCCCATGGCGGTATCTTCCGTAATTCTTGTCGCGCTCGAAAACCATTGAATAAAAAAGGCCCCTAAAAGCGCACTGAGTGCTGCACCAATAACAAGTAATAATAAATTTTTTTCCTGGATGATCAAGAAAGCTACTACAACACCGGGTAATGCTGCGTGGGACAAAGCGTCACTCATCAGATTTTGTCTTTTCCAATAAGCTAAGCATCCGATTCCCCCTGCAGCGATACCCAAAATCATAGTACTTGCCATCACCCATAGCGTATTAATGTGAAGAAGATTGGATAACATATTGATCTCCCTTTCCAACCCATTGCATATCTCCACCATACGTTGTCGCTATATTATTCGTTGTGAACACTTCTTCTGTTTTCCCATGAGCATATACGGTTTTATTTAAAAATAAGACATGGTCAAAATATTCTGAGACGGTTTGCAGATCGTGATGGACAACCAACACGGTCTTGCCATTGCTCTTTAATTCTTTCAAAATAGTCATAATCGCTTTTTCCGTAGACGCATCTACTCCTGCCAAAGGTTCATCCATAAAGTATAGTTCCGCATCTTGAGCGAGTGCACGTGCTAAGAATACACGCTGCTGCTGCCCTCCTGATAACTGACTGATTTGACGATGTGCATAAGCTTCCATACCCATCTTCTTCAAGGCATTCATTGCTTTTTCTTTATCTTTTTTAGAAGGAATACGAAACCAGCCGATTTTTCCATATAGCCCCATGGTTACTACATCCAGAGCATCCGTTGGAAAATCCCAGTCAACCGAGCCGCGTTGAGGGACATAACCGATTTTCTTCTTTGCAGTTTTAAAAGGACTGCCCCAAAATCTGACATTTCCTGTCAGCTTGGGGTGAAGTCCTAACATGGTCTTGATTAATGTCGATTTACCGGCACCGTTAGGACCGACAATCGCTGTAATCGTTCCTTCTTTCACTTCAAAACTTACATCATTCAATACTTTATTTTTTTGGTAAGAAGTTGATAAATCATCTACGCATATTACAGATGATGTCATCTTACTCATCTCCTCCAGATAATGCTTCATAGATTGTATTTATATTATGCTTATACATTCCAATGTATGTGCCTTCGTCTGTTCCCTCTTCGCCCATTGCATCAGAATATAGTTCTCCGCCGATTTCTACTTCCATTCCATTATTGGAAGCTCCTTCAATAACTGCATTGATCGTGTCCTGATTCACGCTGCTTTCTACAAATATAGCTGGAACTTCATGTTCTTCAATAATAGAAATGGTATTATTCACATCAGAAACACCGGCTTCACTTTCTGTACTGATTCCCTGCAGACCAACTACTTCCATATCGTGTAACTGACCAAAATAATTAAATGCATCATGTGCCGTTACAAGCACGCGCTGCGCTTCAGGGATATCTTGTAATTTTGCTGCTTCTTCATCTAGTTCTTCTAGCTGTGCAAAATATTCCTGTTTTCCTTCTTCCAGTTCATCTGCATGCTCAGGAGCATACTCTTTTAATTCTTCTACTGCAGCATCTAATGCGTCCTGCCACAGATTATAATCAAACCATATGTGTGGGTCTGGAGCTCCCGGCTCTTCTTCATCTTCTAAGAGAGCATCCTCAGGCAATGTTTCCCCAATTGCCAACACTGGTTTTTCGGAGCTGATTGATTCTAATGGTTCTTCCATATTCGCTTCTAAATGTAACCCAGAATAAAAGACGACATCTGCTTCTGATAACGTAGCTATATCCCCCTGTGTTGGGTCATATAAATGCGGATCCACAGAAGGCCCCATTAATGTCTCTACATTTACTAGGTCTCCGCCAATCTGGGATATCGGCTCCCCGATTTGCGCAATTGTTGTGACAATTTCAATTGGCTTGTCACCTGATGCGCCTCCGCTTCCGTTTTCTTCCTCACTGTCTGAGCCGCAAGCTGCTAAAACGAATACTCCCGTTAGTATAGCAAAGCCCAGTATTTTCTTCCAAGCTTTCTTCATCTTTCTTCCTCCCTCGTTTTTTGCATAAGGTAAACTTTATTATCTAATCCCTACTTTATGCATTGTATTTCGTTTTGTCAAGTAAATTTTAGCTAGTCTACTATTTTTCCCTAAGGAAACATTTAACACATTAAATTCCATTAAACGTTTACATAGTTAATTTGAAAGACCTTTTCAGAATAATTAAGCTATCTAAATACATATTTTTTTCATGTGAAAAATTTTTTAACTTGTATTCGTTCATCCATATATGCAAACAGTAAATCGTATTTACAGTCTCTGCAATTACATTTTGAGCAGGATACGTAAATATTGAGGCTTAGCTTATTAGGCTAAAGCTAACTTTCCTAAGCATCAGAAATTTTATTTACCATATATTCCCAGCATATAAAATAAAACAGTTTTATTTTTTGTCAAAATGACTTCTTTCATTCCATCTACACCTAGCTTGTTTACGACGATTAAGAAAAACCAAGAATACCGCTTGATCTTTAAAACACGAGTATTCTTGCCAAAGAGATGTCCACTGCGACGGGTTTCGATGGGACGAGTAATCGCAATCCCAGTCCCAGTGTGAAGACCCCGCAGAAAAAAGCGGACTTCTTTTTTTCTACCCGCGGGGCATGAGTGCGACTATGCTTCTGTCTGCGCCTGTCGGCTTGCCAATCAGGAAGTCTTCTTTAAAGGAGATGGGCTCGAGGCCCACGGAAAGCGGAGTGTATTTCTGGAGCCTAAGATTACTCACCCCATGAAATCCGTTGGAGCGGCTATCCTCAACATTTTATACTTTCTTACTTTTTAACAAAAAAACAGCCGATATACTGCTTATTTGCAGTATATCGGCTGTTTCCTATTTTTCCAGATATTCCAGAATACGATTTAAATCATCGTCATTGTAAAATTCAATTTCAATTTTACCTTTTTTCTTTCCTTTATGAATATGAACGGCTGTGCCAAGCGTATCACGAAGCACCGTTTCTCTTTCCTGGATAAATACATCCTTTTTCGGCTTCTTCTTCTGTTGTTTCACTTGTTTTTCGTTCATAGCGATAATAAGCTTCTCTGCCTGCCGCACATTTAACTTCTCATTGCGTATTTTATTGGCTACAGCAAGCATCGCTTCCTGTTCTTTTAACCCAAGTAATGCCCGTCCGTGTCCCATGGATAACTCACCATTATTAATATGAGCAATTACTTCCTCGGGCAAGGATAATAAACGAATCATATTCGCAATATGGGAACGGCTCTTCCCTAATCTTTCAGCCAGGACGTGCTGCGTAATATTCAGCCTGTCTACTAAATTAGCGTAGGCTTGTGCTTCTTCAATTGGAGTCAGGTTCTCACGTTGCAAGTTTTCTAGTAACGCAATTTCCATCATGCGTTCATCTGTCAATTCACGGACAATAGCAGGAATTGTCTCTAATCCAGCTTCTTTTGCTGCCCGGCATCTTCTTTCCCCGACAACAATTTCAAAACCTTTAAGGCTTTTCCGTACAATAATCGGCTGAATAACACCGTACTCTTTAATCGAGTCTTTTAGCTCTTCAATAGAATCTGCCTGAAAGCTCTTCCTTGGCTGATAAGGATTGGGACGACAATGAGATAATTCAATTTCCTGCACATTATCTTTACTGTCTTTTTCAGCTTCTGGAAACAACGCGTTAATTCCTTTACCTAACCCTCTCTGCATTTGTCATCACTTCCTTCGCTAAATCAAGATATACCTCTGCACCACGAGATTTGGAATCATAAGAAATAATCGGCTGGCCATGACTCGGTGCTTCCCCTAAACGAACATTTCTTGGAATAATGGTTTCAAATACTTTATCTTGGAAATACTTCTTCACTTCTTCAATCACTTGAAGACCGAGATTAGTACGTGCATCCAGCATCGTTAAAAGAACCCCTTCTATCATTAATTCTGTATTCAAATGCTTTTGCACTAATCGTATTGTATTTAATAACTGGCTCAAGCCTTCCAATGCATAATACTCACATTGTACTGGAATCATAACAGTATCGGATGCGGTTAATGCATTAATTGTCAGTAATCCCAATGATGGCGGACAATCAATAATAATATAATCATACTGGTCTTTTATCTCGCTTAATGCCGTTTTCAGTCGAATTTCTCTTGAAATAATGGGAACAAGTTCAATTTCTGATCCTGCCAGTTGAATCGTTGCAGGAATAATATCTAAGTTCTCTAAATTCGAGGGAACAATGACATCTGCTGCTGGTGTATCTTCTACTAATACATTGTAGATACATTGACTGACATCTGCTTTATTCACGCCTACCCCGCTTGTTGCATTTCCTTGGGGGTCTGTGTCCACGAGTAATACCTTATTCCCCAATGAAGCTAAGCAAGCACTGACATTCACAGATGAGGTTGTCTTTCCAACGCCTCCTTTTTGATTTGCGATGGATATAATTTTTCCCATGTTGACACCTACCTTAGTTGGAGGTTGTTCAAATTTTTCCTGATAAAATGAAATTTCATTCTTTTCATCAAAAAAAATTGAGCAATCACTTCTCTATTCACTATCATAGCATTTATTTTAAATTTACGATGCTTTCTAGCATTTTTTAATTTAATTTTAATATAGAACAATCCAAAATACTACCCGAGCAAATGTATCATGTATGTTCAAAACAAAATACCCATCTAATCTTAAGATGGGCAAAGAAAAGCCGGTATACTAATTCATTCTGCTGCTATTTTTGCTTAGGTATTTTAATGGTTATCTGATAATAATTATCGAGTTCTTGTTCATCTGATTCCACATCAACACCCGTATCTGACACCATATTAAGGGACTGTCGGATTGTATTCATTGCAATCCGGACATCTTTATTAATACCTTTGAATTTTGGTTTTGGCTTCTTTTTTTCCTCTTTTGGCTCATTGATTTTAGAGATTCGCTCTTCTGTTTGCTTCACATTTAATTCTTTCTCAAGAATTTCTTTTAACAGGAGAAGCTGCTGTTCCTCGTCCTTTAACTTAATTAAAGCACGTGCATGTCTTTCTGTAATTAATTTTTCCAATAAAGCATCCTGCACTTCTTTCGGAAGCTTTAATAATCGCAGTTTATTAGCGATTGTAGACTGGTTTTTACCAAGACGCTGCGCTAATGCTTCCTGCGTCAAATCATGCAGCTCAAGCAATTTATTATATGCTATGGCTTCTTCTATTACTGTCAGTTCTTCCCGTTGCAGATTTTCAATAAGTGCAACAGAAGCTGTTTCCGTATCACTCATTTCACGAATAATTGCGGATACTTGTTTCCAGCCTAAATGCTGAACTGCTCTCCATCTTCTTTCCCCTGCAATTAACTCAAAGGAATCTTCATCTAGTTTACGAACGACAATTGGCTGAATCATTCCATGTGTGTGTATGGTTTGTGCTAATTCTTTTATTTTTTCTTCTTGAAAAATCGTTCGTGGCTGGTAGCGATTGGCCTGAATTTTATCGATATCGATTTGAATCACTTCATCTGAAGAATAGGAAACCTTCTCCGTATCAATTGGATCCTTATCGCTTTTTCCAAATATCCGATTAAAAGGACTCACCACTTGCTGACACCACCTTCTAAAATTAACAAACTATTCATTATCAAATCTATTAAAAATAAAAGCCCGAAGCTGTACGAGCTTTCACAGAACGGGACTTAGATTAGCTCGGGGCTGTAATCACCTGCCCCATCGAAGAGATTTCGTGATTACGCGTCCCACCGAAAACATTTAAGATAACTTCAACATCTCTTGTCACGCTTAAACGGACAATTTTTAGCAGAGGTTTCTTTTTCATATGTTAACATTCCTAATTTACTTCTTAATTAAAAGATAATGTTTCACGTGAAACATTATTAAACTTTCCAAATTACTTCGTGAATTCATCTACTATTATATAGATGGTTTATTCACCTGTACAACATTCATATAATAGCATCTATCCTTTTATAAATACAACAACGAACAGTCCATATGTACAGTTTCTATTTTACCATACCTACCGCTGAAAAAATATAAAATGAATTTAAATAATCGAAAGCGCATCTTTTTGTCAGTTTGTGAATCTTTTTTTAGATTAAAAAGCAGCTATTCAATTGGTTCTTTATTTGGTACTCCTGCTTTTCTAGGATATTTTTTTGGTGTCTTTCGTTTCTTTGCGATTTTAACAATAGAACGTTCTCCTGCATCAGGGGAAAGTGTGAACGTATCAATCGATTCTACTTCTCCCCCAAGCAATTCAATCGCTGCTTTTCCTGTTTCCAGCTCTTCTTTTGCTTGTGATCCTTTCATCGCAACAAAATAGCCGCCTTTTTTCACAAATGGAAGACATAATTCACTCAACACCGACATTCTGGCTACTGCTCTGGCCGTTACTAAATCATATTGTTCGCGGAATGTATCGTTTTTCCCTGCATTTTCAGCACGGTCATGATAAAAAGCAACGTCAGTCAATCCCAGTGTATTGGCTAAATGGTTTAAAAATGTAATTCGTTTTTTCAATGAATCAATAATAGTTACCTTTAAGTGTGGAAAGCATATTTTCAGTGGAATACTTGGAAAGCCCGCACCTGCGCCAATATCACAAATAGACAGCTCCTGCGTCATATCTGTATGAAAAGCGGCCGTAATACAGTCATAGAAATGCTTTTCATATACTTCTTCTTCCTCTGTAATTGCTGTTAAATTTATTTTTTCATTCCATTCGACAAGCTCTTGAAAATAAAGATGAAATGCTTGTTGTTGTGATTCATTTAATGTTATTCCTTTTTCTTCCAACGCTTGGACAAATTGTTCTGGTTTCATTATAGTCTCCTTTTCCTTCATTTGTATTTGATCATCTGTTCGTTAAAAATAAATTCGATATCAAGCATCCTTTATCTTTTTATATAAGTTGAAATACAAATTTCAACTTATATCAATTACGCGAGAGTTTTATGTATTCTTTTTTATTCATACAGGGAGAACTCCCCTCCCCTGCTGCATCAATATTATCGATACATCAAAATAGAAAGCGCTGTATAATATTTAGAAAAATAGCGACGTATGGATAACGCCGCTATTTTCTTATTTTAATTTGCAATTCGGGCAATATTTCCTTGTTCAATATAAACGAGCAAAATAGAGATATCTGCCGGGTTTACTCCGGAAATTCTGGATGCTTGACCAACAGAAAGCGGGCGTACCTTTTTCAATTTTTCAATTGCTTCTGTGGCAATGCCATTGATTGCATTATAGTCGATATCTGCTGGTATTTTCTTATCTTCCATTTTCAGCATTCTTGCTACTTGCTCTTTTGCTTTTTTAATATAGCCTTCATATTTAATTTGAATCGCTACCTGTTCTTTTACATCATCACTGATATTCTCGTCAATTTCAATCATTTGCTCGACATATTCATACGTTAATTCGGGACGTTTTAATAAATCATATGCTTTAACTGCTTCTTTCATCGGTGCAGCACCAGCGGATTTCATCACGTTTTGTATTTCTTCCGTTGGTTTGACCACGATTTTATTTAGACGTTTCTTTTCTGCTTCCACCTGCTCTTTCTTCGCTGTGAAAGCAGCGTATCTTTCTTCAGAAATTAACCCATAGTCGTAGCCAATATCGGTAAGACGTAAATCTGCATTATCATGACGAAGCAATAAGCGGTATTCTGCACGTGATGTCAGTAAGCGATAAGGCTCATTTGTTCCTTTCGTTACGAGATCATCAATCATTACGCCGATATATGCTTGGGAACGATCTAAGATAATCGGTTCTTTACCAGTTACTTTTGCTGCTGCGTTCATGCCGGCCATTAAGCCTTGACCAGCTGCTTCTTCATAACCTGAAGTTCCGTTAATTTGACCGGCAGTGAATAATCCAGGCAAACGTTTGGTTTCCAATGTCGGCCACAGCTGTGTCGGAACTACCGCATCATATTCAATCGCATAGCCGGCACGCATAATTTCTGCATTTTCCAGACCTGGAACAGATTTTACCATTTCATGCTGCACAGACTCCGGCAAAGAAGTTGATAGCCCTTGTACATAAACCTCTTCTGTATTTCTTCCTTCTGGTTCTAAGAAAATTTGATGTCGGGGCTTATCATTAAAACGAACGATTTTATCCTCAATTGACGGACAATATCTTGGCCCGGTTCCCCGCTTCATACCAGAATACATGGCTGATAACGTCAAATTTTCATTAATTACTTCATGTGTGAATTCATTCGTATACGTTAACCAGCAAGGAATTTGATCTTCAATCACTTCCGTTGTTTCATAAGAGAAGCTTTTCGGATTCTCGTCTCCAGGCTGAATTTCTGTTTGTGAATAATCAATTGTATGGCTGTTTACACGTGGAGGTGTTCCTGTTTTAAAACGTGTTAAGTTAAAACCTAATTCCTCCAGGTTTTCTGATAACTTAATGGATACACGCTGATTATTTGGGCCACTTTCATATTCTAAATCGCCCATCAGCACTTTCCCGCGCATAAATGTTCCGGTAGTCACAATAACCGATTCAGCATAATAAGCTGCTTTTGTTTCTGTAATAACTCCCTTACAAATGCCGTCCTCTACGATAAGCGAGTTTACCATCCCTTGGCGGACCGTTAAGTTCTCTTCATTTTCAACCAGATTCTTCACTTCCTGCATATATACTGGTTTATCAGCCTGTGCACGTAATGCTTGTACAGCCGGCCCCTTTCCAGTATTCAGCATCCGCATTTGGATATAGCTTTTATCAATGATTTTCCCCATAATTCCGCCAAGTGCATCAATCTCCCGTACGACAATACCTTTGGCAGGACCGCCAATAGATGGGTTACAAGGCATAAATGCAATCATATCTAAGTTCAATGTCAGCATTAATGTTTTTGCCCCCATACGGGCAGAAGCATGCGCTGCTTCTATTCCAGCATGACCGGCTCCAACAACAATGACATCATAATTTCCTGCGTTGTAAGTCATTTTTTTCTTCCTTTCCTTTATATAAACATATCCGTTATTTTCCTAAGCAGAACTGAGAGAATAACTGATCAATCAAGCTGTCACTTGCTGTATCGCCAATAATTTCTCCCATAAACTCCCATGAACGTGTTACATCAATTTGCACAATATCCATCGGCATGCCAAGCTCAATTGCCTCGCGAGCATCATCCAAAGCCTGTTTTGCCTGTTTTAACAGCTGAATATGACGTACATTGGATACATACGTTAAATCGCCTGTATCTACTTCACCAGAGAAGAAGGTATTGGCAATTGCCTGCTCCAGCTGATCAACACCCTGCTCTTCAATTAAGGAAGTTGTCACGACAGGCTTGCCTTCTGCAAATTTCCGTACTTCTTCTAAATCTAACTTCTGCTCTAAGTCTGTCTTGTTGATGATGACAATATACTCTAAACCTTGCACAGCTTCAAATAATTTTTTATCTTCCTCACTCAAAGCTTCATTATAATTTAATACAAATAAAATTAAATCGGATTCCTTCAATACCTGTCTGGAACGATCCACGCCAATACGCTCTACAATATCCTCTGTTTCCCGGATTCCTGCTGTATCTACTAAACGTAAAGGAACCCCGCGGACATTCACATATTCTTCAATGATATCACGCGTTGTCCCTGGAACTTCTGTAACAATAGCTTTATTTTCCTGCACCAGGGTATTCATTAAGGAAGACTTTCCGACATTTGGACGTCCAATAATGGCCGTTGCTAAGCCTTCGCGCAAAATTTTCCCTTGCGCTGCAACTTCCAGAAGCTTCTCTATTTCTTCTCCCACCTCTTTGGTCTTTTCCTCCATCAAGGTGTGCGACATTTCCTCAACATCATCATACTCTGGATAATCGATGTTTACCTCTACATGGGCAACGGTCTCCAGTAATTCTTGTCTCAACGTCTGAATAAGCTTCGACAGACGTCCATCCATTTGTTTTAATGCCACATTCATTGCTTTATCTGTCTTTGCACGGATCAAATCCATTACTGCTTCCGCTTGTGATAAATCAATGCGGCCATTTAAAAAGGCACGTTTAGTGAACTCGCCCGGCTCGGCCAGACGTGCTCCTTTTGCGAGCATAATCTCTAACACACGATTCACGGAAACCAATCCGCCATGACAGTTGATTTCAACAATATCTTCACGGGTGAAGGTTTTCGGAGCACGCATCACGGAAACCATAACCTCTTCTGCTAATTCCTTTGTTTCCGGGTCAATCACTTTCCCATAATGAATTGTATGGGAATCTGCCTCTTTCAGGCTCTTTCCTTCAAACACATCCGAGGCTAACGGAATTGCTTCCGGTCCGCTTAGACGCACAATTGCAATCGCCCCCTCACCTACTGGAGTGGATATCGCTGCTATTGTATCTGTATCCATACTTATTCACCTGCCTTCCTTTCATTCTATATCTATAAATTAATTCGTTAATTTTTATTATCACTAACAATCAAGAATAACATAGTTTTAGAAAAAAGGAAACTTATCCACAAAAATAGTTTTGTTTATTTTCGACCTAGTGTTATCCACATGTGCATAACACTATTTAATCATTCTCTTCCTGCCAGGATAGCAAGATATATATACTTATTATTAGGTGCGAAAGTTGATTAAAATACAAATGAAAAGCCAGAAAGATTTTAATCTCCCTGGCTTTCCTTTTATCTATGGTTTTATAACAATATGACGATGTGGCTCGACGCCGTCAGAATAAGTAGAAACCTGCTTATCCTGCAGGAAGCTATGGATAATTTTACGTTCAAATGCCGGCATCGGCTCCAGTACTACTTTTTTCTTCGTTTTCTGTGCTTTATCTCCCATTTTTAACGCGAGTGATTCCAGTGTTTCTTTTCTTCTCGCGCGGTAACCTTCTGCATCTAAGGTTACCGTATAGTACGTATCATTCTGTTTATTAATGACTAAATGAACTAAATATTGCAGCGCATTTAAAGTCTGGCCCCGTTTTCCGATAAGCTTCGCAATATTTTCATGATGCATCGTATACGTTACATGGTTTCCCTTTATTTCGGTATCTACTTTTACTGAGAGATTCATGTTGCTAGTAACTTCTTTGATAAATTGAGCAGTTTCTTCAACTGGATCCTTTGCGACCGTTACTTTTACATAAGCACGCTTGGACCCAAATATGCCAAACATTCCTCTTTTGCCTTCATCAATGACCTCAACATCTACTTGATTCTCTTCCACTCCCAATTGCTCCAGAGCTGATTGAATCGCTTCTTCAACGGTTTGACCACTTGCAGTTACTTCTCTCAATCGCTTCCCCTCCATTAATCACAGCATGAGTATCCGTAATTTCCCTTACTTGGCAAAAAATGATATATACTTTTGTGAGGGAAAACGGCTGCTATATCTTCTGATTAAGTACTGTAGCTAGGACTTTTGATGAATTCACATATATTTTTAAAAATGCAAAATATTTAACTATTTTTCTTATAAATAATGGGGGAATTTCTTCCCCCATTATTAAAAATTATTTTTTTGACATCATCGGCTTATTAATAAGAAGTGTCTGGAATACCATAAATATGTTACCTGTTACCCAGTACAACGCCAATGCTGCCGGGAAGAAGAATGCCATAACACCAATCATGATCGGCATGACATAAAGCATAATCTGCAGCTGTAAACGCATTTGCGGATTACTGTTTGCTGCGGAGTTCGTAGACATCATTAATTTCTGCTGTAAGAACGTAAACAGCGCTGTCAGAATCGGTAAAACAAAATCTGGTGTTCCAAGCTGGAACCAGAGGAAATCATGTGTAGCAATTTCTGTCGTACGTCTGATTGCATGATACATTGCAATAAATATTGGCATCTGTACAAGAATCGGTAAACAACCTGCTAATGGATTGACCCCATTCTTTTGGAATAATTGCATCGTTTCCTGCTGTAATTTCTGCTGTGTATTCGCATCCTTAGACGCATACTTTTTCTGAAGTTCCTGTAATTGCGGCTGCACTTCCTGCATTGCCCTCGTGCTTTTGATCTGTTTTACATTTAATGGTACTAAGAGTAAACGGATAACTACTGTTACCAGGATAATTGCCAGTCCATAGTTTTCATTTAAAAATTCTGCAATCATTGTTATAAACCATGATAATGGGTAAACAAAGATTGTATTCCATATTCCTTCACTTTCAGGTGTAATCGGTTCATCGATTTGGGTACACCCAGCTAAAAAAACCGCTAACACGAGAAATGTGACTAATATCCCGTATTTTCTACGCAAAACATTTCCTCCTTAATATTACCAACGCTTATAATTGCTATTTTAGCTTATTTACATTGCGAATTCTATCCTAAACTTGTTCTTACTTGGAATGTTTAAATAATTTTTCTTTATATAGTAAATGCGAGAGACTTTTTTTCATCATCTCGTAACTCATTGTTTTCGTTGGGTTTCTGGCAATGATTACAATATCATAACAAGGTTTAATATCTTGCTCTAACTCTTGAAAAGACGCTCGCAACAACCTTTTAATCCGATTCCTGACAACGGCATTTCCTATTTTTTTCCCTACAGACAGACCTATCCGAAAATGATCCTGATTATCTTTCTTTTTATAATAAATAACCAGCTGCCTATTTGCGAAAGAATTCCCATGTTTAAATGTTGCCTGAAATTCTTCATTTTTTTTAATCCGAAATTGTTTTTTCACCGTCATCACCTTTTAATTTAACCCGCATACATCTTTTTCTATTCATCTTGTTTCAGCAAACTTGTCCATTTTTATCAGCATAAAATATGTACTCCTTATGTGAATAAGCATATCCTCTAAAATACAGAAAAAAAACCACTGATAGTTGTCAGTGGCTTATGCAGATAAAACTTTACGTCCTTTGCGACGACGACGAGCCAAGATATGACGACCATTTTTTGTGCTCATACGCGTGCGAAAGCCGTGAACTTTTTTACGTTTGCGGTTATTTGGTTGAAACGTTCTTTTCATGAGTGTGCACCTCCTTGGAATCTCCAAGTTCATATTTAAACTAAAATAGCTTATAACTTATCCTTTAGACAGTCCTTGATATTATACGAAAAAATGATTGATTTTGTCAACCGGGTATTTAATAAAATTCTAACGACCTTTATTCCTCACACATTTTTTCGGTCGATATTTTAACTGCTATATATAGTTGAAATAAAATTTTATCATTTTGCGTTCGCTGCGACAGCTGTCGTGTAAAGATTAATCATATTCTCTGCCACACATTTTCATTATTACCATGCTGATATATTCCTTTCCATATAACATCCCCTTTATTCCTTCTAAATTTTACTTCTTCCACTAATCACCTTGCTTTAACATCGATGCAGCTTAATCATTGATTTTGGTATCCCTCCAAAAATAGTACAGAAATTAATACAGCCCGCACAGAATTTCTATTTTAGAAATCACTCTTATTATCCACATCTTATATCGGATATATTTCCTTTCTTTTTGTCTATCCACACAAAAAATAAACAGGATAATCACAAAATACAGTGTTGTTTATAAGCAAAACACACAACAGATAGAATATGTGGATAACTATTTAAAAGCCATTGATTTATTCAGTTTTATTTGGTATTATATTTATGTTTTAGTTTGTGGAAATCATTTCGCAGATAAATCTTATTCACAGATTGTGGATAAGATGTGGATATTCTTTCCACTGATTTTTGATAAAGTTTTCTACAAAGTTGTGGATAGCGTTTATATATGTCATATTTTATTTAGAATTAGCTTTAATAGTATAATGTAAATATCTTTTATATTCGTATTTAATCGTATATATGATTTCTTTTTTATTTATCCACAGCGCTTTTTTTATTTTAATACGTCTGCCTTTCCATCTAATACATGAAATAGATTGAGAGAGGCTTTTTTCTTCTGAATAGAAGTTATGAATTTCTATGATGAATATTAATGGAATGCGCTGGTTGATTCTTTTTTATTGCTGTCAGCTATTAAGCCTATTTCCTAACTCAGGTCGAAAGGAGTGAAAGTAACTTTGGAAAATATTGAAGAACTTTGGGATGCCACATTGGACATTATTAAAGAGAAATTAAGTAAGCCGAGCTTTGACACCTGGCTGAAGAATACAAAAGCCCTTCACTTAGAAAAAAATACATTGGTTATCTCTGCTCCAAATGAATTTACAAAGGACTGGCTGGAGACACAGTATACAGATTTAATTACGCAAACATTGGAAAAAACTACTGGGACAAGTCTGAATGCAAAATTTATTATTCCTGATTCTGTGGAAGAGCCATCCGATCAAAAACCCATGCCAAAACCGAATATCGATGCAAAAACAACGGATTCCCCCAAGTCAATGCTTAATGATAAATATACATTTGATACATTTGTTATCGGCGCCGGAAATCGCTTTGCACACGCAGCATCGCTAGCTGTAGCGGAAGCTCCTGCTAAAGCGTACAATCCCTTATTTATCTACGGCGGCGTCGGTTTAGGGAAAACACATTTAATGCATGCAATTGGTCATTATGTAAGAGAACATAATAAAGATGCGAAAGTGGTTTACCTGACTTCTGAAAAATTTACGAATGAATTTATCAATGCCATTATGGATAATAAATCGAATCATTTCCGTAATAAATATCGCAATATTGATGTCCTTCTTATTGATGATATTCAATTTATTGCTGGAAAAGAATCCACACAGGAAGAATTTTTCCATACATTTAATGCGCTGCATGAAGAAAGCAAGCAAATTATTATTTCCAGTGACCGGCCGCCAAAAGAAATTCCTACATTAGAGGATCGTTTGCGTTCACGCTTTGAATGGGGTCTGATTACCGATATCACACCTCCTGACTTAGAAACAAGAATTGCCATTTTAAATAAAAAGGCAAAAGCAGAAGGTTTAGATATTCCGAATGAGGTTATGCTCTATATTGCTAATCAAATCAATACAAACATCCGGGAGCTGGAGGGCGCGCTGATACGTGTTGTTGCCTATTCTTCTTTAGTCAATCAAGACATTGACGCATCGTTGGCAGCAAATGCATTAAAGGATATCATTCCAAGTAATAAACCAAAAGAAATTACCATTCCTGCGATTCAAGAGGTTGTCGCAGACCGGTATCATATCCGTCTGGAAGATTTTCCTGCTAAAAAACGTACCAAATCGATTGCCTTTCCAAGACAGATTGCAATGTATTTGTCACGGGAGCTTACGGACTCATCCCTGCCTAAAATTGGCCAGGAATTTGGCGGAAGAGATCATACGACCGTCATTCACGCCCATGAAAAAATTTCGAAGCTGCTTGAAACAGATACAGAGCTCGATCGGGATATTGAAGAATTAAAAGAAAAACTTAAATCCTTATAATACATGTTCAAAAAATGCGTTTTTATTGGAGTTTTTGAGCATCCACCTATAGAGAAAACACAACAAAGGCAAACCTAAATAGAAACAGGATTGCCTTTGTTGTCCTCCTGCTTTTTAATTATGCAGAAGGAAGCAGCTGTGTATGCTGTGAAAAAAGTGAATCACTTATGAACAGGTTATACACATGTGGAAAACTTTGATGTTTTCATGCTAAACTTACTTATCCACAGTAATCACAACACTTATTACTGTTATTACTGGTTTTATATTATAATTAATAAATATATAGAACCCTTTTTTATTGATTTTGAAAAGAATTTAAGAAATAGTTGCTGTAAAACTTTTCTTAAAACCTGAGGAGGATATAAACATGCGTTTTACAATACAAAGAGATAAACTGATTGCCAGTGTACAGGATGTTATGAAAGCAATCTCTTCCAGAACAGTTATTCCGATATTGACTGGAATGAAGATAGAAGTGAGACAACACGGAGTGACATTAACCGGGAGTGATTCAGATATTTCTATTGAATCTTATATTCCTGCAGAAGATGAAGATAAAGTATATGTTGAAAATATAGAAGATGGAACTATTGTATTGCAGGCTAAATATTTTCCTGAAATTGTCCGCAAGCTCCCGGAAGCACAAGTAGATATAGTTGTTGATGAGCAGTTTAATGTAAAAATTACTTCCGGAAAATCAGAATTTAATTTAAATGGACAGAGCGCCGATGAATATCCGCATCTTCCACAAGTAGAAACAGAAAATAGCTTTGAAATGCCAATTGACTTATTAAAAAGTATGATTAAACAAACTGTTTTTGCTGTGTCTACGATGGAAACCAGACCAATTTTAACCGGAGTAAATATCAAGCTGGAAGATCAAAAGCTTGTATTTACAGCAACTGACAGCCATCGACTGGCCAAAAGAGAGGTTCCAGTAACAGGAACGAATGTATCGATAGAACAGGTTGTTGTTCCTGGAAAAAGTCTCAATGAACTCTATAAAATTTTAAATGATTCAGAGGAAACAGTAGAAATCAGTGTAACGAATAACCAAATTCTTTTCCGTACGAAGCATTTAAATTTCTTATCCCGATTACTGGACGGGAATTATCCAGAAACATCGAGATTGATTCCGGATCATAGTAAAACAACAATCCAAATAAAAACAACACCGCTATTAAGATCAATCGAACGTGCTTCTTTATTAGCAAAAGAAGAAAGAAATAATGTTGTTAAATTTACCAGCAATGATGATGGGGTTATCCAGATTTCAAGTAACTCTCCAGAAATCGGAAATGTTGAAGAAGAAGTCACAGCTGATGAGATTAACGGAGAAAATTTAAAGATATCCTTCAGTTCAAAATATATGATCGATGCGCTAAAAGCGATTGAATATGATGAAGTAGTGATAGAATTCACTGGAGCAATGCGTCCATTTATCATTTGCCCGGTAGAAAATGATTCCATCCTGCAGCTTATTTTACCGGTAAGAACCTATTAATTTTTACGCATTACGCGTTAAAAAAAGTATTCCAGCTGGATGATTAAGTAAAAGTTATACCTGATCATTTAAAAGCTCTTTTGTGGAAGAAAGAGCTTTTTCTTTTGGATTAGAACCGATAATGAGAAAGAAAACCGCATTTTTTTGACAACCCCTTTAAAAAAACAACAGAAAACGCGCTCTAAGAAGAGATTAGGGAAATAAGAATTCCCCCATTAAAAATATCTTAAAAGCTCTGTAACGCATCTTTTTGTAATTATTTGAGGCCTATTCTTCCTTTTTTAATCAATCTTTAGTAAAATAGACAATAGAGGAAAAAATAATCGCATTTGTCTTTGGTCAAAATAAAGGCAGATAAAACAAATAGAAAGTATTTGGTGATATCCATGCATGAACAGATAAAAATAGATACGGAATACATTACGCTTGGGCAATGCATCAAGCTGATTAACTTTTTAGATTCTGGCGGAATGGTCAAAGCATATCTTCAAGATATAGGTGCTGTGGTAAATGGGGAACGTGAACATCGCCGCGGAAGAAAATTATATCCCGAAGATGTCCTTGAAATTGATGAGATAGGATCATTTATCATTCTTAAAGAGGATTAAAGCATGCATATTGAACAGTTAAAATTAACCAATTACCGCAACTATGAAACATTGGATATTACATTTGATGATAAAATAAATGTCATCATCGGTGAGAATGCTCAAGGGAAAACCAATCTGATGGAAGCTATTTATGTACTCTCTTTTACCCGTTCTCACCGGACCATGCGGGAAAAAGAGCTCATACGCTGGGATTCAGATTATGCTACAATAGAGGGCAGGATTACAAAAAGAAATCAATCGATTCCCCTGCAAATCTCCATTTCATCCAAAGGAAAAAAAGCAAAAGTAAATCATTTGGAGCAGCACCGGTTAAGTGACTATATAGGTGCGGTTAATGTGGTTATGTTTGCACCGGAGGATTTAACCATTGTAAAAGGTGCTCCGCAGATTCGCCGGCGTTTTATGGATATGGAGTTAGGCCAAATCCAGCCAACTTATATATACCATTTATCTCAATATCAAAAAATACTAAAGCAAAGAAACCATTTATTAAAGCAGCTGCAGCGCAGGAGCTCTGCTGATGAAACGATGTTGGATGTATTAACAGACCAACTGGTTGAGCATGCTTCTTTTTTGTTGGAGAGAAGATTTGTCTATCTTGATTTGTTAAGAAAGTGGGCAGGACCGATTCATGAAGGCATCAGCCGCAATCTAGAAAACTTAGAAATTCAATATGACGCGACAATAAAGGTATCAGAAGAGGCAGATAAGGAGAAAATAGCTACTATCTACCAAGATTCCTTCAAGGATGTCCGTGAAAAAGAAATAGAGCGCGGCACCACGCTGATTGGTCCGCACCGGGATGACCTTATCTTCTTAGTAAATGGCAAAGATGTACAAACATATGGTTCTCAGGGACAGCAGCGGACAACCGCATTGTCGATTAAACTGGCTGAGATTGAATTGATTTATCAGGAAGTAGGCGAATATCCGATTCTTTTACTGGATGACGTGTTAAGTGAACTGGATGATTATCGCCAGTCGCATTTATTAAATACCATTCAGGGAAAGGTGCAGACATTTGTGTCCACCACGAATGTAGACGGGATTCATCATGAAACGCTAAAAAATGCTGAGTTATTTTATGTTCATCAGGGAGTTGCGACCAATAAAGAAGAGTCATAATTTCCAGCTGTAAAAAGAGGATGTACAAAAAGTTTCCAGGGTATTGTATTTTTTTGGCACCTAAGAGCGTTTATTCTTTATACAAAATATACCCCTGAGGATGGAAAAAAGTCTGGTTTAATGAAGAAAGGAAGCGATTGATCGTGTTCATTCACATTGGCAATGACAATGTTATCCGGTCTCGGGAAATCGTTGCGATTATTGATTACGATTTATATACCAATGCGTCAGGAATGTATCAAATGATACAGGAATGGAAGCAGCAAAACAAAGTTTCCGGTCCTGAAAAAAAGGCCAAATCCATTATGGTTACTGCAGATCATATTTTTTTCAGTTCTTTATCTGTAACTACTTTAAGAAAACGGTCAGGTATTTTAACTACAATCAGTAATCTAGAGGATTATTATGAAGAATAAGCCTGAGATAACAAAATCAAGAGATTTCTGCTGAGGAAAATGCAGAGCCTTCTCTTTTTAATATATACAAATGGATGGATTGTAATTCATATAGAAATGAGTGTGAGAAGATGTCGATGGAAGACAAAATTACAGAAAACCAAGCCTATGATGCTGATCAGATACAAGTACTTGAAGGTCTTGAGGCAGTTCGGAAAAGACCGGGAATGTATATTGGCTCCACCAGTGAAAAAGGATTACATCACCTTGTCTGGGAGATAGTGGATAACAGTATCGATGAAGCACTGGCAGGTTATTGTGATCATATTGAAGTCATTATTGAAGAAGATAACAGTATTACTGTAATAGATAATGGCCGGGGGATTCCTGTTGATATTCAAAAGAAAACAGGCCGTCCAGCTTTGGAAGTCATTATGACGGTTCTTCATGCCGGCGGTAAATTCGGCGGCGGCGGATATAAGGTTTCCGGCGGACTTCATGGTGTAGGTGCATCTGTTGTAAATGCTCTTTCTAGTAAATTGGAGGTATCTGTCCACCGGGATGGAAAAATTCATTACCTCTCGTTTAAAAAAGGTGTACCTCAGGGTGAAATTACCGTAATTGGCGAAACAGATATTACAGGGACAGTCACCCATTTTATACCGGATGAAGAAATTTTTACAGAAACTACTGAATATAACTATGAAACATTAGAGCAGCGCCTGAGAGAGCTTGCCTTCTTAAACAAAGGATTGCGTATCTCCATCGAGGATAAGCGCACTGATAAAGATCCGGCAACGTATTATTATGAGGGCGGAATCAGTTCTTATGTTGAATTTATTAATAAAAATAAAGAAGTCTTGCACGAGCCTTTCTATGCTGAAGGCGAAGATCAGGGAATAGCCGTGGAAATTGCTATCCAGTATAACGATGGGTTTGCAACGAGCTTATATTCTTTTGCAAATAATATCCATACGTACGAGGGCGGTACACATGAAGTTGGTTTCCGTTCCGGTTTGACACGTGCTATCAACGATTATGCGAAAAAGAACAGCCTATTGAAAGATAGTGACGCCAACCTGTCCGGAGAGGATGTCCGCGAAGGACTGACAGCGATTGTTTCTGTAAAGCATCCAGACCCGCAATTTGAAGGACAGACAAAAACAAAACTTGGTAATAGCGAAGTACGGGCCATTACAGATGGTGTATTTTCAGAGTCCTTTTCTAAATTTCTCTATGAAAACCCGACAATTGCTAAAATCGTTGTTGATAAAGGACTTATGGCATCCAGAGCACGTCTGGCAGCGAAAAAAGCAAGAGAGCTGACCCGCCGTAAAAGTGCATTGGATGTAACAAGTCTGCCTGGCAAGCTTGCTGACTGTTCTTCCAAAGATGCCTCTTTGAGTGAACTGTATATCGTAGAGGGTGATTCTGCCGGCGGTTCCGCAAAATCAGGAAGAGACCGTCATTATCAGGCTATCCTGCCATTGCGCGGAAAAATTCTGAATGTCGAAAAAGCGCGCTTAGATCGAATTTTATCAAATAATGAAGTACGAGCTATGATTACGGCATTAGGAACCGGCATCGGCGAAGAATTTGATATTACAAAGGCACGCTATCACAAAGTAGTCATTATGACAGATGCCGATGTAGATGGCGCTCATATTCGAACGTTATTATTGACCTTTTTCTATCGATATATGCGTCCGTTGATTGAGCACGGGTATATTTATATTGCCCAGCCGCCGCTTTATCAAATCAAACAAGGAAAATCTGTTCACTATGTTTATTCGGATAAAGGATTGGATGCGCTTCTGGAAGAGATTCCAAAAGCACCAAAACCAGGTATTCAGCGTTATAAGGGGTTAGGAGAAATGAATGCAGATCAGCTATGGGATACCACAATGAACCCAGAATCCCGCACACTGCTGCAGGTTGAACTCAGTGACGCAATCGACGCAGACCAGGTTTTTGATATGCTGATGGGCGATAAAGTAGAACCGCGACGCAACTTTATCGAAGAAAACGCCCAATACGTACAAAACTTAGATATTTAAGTATTACATCCTTTTAATAAGGACAACAAAGCGGATAGAAGTACTTCTATCCCTTTCTTGTCAGATATTAAAAATATAATAGCTGTATAAGTTGTATTGTTATTTTTGTTTTTCAAACATATTCAAATTGTTTAAATAGTGCAATCCAGCTTATCCAAATGAAAGATTCGAGGAATCACTAACATAATGGTGATTGGGAGGTTATTAGACTATGGCAGAGGAAAATCGTCCGAGTGTCCAGGAAATAAATATAAGTAAAGAGATGCGCACATCCTTCTTGGATTATGCAATGAGCGTCATTGTGGCAAGAGCATTGCCAGACGTTCGAGATGGAATGAAGCCCGTACATCGCCGTATTCTTTACGCAATGAATGATTTAGGAATGCACTCTGACAAAGCATTTAAAAAATCAGCACGTATCGTCGGAGAGGTTATAGGTAAGTACCATCCGCACGGTGACTCAGCTGTTTATGAGACAATGGTAAGAATGGCACAGGATTTCAGTTACCGGTATATGCTAGTGGATGGACATGGTAACTTTGGTTCGGTCGATGGCGATTCAGCAGCAGCGATGCGTTATACAGAAGCACGTATGTCTAAGATTTCCATGGAACTGCTTCGTGATATTAATAAAGACACGATTGATTATCAGGATAACTATGACGGAGCGGAACGCGAGCCAATTGTATTTCCGGCACGTTTCCCGAATTTACTTGTCAATGGAACTTCTGGAATCGCAGTCGGTATGGCGACTAATATTCCGCCGCATCATCTGGGAGAGACGATTGATGCTGTTCTGGCAATCAGTAAAAATCCGGATTTAACTGTGGATGAAATCATGGAAAATTATCTTCCTGGTCCAGATTTCCCTACTGCAGGACAAATCTTAGGCAGAAGCGGTATCCGTAAAGCATACGAAACAGGAAAAGGCTCCATTACCATCCGGGCTAAAATCAATATTGAGCAAGGCAAAAATGACAAAGAAACCATTATTGTGACAGAGCTTCCTTATCAAGTGAACAAAGCCAAGCTCATTGAAAAAATAGCGGAGCTTGTCCGCGATAAGAAAATTGACGGCATTACCGATCTTCGTGACGAATCAGACCGTAATGGCATGCGGGTTGTTATGGAGCTTAGAAGAGATGCAAATGCGAATGTGGTTTTGAATAATTTATATAAGCATACTTCCTTGCAAACGACATTTGGTATCAATATGCTTGCGCTTGTGGACGGACGTCCGCAGGTATTAACTGTCAAACAATGCCTGATGCATTATTTAGATCACCAGAAAGTAATTATCAAGCGTCGTACAGCCTTTGAATTAAATAAAGCCGAAGCACGCGCTCATATTTTAGAAGGCTTGCGTGTTGCACTCGATCATTTGGATGAGGTTATTTCTTTAATCCGTAATTCAAAAACAGCAGATATTGCAAGAGAAGGGTTAATGGAACGTTACCAGTTATCCGAGAAACAAGCCCAAGCTATTCTTGATATGCGTCTACAGCGTTTAACAGGATTAGAACGCGAAAAAATTGAAGAAGAATACAAAGAGCTGCAGGCATTGATTGCTGAATTAAAAGCTATTTTAGCGGATGAAGAGAAAGTATTGGAAATCATTCGTGAAGAGCTGACGGAAATCAAAGAGAAGTTCCGTGATGAACGCCGTACAGAAATTGTTGCCGGTGGAGCGGGCTTCTTTGAAGATGAAGATTTAATTCCGGAAGAGAATATCGTTATTACATTGACCCACCAGGGCTATATTAAACGCTTGCCTGCTTCTACTTACCGTACGCAGCGCCGTGGCGGACGAGGTATCCAGGGCATGGGAACCAATGAGGATGACTTTGTAGAACACCTTGTATCCACATCAACACATGATACAGTTCTTTTCTTTACGAATAAAGGGAAGGTATATAAAACAAAGGGTTATGAAGTACCGGAGTTCAGCCGGACAGCTAAAGGGATTCCAATTATTAACCTGCTTCAAGTAGAAAAAGGAGAATGGGTGAACGCCGTTATCTCTGTAACTGAGTTTGATGAGGATCACTTCTTATTCTTTACAACGAAGCTTGGGGTTGCAAAACGTACATCCCTTGAAAAATTCAAAAACATCCGTAAAGGCGGCCTGATTGCTGTAAATCTTCGGGAAGAGGATGAGCTGATTTCTGTCCGCATGACAGATGGCGAAAAAGAAATTATGATTGCTACGAAAAATGGCTATCTGATTCGTTTTGAAGAAGAACAAATGCGTCCAATGGGTAGAACCGCAGCAGGAGTAAAAGGTATTTCCCTGCGTGAGGATGATGAAGTTGTTTCCATGGAAATTATGGATGAAGGTTCTAAAATTCTCCATGTAACCAGCAAAGGATTTGGAAAGCAGACACCAGAAGATGAATATCGCCGTATCAATCGTGGCGGTAAAGGTGTATTTACGTGTAAGCTGGATGAAAAAACAGGACATGTAGTTGATGTAAAAGCCATTCAGGGTGATGAAGACTTAATGGTTATTACTGCCGGCGGCGTTCTGATCCGAATGCAAGTATCCGATATTTCACAAACTGGAAGAAATACCAAAGGGGTACACTTGATACGTCTGCAGGATGACGAAGAAGTTGCAACAGTAGCACGAATTGAGAAAGAAGAAGAGGAAGCGGCAGAGGAAATCGAAGCATCTGAGGAAAATAAAGAAGTTAATGAAGGTGCAGACGATAACAACGAGGAATAGGTAAAACGATGAGATATTGAAAGATGATATAAAACAGCGGACAGGCGAAGTGATTCATAGCCCGTCCGTTGTTTTTGTATCTGCTGGAACAGCTTTATTCTTTAAAATTCTGTAGTAAATGATGGCCGATAAGCGCTGGTGTTTTTTGCTGGGTGACGGTTAAAAATCGTTGGATAAGCGGATATTCCCGGTCTGCTTTCATTTGCATCAGCTCACCCCACCATTCTGTTTCATAACGGCAAATCATACTCAAATTAAATAGCAGCAGATAATGTACCAGGATTTCGGAATAAGGAAAATAGTTTGCCCGATTCGCTGGAAAATAAATTGCTTCATTATGCAAATCATAACGAAAGGGGCCGTCCCAATCTTTGACGGGCCCGGTCAGATAAAGCTGTAATTCCTCCTTTTTTTGTTGTATATCCTCAATTGGAGGCAAAAAAGCCCGAATACGCTCGACAAAGGTATCTTCTTTTAAATAAAATCCATCTAAAATCCGATTGGGAAAACGAAGCAGTTTACTGTTTTTATTCCCAATAATAATCATCGACTCCTCCTGATAAAGCTGCCAAATATTGCTTAATTCTGGAATAGAAGCTAATAACAGACGCATTGAAACACGTTCTAATGGAAAGGGATAGAGAGAAAATAAATGGCGGCTTACATATGGAAATAACCCCTTTTGCTGTAATTTGACCTCATCCTCGATAAATCGATAATCCTTGCGTTTTCTTTTCCGGGCAGTCAGACCATGCGCAAGAACAGCTGTTGTTTCCGGATAATCAGGGCGCTTTGACAGCAACCAGCCTTTTAAAAGATGTGTCATTCCATAAAAAGACAGAACAGGCTGAACCAGCACACTGCTTTGCCTGCTTGATTCCATAAAGCATGTTCCATTATGAATATAATGGATAAAAGCAGAGCTGTTTTGATAGCTTTTTGCCTGAGCTTCACGAAGAAATGAGTAACTTTTCTTCAGGTAATTTTGTGCATTTTCCTGAGTGGTTAAAAATGGATATAAATCTTCAACATGCAACATTTCTACAGCTCCATAACTATTTAAATATTTTGAATCTATCCTCTATTTTTTCTATATGTAGGGTGCTTGAAAAAGCATGAAAAAAAGCGTAATGTAAGTAAAAATAGATATTTGCTGCTGCTTTCACAGGATTGGTATTTTTTTAGCAGTTTCTCCGATATTCGATAAGGATATACCTTGAAAACTGTATAATACCCGTAAGTGAAGTGAATTGAGGTTGCGAATTCAATGATTGGAGGATGAGCTAGCAATGAGAGAAGACAAATTTGCAAAAGAAGGTTTGACATTTGATGATGTATTGCTTGTTCCGGCAGAATCAGATGTTTTACCAAACCAGGTGGATCTGAGTGTTGATTTAACATCAAATTTAAAATTGAAATCCCCATTTATCAGTGCTGGAATGGATACAGTAACAGAAGCAGAAATGGCAATTGCGATGGCACGTCAAGGCGGGTTTGGAGTTATTCATAAGAATATGTCTATTGAACAGCAGGCAGAGGAAGTAGACCGTGTGAAACGCTCAGAAAGCGGCGTAATCACGAACCCGTTCTTCTTAACTCCGGAGCATCAGGTTTATGATGCGGAACATTTAATGGGAAAATACCGCATTTCAGGAGTTCCCATTGTAAATAATATTGAGGAACAAAAGCTCGTCGGTATTTTAACCAATCGTGACTTACGTTTTATTGAAGATTATTCGATTCTGATTTCGGAAGTGATGACCACAGAGGAATTAGTGACAGCGCCAGTGGGAACAACACTGGATGAAGCAGAGAAGCTTCTGCAGAAATATAAAATTGAAAAACTGCCTCTTGTTGATGATCAGGGAATTCTAAAAGGGTTAATTACGATTAAAGATATTGAAAAGGTCATTGAATTTCCAAATGCAGCAAAGGATGCACAAGGACGGTTGATTGCAGCAGCTGCAGTCGGCGTGACAGGCGACGCGATGAAGCGGATTGAAAAATTAGTGGATGTCGGTGTAGATGCCATTGTAATCGATACAGCACATGGTCATTCTAAAGGTGTTCTCGATCAATTAAAACACATTCGCGAAACGTATCCTGATTTGACAATTATTGCAGGAAATGTTGCTACAGAGGATGGGACAAAAGCTTTGATTGAAGCAGGAGCTTCCGTTGTCAAAGTAGGTATTGGACCGGGGTCTATCTGTACCACAAGAGTAGTAGCAGGGGTCGGTGTACCACAAATTACAGCAGTTTATGACTGCGCAAGAGCAGCAAAAGAATACGGTGTACCCGTTATTGCAGACGGCGGAATCAAATACTCCGGCGATATTGTGAAGGCTTTGGCATCAGGTGCACATGCTGTAATGCTGGGAAGTATTTTTGCCGGAACAAAGGAAAGCCCTGGAGAAACAGAAATTTTCCAAGGACGTCAATATAAAGTATATCGCGGTATGGGCTCTGTTGGAGCAATGCAAGCAGGCTCCAAAGACCGTTATTTCCAAAGTGAATCAGAGAATAAAAAGCTTGTTCCAGAAGGCATTGAAGGACGTATTGCGTATAAAGGCTCGCTGGGAGATACCTTCCATCAGCTGGCAGGCGGTTTACGCTCCGGCATGGGATATTGTGGAACGAAAAATCTGGAGAGCTTAAGAAACGATTCCCGATTTATCCGGATTACCGGGGCTGGGTTGAAGGAAAGCCATCCGCATGATGTTCAGATTACGAAAGAAGCACCGAACTATTTTATGCAGTAAAAAAGAGAATAATTAAGCAATTTAGTTGATGACAAATTTGTGTCATACGGTCGTAAAAAAAATAGATGGAGGATGTTGCTCCATCTATTTTTTTATGAATTTTTATGGTAAAATGTGAAGCGTGCTCAGCAGAATACATAGAACGTATGTTGATGGCTATATTATTAAACGGAGGTACGGAAATGTGAGAAAGTCTATGAAAAAATTGTTTCTTTTGGTGGTTGCAGCAGCGCTTGTTTTAACATCTTTTGTTACACCATCCATGTCTGTGTATGCAGATGGATTAGATATAGAAGCGGAATCGGCTATTTTAGTGGATGCAGAAACGGGGAAAGTATTATTTGCAAAGGACCCGGATGTGGCATTGCCTCCTGCTAGCATGACGAAAATAATGACAGAATATCTCGTTTGGGAAGCAGTTGAAAACGGAGATATTTCCTGGGATACAACAACACAAATTAGTGATTATGCATATGAAATATCCAGCAATGATGATTTTTCAGGGGTTGGATTAAGACAGCAGCAAGATTACACAGTAGAAGATTTATATAAAGCAATGGCAATCAACTCAGATAATGCGACAACGATTGCACTTGCAGAGTTAATTGCAGGTTCAGAAAGTGAATTTGTCGAAATGATGAATGCAAAGGCAGAAGAACTGGGAATGCCGGAATATAAATTTGTTAATTCCAGCGGATTAGATAATGAGAGTCTGGGGGATAATTATCCAGAAGGAACAAGTCCTAACGATACAAACTTATTATCAGCCCGTTCAGCAGCAATTTTAGGGTCTGCATTAGTGAATGATTATCCGGAAGCATTAGAAATTTCCAGCGTGCCGAGTACGGAATTTGATGATCAGGAGATCCGTAACTGGAATTACATGCTGGATCATGATGCAGATTATTTACAGAAGCATTACTATGAAGGTGTAGATGGTTTAAAAACTGGTTTTACAACGGTTGCCGGTTATGCTTTTACAGGAACAGCAGAACGGGATGGACGACGTCTTATCAGTGTGGTTATGAAAACAGACAGTGAAGATGCCCGTTTTAATGAGACTGCAAAACTGTTTGATTATGGATTTGATCAATTTGAAACACAAGAATTATTCCCGGCAGGATATCAAGAAGAAGGCAATGAAACAGCTCCGGTTGCAAGAGGAAAAGAAAAAGAAGTAAATATTGGCATCAATGAAGGGATTCATGTTCCGATCAAAACTGGTGAGGAAGATCTGTATCATTTAGAATATAAAATTGATGAAGACAGATTGAATGATAATGGAGAGTTAGAAGCTCCAGTGGAAGCAGATGAAGTTATCGGAACAGTTACCGTTGTCTATGATGGAGAAGAAGAAGATTTTGGATATATTTCCGATGAAGCGAGTCAGGAAAGTTATGATTTAGTTGCAATGGACTCCGTTGAAAAAGCAAATTGGTTTATGCTTACGTTACAATCTATTGGTGATTTCTTTGTAAACATGTTCCAAGGTGCATTTAATTGGGTGAAGGGACTTTTCAGCTAATTTTTGCAGGAAGTCTTGCAACCTGATTGGAAATAGATTATGATGATATACAATCATTCATTGAAATAATAAAGCGTTGATAGGAAGCAGTAGCTGTTTGATTCTATCTATAGAGAGCTAATATCTGGTGCAAATTAGCGTTAGAATGCAGTGAATCCATCCTGGAGCATGCTTATTGAAGTGGTTCAGTCACGTAAGTAAGCACGGAGATACGACGTTATTCGTATATAAAGCCGGAAGAATCTGTCTGTATAGATTCTTTAACTAGGGTGGCAACGCGGGAAATATACTCTCGTCCCTTTCTACATAAGGGATGGGAGTTTTTTTATGGTTTTAAAGACATTAAAAATATAGGAGGTAATCAGTATGTTAGATATGAAATATGTACGAAATAACTTTGATGAAGTGAAGCAAAGATTAGCACACCGCGGAGAAGACCTTGGCGATTTAGACAAATTTGGCGAGCTTGATGTAAGAAGACGGGAATTGATTGCAGAGACAGAAAAACTAAAGGCAAAACGTAATGAAGTGTCTAAGGAAATTTCTGTTTTAAAGCGCGAGAAGAAGGATGCGGAGGAAGCCATAGCTTCTATGCGTGAAGTTGGAGATCAAATTTCTAAATATGATAAAGAATTAAAAGACATTGAGGAAACCCTGGAACATATCATGCTTTCTATTCCTAATCTGCCGCATGAGAGTGTGCCTGTTGGTGAAGATGAGGATGATAATGTAGAAGCACGTAAATGGGGAGAGGTGCCGGAATTTTCATTTGAAGCACAGCCGCACTGGGATGTTGCGACAAATTTAGATATTTTGGACTTTGAACGTGCAGCAAAGGTAACGGGAAGCCGTTTTGTTTTTTATAAAGGATTAGGAGCAAGACTGGAACGTGCATTATTAAACTTCATGATGGATCTGCATGCGGATAAGCATGGCTATCAGGAAATGCTTCCTCCATACATTGTGAATCGCCTGAGTATGACAGGAACAGGACAGCTTCCGAAATTTGAAGAGGATGCGTTTAAACTGGAAGACTGGGATTATTTTCTGGTGCCGACTGCAGAAGTCCCTGTAACCAATTATCACCGTGATGAGATTTTATCAGGAGAGGCGTTGCCGAAAAAATATGTTGCATTCAGCGCCAGCTTCCGTTCTGAAGCAGGTTCTGCCGGAAGAGATACACGCGGCTTGATTCGCCAGCATCAATTTAACAAAGTGGAGCTTGTGAATTTCGTGAAACCGGAAGATTCTTATGACACATTAGAAAGACTGACAGGGGAAGCGGAAAAAGTATTGCAGCTGTTAGAACTCCCTTATCGTGTGATGAGTATGTGTACAGGTGATTTAGGCTTTACAGCAGCGAAAAAATACGATATTGAAGTATGGATTCCAAGCCAGCATACGTACCGTGAAATTTCTTCTTGTTCTAATTTTGAGGATTTCCAAGCGCGCCGTGCCGGAATTCGCTTCCGCCGCGAAGCAAATGGAAAACCAGAATTTGTCCATACGTTAAACGGTTCTGGTCTTGCGTTAGGACGTACTGTAGCGGCTATTTTAGAGAATTGCCAGCAGGAAGATGGAAGTGTAGTAATTCCTGAAGTATTGCGTCCGTATATGAGCGGCATTGAAGTGATTGGCAAGTAATGATTAAGTAAGAGGCTCTCCATCTTTGGGGGCCTCTTATTTTTTGATAAAAAATATTGACAAGTCATCTTTGAGGATGATATAGTATATTTTGTTCGCTAGGAAGTGAGCAAATTAGCGTTATTTCATGGAGGTATACCCAAGTCTGGCTGAAGGGGTCGGTCTTGAAAACCGAGAGGCGGGTCAAACCGCGCGGGGGTTCGAATCCCTCTACCTCCTCCATTTAAAACAACCGTAAAAAATTGGAGATAAAAACCCGCAGCTTTCGTGCTGCGGGTTTTCTAATACATATATATGTTTACTCTCTATCTCTTCGCTCCAACAACGATTCTAATAACTGCTTTGGCAGCGGGAAGCGTTTGTTATCAAGCGGCAGAAAGTTAAGCTTGCTCTCTGCATGTTTATCCTCTTTTGCTTCATTGATTTCCGTATGAAGAAACTCCATCTTTTCATCCAGTTGATTTGCGATATTTGCACTGGTTGTTAATTCTTCTACCAGATGTGCCGGTACTTCCCCATCATATTTATAATAAATTTTATGCTCTAAGCTCGCCCAGAAATCCATCGCAACGGTACGGATTTGAATTTCGATAAATACCTCTTCCTGACGGTCAGAGAAAAAGACAGGAATGGATAAAATCAGATGCAGACTTTTATATCCGTTTGGTTTTGGATGCTTAATATAGTCTTTCGTTTCAATGACTTTGATATCCTGCTGACCTTGGATCATTTCGCTGATTTTATAAATATCGGATATAAAGGAGCAGACAATCCGGATTCCTGCAATATCCTTGATATGATTCTTGATAGATTTTTGCGTAATCGAAATGTTTTTTCGCTGGCATTTTCGTAAAATACTTTCAGGTGTTTTTATACGTGATTTTAAATGTTCAATCGGATTATAATCATGAATATGCTCAAATTCTTCTTGAAGGATGTTCAGCTTGGTATTGATTTCATCCAGTCCAAATTTATAGCTGAGCATGAAACGTGTCAGTTCTTTTCGTACAGCGGTTAACTGGTGTATCTGTTTTGATTCATCCATTGATAAAATTCCTTTCTGGCTTACATTCATGTACAATATAAGTATAGCAAAATTTGTTTTGAATAGCAGATAAAAAGACGCTGCAATCCATTCTGATGGGTGCAGTCTTGACAAAAGTATGGCAAGGCCTTATAGTACAATTCAATAAAGAAATACGGTGAACGGACCAGTAATCGATGTGTATTTACCAAAGAGAGGAAATCCGGCGGCTGTAAGATTTCTGTAAATGCCTTGATGAACCTATCCGGGAGTAGGTTAGTGTATGCTGACTGCAGTAAACTGCATTATCAATGTGAGTGGATAACTTTTATCAACAAAGGTGGTACCGCGGAATAATACTGATTTCGTCCTTTACAAGGGATGTATAATCAGTTTTTTTTATTGCTCTGAGGTATCGGTGAAATAAAATATTAAAGGAAAGAAGAAACACACAGGAGGAAACTACATGGAAAAAACAATTGCATTTTTTGGAGCAGGAAATTTAGCAGAGGCGATTATTGCAGGCATTACAAGGACTAATGTTGTTACAAAAGAACAGGTGCTGGTGACGAATCGCAGTGATAAAGCAAGGTTAGATCTGATTGCTGAAAAGTATGGAGTGACTTGCGACCTGGATAAAGAAGAAATGATCGAGAAAGCAGATATTATTATTTTAGCGATGAAGCCTAAGGATGCGAAGGATTATTTAGACTGGCTAAAAAATTATATAAAACCGCATCACATGGTTATTTCGGTGATTGCAGGGTTATCTATCGAACAGATGGAAAAAACGCTGGGAGAAGGTATTCCTGTTATTCGAACCATGCCGAATACGTCTGCATTGATCGGCCAATCAGCTACTGCTATTTCAAAGGGAACCAATGTCGAACTCGGTCAGCTTTACTTTGCTGAGGAACTATTCCAGACAGTGGGTACAACAAAAATTGTTGATGAGGAGCAGATGCATACGATTACGGCGATTGCAGGAAGCGGACCGGCATTTTTCTACTACATGGTGGAAGCAATGGAAAAAGCAGCAATTGAAGCAGGATTGGACCGGGATACGGCATTAGAGCTGCTGACCCAGACGGTGATCGGCGCAGGAAAAATGCTGGAGACATCTGGCGCAGACCCGGAACAGCTCCGTGTTAATATTACCAGCCCGGCAGGAACCACAGAGGCTGGTTTAAACCAGTTAATGGCGAATGAATTTGATAAGATAATTAAAGCATGTGTCGATGGCGCACGAAATCGGTCTATCGAGATTACGAATGCTCAGAACTAATTTTTTACACGTACTTTAAAAAAGAGAAGAGGGAAAGCAGATGCATACACCGGATTGCAGTTATTGCGGGAAAAGATGGAGTTATGGACAGACCTTTAAGCAGGTATTTAAGATTAAAATGATTTGTCCGCACTGCGGCAAAGAAAATTATTATAATGCAAGTAAAAAAGGCGGCTGGCTCCCTTTATTAGCCATTCCTATTCTGTTAGGGCTGGCCTTTCTGCTAAGGCTGTCTTCTGTAGAAATTATTCTCATGGGCTGTTTGCTGATGATTCTTCACGTCCTGTCGATTCCTTATCGGACGAGATTGCAGAGAGCCGGCAAATAAATGAAACACGATGCTTCCCAAAATAGATAAGGTTTAGTATAATACGATTGTTCGTTTATTTTTCAATGGACGGATAATGAAGCATAATTGAGCGGTTTCCACTGCTGATTATGTGCAAAGCCCCCGTAGCTCAGGGGATAGAGCATTGGTTTCCTAAACCATGTGCCGCAGGTTCGAATCCTGCCGGGGGCGTAAAAAAGTCTTGTTATACAGAGATTTGTGTCTTTCAGTTATATTATCGGAGGCCACGGTTTATACTTGAAAATTACATAAACCGACAGACGTCATTTTTCGTTTTCTTGTTTGTTTTATGACAAGATTTCTGAAAGGTGGCTTTTTTTTATATAGAGAAGACAATTATTGTTCTGCTTATTTTTCGTGAAAAAGCAAAATGAGAAACACCATTGATGTTTTTTGTTTTATAGACGGTAATAATGAATAGAGCCGCTCCTAAAAAGAAGCGGCTCCATTCTTCTCATCTATATAAAGGGCAGGATACAGCAATGGATTCCGATTCCCTATCGCTATATCACTTTCACCCGATTCAAAATATCTTCGGCGTTTTTCACCCGTTCCTCTGTCGGTGGCTCTACACCTTCCAGCGGATAGTCCAAACCAAGATTTTCCCATTTATAGACACCTAATTTATGATACGGCAGCACTTCTATTTTTTCGACATTATTTAATGTCGCAATAAAATCGGAGAGCTGCTGTAAATGTGCATCGTTATCGCTGCCACCGGGAACAAGTACATGACGGACCCAGACAGGCACTTTCTTCTCGTCTAAATAGCGGGCCATGTCGAGAATATGTTCATTGGACAGACCAGTGAGCTCTTTATGCGCTGCAGCGTTGATATGCTTTAAATCAAGTAAAACCAAATCAGTTAATTCCAGTACTTTATCTAAATTTTTTATAAAGTGAGGGGAGCGGTTAAAGCATCCGGCAGAAGTATCAATGGTTGTGTGTACTCCTAATTTTTTCAGTTCGGTGAACAATTCGAGTAAAAATTCAACCTGAAGTAAAGGCTCTCCGCCGCTGACAGTCACTCCTCCATTGGTAGATTGGAAGAATGGGAGATAGCCCTTAATATCCTTCACCAGCTCTTGTACAGACATTTTCTTTCCTGCTCCCATGTTCCATGTATCCGGATTATGACAAAATTGACAGCGTAATAAACAGCCTTGAGTAAAGATAACATAGCGTAATCCAGGCCCGTCTACGGTTCCACACGTTTCGATTGAATGAATTCTTCCTTCTTTCATGATACTTTTCCCCCTCACTTCATATGCTGAAAATAATTCAGCATCAAGCGCTCAAGTTATTTAATGAGCGCTTGATATTGACTTCTTACAGAATGGCCTTACAAGCTTTCATGGAAGGTCCGGTTAATGACATCGATTTGCTGTTCTCTTGTCAGCTTAATAAAGTTTACTGCATATCCAGAGACGCGGATGGTAAGCTGCGGGTATTCTTCCGGATGCTCCATCGCATCTAATAAAGTTTCCCGATCAAAGACATTGATGTTTAGATGATGTCCTTTTTTTGCTGCATAGCCATCGAGGATACCGGCTAAGTTTGTTTTTCTTGTTTCTTCATCTTTACCTAACGCTTTTGGCACGATGGAGAAGGTGTTCGAGATACCATCCAGTGCGTATTTATATGGCAATTTTGCAACGGAGCTTAAAGAAGCTAATGAGCCATTTTTATCACGTCCGTGTAATGGGTTTGCTCCTGGAGCAAAAGGTTCTCCTGCTTTTCGTCCATCTGGTGTATTTCCCGTTTTCTTCCCGTAAACCACATTGGAAGTAATCGTCAGGATAGACTGTGTTGGTGTAGCATCGCGATACATATGGTGTTTCTTAATTTTATTCATAAAGTCTTTTACGAGACTCACAGCAATTTCATCTGCGCGATCATCGTTATTGCCGTATTTTGGATAGTCTCCTTCTATTTCATAATCAACAACAAGTCCGTCTTCATCACGAATGGTTCTTACCTTCGCATATTTAATGGCGCTTAGGGAATCGACAATGACGGATAGTCCTGCTACACCACAAGCCATGGTCCGTAATACTTCCCGGTCATGCAACGCCATTTCCAGTCGCTCGTAGCTGTATTTATCATGCATATAATGGATAATGTTTAATGCGTTGACATATAAACCAGATAACCAGTCTAGGAGGTTATCATATTTCTCCATCACTTCGTCGTAATCAAGATACTCTGATGTGATTGGTGCATAGTTTGGAGCTACCTGCATTTTTAGATTTTCATCTACACCGCCATTGATCGCATACAGAAGTGCTTTTGCCAAGTTTGCCCGTGCACCGAAGAACTGCATTTGTTTCCCGATGCGCATTGCAGATACACAGCAGGCAATTCCATAGTCATCTCCATAGATCGGGCGCATGATATCATCGTTTTCATATTGAATCGAGCTTGATTTAATAGACATTTTTGCACAATATTTTTTATAGTTTTCCGGCAGTTTAGCAGACCAAAGTACGGTTAAGTTTGGCTCTGGCGCCGGTCCTAAGTTATCTAATGTGTGCAGAAAACGATAGGAGCTCTTTGTTACAAGTGGGCGTCCATCTTCTGCTATTCCTGCCAATGATTCTGTTACCCAAGTCGGGTCTCCGCTAAATAATTCGTTATAATCTGGTGTTCTTGCGAATTTTACGAGACGCAGCTTCATCACAAAATGATCGACAAGTTCTTGCGCTTCTTGCTCTGTCATAACCCCATTTTCAATATCTCTCTCTATATAAATATCTAAGAATGTAGAAACACGGCCAAGACTCATGGCAGCCCCGTTTTGCTCTTTAATGGCAGCTAAATAGGCTAAATAGAGCCATTGGAATGCTTCCTGTGCAGTTGTTGCAGGCTTGGAAAGGTCAAATTCATATTTTTCTCCGAGCTTTTTCAAATCCATTAAGGAACGAATCTGCTCCGAGGTTTCTTCACGGTCGCGAATCACATCGTCCGTCATTGTTCCGTTACCAATCAGCTGCAGGTCTTTTTTCTTTTCTTCAATTAAACGGTCTACTCCATACAGGGCAACGCGGCGGTAATCACCGATAATACGTCCGCGGCCGTATGCATCTGGAAGCCCGGTGATGATTCCTGCTTTTCTTGCTTTTAAGATTTCGGGTGTATAGGCATCAAAGACGCCTTGGTTATGCGTTTTCCGGTGTTCTGTAAAGGTATGGACAACGTCATCATCAACTTTGTAGCCATAGGATTCTGCGGCAGCTACAGCCATACGGATACCTCCAAAAGGCATTAGAGCACGTTTGAAAGGCGCATCTGTTTGCACGCCGATGATTTTTTCCAAGGGCTTATTTAAATAACCAGCACCGTGAGAGGTAATAGTAGATACGATTTTTGTATCTAAATCATATACACCGCCATTTTCCCGTTCTTCTCTGGTTAATTGCATGACTTGCTCCCACAGGTCTTTGGTGGCTTGAGTTGCATCAGTTAAGAAGGATTCATTTCCTTCATATAAATGATAATTCTGTAAAATAAAATCACGAACATCAATTTCTTGCTGCCAGTTGCCTTCAACGAAACCATCCCAAGGGACTCTTTTTACCATTTCATCTGCTACTTTCATAACAAAAACCCTCCTCTTAATTAATTGTGAATAAATTCACAATAACCTCTATTTTTATTATAACGGTTTCGGAAAATAAAACAAGTGAAATACTTCACAAATGAAGAAAGTTCTTAAAATGTTCAAATTTAAAGCTTGAGAAATAAGAGGATTTTATAAAATAGTAACATTCGTTCCAAGCCTTTTTTAAAGAGTAAGAAAGTATAAAATGTTGAGGATAGCCGCTCCAACGGGTTTCATGGGGGGAGTAATCTTAGGCCCCAGAAATACACTACGCTTTCCATGGGCCCCGAGCTCATCTCCTTTAAAGAAGACTTGCTGATTGGCAAGCCGACAGGCGCAGACAGAAGCATAGTCGCGCTTATGCCTATGGTAGAAAATAGAAGAACACTTTTTTCCTGCGGAGTCTTCCCACTAGGACTGCTGCGGTTACTCGCCCCGTCAAAACCGTTGCCCGCGGAAAGCGACTTCCCGAAGCGGACATCTGCTCGGCAAGAATATTAGTATTTTAAAGACCAAGTGATTTTCTTGGTTTCTCTTAATAAATACCGGGTTTTGGATAGGGGAACGGAGCAAGTGTATTGTTTTCTGCTATATATTTGCTTAAAATAAATACATTACGGTTTTTAGAAGGAAGGTTTCTTTATTGTATGTAATAATTGTTCTGGGGATCATTGCAGGAATGATGATTCCGCTGCAGACAGCAGTAAATAATCGGCTGACTGTGTTTACGAAAGCGGTGTTGCCGACATCCTTTTATTCCTTTTTATCTGGAAGTATTATTTTATTTTTCATTAATCTTATGATAGATCCTGACAAATTTACAGTATCATTCTTTGCAGATCAATCCTTTTCCTATATCTGGTTTACTGGTGGTGTGCTTGGAGTAATTTTTCTTACAGGGAATATTATTTTACTGCCCAAAATTGGTGCAGCATTAACGGTTATTGTTACCGTAACAGGACAGATGGTGATTGGTATTTTGATTGATACCTTTGGCTGGTTTGGTGCAGAGGTAAAACCGTTGCATTTTATGCATATCGTTGGTGTTCTTCTTTTAATTACCGGAATTGTCTATATGAATGCGAAAAAAAATCCCGGCGTTTCGCAGAGTCATTCCCGTCTGTGGGTATTGTTCGGGATATGTACAGGAATGATGCCGCCGCTGCAGACAGCAATCAATAGCGCCTTGCGTTATGAAGTAGACTCCTTTATTTATGCTGCTTTTATTTCATTTATTGTAGGAACCGCTGTGTTATTTATTCTGTCGATGATAGTGAATAAAGGAGTAAAGTTAACACGTATTTCTGGAGATTTTAAATTAAAGCCCTGGCATTTTGCCGGTGGTGCACTCGGCGCAGCATATATCGCATCAAATATCAGTTTAATGCCTTATCTGGGTGTTACATTAACGATGATGGCTGCTATTTTAGGGCAGATTATCATGGGACTGTTAATTGATCATTTTGGGCTGTTTAACCTTCCGAAGTATTTAATTGATCAAAGAAGGGTTATCGCTGTTATTATGATTATCAGTGGAATAATCGTACTCAATATCTTTTAAGAGGATATTTAAAAATTCTTTTTCACTGTCCTTTTTGTACATTATTTTAAGTTCGCAGACCTTGTTTCTTGCCTGTTGGAAAGGAAACAAGGTCTAATTTTTACCCTGTGAGATAGGAAGCGGTTTTTTCATACAGAGAAAAATGGTTATTATGGTACATCTCCAGCCTGTGCAGCGCAAAGGAAAATTCCACCGGAAAATGCTGCAGAATATCATAAACATTTTCGATATGAAGCTGGTCCAGCATAAATGTCGGGATACAAAAATGATATGCAAAATGGTTGGCTTGATTTTCTTGCAGGTCGACAAAAAGGGAATGCATAAAACGCTGATCTCCTTCATGGAAAAAATAATGGCATAATTCATGCCCAAAACATTGCCATATATTTTGCTGGGAAGTATTTGGAAGTACGATATAATTATCTATCCGCATACTGACAGATGCTGCATAAATAATTTCAATATTTAAAGCTTGTGCAATAGCAGAAATGGAGAGCTCTGCCGGAGTCTGGATATTCAGCTGCTTGTATAATACTTCGACAAATTTTTCTACATCTGAATAGTACATTTGATTTCCCACCTTCAATAAGAATATACGTTCGGTTTGAAGTGCTAAAAATAAGGTGCAGCAAGTACACCTGTTTTTATATTGCTTATGGAAGTATAAATCAGCATTAGTCATTTTGATTGGCGTTACCATTATTTGTTTTCTTTCTGTATAAAATATATTGTATCACATTTAAAGCTTCTTCTTTCTCATCTTCTGTCATTCGTTTCCAATTACGGAACATCAATGTATCTTGCTCCGACATCGGTTCCGGCCGGGAAGTATCCTTTGTTGAGGGAGACATAGATTTACCTAAAAGCCAATCTACGGAAACACCATATAAATTAGCCATTTTATGTAACGTGTCTGTGTCCGGATCACGATATTCTCTTTCATAACCAGATAAAGTACCATTTGAAATACCTAAAAGTTTCGAAGCTTCAATTTGTTTTAATCCAGCTTTTTCTCGTGCTTCTCTTAATCTTTGGGAAAGAATTTTCATAGTATCCACCTCAATATAGAGATAATACCATTTTTAATAAAAACAATAATATTTTTAAGCGAAATGCAAATTTTATTGTTTTCGTATATTGACTTATGCAAAGCGCTTAATTATAATTTAAAGTATAAAAACCAAAAGATGGATGGGGTGATTTAGTGGAAATACATGAGAAAATCGAATTTATCAGACAGCAAAAGCAGATAACGAAGACACAAATTGCAAAAAAATGCTCTAAAACTCCTGCCTGGTACACCAATATTTCCAAGGGAAAAACAAAGATAGATGTAGATACCCTGGAAAGAATAGCAGATGCATTAGAAATTGATGTGAAAATGTTATTTGATAAGGAGTTGAATGATGCATTAAATAAATGCAAAGAGCTTTTATAAACGAAAATAAAAAGGAAGAGATTTTATACACCCTAGATCAAAACGATACCTCGAAGAGCTGGAATGATATAACTATCATTAAGCGCCACATAGCTATCCCCTCAAAGAAAAATCTCTCAACCACAATATATTTTATCCTGTTATAATACGTAATTCGGGTTCTATCTCCTCGTTCATAGGGAGGTAGTTTTTTATTGGATAAATGAAGCTTGTGTTTTACTCAATAAAAAACTGGGTAAAGATTTTAAACATATTTATGTAATATGGAATATAATGTAATATTTAAAAACATACTATTCAAGTACCTTACATTTATGGTAGAATTTATCTTACTCTACAATTAGAATAAACCCTGTAAAATGTAGTCGCCTCAACTACAATGAAAAATCCAATAAATCTATGTTTTATATCCAATGAAAATAAAGTGTTTATCAAGAGTGAAGAATGACTGATTAAAGAGAAGGTAACTAGCAGTAAAAAAAAAACTTTGTTTCAGTTGGATATTTTTGTACCCGAAAACATAGTGAAAGGAAGAAGGTATATGGATTCTAAAAAATTAACGAGAAGAATATTAATTGCTCTGGTTGCTGGTGCAGCTGCTGGTATAGCACTGACATTTGCCCCGGAAAGTTTTTTTGAACCTCTCGATAAATATGTATTAGACCCGATTGGTCAAATATTTATTAATCTTATAATGATGTTAGTAGTTCCGCTTGTATTTGTATCCATTGTATTAGGAACAGCAGGCCTGGGAGACCCGAAAAAATTAGGAAAGATTGGTGTTTCCGCGGTTGCCTTTTTCTTAACAACAACGGCAATTGCAATCAGTTTAGGTCTAGGTTTGGGTTATTTGATCCAGCCGGGGTCGACAGGGATTTTTGATACGTCAAATGCAGAATACAGCGCAGATGAAGCACCGCCAATTATGGAGACGTTGATTAATATTGTTCCTGAGAATCCTATAGAAGCATTGGCATCTGGAGAAATGCTTCAGATTATTGCATTTGCTATCTTTATTGGGGTTGCATTGGCATTTTTAAGTGATAAAACAAAAGGAATATATAATCTATTTGAACAGGCAAACGAAATTTTGAATTGGTTAATTACAGTGATTATGCGATTTGCTCCGTATGGGGCATTTGCTTTGATTGCCTCAGCAATTGGTGATGCTGGACTGAATGCACTCGGTTCCATGTTGAGCTATATGTTAACGGTGATTGCAGGTTTGCTGCTGCACGCACTCATTATCTATTCGCTTGCTATTTGGCTAATCGGACGCGGGAACCCAATTACATTTTTTAAAGTATTTTTCCCGGCAATGGTGGTTGGCTTTAGTACTTCCAGCTCTAATGCTGCACTTCCTGTGGCGATGAAGACAGCTCAAGAAAAACTGGGTGTAAAAAAAGCTGTCAGCAGCTTTGTTCAGCCGCTCGGTGCAACCATTAATATGGACGGGACAGCAATTATGCAGGCTGTAGCAACCGTATTTATTTCCCAAGTGTATGATATCCCGCTGACTTTTATGGATTTATTAATGGTCGTTCTTATCGCTACGTTGGCAAGTGTTGGTACAGCAGGCGTCCCTGGCGTCGGACTGGTGATGCTGGCAATGGTACTTGGCCAAGTTGGGCTGCCGGTAGAAGGTATTGCTTTAATAATTGGTATTGACCGTCTTCTCGATATGTTAAGGACATCTCTAAATATTGCCGGCGATGCTACTTGTGCATATATTATATCTGAACGGGGAAAACGGAATGAGAAAAAGACACAAAATGCATAAAATCAATATTTAATTCAATGAAATCCGAACGCATTTGCATTCTAACGAGAGAATGTTCAAAATGGGTCCGGATTTCTTTGTTTCGTACGTTGTTTTTATTCTATTTAGCTGGAAGTTGATTAAGAGATAACCTGCAGCACGCTTTCTGCTTAATTTATTTGTTCCTGATAAACTGCTGTAAATCATGGGTTAACGGGTATTCATCCCAGTAATATCTCCTTTATTTTGTAAAATTAGAAACAAACTCTTTAAAAATGTCACAGAATGTTCTAAAATAGAAATAGTTAACAAAATATTTTAATCCTTTTTTTAATTCTATTTGTAATCGTTTCCAATTAAGATGAATGAGGTGATTAGATGGATATGCAAGCAATTCCGGCACGTGAAGGCAATCATAATTTAAAAAACTACGAGGATTTTCGAAAAACATTTTCTTGGGAAAGTGTGGAGAAGAACTTTTCCTGGCATGAAACAGGAAAAGTGAATATGGCCTATGAAGCAATTGATAGACATGCTGATAATCCGGATAAGAAGGATAAAATCGCATTACTATATTCAGATCCCAATCGAGAAGAAAAGGTCAGCTTTGATGAACTTCGTTTACAAAGTAATCAATTTGCGAATGTATTGAAGAAATACGATGTGCAAAAAGGAGATCGTGTTTTTCTTTTTATGCCGAGAAGTCCGGAGTTCTATCAAGCATTTTTTGGTATTCTAAAAATAGGGGCGATTGCAGGACCGCTGTTTGAGGCATTTATGGAGCAGGCAGTCGGCGATCGATTAGAGAATAGTGAGGCGCGTGTATTAATAACAACTCCTGATTTACTCTACCGTATCCCGCAGGACAGACTGCCTCATTTAGAGAAAATCGTGTTAGTAGGTGCGCATGAGGAAGAAGGAGACCAGTATATTGGTTTCGATTCCGAAATGAAAGAGGCATCCACGGATTTTGATATTGTTTGGGTGGATAGAGAAGATGGCATGCTGCTTCATTATACATCTGGTTCCACAGGGAAGCCAAAAGGCATCCTGCATGTCCATAACGCTATGATACAGCATTACGCAACTGGAGAATGGGTGTTAGATTTAGAGGACGATGACATCTATTGGTGTACAGCTGACCCTGGCTGGGTTACAGGAACAAGCTATGGTATTTTTGCGCCTTGGCTGCACGGAGTGACAAATGTGATTCGCGGCGGACGTTTTTCTCCAGATGATTGGTATAAAACGTTACAGGATAATCATGTTACCGTATGGTATACTGCACCGACAGCATTACGGATGCTTGTAAGTCACGGCGAAGAGAAGGTCAGAGAATATGACCTGTCTGCGCTGCGTCATATTTTGAGCGTAGGAGAGCCATTAAATCCGGAAGTAATTACATGGGGATTAAAAGCTTTCGATTTACGAATTCATGATACCTGGTGGATGACAGAGACAGGGGCGCAGGTGATTGTAAACATCCCGTCACTGGAAATCAGACCTGGTTCCATGGGGAAACCAATCCCTGGGGTAGAGGCGTCCATTGTCGATAATGAAGGCAATGAAATCCCTCCAAATCAAATGGGTAATTTAGCCATCAAAGCGGGATGGCCATCCATGATGCGCGAGGTTTGGAACAATAAAGGAAAATATGAAAGTTATTTTATTAACGGCTGGTATGTCTCTGGAGATAGTGCATATCGCGATGAAGATGGATATTTCTGGTTCCAGGGCCGTCTGGATGATGTTATCAATACATCTGGAGAACGGGTCGGACCATTTGAAGTCGAGAGCAAGCTGATTGAACATCCGGCTGTTGCAGAGGCGGGAGTTATCGGTAAGCCGGATCCGGAGCGTGGAGAAATTATTAAAGCATTTATCACCTTAAATCCGGGTCATGAAAAAAGTGATGAGCTGTTGGAAGAAATTCGTCAATTTATTAAAAAAGAATTAAGTGCACACGCTGCACCAAGAGAAATTGAAGTAAAAGACTCTATTCCTAAAACACGGAGCGGTAAAATCATGCGCCGTTTATTAAAATCATGGGAATTAGGGCTGCCGACAGGAGATACTTCGACGTTAGAGGAGTAATCCGTCTATTGTAAAAAAGCAGGAAATACTTTATAAAATGAACATAGTGGCTTCTCATTTAACGATAAAAATGAGAAGCCACTATTTTTACGTACTCAAACTTTCGTACATTAAAAAATAACTTTTTTTTCACAGAAACAGGAGTTAATCGTTCCTTCGATAACGCCCTTTACAAAGAATATCAATTCGTATGTTTTAAATAAATTCTATTTGGGAAGATATAGGATGTAACCAATATTAAAGGAGTGAATAATTCATGGGTAAAAAAATTGCAACAGTTATCACAGACTTATTTGAAGACGTAGAATATACAGACCCTAAAAAAGCATTGGAAGAAGCTGGTCATGAGCTGGTTACGATTGAAAAAGAACAAGGCAATACCGTAACAGGCAAATCAGAAGATACAAAAGTAACTATCGATAAAGGTATTGATGACGTAAAACCAGAAGACTTTGATGCATTATTTATTCCTGGCGGTTTCTCTCCAGACATGCTTCGTGCAGATGACCGCTTCGTTGCATTTGCAAAACATTTTATGGATGAGAAGAAACCAGTGATGGCCATTTGTCATGGACCGCAGCTTCTTATCACTGCAAAAACACTGAATGGACGTGGAGCAACAGGCTTTAAATCAATCCAGGTTGATTTAGAAAATGCAGGTGCGAAATTCCAGGATAAAGAAGTTGTCGTTTGTCAAAATCAATTAGTAACAAGCCGTACACCAGATGATATTCCAGCGTTTAATCGTGAGTCTGTGAAAGTGCTTGGTTAATTAAAAAGTATAATTAGAAATAAAGAAGAGTGCTTTGAAAATATGGTTTCAAAGCACTCTTTTTCATGTACATATTCTGCTTATTCCTCTAATTTTTGAATATCAAATTCATTATTTAAAAGCAGCCAGTTCTGCGGGAAGGACAGCCCTAATTTCCAATAAGAAATGCCTAAAAGTTGAAATTCGCGGATTAAATCAAATTTAGCCTGGATTGAACGGGCATCCTCAAACCAAACCTCGTGCTCCTGTCCGGAGGCATCTGCATACATAAAATAGGGCGCTTGGGCTGTGGTATCATATTGAATCGCAACATTATTCTCCCAGGCGATTTGAACGGCCTGCTGCGGACTGATAGCCCGTGCCGCTTCCCCTCCTTCTACAAAAGGAAGTGTCCAATCATATCCATATAAATTCTGACCGAGTAAAATTTTCTCTGATGGAATTTCAGAAACAGCATATTCCACCACGTCGCGGACGGAGTTGAGAGGTGAAATAGCCATCGGTGGCCCGTAGCTGTAGCCCCATTCATAAGTCATCAACACAACAAAATCAACAATCTCTCCGTGGGTGCGGTAATCATGCGCTTCATACCATTGCCCTGCCTGTTCTGCGCTCGTTTTTGGCGCAAGTGCTGTTGAAATCAGCAGTCCAGCTTGGGAAAGGCGATCCTTTGCGGTACGCAAAAAGGTATTATAAGCCTCCCTATCATCTGATGGAAGAAATTCAAAATCAAAATGTACATCACGAAAGCCTTGTTCTGTTGCGATATTAATAATCTCATCTAATAACCGGTTTTGAACAGCCTGCACCGTTAAGATAATATGCCCGACCTCCGAGCTGAATGCTCCTTCTTCTAAATTAGTAATGGCCATCGCAATGGAAGCGCCGTTTGCTCGTGCGGAGGTGATAAGATTCCCTGTTGGCGGAGCTGTCAGTGTACCATCCCGATTAGCGCGGTAGCTAAATAAGGTGAGATACGTTAAAAAAGGCGAATACGTGCTTGCTGCTGTTTCTAATGTCTGGGAAACCTCCTCTCCCATTGGTTCGACATAGGCATTGGAAGTAATCGGTTCTTTTGGAGCAGGCGGGATGTATAGGCGAAGTCCAGGATAAATAATCTGATTTGCATTTAATCCGTTAATCGTTGCTAATTCCTCCACAGGGATGTTAAATTGAGCCGCCACGGAAGAAAGTGTATCACCAGACTGCACAAAATAAAACTCTCCGACAATGGGAATGACAAGTGCTTGCCCGATAACTAATTGGTCAGGTGCATTTAGTTCATTCGCATTGACAATATCTTGAACGGAGGAACCGTATGTATCTGCAATTTGCTCCAGCGTATTTCCTTGTTCAACGACGTATATTTGCAAACTAATAACCCCCTTCAGAGTGCTTCTTACTCACTATATGAAGGGGGAGAAAGTAATATGTTAAATTGCTGTAATATCTGCATCCATGACCGATTCCATTAGATAAAGCGCATAGTTATTATTATCCACTCCCTCGGAGGCGAGGCAGTTTTTAGGAATGGAAAGGCTGAATTTATACATATAGGCATCCTTTGCCGTAAACAGAATACAAATATCGCCGGCGATCCCTGCCAAAATAAGATGTGTTCGTTTTAAATCTGTTAAAAGAGCGTGTAAGGGTGCTTGAAAAAAGGCGGAGTGTTGTGGTTTAATTAGGAAATAATCGTCATCATCCGGTTTGATTTTTTCAATGATGTTCTCACTCTTTTCATTTTTACAATATTTGATAATCTCCCGGAAATCTGCTTGCCATAAGCCATAATGATCGTTAACGTAGATAATAGGTATCGACTTTTCTTTGGCGAAGTGACGCAAATTAATTAAATTTGGGAGAATCTCTTCTGTGTTTGCAAGAAGGTTGTCACCGCCGTCAAATTTAAAATCATTGATTAAGTCGATAAAAACGAGTGCTGTGTTCTCTGGTGTTATATTCATGAGCTTCTCCTTTTTTAAAGAAATCAGTTAATATAGTATTCCCGCTAAACAATTATTAAAACGAGAATAAAGTGATGTGATAAAAATGACAGAAGAAATATCTGTAAGCCAAGATGAAAAGTATATGGCAGCTGCTCTGCAGGAGGCACGCAGAGCTTGGATGTTAAACGAAGTTCCCATTGGTGCAGTGGTCGTGAAGGAAGGAGAAATTATCGGCAGAGGCTTTAATTTGCGTGAATCCATGCAGACTACTTTAACTCATGCAGAGCTTCTTGCTATTCAGGATGCCAATCAAAAAGTCGGCAGCTGGAGATTAGAGGATTGCACCTTATATGTTACATTAGAGCCATGCCCTATGTGCGCCGGAGCAATTGTTCAATCAAGAGTGAAGCGTGTAGTCTATGGAGCAAGTGACCCAAAAGCAGGCTGTGCGGGAACCTTAATGAATTTATTGGAAGAACCGCGGTTTAACCATCAGGTCGAGGTGAAATCTGGTGTGCTTGAACCACAATGCAGTACGGTTTTAAAGAATTTTTTTAAAGAGCTGCGTCAGAAGAAGAATGAAAAGGATGCTGAGGCGGGAGAATAGACCGGCACTGGAAAAGATACTTTTTTCATTGCATTTTTAGGACGAGGAAGCTATAATAATAAATACGTGCTAAGCGGGGAGGTAGCGGTGCCCTGTACTCGCAATCCGCTATAGCGAGGCCGAATTCCTGCTCGAGGTGGGATGACTGTGTGGTCAGACGTAAGGAATTGGTGTTGACGTCCGGGTCCTGCGCAACAGGAACCCATGAACCCTGTCAGGTCCGGAAGGAAGCAGCAGTAAGTGGTCATTCTTGTGTGCCGCAGGGAAACCTGGGCTGAGCCATGAACTTACGTAGCGCATATGGTCACTCCATCGAAAGCAGGTGCACGTTACATATGAAAGAAAAGGACTGTGAATGCAGTTCTTTTTTTTATGCAAAAATATAGCGGGATAAACAGATTATTTGCACTGAATCATAAGAAAGCATATGCTATGAATTACTTAAAATTTACAAGCGAGGTGTAAAAATGGCTCAATTAACACAACCTTTTACATTAAAAAATTTAACCTTGAAAAATAAAGTTGTCATGGCTCCAATGTGCCAGTATTCAGTAGATGCTAAGGACGGGATTCCAAACGATTGGCATTTTGTTCATTATACCTCCCGTGCAGTGGGCGGCGCCGGATTAATCTTAGTGGAAATGACAGATGTCGATCCGGATGGGCGGATTACAGATAATGACCTTGGTCTCTGGTCAGACGAGCAAATTCCAGCTTATAAAAAAATAGTTGATGCCGTTCATAAGCAGGGCGCTAAAATTGGTATTCAGATTGCGCATGCCGGCAGAAAGGCTGAGGATGCGAACCCGCCAGTTGCTCCATCGGCAATTCCTGTTACTGAGGATGATAAAATGCCTCGTGCTTTAACGACAGATGAAGTCCGGGAAACGATTCAACAGTTCCAGGATGCAGCAAAACGAGCAGTCGAAGCTGGTTTTGATACGATTGAATTGCATGGAGCACACGGTTATTTGATTCATCAATTTCATTCTCCGTTAATTAATCAGAGAGAGGATGAATATCAGGAGCTGTCCTTCTTTGGGGTACAAATTATCCGTGCTGTGAAAGATGTGATTCCTGCAGATATGCCGCTTCTGATGCGCATTTCAGCTGTAGAATACATGGATGGCGGCTATGATATAGACCACGCATTAGAAATTGCCAAAAAATATAAAGCGGCTGGTGTTGATATGTTCCATATTTCCAGCGGCGGAGAAGCACCTCCAGGAAAGCAAAAACCAGCCACCAATCCAGGCTATCAGCTTCCATTTGCACGCAGGTTTAAAGAAGAGCTGGATATGCCGGTGATTGCTGTCGGCCTTTTAGAAGACCCTGCGTTGGCAGAGTCTGTTATTGGCAATGGCGATGCGGACCTGGTTGCGATTGGCCGCGGTATGCTGAAAGATCCTTATTGGGCCATTCGGGCAAGCGAACAGTTGGGAGATACGATGGAACCGGCAAGACAATATAAGCGTGCTTATCCGAAGAAGTAGTGATGAATGCAGACGAATAGAAGGATGATTCCCCGTACGAGTTTCTTTTTACAGGTAAAATTGTACTAGAAACCAGGGATATGATATAATTTCTATAGCAAAGCATACGATATAAAAAAGGGCAGCATGCAACCACATGCTGCCCGGAAAATACACACAGTGATTTCTCTCCATCAGAGAGGGAAGGCTGTTTTAAGTGACAATGAAGCCACCCTGTTTGCCGGCAAGCGAAGGGTGGTTTTTTTACTTTTGGTCTTTATCATGAAATGAAAGAATGGCTATAATAAGCAAGCCAAAGCTGATCATTAAAGATAAGGCATCAAAAGTAGCCATAGGCATCACCTCCTTTCATATAGGAGATGGTACCTTCCACCGTTTAACTTCTTACTGTGAGTATCTTAGTGTATTATACCATAATAGGAACATTAGTTCTATAAATTTAGACGAACCTTTTTATTCAACATAAAAAAATTAAATTCTAAGCTAATTTTTGCAAACATAAATTACTTCCAGATAATCATTTCTAAGGTTTTCATCCAAGCCTTTAATCGGGTATAATAAGAAGGAGACAAATAAGGGGAATCGAAATCATGAGTTATCAAGCTTTATACCGCGTCTGGCGACCAAGAACATTTGAAGATGTCGTAGGACAGCAGCATATCACGAGAACATTACAAAATGCTATTACCCAGGATAAATTCTCACATGCTTATTTATTCTCTGGCCCAAGAGGGACAGGGAAAACGAGTGCTGCAAAGATTTTTGCACAAACGATTAATTGTGAGCATGCGCCTGTCAAAGAACCATGTAATGAATGTGCGGCATGTAAAGGGATTCAAGATGGCTCTATTTCGGATGTCATTGAAATTGATGCGGCATCAAATACTAGCGTCGATGATATTCGTGATATTCGTGATAAAGTAAAGTATGCACCGAGTGCTGTTCCTTATAAAGTGTATATTATTGATGAAGTGCATATGATATCTGTCAATGCATTTAATGCGCTTTTGAAAACGCTGGAAGAGCCGCCAAAACATGTTGTATTTATTCTGGCAACTACCGAACCGCATAAAATACCATTAACGATTATATCCCGTTGCCAGCGCTTTGATTTCAAACCGATCTCTAATCAGGCAATTGTGGAAAGAATGCAAAAAATCATGCAGGCAGAAACTATTTCTGTTACAGAGGAAGCCTTAGAGTCTGTGGCATTAGCAGCAGAAGGCGGAATGCGTGATGCACTGAGTATCCTGGACCAGGCAATTTCCTATAGTGAGGAGCAGGTAGAGTTAGAAGATGTGCTTGCTGTAACTGGCGGAGTATCTCAGGAGGTGCTCACCAATATCGTCCGTGCAATGATTCAGCAGGATGTGCAGACGGTGCTTCAAGGATTGGACCAGATGATTCAGACCGGAAAAGATCCGGGAAAGTTTGTACAGGATTTAATCTACTTTATGCGTGATTTACTTTTATATAAAAGCTCGTCAGGTTTAGCTGATTTATTAGAACGGGCAGTAGCCAATGAAGCTTTTGAAGCATTATCGGAGCAAGTGGAGAACAGCTGGATTCAGCATGCAATTATTGAACTGAATCAATGCCAGCAGGAAATGAAATGGTCCAACAGTCCGAAAATCTTTATTGAAGTTGCACTGTTGTCCATTACAGATCAATTTGGAAAGACGCAAGGATCCGGACAGCTTCAGCCGGAAGCTGTGGAGCAATCAGCTGTTGTCGGGCAGCTTCAGCAGAAACTGCAGGCGATGGAGCGTGATATTGCAAAATTAAAAGAAGCCCCGCCCCAGCAGCAAGATGCTGGCGGTACCGCCCCTGCACAGGAAAGACGCCGTCCCAGCTCGAGAAATTCACGAAACACTTATAAGATTCCATTTGATCGAATTCGTGATACACTAGGAAAGGCAGAGAAAAAAGAACTGAAAGATGTTCATGCACATTGGGCAAACTTCTTAAATCAGTTGAAAACAACAAATGCCCCGGCTCATGCGACGATTCAGGACAGCAAGCCTGCTGCGGCATCAGCTGATACCCTGATTGTTGCGTTTAAATATGAAATTCATTGTTCTTTATTCCTGGATCATCGGGAAATGGTAGAATCGATATTAGGGAATTTGGATAAACACCGCACGATTATTCCTATTCCGGAGAAAGAGTGGAATGACCTGCGCAGTGAGTATATTCAAAAGCAGGAAAAGCCGGATGAACCCAAGAAACCAGAAGGAGACCCGCTCGTAGATGAAGCGCGAAAGCTTTTTGGTGATGATCTTTTAGAAATTCATGATTAACATATACATTTAAAGGAGGTATTTTCCATGAAGGGAAATATGAATAACATGATGAAGCAAATGCAGAAAATGCAGAAGAAAATGATGAAGGCACAGGATGAATTACATGAAATGTCCTTTGAAGCTTCAGCTGGCGGCGGCATGGTAACTGTCCGGGCGAATGGCAAAAAAGAAATTACAGATGTAGAAATCAAAGAAGAGGTTGTTGACCCGGATGATATTGAAATGCTGCAGGATCTTATTTTAGCAGCGACTAATGACGTGTTAACACAAATCGATGACAAAACAAATGATACCATGGGACAATTTACAAAAGGAATGAATATGCCAGGAATGTTCTAATTCCTTTCTAATTAAAGATAAGACGTCTGGCTTCACTGCCAAGGCGTCTTATTTTCGCAAAAGATAGAGTTTTTAATTGACTTTTTTTGATAAGGGGGTAAGAAAGTATGTATTATCCAGAGCCGATAACCAAGCTGATGGATAGCTTCTCCAAATTACCGGGAATTGGTCCAAAGACAGCAGCACGTCTGGCCTTCTTTGTTTTAAATATGAAGGATGACGATGTGATGAATTTTGCTAATGCATTAGTGAATGCGAAACGGGAGCTTACCCATTGTTCTGTTTGCGGACATATTACAGACCAAGACCCGTGTGCTATTTGTCAGGATACCAGCCGGGATGGATCGATTATTTGTGTTGTCCAAGATCCGAAAGACGTGATTGCGATGGAAAAAATGAAAGAATTTCGCGGCAAATATCATGTTCTCCATGGAGCCATTTCACCGATGGACGGAATTGGTCCAGAGGATATTAATGTGCCGGATTTGATTAATCGATTGAAAGACGAAGAAGTAGAAGAGCTTATTTTAGCAACCAATCCGAATATTGAAGGGGAAGCCACGGCAATGTATATTTCCCGGTTGGTAAAGCCTTCTGGTATTCGTACCACACGTATTGCACATGGATTGCCTGTCGGCGGTGATTTGGAATATGCGGATGAGGTTACATTATCAAAAGCATTAGAGGGACGAAGAGATGTCTAAATTGTATCGCTGATCATTCATGAGGAGAATAAAGCTTCCATGGGATGAAATTTCATTTTATAACGAGGTTTGGTGGGAAATATGGCAAAGAAATTAAAGAAAAAAGATATGGACCAGGAGCTTCTGAATGCTTTATATCAAGTAGAGGGCGAGTGGAGGCAGCTTCAGGATTTTGTGCGAAAAAGTATTGACCCGTCACGTAATGGGATGAAAGAGGAGCTATTAGCGAGATCCAAATATTTGATGCTGTTGAAAGAAGCTCGTATTCGCAAGGTTAAAGCGACACGATTTTAAAATTAAAGAATATATTTTTCCAAAAGAATCAAGTATGTTTCAAGCTGCCTGATTCTTTTTTATTTTTCTAAGAAAAAAAGAGGGGACACTTATTAGGGAAACCAATCCGCCGAATCTAAACTTAAAAATGACTGCAATTGAAAAGCTGTTGAATGTTCTGGGAATACTGAGTTTCTCTGGTGTTATTGTGTATATTATTTTTACATGGGATGCTATTCCAAATCAGATTCCCGGACAATATAATGAAGCAGGGGAAGTAACAAGATGGGGAGGAAGGGAAGAACTGTTCATCCTCTTAGGCATCGGGTTACTTTTATGGTTTGGGATGACTGTTATGGAACGATTTCCACATGTATATAATTATCGGAATCTAACAGAAGCAAATGTGAAAGGGCAATATATCAATTCCAGAATGCTGGTGAACGTTTAAAAAAATGAGATAGCTATTCTCTTCCCTTTTATTATATGGAATGATATTCGTGTTGCGAGAGGGCTTCCATCTTATATAAATACGTGGTCTTTGGTATTCATTATTCTTCTATTTGCAGGGACGATTGCTTTCTTTATCAAAAAAATGAGAGAAAACTCCCTCTTCAAGCGCGTAGAGGTGAGGGGGAGATGAATCTCCTATGCACAAAAGATTACTTTAGGGCGTCTCGACTATCCAACACCGAGTCGAACAAACGTTCCAAAATCATCCTTCTTCTGATATAATAGACAAGAGGAGGTAAGAAGCTATGAAAGTAAAAAAAGCATTTCGTTTTCGTATCTATCCGAACAAAAAACAAATCACCTTCATCCATAAGACAATCGGCTGCTTCCGCTTTGTCTACAACTATTTTACAGGAAAACAAAAAGAAAAAGACCACTATTGGCATACGGTGAATGAAATGATACAAAACGGACAGCTTCTTCAAAATAATTGGAAGGGCGAATTTTTCAATAAAAATAAGGCAATCAAAGCGGTTCCAGAATTGAAGAAAAACTATCCCTTCCTCAAAGAAGTCGATAGCATTGCCCTTCAAAAAGCAGTGGAAAATGTGAATGATTCCTATACGCGCTATTATAAGAAGCAGAATAAGGCACCTCGTTTTAAATCAAAAAAGAATCCTGTTCAATCGTATACCACGAAACATGTCAATAGAAACATTGCTGTATTGGATAAACATATCAAACTGCCTAAGCTCGGATTGGTTCGTTTTGCCAAAAGTCGGGAAGTGGAAGGACGTATTATCAATGCAACGATCCGGCGCAATCCTTCAGGCAAGTACTTTGTTTCGATTGTGGTTGAAACGGAAGTTAAGCACTATGAAAAAACAGGTTCTTCTGTAGGCATCGATGTTGGAATAACCGATTTTGCAACCCTTTCCGATGGGACGGTGTATGAAAATCCAAGGTTTTTCCGGGCATTAGAAAAGAAGCTGGCAAAAGCGCAGGTGATTCTTTCAAGGCGACAGGTGGGCTCGGCGAATTGGCAGAAACAAAAAAGAAAAGTAGCCCGGCTTCACGAGAAAATTACTAATAAAAGAAAAGACATGTTAGATAAAATCTCCACCGAGATAGTCAAAAACCACGATATCATCGGAATAGAAGATTTATCTGTGAAAAACATGTTAAAAAATCAAAATCTTGCGAAAGCGATTAGCGAAGTATCCTGGTCAACGTTCCGAACAATGCTGGAATATAAAGCGGCCTGGTATGGAAAGCAGATTGTTAAGGTCGCTAAAAACTATCCATCCAGTCAGCTGTGTTCCAATTGTGGACACCAAAACCAAGACGTTAAAAAACTTGCTTTGCGTGCATGGACGTGTGATATCTGTCAATGCCATCACCAAAGAGATAAGAACGCAAGCAGGAATCTTCGTAAAGAAGCATTGCGATTAACCGCAGGGACTGCGGGGCTAGCCTAATCCATAACTGACCGATAGGTTGGTGTTCTTAGGAATCCCCCACTTCAATCAACCTTGAAGGTTGATAAGCGGGGGTAGTTCAATGTCCGTTCTTCTCGTCTAAAGAAGGAAGCTGCTAATGAATCTTAGAAAGTTGTCAATTATCCTGCTGCTTTTAAAACCTGTTCTAATCGCTTCCGGTAAATCATAGAAATAAGTTAAAGTGATGGAAGGAAAGTGGGGAGAGGAATGAATTCAACACTATTTATTGGAACGATTGTCGGATTAATTATTATTTTATTTATTGTAGGTGCGCCGGTAAAACCAATGAAACATATTGGGAAAGCAACGATGAAGCTGGGGATAGGTGTATTGCTGCTTTTTTTCTTGAATGTATTTGGAGGGGCTGTTGGCCTGCATATTCCAATTAATCTATTTACAGTCCTGGTATCTGGATTTCTTGGTATATTCGGTGTCGGTTCCCTTGCAGCGATTCATTTATTTATTCTTTGAGACGCTGTTTTATTTTTTAGATTGAGTAAAAATCTAAAAAATAATATCTATGTATAGCATCCGTTAGATTAGGAGATACTAGTTTTAACGGAGGTGGAGAAATGAAGCAGCAAAAAGTTCAAGAGTATGAGTATTGCGGAATTTGTGAGGAACCAAAGGAAAACGGTATTCATTTGTATTCCATGTTTTTATGTTCGGAATGTGAGCATAATATGATTCATACGGAGCCGCGGGAAGAAAAATATCAATACTATCTCTCAAAGTTAAAAAATATCAATCAATCAACATTACATTCTTAATATAATCCCCTTTTACAAGTCTTTGCATGCAAAGGCTTTTTTGTTAGGATAAAATAGAAGAAAAATACTTGTTAACATTAAAAAAGTGGAATAATAGTCATTTTTGTATCCATGTTTTTCATCCCTTTCACTTGCTTGGTATAATAAGAAGTACACCATAATAAACAAATCAATTTTAATGAATTGGTTTGTTTATTTACATATATAAAGAAATGAGGCAGACAAATGGAGCAGCAGCGTATGCCATTAGCAGAGCATTTACAAGCATTTGCAAAAAGGAATCCAATCTCTTTCCACGTACCGGGCCATAAGCACGGACAAGTTTTTCCATCTGCATATTATAACGATTTTCAACACATGCTCCGCTGGGATGTGACTGAAATTACAGGAATGGATGATTTGCATGCGCCTGCAGGAATTATTGCAGATGCGGAAAGCTTAGCAGCAGCTTTTTTTCAGACCCAGCATACATTTTTTCTGGTTGGGGGATCGACAGCTGGCAATCTGGCGATGATTCTCGCGGCGTGTAAGCAGGAAGATAAGATTCTTATTCAGCGTAATTGTCATAAGTCGGTGATGAATGGCGTAGAGTTAGCAGGAGCACAGCCTGTTTTTTTAGCTCCGGAATGGGAGGGGCAGGTCAGCCGATTTACAAGTCCAAGCTATGAAACCATAGCATCCGCCATAGAGCAGCATCCTGATGCCAAAGCAATCGTTCTTACCTACCCGGATTATTTTGGTCAAACCTATCAATTGAAAGCAATGATTGATAAGGCGCACCAATACAATATCCCTGTACTAGTAGACGAAGCGCATGGTGTTCATTTTGCTTTAGGAGACCCTTTTCCAGCTTCAGCGATAGAGCTGGGGGCAGATGCTGTGGTGCATTCTGCGCATAAAATGGCTCCCGCAATGACGATGGCTTCGTATTTACATCTGGGGACTTCCCGTATCAATCCGTCTCAAATTGCGCATTATTTACAAATTTTCCAATCGAGCAGTCCATCTTATATACTTATGGCTTCTTTAGATATAGCAAGGCATTTTTTAGCACACTTTTCAAAAGAAGATCGAATCAAAACGATAAAAAGTGTGGAACAGGTAAAGCAGTTGTTTTCCGCTTTTTCATTTTGGGAATTCATGCCTTCCGACGATTCATTAAAGCTAACGTTCCACGTGAAACATTCTTTTTCGACAAAGTCCGTTGTAAACTTACTCGAAAAAGCAGGAATTTTTCCGGAGCTTGCGACGGATGAGCAAATTTTATTTGTCCACGGGCTTGCTCCGATGGAAGAAATAGATACACTGGAAAAAAGGTTGAAAACCATAGGGCATCCATTAAAAAAATCAGTAAATCGTGCTACAATAGAGAGGACAAATCTTTTTCCCGAAAAGGTCCAAGAATTAGATTTGTCTTATCAAGAAATGAATAATTATCCAACGTATCTGGTCTCGATGAGGGAAAGCATAGGAGAGATAGCTGCTGAGGCAGTGATTCCCTATCCGCCTGGTATTCCGCTTCTCTTAAAAGGAGAACGAATCCAAGAGATGCATATCGCACATTTGGAAAAATTAGTGGAGCAGGGTGTTCGAATACAGCATAGGGACGAAGGAATACGCATATATAGGAACAAAGGGGAAAGATGATGACAACTGGTTTGTTTATAACATTTGAAGGTGGCGAAGGAGCTGGCAAAACCACTATCCTAAATCAGGTTTATGAAGAGCTGACAGCTCGGGGGATAGAGGTTATCAAGACAAGAGAGCCAGGCGGTATCCGTATCTCCGAGAAGATTCGAGAAATTATCCATGACCCTCTCCATCTGGAAATGGAAGAAAGAACAGAAGCGTTATTATATGCAGCAGCAAGAAGACAGCATCTTGTAGAAAAGGTTTTTCCTGCATTAGAACAAGGGAAAATTGTATTATGCGATCGTTTTGTAGACAGCAGTCTGGTTTATCAAGGCTATGCAAGAGGCATTGGTGTAGATGAGGTATATGCGATTAATCAATTTGTGATTGAGGATTGTATGCCGGATACAACGTTCTACTTTGATATTTCTCCAAAAAAAGGACTGGAGCGTATATCAGCAAATGCAGACAGAGAGAAAAATCGCTTGGATTTAGAAACCCTTGAATTTCATGAGAAAGTCTATGAAGGATATCAGCTGATCCGTTCTCGTTTTCCGGAGCGATTTCAAACTGTGGATGCTGATCGTTCGCTTGAAGCGGTCTATCAAGATGTATTAGAAAGAATTACAGCTTTATTTAATAAATAAATATGCCAAAAGGGGCTGGTCAATCATGAAATTAATTATAACGGTCATTCAAGATAAAGATTCCAATCGTTTAGTAAACGCATTAGGTGAAAATAAATTCCAGACAACAAAATTAGCGACAACAGGCGGATTTTTAAAGGAAGGCAATACCACGTTAATGATTGGCTGTGAGGATGAGTATGTGAATGATGCGCTTGAAATTATTCGTGATAATTGCTCGCATCGTGAACAGATGGTGGCGCCAATTTCTCCGATGGGAGGAAATGCCGATTCGTATATTCCAAAGCCAGTGAAGGTAGAAGTTGGCGGTGCTACGGTATTCATCTTGCCTATCGAGTCCTTTTATCAATTCTAAACAGGAATTCTGTTTTAAAAACAAGCTATGTAATATGATTAAACCGAAGGGGGAGAACAATGAAGATTTCCAGTGATATCGTAACACCGAGAGATGGCAATTTAAAGCGTCCGGCGCAGACAAATAATGCCTCTTTTCAAAACCTTGTTCAATCCCAATCGGAACAGCTGAAGACCCAGGAATTTACTCAAATGGTGAAGCAGATTACGGAGCAGGGAGATAAACTGAGCCGATATCGTTCCTTTCGTGAACTAGTCAAGTTTAAACGAATGGTAAAGGGCTTTTTGGAAAAAGCGACCTCGGAAGGGTATCTTTTAGAAAAAAAGCAAAGCTTCAGCATGCAAGGAAGCAGGCAATTGTCTACAGTGAAGATAATTGATGAAAAGATTGCCCAGTTAGCAGAAGATTTAATGGATGAAGAAAAGAAAACCATTGATATTCTCGGATTAATCGGGGAAATCAAGGGGTTATTAGTTAATATTTATACTTGAGCAAAGCTTTTATATCGAAAGGACTTTAGCAGCCTTTCATAAAAATAAATAGAAACAGCTCCTGTTTAAAGGTGGAAGTAATGATGAAGACATGGGAAGAGATAGAACAAATACAGCCTGTAGCAACCCGGACGATAATGAATAGTATCAAGAAGAATCGTATTTCCCATGCTTATTTATTCCAAGGAGATCGAGGGACTGGCAAAAAAGAAATGGCGCTTCTGTTGGCAAAGTATTTATTTTGTATGAATCGCCAAGGAGAGAATCCATGTAATCACTGTATCAATTGCCAGCGGATTGATTCTGGAAACCATCCGGATATGCACTGGATTGAGCCGGATGGCGCCTCTATTAAAATAGAACAGGTGCGTAATCTGCAGAAGGAATTTACGTATTCGGGAATGGAGTCCAACCAGAAGGTGTATATCATTAAGGATGCAGATACATTAACCGTAAATGCTGCCAATCGATTGTTGAAATTTTTAGAAGAGCCAAGTGTGGAAACAACGGCTATGATGCTTACAGAGAATGGTCACTCCATGCTGTCAACTATTCGATCACGCTGTCAGATTATTGATTTGCAGCCGCTTCCGCCGGGGATTTTGCAGGAAAGATTACAGCAAGAGGGTGTGAATGAGACCGATGCTAAACTTTTAAGTGCATTGACAAACAGTCTGACAGAAGCCCTCGAACTTGCCCAAGATGATTGGTTTGCAGACGCGCGAAAAATAGTGATACAATGGGTAGAAATGTATACTGCACAGCCTGAGGATATCTACACATACATTCATCAAAATTGGATACCTCATTTTAAAGATAGAGAAGGTCAAGAACGAGGTCTGGACTTATTAATACTAGGATTTAAAGATATTTTACATCAGCATATATATACAGACGCCAATACGATACTGCTATCCAATGATTCATCTAAGTTAGAAAAAATAGTCATCACGTTTTCCCAAGCTCAATTATTGACTATTTTAAATCAGATTTTAATGGCGAAAAGAAAATTAAAGGCAAATGTTCAGCCAACATTGGTGATTGAACAACTAGCGCTTCAAATACAGAGGTGAAAAAATGTTAGAAGTTATTGGCGTACGTTTTAAGAAAGCCGGTAAAATCTACTATTTCGATCCAGATTCTTACCCGGTCACTCCAGATAGCTATGTCATCGTGGAGACAGTGAGAGGGATAGAATTTGGAAAAGTAGTCATTACGGAAAAGCAAGTCGATGAAGAAGATGTAGTTTTACCATTAAAGAAAGTAATCCGAATCGCAAACGAGAAGGATAAGCGAACGGTTATAGAGAATCAGGATCAGGCGAAAAAAGCCTTTGACATATGTACAGATAAAATTACGCAGCATAAGCTGGATATGAATCTGGTTGATGTAGAATATACATTTGACCGCAATAAAATCATATTCTATTTTACAGCGGACGGAAGAGTGGACTTCAGAAATCTTGTAAAAGATCTTGCGTCGATGTTCAAGACACGTATTGAATTAAGGCAAATTGGAGTCAGAGATGAAGCGAAAATGCTGGGCGGAATTGGTCCATGCGGCCGTATGCTCTGCTGTTCCACTTTCTTAGGAGACTTTGAGCCGGTGTCTATTAAAATGGCAAAGGATCAAAATCTTTCTTTAAACCCGGCAAAAATATCCGGTTTATGCGGAAGGCTAATGTGCTGTTTGAAATATGAGAATGATGAATATGAAACAGCAAAAAGAGAGCTCCCGGATATTGGTGAAACGATGCCGACACCGCACGGAAAAGGAAAGGTTGTCGGGTTAAATATATTAGAAAAAATGGTTCAAATTGAGCTTTTAGATAAAGAACGTGTTGTGGAGTATACATTAGATGAATTAATCGAAGAAGGAATTGTAGCACAAGTCACAGAATAGAGGCAGGTGATCAATCTTGGGAAACAGAGAGATATTCGATCAAGTTTCCGATATGGAGAAGCAAATTGGTGAATTATATGAGCAGTTAGGTGATTTAAAAGGTAAACTTAGTGATTTGCTTGAAGAAAATCACCGGTTGGCCCATGAAAATCATCATTTGCGTAATCACCTAGACAGTTTTACAGAAGAATCTGTGGAAAAACAGCAGGAAAAAAGCGATTCTAAACAACAAAAAGGAATATTTCCGGGGGAAGGCTATGATAATTTAGCACGTCTTTATGAAGAAGGTTTCCATATTTGCAGTTTAGAGTTTGGCAGTCCGAGACGAAACGAAGATTGTATTTTTTGCTTGGACTTCTTTGATAAAACGAAACTTTAACCATGGGGAGTGGTGTTCTTCTCTCCATGATTATTAGCTTGAGTTAATCAGGAGATGAAGTGACCGTTTTTTCCCCAGGGATATTTAAATATTTCTTCTATAACCTAAAGGGGAAAATGACGGACACTCATGCTGTGATAAAATGAAATAGAGTACGGTAAGTATCGTATTGGATGGCTGTCTTCCTATGAAGGCAGCTATTTTTCTGATAAGCTGTCCAATGAGAACATAAGGATGTGGTGAACCAATGGTGGAGCTATATGATGATGAACGATTAGATTATTTATTAGCAGATGAAACGATGAAAATTATCCAAAGCCCGACAGCGTTTGCTTTTTCATTGGATGCGGTGTTGTTAGCTCATTTTAGTTCTATCCCTAAAAAACGAGGAAAAATTCTTGATTTGTGTACAGGAAATGGGGTCATTCCGTTATTGCTGTCTAAAAAGACAAATGCGGAAATTATTGGGGTGGAGATTCAAAAACGTATTTTTCAGATGGCGGAGAGAAATGTCGCTTTAAATGATTTGCAACCTCGATTACGAATGATTCATGGGGATTTAAAGGAAATGCAGTCGACCCTGGATCAAAGTGCTTTTGATATGGTTACCTGTAATCCGCCCTATTTTAAAACACCCTCTGCAACAGAGCATAATCATAATGCGTACCTTACGATTGCCAGGCATGAAGTGTATTGTACATTAGAGGATGTCGTCAAAGCTTGTAAAAGATATGTCCGGCCCGGGGGAAAAGTTGCCATGGTGCATCGTCCCGGACGCCTGGTAGATATTATAGAGCAATTTAGAAAGTACCGTATCGAGCCCAAACGTGTGCAATTTGTTTATCCGAAACAAGGAAAGGAAGCAAATATGCTCTTGATAGAAGGGATTCGTGACGGGAAAGCAGATGTGAAAATCCTGCCGCCATTCTATATTTATGAACAGGATGGTTCCTATACGAAGCAGGCAGAGGAAGTTATCTATGGCTGACGGAGAGCATTTGGTTTATATGTTACATTGTCAGGACGGAACGCTGTATACGGGATATACAAATGATTTAGCGCATCGGATTCGTATGCATGAAGAGGGAAAAGGGGCAAAATATACTAGAGGAAGAGGGCCTTTTGAAATCATCTATACATGCGCATTTGAAAATAAGTCAGATGCCTTGCGCGAGGAATATCGAATAAAAAAATTAACCCGCCAGGAAAAGCTGGAAATGATTCAAGCTTATGAGAAAGGAATGTGCCATGAATGAATATCCAAAATAGTTATCAGCCGGAGGAGCATGCTGCATTATACGTTGTCCCGACACCTATTGGAAATTTGGAGGATATGACTTTTCGGGCGATTCGGGTATTAAAGGAATGCAAGTTGATTGCTGCGGAGGATACGAGGAATACAAAAAAGCTGCTTCATTATTTTGAGATTCACACCCCTCTCATCAGCTATCATGAGCATAATCATCAGGAAAGAGAAAAACAGCTTTTAGATACGATTCGTCAGGGAGAATCGGTTGCTGTTGTAAGCGACGCGGGGATGCCTGCGATTTCTGATCCTGGTTCAGAGCTGGTCCAAGCAGCTATTCAAGAAGGGCTGGATGTCATCGTGTTACCAGGAGCCAATGCGGCACTCGTAGCACTGGTCGGGTCTGGCCTAACAGCACAGCCTTTTACATTTTACGGTTTTCTTCCCAGAAAGAAAAAAGATAAAAAAGAAACACTGGAGAAATTAAAAAATTTTAATACAACTTTAATTTTTTATGAATCTCCTTACCGCATCAAAGATACCCTGCAGGAAATGGAAGGTATCCTAAATGACAGGAAAGCGGCCATAGGAAGAGAAATCTCTAAGAAATTTGAAGAATTTGTTAGAGGTACCATACAAGAACTTTTTTCATGGAGTAAGAAAAATGACATGCGAGGCGAGTTTGTTATTGTGGTAGAAGGTCCAACGGAAGCAGAATCAGCTTCATTTGAGCAGGAATCAAGCTGGTGGGAAGCGTTATCTGTGAAAGAACATGTAGAAGCGTTGATGGATAAAGAGCATCTATCCAGTAAAGAAGCCATTAAGCAGGCAGCCATCGAACGGAAAGTGCCGAAAAGGGAAGTTTATCAGAGCTACCATATTGATTAGCTTTGTTCCAGTTCGCTAGATAATAAAGGCAAAAAAAGGATGACCTACGTACATAGAGGAGGTCGTCCTTTTTTTGCCTTTTAAATTTATTTAAAACGGTTTTGAATTTCTTCCAGTAAAATTTTTGCACCCTCTGGGCTAAGGATGAGGTTGCCGTCAGCCAGGGTCTGATTATCATCTGTCAGCTCTCCAGTGATTTGACAGGTCATATTTGGGCGGTATTTTTTCAAGACAATACGATCATTGTCTACATATATTTCCATTGTATCTTTCTCTTTAATATCAAGGGTGCGGCGTAATTCAATAGGAATGACTACGCGACCAAGCTCATCAACCTTACGTACGATACCAGTAGATTTCATTCTTCATTCCTCCAATGTTAGATTTAATAAAATTTTCTGAATAAATAAGTATTACAATTTCAAATAATGAGATAAATTGCAAAAAATGTCGTTACTAGTCGGTACTGATAACATTAGAATAGCAACAATATTTGGTATTGTCAATACAATTTTACTGTAAAAGGAAAAGTTTTATTCCTTTTTCATAAATATTCAGGTTTTTATCCGTTTTTATTTATTTAAGAGGAAGAAAGTATCTCTTTTTTTGTAAAATTAATTTCTAAGAAGTTGGATAAAGAATGAGTGAATAGGTACACAATTTGGCAAATTACGTTATAATAGCTACAATAGATGTTGATATTTTATATGCGTCATGTGATACCATAAAAAATAGGGCGAAAGCTGAAATTCTAAAAGTTGATTTTGAATCTTTTTCGGATGAGATGGCAATGCTTGTTTCATAGCATGTATCTTTTTATAGATAAATGGGAAATCTTTCTGCCACTTGTACATCTCAGGACAAGATTTTTTAAATAGGAACAAATCTAGGAGGAATAAAACGGATGGGAAGCAAAAATACTTTTTACATTACAACGCCAATATATTATCCGAGCGGAAAATTACATATTGGCAGTGCATACACAACGATAGCTTGCGATACGATGGCGCGATATAAGCGCTTATTAGGGTTTGATGTGTTTTATTTAACAGGCAGTGATGAGCATGGACAAAAAATTGAGCAGAAGGCTGCTGAACAAAATATCTCTCCGCAAGAATATGTAGATGGCATGGCTGCTGGAATGCAGGATTTATGGAAGAAACTTGAAATCAGCAATGATAAATTTATTCGCACAACCGATGAACAGCATCAGAAGGTTGTAGCTGATATTTTTGAGCGTTTCTTAAAACAAGGAGATATCTACCTGGATGAATATGAGGGCTGGTATTCTGTGCCGGATGAAACGTTTTATACGGAAACACAGCTGGAAGATGTTGAAAGGGACGAGGATGGTAATGTTATCAGCGGGAAGTCACCGGACAGTGGTCACCCTGTTGAGCTGATTAAAGAGGAGTCCTATTTCTTCCGGATGAGTAAATATGCAGATCGCTTATTAAAATATTACGAGGAGCATCCAGATTTTATTCAGCCGGAGTCGCGTAAAAATGAAATGATTAATAACTTCATTAAACCAGGTTTAGAGGATTTAGCTGTATCCCGTACTACCTTCAGCTGGGGAGTCAAGGTACCAAGTAATCCAAAGCATGTGATTTATGTATGGATCGATGCATTGGCAAACTATATCACAGCATTAGGCTTTGGTACAAATGATGATGAAAACTTCCAAAAATATTGGCCGGCAGACGTGCATATGGTAGGGAAAGAAATTGTTCGTTTCCATACCATTTATTGGCCGATTATGCTGATGGCTTTAGACTTGCCGCTTCCGAAGAAAGTATTTGGCCACGGCTGGTTGTTGATGAAAGACGGAAAAATGTCGAAATCAAAAGGAAATGTGGTTTATCCGGAAATGCTTGTAGAGCGTTATGGTCTCGATGCTTTACGTTACTACTTAATGAGAGAAGTTGCTTTTGGCAGTGATGGCGTCTTTGCACCGGAAGATTTTGTTTCCAGAGTAAACTATGATTTAGCAAATGATTTAGGGAACTTATTGAACCGTACTGTAGCGATGATTAATAAATATTTTGACGGAAAAGTCCCTACAGTAAACGGCGTTATTAATAAAGAAGATGCTGATCTGCAGGAGCTGGCAGCATCTGTTATCCAGGATTATCAAGAATCGATGGAGCAGATGGAATTCAGTAATGCATTGAAAAAAGTATGGACGTTAATTTCCCGTGCGAATAAATATATTGATGAAACACAGCCGTGGATTCTTGCGAAGGATGAGGAAAAGCGTCCTGAATTGGCCAGTGTTATGGCACATCTGGCAGAAACATTACGTGTTGTTGCAACGCTGCTTCAGCCTTGTCTGACGCATGCACCGAAAAAAATCATCGAGCAGCTTGGTTTAGACGAAGCCAGCGGATTAGCCTGGGAGAATGTTACGTTTGGAAACTTCCCGGAAGGCACTACCGTTGTGAAAAAAGGGCAGCCTATCTTCCCTCGTTTAGATGTGGAAGAAGAAGTAGAATATATCCGTTCCCAAATGGGAGGAACTGCTGCAGTTGAAGAAGAAGAAACTTGGGACCCGAATGAAACAGAGCTTGTTTCTACCAAAGAAAAACAAATCAAATATGATGTATTTGATAAAGTAGAGCTGAAAGTTGCGGAAGTGAAAGACTGCAGTAAGGTCGAAGGTGCAGATAAACTATTGAAATTCCGCCTGGACGCTGGTGATGAAGCTGACAGACAAATTTTGTCGGGAATCGCCGAATATTACCCGGAACCGGAAAAATTGATTGGGAAAAAGGTTGTTATCGTAGCGAACCTTAAACCGCGTAAAATGCGTGGAGAAATCAGTCAGGGAATGATTCTTTCTGCCGAGAAGGACGGGAAATTAGAAATCGTTCCAGCACCGGAAAGCGCACCAAACGGATCGCCGATTTCTTAATTAATAATAGATGGAAGGGAGCTGTCATCGTGTTCATGTCAGCTCCTTCCTTTTCGATAGAAGAACAAAAAAGGATGATTAGAATGTTATTTGACACACATGTTCATTTAAACGCAAGGCAGTTTGCTGAAGATAGAGAAGAGACAATTCAGCGCGCAAAGGATGCAGGTGTGGAATATATGGTCGTGGTTGGTTTTGATCATGAAACAATTCCCCTGGCTATTGAAATCGCGGAAGCACATGAGAATATATATGCGGCAGTCGGCTGGCATCCTGTTGATGCAATTGATATGACAGAGAAAGAATTGGAATGGATTGAAGAATTAACAGAACATCCTAAAGTGGTCGCGATTGGCGAGATGGGCTTGGATTATCATTGGGATAAATCGCCGAAAGATATACAGAAGAAGGTCTTTCGTCAGCAAATCGCACTTGCTAAAAAAGTAAAAATGCCAATTATTATTCATAACCGGGAAGCGACAGAAGATATTATTGCTATCCTGCAGGAAGAAAACGCTGCAGAGGTTGGCGGCATCATGCATTGTTACAATGATTCTGTCCAATATGTCCAGACATGTCTGGATATGAATTTTTATATTTCCTTAGGCGGTCCGGTAACCTTCAAGAATGCTCCGTTGCCGAAGGAAGTAGCAAAGCAGGTCCCTTTAGACCGTCTGCTGATTGAAACAGATGCCCCATTTCTAGCACCGCATCCATACCGTGGAAAAAGAAATGAGCCGGCATATGTAGTACGTGTAGCGGAAGATATTGCGGCATTACGTGACATGAATACAGCGGAAATTGGAAATATTACAACTGAAAATGCGAAACGATTTTTTAAAATTGATTAAATCTGTCGTATTATGGAATAAAGTGGAGGAAATCGATTGAAGATAAAAGAAATGATTGTAGTAGAAGGACGGGACGACACAACACGAATCAGACTTGCTGTGGATGCAGATACGATTGAAACAAATGGTTCTGCAGTGAACAAAGCAACGCTCGATAAAATTCGTCATGCAAAAGAAAAGCGCGGAGTGATTGTGTTTACAGATCCGGATTATCCGGGCGAGCGGATCAGGCACTTAATTAATCAGGCAATCCCCGGCTGCAAGCACGCTTTTTTACGAAGAGATCAGGCAAAGGCAAAGCATTCCATGAATAAAAGCTTAGGTATTGAACATGCCTCTGTGGAGGATATTCAAAAAGCACTTGCGGATGTTTATGAACTAGCGGATTTTTCGGATAGCGATATTAACAAAGCAGACCTGATTGATTATGGATTAATTGGAGGTAAGAAGGCGGCCGGACGGAGAAAACGTCTGGGAGAGCTTTTGCATATTGGACATACCAATGGAAAGCAGCTGTTAAAACGCCTTACCCAATTCCAAATTCCCAAGAAACAATTGGAGGAAGCGATGGAAGTTATAGAGCAGGAGGAGCAGGATGTCTAAAAAATTTATTGCAACACCGACGAGAACAAAAGAACTGCTGAACAAATATGGTTTTGCATTTAAAAAGAGCTTAGGACAAAATTTCCTGATTGATGTGAATGTATTGGAAAATATTATCCATCAAGCGGGGATAACAAAGGAAACAGGAGCTATTGAAATTGGACCTGGAATGGGTGCTTTAACGGAGCAATTAGCTATTCATGCAGACAAGGTTGTTGCATTTGAGATTGACCAGCGCCTGCTCCCGATTTTAGAAGAGACGTTAGCCGATTACGATAATGTAGAAATTATTCATCATGATATTTTAAAGGCGAATGTAGAAGAAGTGATTCAGACACATTTCGAGGAAGGTCAGGATATTCATGTCGTTGCTAATCTTCCTTACTATATTACGACACCAATTTTGATGAAGCTTGTACGTGATCAGCTTCCGGTTACCAGCCTGACTGTGATGATCCAAAAAGAAGTAGCGGATAGAATGGCTGCTGTCCCAAATACCAAAAGCTATGGCTCGCTTAGCATTGCCGTACAATACTATACGGAAGCCAGTGTCGTTTTAAATGTGCCGAAGCAGGTGTTTATGCCGCAGCCTAATGTCGATTCCAGTGTGTTAAAGCTTGTGATGCGCAAAGAACCGCCTGTTCAAGTAGATAATGTAGATTTCTTTTTTGAATTGATTCAAGCAAGCTTTGCTCAAAGAAGAAAAACCCTCCGTAATAACTTAAACCGGTTTTTGCAGGATAAATTTGCAAAACAGCAAATAGAAACCTTCCTTGAAAACGCAGCAATAGATGGAGGAAGACGCGGTGAAACTTTAACCATGGAGGAATTTGCATCCTTGGCAAATGTAATCCATAAAGAGCTTCCAAAAAGCTGATCAGAAGATATAATCTTTTGATCAGTTTTTTTTAAGAATAAGAAAGGATAAAAAATGCTGAATATAGCCGCTCCAACGGGTTTCATGGGGTGAGTAACCGCAACCCCAGAAATACACTCCGCTTTCCGTGGGCCCCGAGCTCATCTCCTTTAAAGAAGACTTGCTGATTGGCAAGCCGTCAGGCGCAGACAGAAGCATAGTCGCACTTTATGCCCCGCGGGTAGAAAAAAAGAAGAACCCTTTTTTCCTGCGGGGTCTTCCCCCTGGAACTGCGATTACTCGCCCCATCAAAACCGTCGCTAGAATTTGCGTTATTTCCTTGTAAAAAAGCAAATAAAACATAATTCCACTTAGATGGGAGCGGATGTTGTCGACTCCTGCGGGAAAAGCAACAGGTAGACCTGAGCAGGAAGCGGTTTTCTTACCGTGCGGCTGAACGTTGCCCGCGGAAAGCGACTTCCCGTAGCGGACATCTCTTTGGCAAGAACACCGAAGTTTTAAAGCTCAAGCGGTGTTCTTGTTTTTTCTTATGATTGGAACAGAGCTGTGCTTTTATTCATACAATGAGAAAGAGTAAAAGGTGAGAGGTGCAGCGATGGATATACAGAAGGGTGCGTTAGTTACAAGGAAATCATATGATCATGATTTATTATTCCGTGTGGCAGAAATAAAAAAGGGAGTTGCTATCCTTCACGGGGAAGAATTGAGGTTAAAGGCAGATGCAGCTTTATCTGATTTAACACTAGTAAACCAAAGGGAGCATAAAAAAAGAAAAGCAGTAGACAGAGAAAAACAAGAATCCTCCTATCGGTTATTTCGTCAGGACTATCAAATGATGAAAGAAAAAAGAAATTATGAGGCAACAGAAGGCTATACGGATGCTGCAAATTATTTTCAGTTACCGGCAAAAGTCCTTCATATTGATGGAGATCCGTCCTATTTAAGAAAGTGTATCCAATTATATCAGCGTATTGGGCTGCAAGTGCATGGTGTTCACTTAACGGAGACAGAGATGCCTTTTCAAATAAAAGATCTGCTTGAGAAAATCCAGCCGGATATTATGGTTATTACGGGTCACGATGCTTATTCACATAATAAGGGGATGAAGCATGATTTAAGTGCCTACCGACATTCTAAATATTTTGTAGAGGCTGTGCGGGAAGCGAGGAGCGTTTATCCGAATCTGGATCAGCTCGTTATTTTTGCAGGAGCATGCCAATCGCATTTTGAGTCATTGATTCGTGCGGGATCCAATTTTGCCAGCTCGCCATCCAGAGTCAATATTCATGCCCTGGATCCAGTCTATATTGTCGCGAAGGTAGCGTACACGTCATTTATGGAAAGTGTATCGGTGTGGGAAGCACTCCGTAATACGTTAACGGGAGAAAAAGGGTTAGGAGGAATACAGACAAGGGGTTTATTACGAACAGGCATGCCTTACTTAGCGAATGAGGACGAAGGTGAATGATAATATCAAAAGCTGCTTAGAAAAGACAGTTATAGGAATATGAGGTATGCTTTTGTTCCTCCTTCTTTCCAATGAATTGGAACCTGTAATTAGACCATTCAGATTAGTTATTTTTTTGTAATTTTTATAAAATCAGCCTATTATGCATTTTTTTGTGACAATTTATGTATAAAAATAGCATCATGACAAATAATATCAGAAATAGACAAAATAAATAGTTGACAACCTAAAACATATGCTGATATAATTATTTGTTTTGCTTGACATTTCATCGGCATATATGCTAAAATAAATGTATGTGAGGTGGAGTGTAGTGGGCAAAACGTTGATCGAAATCAAGCAAGGTCTAGATGGTCAGGTAGGTAAACGGTTAAAGCTCAGAGCGAATGGCGGAAGACGGAAAACCGTTGAAAGATGCGGTGTTCTAGCGGAGACATATCCCTCTGTTTTCATTGTTGAGCTTGACCAGGACGAGAATGCATTCGAACGGGTTTCATACAGCTATACAGACATATTGACAGAAACGGTGGAGCTGAATTTTGTGGAAGGAAGTTCAGCGGTATTTTTTAAACAGTAGACAAGCATATTGTCTGCTGTTTTTTATATTGGGTAAAAAGAACAGAAAATGGTTTTCTTGGTTAATTCTTTTGTGATTGAATGGAGGAAAAGTACATAAGCTATAATTGCCTGTCGATAAAATAAAACTTCATTCGTAAAGGGGAGCTTTTATATGGGTAGACGAGGGATTATGTCCACACAGATGAAAGAAGAAATAGCGAAAGAATTAGGATTTTACGATACGGTACAGCAGGAAGGCTGGGGAGGAATAAAAGCTCGCGACGCCGGTAATATGGTGAAACGGGCGATAGAAATGGCAGAAGAAAGTATGAAAAAGAGCGAGTCCTGACCGGGCTTGCTTCTTTTGTTTTAACGCAATTCTGTTCCTGGCTTCAGGAGACTGAAAAGCTTAATCAAGATCTTTTTTCGGCTGCCCTTGAAACCCTTTCTTAAACTAAATTAGCCTACGTGTTTTGATTATGATACAATAAAACATATTTTTATGGACGTAGCTATAGTTTCAAATAGGTGAACGAATTTCCAACGCTTTGAGGATGTGATTGAAGATGCTTGTCATGGAGAAGGCGCCTGCTAAGATAAATTTATCATTAGATGTACTAAATAAGCGGGAGGATGGCTATCATGATGTTGAAATGGTCATGACAACAATAGACTTAGCAGATCGTTTAGAATTACGGGAATTACCTGCAGATAAAATTCAATTATCTTTGGAAAGCCGTTATGTTCCCAGCGATGAACGGAATTTAGCATATCAAGCAGCAATTTTATTTAAAAAAACATACAATATCAAAAAAGGTGTTCACATCCAAATTGATAAATCGATTCCTGTTTCTGCTGGATTGGCGGGCGGAAGTGCTGATGCTGCAGCAGTTTTACGGGGATTGAACCGATTATGGGGACTGAATATCCCGTTAGCTGAATTAGCTGATTTAGGATCGCAATTAGGGGCGGATATTGCTTTTTGCGTTCACAGTAAAACAGCGATAGCAAAAGGTTACGGCGAGTGCATTGAACTGTTGCCTGCACCGCCTACTTGCTGGGTTGTTCTTGCCAGACCGGATATTGGTGTATCCTCCTATACTGTATTTGATCAAATTAAAATTTCGGAGTTACAGCACCCAAATACTAAGCAGGTACTGGCAGCTTTGGAGGAAAGAGACTTTTCAAAGCTGTGCAATCATCTGGGAAATGCATTGGAGCCAATTACTTTTTCCATGCATCCGGAAGTTGCACGGCTGAAGGAAGCGATGCAGCTGGCAGGAGCAGAAGGTGTGATGATGAGCGGGAGCGGGCCGACCGTGTTTGGCTTAATGAAGCATCACCGGAAGGCACTGCGGATTTATAACAGTATGCGGGGCTTTTGCAAGGACGTTCAATTAATCCGAATGTTAGGATAGGCATTGCTAAAATGCATATGAAAATGCTATATTATATTAAGAACATTCGGATTTGAGGTGTGAGTTTGAAAAGAAGTAATCGATTGGTTGTGTTAACAGAGTACTTTTTAGAAAACCCGAGGAAACATATTCAATTGCCTTACTTTGTCGAGCTTTGTGATACAACGAAGTCATCGATAAGTGAGGATTTAGATATTATACATGAAGTTTTTCAAATAAAAGGATTGGGGTATCTGGAGAGAACGACCGGAGCTGGCGGCGGTGTGAAATATATTGCTACCAGCTCGGCAGAATCAAGCAGAGAGTTTATTTCCACGCTTCAGAAAAAGTTAGAAGATCCTGCCCGTATTCTTCCAGGAGGGTATCTGTATATGAGCGATATCCTTGGTGACCCTTCCATGGTCCGGGAAATTGGCCGTGTCTTTGCTTCCTGCTTTGCCCATTTAGAGATTGATGCAATTGTCACTGTTGCAACAAAGGGGATTCCTTTGGCGTATGCAACAGCATCCTTTTTAAATGTGCCGGTTGTTATTGCGCGCAGAGACCCCAAAGTAACAGAAGGATCCTCTGTAAGTATCAATTATGTTTCTGGATCGTCCCGGAAAATTCAAACGATGGTGCTGCCAAAGCGCAGTCTGCCTGATGGCTCAAACGTATGTATCATCGATGATTTTATGAAAGCAGGGGGAACGATTACAGGGATAAAAAGCCTCTTGGAGGAATTCTCTGCAACGGTACAGGCTGTTGGAGTACTGGCAGAAGCAGATGATGAGGAAGATGAAAGAGTGATTACCGATTATACGTCCCTCTTGAAAATATCTCCTGTCGACATACAGAATCATCATGTGTCTGTACTGCCGGGGAATTATCAAATGGAATAAACCGTATCCAAGCATACGATACAGATCTTAATCTATTTACAGATTAAGGTCTTTTTTTATACATTTGATTGATTAAAAAGATGAAATTTCATTGTTTTTAGACAATCATTTTACTTGGAAGAAAAAGGTGGATAATAATGACTAAGAAAGTCGAAAACAAATCAATTCTTAGGTATAGGGGAGAATAAATTTAAAATATTTTATTTTATTGGTATTTATAAGAAGGATTTTTGTAATTTATGTTGAAATAGTATAAGTATAAAGGATGATTTTTGAATTAGGAAAAAGGTGGTGAAACATCATGGAAGTAACTGACGTAAGATTGCGCCGCGTAAAAACAGATGGAAGAATGCAGGCCATTGCCTCAATCACATTAGACAACGAGTTTGTTGTCCATGATATCCGTGTCATCGACGGGAATAGTGGATTATTTGTTGCAATGCCGTCAAAGCGGACGCCAGACGGAGAGTTTAGGGATATTGCTCATCCGATTAATTCTGGAACACGCTCAAAAATTCAAGAAGCTGTTTTAGGGGAGTATCAACGTGAACGTGAGAATGAAGAGGGACTAGGCTATAAAGAAGAAGCCGGTGTTTCCTGAACATACGCTGGAGGGCGATTGGGCGAGAAGGTAGAAATCTGAATGAAGATTTGCCTTCTTTTTTTTGTTCTTTTTTATTGGAGCAGCACCATATGGCCGAAAAATCAAATTAAATGTGATCAAGGCAACTGGCTGATGTAGTATATTTCCGCAGCAATCGTTTGTAGAAAAAATATATTTGCTGCGTCCTCAAAGGCTTTTTAATAATAACAAATCTGGTATTTTATGGGATTAATTTGAGCTGCCGGCTGCCGTTTTGTCTGTAATAAACCAATGAATGCAGCAATGAAAGTTTTTTTCGTATTTTAGTTAAGCGATGTCACGAAAAAAATAAAAATATGATAACATAAGATATAGAAATAAAACCTTTTATTTTATTGAAATAAAGGTTTTTTTACGATATATTTTTAAATGGATATTTAGAGATGATGGAGGTTTCCTAATGACGAATCGATTTGCTGTTATTTTAGCAGCTGGGCAAGGAACAAGGATGAAATCAAAGTTATATAAAGTGCTTCATCCTGTAGTTGGCAAACCAATGGTACAGCATGTTGCGGATCAATTACAACAAACTGGGTTAGATAAATTAGTTACCATTGTCGGATTTGGAGCAGAGCAAGTAAGAGAGCAGCTTGGAGCGTCCAGTGACTTTGTCGTACAGGAAGAACAACTCGGCACAGGACATGCTGTGATGCAGGCGGAACAACTGTTACAGAATAAAGAAGGTGTAACCATTGTAGCTTGCGGGGATACCCCTTTGATTCGTGCAGAAACATTCCAAAAATTGTTTGAACATCATGAGCAGACGGGTTCTAAAGCAAGTATATTGACGGCACTTGCAGATAACCCTGCCGGATATGGCCGGGTGGTTCGAAATGATGCAGGGGAAGTTGAGAAAATTGTCGAACATAAAGATGCTTCGGAAGAGGAATTAACGATAAATGAGATTAATACAGGAACCTATTGTTTTGACAATAAAGCATTATTTGAAGCTTTAAAATCGGTGTCTAATGACAATGCACAAGGAGAGTATTATTTACCTGATGTCATTAAAATTTTAGGTGACCAGGGAGAGCGTATCAGCGCTTATGTAGCAGCTGAATTTAATGAAACGATAGGGATTAATGATCGTGTTGCATTAAGTGAAGCGGAAAAAATTATGAAACGGCGTATTAATGAGACGCACATGCGTAATGGTGTGACCATCGTGGATCCTGATAATACATATATCGGTCCGGATGTGAAAATTGCTGCAGATGTGTATCTTCATCCAGGAACGGTCTTAAAAGGGGATACCTCCATTGCGGCTGGTTCAGAGATTGGTCCGCATACAGAAATAAAAGATTGTGAAGTTGGGGAAGCTACAACGATCCGATTCAGTGTCGCTGCAGACAGCCGCATTGGGAATCGAGTGAATATTGGTCCCTACGCACATATCCGTCCAGCCTCAAATGTTGGAAACGACACAAAAATTGGCAATTTTGTAGAGCTGAAGAAAACGACTCTGGGCAACAACAGCAAGGTTTCTCATCTTAGTTATGTAGGGGATGCTAATGTGGGAGAGCGTGTAAATGTCGGTTGTGGTACAATAACAGTAAATTATGATGGAAAAAATAAATTCCTGACAACAATAGAAGATGATTCGTTTATTGGATGTAACTCCAATTTAATAGCGCCGGTTACAGTTGGTAAAGGTGCATATGTGGCAGCCGGATCGACAATTACAAATGATGTGCCGGACGAGGCATTATCCATTGCAAGATCGAAGCAATCAAATAAAGAAGGATATGCAAAGAAGTTTAAAAAATAGACTACAAACAAAGTCATGGAGGTTAGAGGAATGTCATCCAACTATAAGGACGCTTCGTTGAAAGTATTTTCGTTAAATTCGAATCCAGCATTAGCAGAAAGTATTGCAGCTCAAATCGGAACGAAATTAGGAAAATGTACCGTAACGCAATTTAGTGACGGTGAAATTCAAATTAATATAGATGAGAGTGTGCGTGGTTCTGACGTATATGTTATCCAGTCTACATCAGCACCGGTAAACCAGAATATTATGGAGCTGCTGATTATGATCGACGCATTGAAGCGCGCTTCTGCCAAATCAATCAATATTGTTATGCCTTACTACGGTTATGCTCGGCAGGACCGTAAAGCCAGAGCCCGTGAGCCGATTACGGCAAAATTAATGGCAGATATAATTGAAAAAGCAGGAGCAAATCGAATGATTACACTTGATCTGCATGCACCACAAATTCAAGGCTTCTTTGATATTCCAATTGACCACTTACAGGGTGTCCCTATTTTAGCTACTTATTTCGAACAGAAGAATCTGGAAGATGTGATTGTTGTTTCTCCTGATCATGGCGGTGTAGTGCGTGCCAGAAAAATGGCAGACCGCTTAAAAGCCCCAATTGGTATTATTGATAAACGACGTCCAAAGCCCAATGTTGCTGAAGTGATGAATATTATTGGTAACATTGAAGGGAAGACAGCTATTTTAATTGATGATTTAATTGATACAGCTGGTACAATTACCTTAGCTGCGAACGCATTAATTGAAAGTGGCGCAAAAGAAGTATATGCTTGTTGTACCCACCCGGTACTTTCTGGACCAGCTATCGAGCGCATTGACAATTCAAAAATCAAAGAGCTCGTTGTCACAGATACGATTCCTTTGCCGGAAGAAAAATGTATTGATAAAATTACCGAATTATCGGTTGCTTCTCTGCTGGGCGAAGCGATTATCCGTGTTCACGAAATGCAATCTGTAAGTATTCTTTTTGATTAAAGGTTTAACTTGTTCCATTTTAGGGTATGTATTATATTGACCGTTTATTTTATTGAGAAAAAGAAATAATGCAACATATGCAGTAACAATGTTTCATATTATTTTTTTAATCAACTTGGAGGGTGATACGAATGGCAGTAAAATTAAACGCAAAAAAAAGAGAAGATCTTGCAAAATCAGTAACAAGCGAAATTAGAAAAAGCGGTAGAATTCCAGCGGTCGTCTATGGAAAGGACAAAGACGCGAAGACAATTTCTGTAGATAGCGTTGATTTAGTGAAAACCGTTCGGGATGAAGGACGAAATGCAATCATTTCACTTCAAGTCGAAGGCGGCGACACGGTAGATGTGATGCTGCATGATTATCAAATAGATCCGATAAAAGATGATTTGCTTCACGCCGATTTCTATATCGTAAATATGTCTGAAGAAATGGACGTTGATGTTTCTGTTCGCCTTGATGGTGAATCAAAAGGTGAAAAAGAAGGCGGCGTACTACAGCAGCCGTTTTATGAAATTCAAGTCCGTGCAAAACCAAAAGATATTCCTGAGGAAATCGTGGTAGATGTCTCTGACCTGGATGTGAACGAAAGCTTATCTATTTCTGATTTGAAAGTAACTGGAAACTATGAGTTTTTAGATGATCCAGATACGACAATCGCTTCCGTTGTTCCTCCAACTACAGAAGAAGATTTAGAAACAGACACAGAAGCAGATGAAAATGCAGAACCGGAAGTCATTAAAGAAAAATCTGACTCAGAGGAAGAGTAATTTTTAAGTTAACAATATAGAAGTAATACCTCCCTTCTTTACGCATACAATACTGGTATGCGTAAAGAAGGGTTATTGCGTTTAACAGAAATTGTGGACAGGGAAAAGTGAGGGTATGGTGATGAAGTTAATTGTTGGGCTAGGAAACCCTGGAAGGAAATATAAGAAGACGCGTCATAATATTGGCTTCCGTACGATTGATGCGCTGTTAGATCGTCATGGATGGAAGCTGAATAACTCGAAATTTCACGGGGATTATGCCATTGAACATTTCAATGGAGAAAAGATTGTATTATTACAGCCGCAAACCTATATGAATTTGTCAGGCGAGTCCATTCGGCCGCTGATGGATTATTATGATATAGAGACAGAAGACGTGATCGTTATTTATGATGATCTTGATTTGCCGACAGGGAAAATCAGGTTACGGCAAAAGGGCGGCCATGGCGGTCATAATGGAGTTCGTTCCACAATTGAACATTTAGGAACAAAAGAATTTAAACGAATACGTTTAGGGGTAGGAAGACCGGTAAATGCAACTCCTGTCGTAGATTATGTATTAGGGAAGTTTCCCAAAGATGAAAAAGAAGCGGTTGAACAAAGTGTTCAAGATGCAGCTGATGCTATTGAAGCGTGGATAGAAGGCAAACCTTTTGTAGAAGTGATGAATGATTTTAATCAATAAAGCATACCTTTGGTTTGAAGGGGAAGTTCCATTCATCCACCTTTTTGAGTGGGAAATGGAAGCAGGGTATATTCTTATTCCTCTCGGTTAAAACTAAATGAAAAGTGCAGATATCCTTTCTGAGCAAGGAATAGGCTGCGCTCTAAATTTTTGTATTTTAATCGAGGTGAATGAGATGGTTATCTACTATGGTTGTCGACATTGCGGAAAAGAGCTGGGTGTGCTGCAGCATACAGAAATGGATATAACCTTACGATTCCTTGAACTTCTGGAGGAAAAGGATTTAGCAGAAATGATAGTCTCTGAAAAAGATGGCTATTTCCGCTTAGAAGTCATTTGTGAATACTGTCAGCAGGCTCTTGATATGCATCCTGATTATCATGAATTGGACCATTTTTTACAATAGCCTGAATGGATTCCGGTCTGATGATTATTTTCTGGATAGACCTATGACCGTATATACCATTTTCTTAAAAATAAAATATATTTTATCGACTATTTTCACGCACAATGCGCGTTTTTAAAATACTTTAACAATTTAGAGGGGAAATACGAATGAAAGCAATTCATAATTATTTAAAATCACAGGAAGATATTCAGTCGATTATGGATGGATTGCTGGCAGGCATGAAGGAGCAGATGGTTGCCGGCTTAAGCGGCTCTGCTAGAAGCCTGCTCTTATCCACCATACATCAATCCATGAATCGTCCTTTATTAATTGTTACCCATCAGCTCGCTCAGGCACAGCAGCTGTATGATGATTTAGCAGAGCTGGCAAATGAGGAGGGGGTATATCTTTATCCTGTCAACGAGTTAATAGCCTCCGAAATGGCTGTAGCGAGCCCTGAATTGCGCGCTCAGCGGATTGAAGCATTAACTGCTTGGACACAGAAAGATAAAGGGATACTAATCGCTCCTGTTGCAGCATTAAAAAGAATGCTGCCGCCAAAAGCATATTGGAATAAATATCAGCTTCTATTTCAAACAGGAAAAGACATTGAGGTAGAGGCCTATCTGCGTTCCTTGGTGGAAATGGGCTATGAAGGCGCCTCAATGGTTACCGCCCCTGGTGAATTCAGCCAGCGGGGAGGAATTATTGATATTTATCCAATTACGGAGGAGCATCCAATCCGGATTGAGCTATTTGATGAAGAGGTAGATTCTATCCGCTATTTTGATGCGGAGTCACAGCGTTCTTTAGACAAAGTAGAAGAGGTAATAATCCACCCTGCTACAGAATTATTGATAGATAAACAAGAAATGGTGAAAGTAGCAGAACGGCTAGAGGATGCCCTTTCAGATACATTGAAAAAAGTCAAAAAACCTTCTGATCAAGAAGAGCTTGTGGAGGTTATTGAACAAGATATTGAACAATTTAAACAATTAAACCGTTTCCAGGGGATGTATAAATACATTGGCTATTTATATGACGAGCCAGCTAGTTTGTTAGACTATTTGCCGCGGAATGGGGTTGTCTTTTTTGATGAAATGAGCCGTATTCAGGAAACGGCGACCAATTTAGATCATGAAGAGCTGGAATGGTATACGGGGCTGCTGGAAGGAAATAAAATGGTCCAGGGCAGTCAATTTTCTTTTGGATGGAATACATTGATAGACGGTATTTCCCATTCTCGTGTATATATGTCTGTGTTTATGCGGCATATTCCAAATACGAACCCGCAAAATATTATTAATCTATCGACACGAACGATGCAGGAATTTCATGGGCAGATGCCTTTATTTAAAAATGAATTAAAGCGCTGGGAAAAGGGAGATTACTCGGTTGTTATTCTGACACCAAATGAACAGCGCGCAGAAAAAGTACATTCTATTTTAGAAGATTATGATATTGAAACACAGGTGGAAAAAGAATTAAAACTGCCGATACAAAAGCCGACCGTTATCGTGGGGCAGTTGCATTCGGGAATTGAATTCCCGATGCATAAGCTGGCGATTATCACCGAAAATGAATTGTTCAAGCAGCGCACGAAACGTTCTAGAAAACAGCCAAAGATTACGAATGCAGAGCGCATTAAGAATTATCAAGAGCTCAAGGTCGGCGATTATGTAGTTCATGCAAATCATGGTGTCGGGAAATATCTCGGGATTGAAACGTTAGAAGTTAACAAACTGCATAAGGATTATATGCTGATCCGTTACTCTGGAGACGATAAGCTGTTCGTGCCAATTGATCAAATTGATTTAGTTCAGAAATTTGTCGGTTCTGAAGGAAAGGAACCGAAGCTATATAAATTAGGCGGTACGGAATGGACAAAGGTAAAACGCAAAGTTCAGCGATCTGTGGAAGACATTGCTGATGATTTAATCAAGTTATATTCGGAGCGTGAATCCCGGCAAGGCTACGCTTTCTCACCAGATTCTGAATTACAGCGTGAATTTGAAGCGTCCTTTGCCTACCAGGAGACAGAGGATCAACTGCGGTGTATCACAGAAATCAAAGAGGATATGGAAAAAGTAAAACCAATGGACCGCTTGCTCTGTGGGGACGTTGGTTACGGGAAAACAGAGGTTGCTATCCGTGCTGCTTTCAAAGCAGTGGCAGATGGAAAGCAGGTTGCTATTCTGGTGCCGACAACGATTCTGGCACAGCAGCATTATGAGACAATTCGCGAAAGATTCCAGGATTACCCGGTAAACATTGGTTTATTAAGCCGTTTCCGCACGCGTAAGCAATCCAATGAAACGGTAAAAGGGCTGGAAGATGGAAATATGGATATTGTTGTAGGGACACATCGTCTGTTATCAAAGGATGTAAAATACAAGGATTTAGGCTTGCTTGTTGTCGATGAGGAACAGCGGTTTGGTGTGAAGCACAAGGAAAAAATCAAACAGCTGAAGACCAATGTCGATGTTTTAACGCTGACAGCAACGCCTATTCCAAGAACACTGCATATGTCCATGCTGGGAGTAAGGGATCTATCTGTTATTGAAACCCCCCCTGAAAACAGATTTCCGATTCAAACCTATGTGATGGAATATAATCCATCCTTTATTCGGGAAGCTGTTGATCGGGAAATGTCCAGAGGGGGGCAGGTTTTCTTCCTGCATAACAGAGTAGAAAATATTGAGAAAACAGCCCGCGATATTGGCATGCTTGTACCAAATGCCAAGGTAGCCATTGCGCATGGACAAATGAATGAATCCGAATTGGAGAATGTTATTTTCGGTTTCATAGAAGGGGAATTTGATATTTTAGTCAGTACGACCATTATTGAAACAGGGGTGGACATCCCGAATGTGAATACCTTGATTGTCAATCATGCCGATCGTATGGGGCTGAGCCAGCTTTACCAATTAAGAGGCCGTGTCGGGCGTTCTAATCGTGTAGCTTATGCTTATTTCACGTATCAGCGTGATAAGGTATTAACAGAGGTGGCTGAGAAACGATTGCAGGCCATTAAAGAATTTACAGAGCTCGGCTCTGGATTTAAGATTGCGATGCGCGATTTGTCTATTCGCGGTGCTGGAAATTTACTCGGCGCACAGCAGCACGGATTTATTGATTCAGTTGGGTTTGATATGTATTCTCAAATGCTGAAGGATGCAATCGATGCCCGCAAAGAAGGAAAAGAAGTAGAAGATATTAAGCCGTTTGAACCGGAGATTTCATTAAAAATCGATGCATATATTCCGGATGAATACTTGAATGATGAGAAACAGAAAATTGAAATGTATAAGCAATTCCAAAACGTGGATAGCCCGGAAGCAGTCCAGGATTTAAGAGACGAATTAATTGACCGCTTCGGAGATTATCCTGCAGAAGTCGAAAATTTATTCACGGTAAGCATTATGAGAATGCATGCGAAGAAACAGCGTGTGCAATCCATTACAGAAGCGCCGCAAAAAATCACGATGCTGCTCGATGAAGAAAGAAGTCAGGAAATTGATGGCTCTAAATTATTTGAAGCGGCGAATCAATTTGATCGTCAAGTCAGTCTGGGCACCGAAAATCAAAACTTAAAAGCAGGTATTAAATGGAGCAAAGACAAGGCTTATAAACGGCACGATACCGTTATTGAATTCATTAAAAAATTAAGCTATGTGAATCGTTAAAGATATGATAAACCAGTGAAAAGCTGCTTTCTTACGAAAAGAGAGCAGCTTTTTTTATGCGAAGAACACGGCTGGAGCGGAGGGTTTTCCTATACATTCCAAATAAAATAACAAAAATTTCAATTGGAATGTATAGTTATCTCTGGTTGTTTAATACTATAACAACAACCGGTGATGAATCATGGAAGGAAGTCCTTCCATCCAGGTCAGAATCGTCATTTAGAAAGGGAGGATACTTAGATGAAAGCAACAGGAATCGTACGACGTATCGATGATTTAGGAAGAGTAGTGGTGCCAAAAGAAATTCGGAGAACCTTGCGTATTCGTGAAGGAGACCCCCTCGAAATTTTCGTTGACCGGGAAGGAGAGGTTATTTTAAAGAAATATTCCCCAATCAGTGAACTGGGTCATTTTGCGAAAGAATATGCGGAGGCATTGTTTCAATCCTTGCAAGCACCGGTTATTATCACTGACCGGGATGAAATTATTGCTGTAGCAGGAGAATCTAAAAAAGAGTACTTGAATAAATCGCTGAGCGGTAAGATTACTGACATTATTGAAGGACGATCGCCTGTTTATGAAGGGGATAAGTCCCAGATGGAAATTGTAGATGGAAATGAACAGGAGCTGCACTCTTATTCGATTCATCCGATTATTGCCAATGGCGACCCCATCGGCTGTGTAATGATTTTTTCGAAAGAAGATAAACTGAGCAAGGTAGAACAGAAGGCGGCAGAGACGGCATCTGTTTTCCTGGCGAAACAAATGGAATAGACCATACTTTTACTATTATTTTTTCTAGAAGAAGCTTTCTCTAGGTTACCTCCAATCTAGAAGACAGGCTTCTTTTTTTCTTGATTTTTCTTAGCAACGTGCTTCTCTCCCTGATATGATATACTGAGAGAAATTCATTTGGAAAAGGAAAAATTTATCATGTCAGATAATGAAACAAGCCGGCTGGTTAAAGGTGCGGTGGTACTGAGTATCGCTGGTTTGATAAGTAAAGTGCTTAGTGCTGTTTATCGTATTGTATTGCAAAACTTAACAGGGGATATCGGCTTTTATATGTATCAGCAGCTCTATCCATTATTGGGAATTGCTACGATGCTTGCATTGTACGGGTTCCCTTCTGCTATTTCCTCGCTAACAGCAACGGAGCTGGAAAAAGGAAGAGCGCTGTCCTGGAGAGGATTCTATCGGCCAATCCTTTTTATTCTTGGGAGCTTTCATCTCTTGCTTATTGCAATCGTGTATTTTACAGCTCCATTATTAGCCCGATTAGCTGGGGATGAGCGTTTTGTTGGTTTATATCAAGTTACAGCCGCCGTGTTCCTGATTGTTCCTGTACTGGCTTTATTCCGGGGGATACAGCAGGGAAAGTATGAGATGGCTCCTACTGCATTTTCGCAAATCGGAGAACAATTTATTCGTGTAGGGACCATTATTGCCGGAGCGCTGCTGGTCAGCCAAGGTATTTTTCAAATTGATGCCATTGGAACGACGGCCGTGCTTGCATCCTTGCTGGGAGGAGTCAGTGCGCTTGTTGTGCTGGTGTGCTTTTATTATAAAAATCGAAAGCATTCCCCTGCAGACGTTAAAGCATTTTCTTTGGAGGAAGCTGTCCCATGGAAAAAATATGTGAAAACCTTGCTTTTATTTGGGGTAGCTGCGGCGATGAATCATATGACACTTTTATTCATGCAGTTAGCAGATGCTTTTACATTTGTGCCGAGATTGATGGCAAGCGGAGCAGCAGAGATAGCTGCTAAAGAAATGAAAGGCGTGTTTGACCGGGGGCAGCCGCTGATTCAGGTGGCGACCATCATTGGTTCGTCCATTGCTTTAGCGATTATACCGGCGATTAATTATCAGAAATTAAAAAAACAACGGGAGCAAGTAATGAATTATATTCAAACAGCCATGCATGTTGGTATTTTTATCGCCATAGGTGCTGTTTTAGGGCTATTTATTATTTTCCCGGAGGTCAACCAGCTGCTTTATAAAAATATGCAGGGTACGAGCGAATTAAGATTATTGATTATAGCTATCGGCATGTCTACCATTTCGATTATCGGCGCATCGATTTTGCAAAGCTTGGGGATGATTGTGCGAACAGCTGTATTTATCGGTATTTCCTTTGTAGTGAAGGTAGGCAGCAACCTGATTCTTATTCCGCATTTTGAGGTATATGGCGCGAGTATAGCAACGATTTTAAGTCTCAGTGTGTTATTATTGCTTGTAGGAATCGAGTTATATCGAAAATTGCCAAGCGTGTCATTATATCGTTCAATGTCATGGAAAAGCTTGGCTGCAGCGAGCTTATCGATGGTTATATACCTTTTGGTGATGCAGAGAATGTTTTCTGCACTTGTGATAGATATAAGGCTGCTGCTGCTGATATATGTTCTTTTTATTTCGGTATCAGGCGCAGGTTTATTCCTCTTTGTATTGCTAAAAACAGGCGGATTAACCGAAGCACAAATTCGTATTTTACCAAAATCAGCGTACCTGTTACGTATTTATCATAAAGGGAGGAAAAAACCTTGAAGCAAATAGAGGTTATTGGATTGGGCGCAGGAGATATAGAGCAGCTCCCGCTCGGTATATATAGAAAATTAACGCAAGCACAGCAAACGATTTATGCAAGAACTAATGATCATCCCGTTATCAAAGTGCTGGAAGCAGAGAGAGTCTCTTTTACTTCTTTTGATACGCTTTATGAAGAAGAAGAGCAGTTTGATACGGTATATGCCCGTATTACAGCACAGCTTGTAGAAGCTGCTAAAACAAGTGAGGACACCGTTATCTACGCTGTTCCCGGCCATCCTATGCTGGCAGAGAAAACCGTTCAGCTTCTATTGGAGCAGAACGAGGTCGAGGTATTGATTGCAGGCGGGCAAAGCTATTTAGATGACTTATTTACTGCCATGCAAATTGATCCTATTGAAGGATTTCAATTTGTAGACGGAACAGATTTCAGACGTGATCAGCTTCATTTCGGTAATCATTTATTTGTTTGTCAGGTATATGACATGTTCATTGCCTCCGAGGTCAAGCTGACTTTATTGGAGGATTTGCCGCCTGCTTATGAGGTTTATATTGTGGAAGCGGCTGGCAGCAGGGCGGAAAAAATTGAAAAAGTTCGTTTAGAAGAATTGGATCACCGGATGGAAATCAGCAATTTGACTACGCTATATATCCCTCCGGTTCCAAAAGGATATCTGCACCATACCTTCCCGTTCTTACGTGAAGTGATGGCGATTTTGCGCGGACCTGATGGCTGCCCGTGGGATAAGAAGCAGACGCATGAATCCTTGCGTCATCATACGATTGAAGAGGTCTATGAGCTGATTGAAGCGATTGATGAAGAAGATGATGACCATATTGTCGAGGAGCTTGGTGATTTGTTGATGCATATTTTATTGCATAGTCAAATTGGCGAGGACAATGGTTATTTTACGATAGATGATGTAATTCAGTCGATTTCGGATAAAATGATTTACCGCCATCCGCATGTTTTTGGGGGAGCAACAGCAGATACTGAGGAAACAGTGTTAGAGAACTGGGAAGAGCTCAAAAAACAGGAAAAAGGAAAAGAGAGGGAATCCGTGCTGGACGGTATTCCCGTACATCTTCCTGCTTTAGCTAAAGCATATAAGCTTGTGTCCAAAGCAGGGAAAGTCGGCTTTGAATGGAGTCATGTAGACGAAGTATGGGAGAAATTGAAGGAAGAGATCGATGAAGTTATCGAAGCTGTTCAGGATAAAGATTTGACGGATGTGGAAGAGGAGCTGGGAGATGTATTATTTGTCTTAGCGAATATTTCCAGATACTATAAAGTCAATCCTGAGGTTGCGCTGGAGCGTGCCAACCGGAAATTTATCAGCCGATTTCAATATATAGAAAACAAGCTTGAAGAAAAGAGGCAGAGTCCTGAAACAGCTTCTCTGCAGGAAATGGATGCTTATTGGGAAGAAGCGAAGAAAAATCAAGCGGTGAGAGGAGAAGAAAGATGAGATTAGATAAATTTTTAAAAATATCCCGAATCATTAAACGCCGTACATTAGCTAAAGAAGTAGCAGACCAAGGAAGAATCACTGTAAATGGAAACGCAGCGAAGGCTTCTTCCGTCCTTTCTGAAGGGGATGAGCTTGTTATTCGATTTGGCCAGAAATTGGTTACGGTAAAAGTAAATTCACTGCGGGAAAATGTCCGTAAAGATGAAGCAGATACCCTTTACACCATTGTGAAAGAAGAAAAAATAGAGCAGTAAAAATATAGTTCTATACTTGTCCCTCCCATCATAAATTATTAACGATAGGGAGGGTTTTTATATGAATTATTATGAGAATAAAGATGTAAGAAATCATGTTGAACTAGAGCATACCGTAAAAATAGACAAACGAAAAAACCTTGAAATTACGGGCGTCAAAGAAGTGGACAGCTTTGATAATGAAGCATTCCTTTTAGAAACGGTGATGGGATACTTGATTATCCGCGGGCAGAATCTGCTATTGAAGAATTTAGATGTGACAGAAGGTATTGTCACCATTAAAGGAAAAATATACGAGCTTTCCTATGTAGATGATCAGCAGCAGGAGAAAGCTAAAGGGTTCTTTAGCAAGATATTCCGATGACGTTATCTACGCAATTTTTAACACTTATCACGATGATTATAAGTGGGTTTTATCTAGGTGTTGTCCAGGAAACCTTCCGGCGCTTCACGATTTATTGGAAGGGACGATTATTTTTAACTTATTTTTTAGAAATATTATTTTGGATGACCCAGGCCGGCATTTTATTTTATATATTATATCGTGTCAACCAAGGAGAGCTCAGGATTTATATTGTGTTAGCGTGTCTCTTTGGTTTTTCTATTTACCAGGCCTTGGCGAAGCAGCTGTATAAAAAATTATTAGAGCATATGATTCGTGTTTTTAAAGCAATTTATCGGGGTATAGAAAAAATAATAAATTTCTTGCTTATTTCTCCTTTGCAGTGGATATTCTTGACGTTCTATCGTATGATAAAGGCAATTCTGATGGGAGTTTTCAAAATAATAACATGGCTGTGTCTATTTTTATTTACTCCTTTCCGGTGGATAGGGAAAGGGCTTTTTCGCCTTTGTCCACAATCTATTCAAAATTTCTTTCTGCAAATAGCAGGATTTTATAGTAAAATGAAGAATATAGTTTATAAATACGTGTTTAAAAAATATGATTAAGTGGATTTTTTAAGCATCCCAAAATGGATTCAGTCTTATCGAAGGAGGTAAAGCTGTGGAGGAAAGAAAGAAGAAAGTAACAAAGCTTCAATCTAAATCCGTGCACCAGTACGATGCGTACATAGAGCGGCAGAATAGAAAAAAACAGCGTCTTACCAGACGGTTGGTACTGTATGCATTAGTTGTAGCGGTTATCGTAGGAAGTATGTCCATCTATCATTTTAATCAGCGGGCAACAAAGGCAGACAAAATGGAAGAATACGAACAGTTAGAACAGCAGCTTGCAGATTTAGAGCAGCAAGAATCAGATTTAAATCATGAAATCGAACTCCTGCAGGATGAAGAATATGTTCTTGAGATTGCCAGAACTAATTATTTCTTCTCAAATGAAGGAGAACTTATATTTAAATTACCGGATGAAGACCCGTCATATTGACACTTTTTATTTTGATTAATATACTATATATTGAAGAACATTTAATCTTTTAAGGAGGAGCATTTCTTTTATGTCAATTGAAGTAGGCAGCAAGCTGCAAGGAAAGGTAACCGGAATCACTAATTTTGGAGCTTTTGTGGAGTTAGAAGAGGGTAAAACAGGTCTCGTTCATATTAGTGAGGTTGCTGACAACTATGTTAAAGATATTAATGAGCATTTAACAGTTGGAGACGAAGTAACAGTTAAAGTCATTAATGTCGAAAAGGATGGCAAAATCGGCCTGTCCATCAGAAAGGCGAAAGATCGCCCGCAACAAGCACGTCCAAAAAGTCAAAAGAGTCAAAAAGAACGCACAGAGAACTTCGAGTCCAAAATGAATCGTTTCCTGAAGGATTCCGAGGATCGTTTAGCCTCTTTGAAGAAGCACACAGAATCCAAGCGCGGAGGACGGGGTGCCAGAAGAGGATAGTAGTTGCTGTCTATTAATAATGCTCTATGGATAAATAAAAAAGCAGGGACGCTGGTTCCTGCTTTTTTTTAACATGTAGCGAGGATTTCTCCTCCTGTCAACATATGGAATGATGAAATCAATTTATTTCGTTTACACAAAAAAACTCATCTCTTTATTTAAAGAAATGAGTTTTTTTATTATTTAGGATAGCGGCGGAGGGGATCGAACCCACGACCTCACGGGTATGAACCGTACGCTCTCGCCAGCTGAGCTACGCCGCCAAGTGAAATCAACAAGAAAAATCATACAACAGACAGCATAAACTGTCAATAGTTTCTCTATAATTTTTTGAAGCTTATTTTAAAATTCTTCCGGATATGATTCCTGCGAACTAAAAAATCCGCGTTTACTTCCTTAATTTCGAAAAGTTCGGTTATCTTGTCGAGGTTATAAAAAAGAACCGCATTTCCCCTCACTTTTTCTACAAATGATGTAGCGATGTTTAAAAAAATGCGGAGGTTTAAAATGAAGTAAAATCCCGTATATGATTTGCAAAGCAACGTACCCTCTGCTTTTTTAATGAAACTGGATGAATATCCTAAGGTACACCCTTTTTGTAAAACGATGGTAACTTCCCAAGATTACGTCGAACGATTTTTATAAACTGCCATGTTTTTTTGACAAAAAAAGAAAGCAACCTATGTTTTACTAGTTGGAAAGATGGGAGTGGATAAAATGATAGGTTCAATTCCAAGGGTGGAATCGGGAAGCATTACAATCGAGAAAGCAAGTAAAAAGAGAAAATGGAGAGAACAGATTACTGCGAAGGTCAACCATATATTGATTGCACAGGGCTGGTTATTCTATATTACAGGCTTTTTATTAGGACGAGCTGTCATCCTGCAGACAGTATCTCCATTTGCTGTGGCCTTCATTGCGAGCATGTGGCTTGTCCATCGGGAAAAATCCTTCCGGTCGATGATAGCTGTTATATTAGGGGCGCTGACTTACTCGATGCAGCATGTAGCTTATATTTTTATTGCTTTTATTTTATTTATCTTTATCTCGGCAGCAACAAAATCTTTAAAGCATCAACAGTGGATGCTGCCCATTACTGTCTTTTTTGCAACCAGTCTGCCGAGAATGTTTTTATATTCTCTCCAGGGCACCATATCATCCTTTGAATGGATGATGCTGGCCGTTGAAGGAGTCCTTGGGGCAATCCTTGTACTTATATTTATGCAAAGTATTCCGTTATTATCACCAAAACGATATAAACCCACCTTAAAAAGTGAAGAAATTGTCTGCTTGATTATTCTGATTGCCTCGGTATTAACAGGGTTTATCGGCTGGGAGGTGTACGGCGCATCCTTAGAGCATGTTTTTTCAAGGTATTTTGTTTTGGTGTTTGCCTTTATTGGAGGTGCTGCTATTGGTTCTACGGTGGGCGTGGTGGCAGGAATGATCTTGTCATTAGCCAATGTGGTTAACCTCTATCAAATGAGTCTGCTTGCATTTTCAGGTGTGCTTGGAGGACTGCTGAAGGAAGGAAGGAAACCGGGAACAGCGGTGGGGCTTTTGATTGGGACAGGACTCATCGGTGTTTATGGGGAGAGTGTTGCTTTATTGCCGTCGTTAACGGAATCACTTATGGCTGTGCTGCTATTTTTGATGACACCGGCATCCTGGCTGGAGCAAATTGCCCGTTATATTCCGGGAACAGAAGCATATACAAATGAACAGGAGCAGTACTCGCAAAAGGTCCGAAATGTTACTGCCAAACGCGTGGAACAATTTTCCGATGTCTTTCAGGCGTTATCCAAAAGCTTTGCCGTGACAGACAGGACATTAAGTGATGAAAAAAGGGACGAGAAGCGAGATACCGATTACTTTTTAAGCCAGGTAACGGAAAAAACATGTCAGGACTGCTTTTTAAAGAATAAATGCTGGCAGAAGGAATTTGATAAAACCTATTCGCTGATGGAGACGATGAAGCAGAATATTACCGCCGGGCAGGAGCCCCACCGAAATGTCGTGAAGGAATTTGAGAATCATTGTGTGCGATCGCGCCAGGTCAAGGAGGCAATGCAGTCAGAAATGAGCTTCTATGAGGCGAACCAACAGCTGAGACAGCAGGTGACAGAAAGTAAGCGCTTAGTTTCTGACCAGCTTCAGGGCGTTTCTGATGTAATGAATGATTTTGCTAAAGAAATATTAAAGGAACGGCAGCATCATGAACTGCAGGAATCGCAAATTATTCAAGCTTTGAAACAGATGGGAATCGAATTAGTCCGTTTAGATATTTATCACTTAGAGAAGGGAAATGTAGATATTGAACTAACGACAAGTTTCTACGAATATCATGGGGAAGGGGAAAAATTAATTGCTCCGGTTCTTTCGGAGCTGCTCGATGAGATGATTGTGGTAAGGAATGAGGACATTTCTTCTTTCCCTTATGGATACAGCCACTTCGTCTTTGGATCAGCAAGGGATTTTGAGGTGGAGACAGGGGCGGCCAATGCAGCAAAAGGAGGGGGGCTTGTATCTGGTGACAGCTTTACGACCATTGAGCTGGGCGCAGGGAAATTTGCAATGGCTATCAGCGATGGGATGGGGAATGGAAAGCGTGCAAAGGAAGAAAGTACAGAGACATTACGTTTACTGCAGCAAATTTTGCAGACTGGGATACGGGAAAAGGTAGCAATCAAAACAATTAATTCGATTCTTGCTTTGCGTACTACGGATGAGATGTTTGCAACGCTTGATTTAGCAGTGGTGGATCTGCATAATGCATCTGCTGAATTTTTAAAAATTGGTTCGACTCCAAGCTTTGTCCGCAGAGGGAATTCCATGATAAAAATTGAGGCCAGCAATTTGCCGATGGGGATTATTCAGGAATTTGATGTAGATATTGTCAGTGAGCAGCTAAAGCCGAATGATTTATTAATCATGATGAGTGACGGCATTTTTGACGGCCCGAAAGACGTGGAAAACATTGATATTTGGATTAAACGGAAAATCAAAGAGATGGATACGGAGGATCCGCAGGAAATTGCTGATTTATTATTAGAAGAGGTGATTCGAACCAGATCGGGGGATATTCATGATGACATGACCGTATTGGTTGCTAAAGTAAAGAAAAATACACCGAAATGGGCTAATGTTCCAGTCCGGCAAGAGAAGCTGCTCTCGATGTAGAGCACGCTCAGCTGTATGCTTCTTTCTCTCAAGCCAATCTGCCAAATATACGTATACAGAAGGCATTATTTGGTGATGATGGTAATGGAAGATGAGGAGGTATACATGAAATGAACGCAGGAACATTAAAACAAATTTTGCTATTAACCGATGGCTGCTCCAATAAAGGCGAAAGCCCTGCAACGGTAGCCGGTTTAGCAAACCAACAGGGAATCACAGTGAATGTCATTGGTATATTAGACGATGATCAGACGGAACAGCCAGAGGGTCTTCAGGAAGTGGAGGATATCGCTGTATCTGGCGGCGGAGTCAGTCAAATTGTCTATAGTGAACGTTTATCTCAAACGGTGCAAATGGTAACCAGACAGGCAATGACACAAACATTGCAGGGATTTGTCAATAAAGAATTGCGCAGCATTTTAGGAAAAGATCAGTCGATGGAAGAGCTGGATCCGGAAAAACGCGGTGAAATCATGGAAGTGGTAGAGGACTTAGGAGAAACCAGCGATTTAGAGGTGGTGGTGCTAGTCGACAGCAGTGCGAGCATGCGTGATAAATTAGAAACAGTCAAGGAGGCGTTGTTTGACTTATCTATGAGCTTGAATGCACGAGTTGGAAAAAACCGCTTTTGTATTTACCGGTTTCCTGGCAGGCGGAACGATATTGAGCTTGTGCTTGATTGGTCGCCGAGGCTGGATGGGATTTCCAAGGTTTTTCCGAAATTAACAAGCGGAGGAATCACCCCGACCGGGCCGGCATTACGAGCAGCAATGTACCAATTTAGCAAAAAGCAGCTACGGAGGAATTCGGATGAAGAACCATTCGACATGGAAGAAACCGGCTATTAGGTTACATTCTCAGCAAAAGATAACAGGGAAGTGGCATCAAAAATCCTATACCGTTGTGAGAAAAATTGGCGAAGGTGCAATTGGAGCTGTGTATCTCTGCATGCATCATGGACGGCCGGTTGCTTTGAAAATAAGCGAACAGGATACGGCTGTAACGGTAGAAGTCAATGTGCTCAAAGCATTGAAAAAGGTTCAAGGATATCGCCTTGGACCTTCTTTGTTGGATGTCGATGATTGGAGAGCACCAGGCGGCAGGGTGTATTCCTTTTATGTGATGGAGTATATGGAGGGGCAGACATTAGGTGCGTTTATTCAGGCGAGAGGCAAGAAGTGGCTGGGCGTATTGATGGTTCAGCTGTTAGAGGATTTAGACCAGCTTCATCAGGCAGGCTGGACCTTTGGCGATTTAAAAACAGATAATATTCTTGTGGAATCGAATCCGCCAAGAATCAGACTGGTTGATGTAGGCGGCACAACAAGGATGGGGCGTTCTATTAAAGAATATACAGAGTTTTTTGATCGCGGCTATTGGGGGCTTGGAACGCGCAAGGCAGAGCCAAGCTATGATTTATTTGCGGTTGCGATGGTGTTTCTCCATATCTATTATCCGAGACGCTTTGACCGGATAGCGGGGGAATCCTCTGAAAAGCTGCTTGAGAAAAAGTTGTATCGGGCCAACGACCTGCAGCTCCTGCATCCATTTTTAAAGAAGGCACTAAAAGGAAAGTATTCTACCGCAACAGAAATGAAAAAAGATGTAATGGGCAAGATAAAACAGGTACAGCACAAGCGCAGCCAATATCGAAAAAAAAAGCAGCAAAAAAAAGTATATCCTGTGAAAGAATCCTTTAGTATTTCTCTGGCAGCCTCTGTTTTTTGGATTATTTCTTTGTTATTGCCTTAAACTGAAAAAAGATCGTCTGAAAATATGCTTTTTTGCATCCTCTCTTTTGAACCGTTCCTCAAAAAGGAGTATGATAGAAGTATAGTTAAAATACGGTTTTTTTCTAATTTTATCCTAACCGTATAGGGAGCCAGAACCGATGGATGGAGGAGGAATGAGATGGAGCAGGAAGTGTGTGCATTTATCAGAAGGCACCGCCTAATTCAAAAGCATGCAACGGTTCTTGTCGGCGTTTCAGGAGGACCGGATTCGATTGCGCTATTACATTTCTTGAACAACATTTCATCCAAATGGGAATTAAGCCTTATAGCAGTGACCATAGATCATCAGCTGCGTAACGGAGATTCTGCCGACGATTGTCAATTTGTGAAAGATACTTGTCAGGAATGGGGAATACCCTGCGTGGAAAGAATGGTGGACGTCAGACAATATCAAAAGGAAAAGGGTGTCAGTGAAGAGGTTGCTGCACGTGAATTACGCTATGGTGTTTACTTGGATCTGATGCATGAGAAAAAAGCTGATCTGCTTGCTCTTGGACATCACGCCGATGATCAAATTGAAACGATGGTTATGCGAATGGTAAGAATGGCGACCTCAAATGCTTTAAAAGGGATTCCCGTGCGGCGTGATTTTGCCGGCGGTGAAATTATCCGTCCTTTATTAGGGGTGACAAAGAATAACATCCTGGCTTATTTGGAAAAGTATCAATTGAGCTATCAGGTCGATAAAACGAACGCGGATGATACGTATACGAGAAATTATTACCGGAAAAACGTCGTCCCGCTGCTGAAGGAGAAAAATCCGCGTATCGCAGACACCATTCAGACGCTCAGCGAAACGTTAGTCCAGGACGAACAATACTTGCAGGAGCAGGCGAAGGAAATGGTAGAAAAAGTGGCGGAATTTCGGGAAGATACAAGGGAAATTTGTTTTGCAGCAGAAGCGTTTTCAGAGCTTCCTCAGGCTTTACAAAGACGGGCCTTTCATCTAATATTAAACTATCTATATGGAACCTTGCCTAAAGACCTATCTTATATCCACGAAGTAAACTTTTTTGACCTGTTGAGACGCCGAAATGGAAGTACAAGTATTGATTTTCCGTTAAGGCTCCGTGTGACAAATATATATGGGAAGATTTATCTGCAATTTGGTCAACAATCATCCGTAAAGTCAGCTCAACCCTCTTTATTGCCAGTTCCAGGTGAAACGGTGCTGTCTGATGGCACAAAGATTGAGGCTGCCATTATCAAAGAAGCCCCGGCAGAGGATGAAGCAACCTTTGTTTTTCCGCTAGATTCGATTTCATTACCACTACATATCCGAGTAAGAAGAGCGGGAGATCGTATGTCTGTAAGGGGATTAAATGGTTCAAAAAAGCTGAAGGATATTTTTATAGATGCGAAGATACCCCAAAATCTGCGGGATAATTGGCCGATAATAGTGGATGATAAAGAGGAGATCCTGTGGGTCGTCGGTCTAAAAAAAGCGGAGACTGCACAAAATGGTAAAGGAATGAATATAAAACTGAAAATTAGCTCATGACGCTGATTAGGAGGAGAAAAAATGGCGCAGGAAACAATTCATAATGAGATTGAAAAAATCTTGGTAAGCGAGGAAGAAATTCAAAAAAAATGCAAGGAGCTCGGTGCAATATTAACAGAAGAATACGAGGGCAAATTTCCCTTGGCTATTGGCGTGTTAAAAGGTGCATTGCCGTTTATGTCAGATATTCTTCGGCATACAGAAATCCATTTAGAAATGGATTTTATGGATGTATCCAGCTATGACGGCGGCACATCCTCCACAGGAGAAGTAAAAATCCTGAAGGACTTGAATACAAAAGTAGAGGGCCGCGATTTAATTATTGTTGAGGACATTATTGACAGCGGACTGACATTGAATTACTTAGTAGACCTGTTTAAATATCGTAAAGCAAATTCCATCAAGATCGTGACACTTCTTGATAAACCGGCTGGAAGAACAGCAGATATTAAAGCAGATTTAATTGGTTTTGAAGTTCCGGATGAATTTGTTGTCGGCTACGGTTTAGATTATGCAGAAAAATATCGAAACCTTTCGTATATCGGTGTTCTTAAGCCAGAAATTTATGGCGGCTGATGGAGAAAATGAAAAGGAAGAAGCCGCGCTTGGGAAGGGACAGGCTGTAAAAGAAAGCCCGCATAAAATAGATTTTTTACTTTGCGGGCAATGCATGTATTTGAAAAATCATCTTGGACGATATCATCCGGGTTTTTGCAATAATTTCTTTCATACATGCGGATGTTCCAAGCGTATGATTATATTTATCGGATTTCTTAAACATTCCAAAAAAATAATTCGTCAAAAATGGTTAAATTATTTGTATAAAGCGATTTTACTATGATACGATTTACTATAGTTTTTCCCCATTTGGGAGGAGGTAAGCAATGAATCAGATATTTCGTAAGGTCTTCGTATGGATGCTCTTATTTATAATCATTATTGGTGTAATCGGAGTATTTAACAATCCAAGTGAAGATCAGGAGCAGTATGATGTACAGCAATTTATGAATGCTTTAAATAATGGTGAGATTAAAGAACTGACCTTTCAGCCGTCACATGGTATCATCCGTTTGACGGGTACATTAATGGACGATGAGACAGAATTTGTTGCTCAGGTACCGGATAATGAAGCACTTGTTTCACAAATTACAAATAGTGCAAGCGAGCAAAGTGAATTAACGGTGGAAGAGGAAGAGCAGCCTAGTCCTTGGCTCACATTCTTAACTGGAATCATTCCATTCTTATTGATTGGTCTATTCTTACTGTTCATTCTTAGCCAGGCGCAAGGCGGCGGTGGCGGCGGCCGTGTGATGAACTTCGGTAAGAGTAAGGCAAAAATGTACTCTGAAGATAAGAAAAAAGTCCGCTTTAAAGATGTCGCTGGTGCCGATGAAGAGAAACAAGAGCTTGTCGAGGTTGTGGAATTCTTAAAAGACCCGCGCAAATTCTCACAAGTAGGCGCACGTATTCCAAAAGGTGTACTTCTTGTCGGACCTCCAGGTACTGGTAAAACTTTATTAGCAAAAGCAGTTGCTGGTGAAGCGGGAACACCATTTTTCTCTATCAGTGGTTCTGATTTCGTAGAGATGTTCGTTGGTGTCGGTGCGTCCCGTGTCCGTGACTTATTTGAAAATGCGAAGAAAAATTCGCCATGTATCATCTTTATTGATGAGATTGATGCAGTCGGCCGTCAGCGTGGAGCGGGTCTTGGCGGTGGACATGATGAACGTGAGCAAACATTAAACCAGCTATTGGTGGAAATGGATGGATTTGGAGCGAATGAAGGTATTATCATGATCGCTGCAACAAACCGTGCTGATATTCTTGACCCGGCCCTATTGCGTCCAGGACGTTTTGACAGGCAGATTATGGTAGATCGTCCAGATGTCAAAGGCCGTGAAGCGGTTCTTGGTGTTCACGCTCAAAATAAACCGTTGGAAGATACAGTAGATTTAAAAACGATTGCTATGCGTACACCAGGCTTTTCAGGTGCGGATTTAGAGAACTTACTCAATGAAGCAGCATTAATTGCAGCAAGAGCTGACCGTAAGAAAATCAGTCAGCTGGATATCGATGAAGCCATTGACCGTGTGATTGCGGGACCTGCGAAGAAAAGCAGAGTTATTTCTGAAAAAGAAAGAAATATCGTTGCTTATCATGAGAGTGGTCATACCGTTATCGGGATGGTTCTTGATGATGCAGATGTGGTTCACAAAGTTACCATCGTTCCTCGTGGCCAAGCCGGCGGTTATGCGGTGATGCTTCCAAGGGAAGACCGTTACTTCATGACAAAACCAGAGCTGTTTGATAAAATCACCGGTTTACTGGGCGGACGTGTTGCAGAAGAAATCATTTTTGGCGAAGTGAGTACAGGTGCTTCGAATGACTTCCAGCGTGCAACAGGTATTGCGCATAAGATGATAACCGAATTCGGTATGAGTGATAAGATTGGTCCGCTTCAATTCAGCAGCGGCGGTGGCGGGAATGTATTCCTTGGCCGAGACATTCAAAATGAACAGACCTATTCGGATGCGATTGCACAGGATATCGATAAGGAAATGCAAAATTTCATTAATTACTGTTATGACCGTGCAAAACGTATTCTTACAGAGCATAGAGAGCAATTAGAATTGCTTGCAAAAACATTATTAGAAGTAGAAACACTCGATGCGAAACAAATCAAGTCTCTTTTTGAAAATGGAACGCTTCCTGAACCGGAAGAGGATTCAGATGATGTGAAGGTAAGCATCCATTCGAAGGAAGAAAAAGAGGATGAGGATAAAAAAGGTCTTTCTTTTGAAGAAGCAAAAGAAAGAGCGGAAAAGAAATCCGACTCTTATATTAACGACCCGATTATGGGCGGTGGTTCTGAAGAAAAAGAAACAGATCACACGGATGATAATAAGGAAGATGACTCCGATTCTGATCGTAAAAACTAAAGGATTGGAAAAGATATAGAAAGGAAGCAGCCAAAGGAATAGAAAGGCTGCTTCTTTTTGTTCATTGGACGGATGCTTTTTTGGTTTTTCCTGAAAAGAAGTATGTTATATTAAATTTTAGAGAAACAAAGGAAGGTATGGTGACAGATGTTATTTGTTCTTGATGTAGGGAATACCAATACAGTTCTGGGTGTTTTTGATAATGATAAATTAATTCATCACTGGCGGATAAAAACCGACCGGTATAAAACAGAAGATGAATTTGGCATGCTTGTCCATTCTTTATTTGAATATAAAGGGGTTCATTTTAAGGAAATCACCGGGGTGATTATTTCTTCCGTTGTACCGCCTATTATGTTTGCGTTAGAAAAAATGAGCCGCGATTATTTTGATATAGAACCTGTGGTTATCGGGAAAACTTCTTATGATAAGCTAATTAAGATGAATTATCCAAATCCGTCTGAAGTTGGGGCGGACCGGATTGTTAATGCTATAGCAGGTATTGAAAAATACGGAGCACCGCTAATCATCATTGATTTTGGGACAGCGACAACTTACTGCTATGTGGATGAAGAAGCAAGGTACGCTGGCGGGATTATTACCCCGGGTGTAAATATTTCGATGGAGGCGCTGAACACAAGAGCTTCGAAGCTGCCGAAAATTGAGATTCAGAAACCGCAGCGTGTGATTGGTTCTTCTACTGTTGAGGCAATGACATCTGGTGTATTTTACGGGTACATTGGTCAAATTGATGGGCTGGTCAAACGAATACAACAAGAAAAAGGGACAAACTCAACGGTTATCGCAACGGGTGGTTTGTCTAAACTTATTGCACATGAATCAGAAACCATAGATGCTGTCGAGCCCTATCTCACGTTGAATGGGCTGTATCTTATTTATAAAAAGTATTATCAATAAACGGAGGAATGATGATGGTGAAGGATTATTTAATTAAAGCGACAACCTATGATGGCATGATCCGAGCATATGCTATTACGTCGACAGAAACAGTGGAGGAAGCTCGCCGGAGACAGGATACATGGGCAACAGCTTCTGCAGCACTTGGACGTACCATAACGGTAACAGCAATGATGGGAGCAATGTTAAAAGGGGACGACTCCGTTACCGTAAAAGTAATGGGAAATGGACCAACTGGTGCTATTGTTGCTGATGGAGATGGTAAAGGTCACGTCCGCGGCTATGTTACAAACCCGCATGTCGATTTTGATTTAAATGATAAAGGAAAGCTGGATGTGGCTAGAGCAGTCGGGACAGAGGGGAATCTGAGCGTTATCAAGGATTTAGGGATGAAAGACTATTTCACCGGAGAAACACCGATTGTTTCTGGAGAAATAAGTGAAGATTTCACGTATTATTTTGCAACCTCTGAACAGGTTCCATCCGCAGTAGGCGCAGGGGTTCTGGTTAACCCGGACTTGAGTATTTTAGCGGCAGGCGGTTTTATCGTACAAGTAATGCCAGGAGCGGATGAAGCGGTGATTGAACGGCTGGAAGACCGTATTCAGTCTTTCCCTGCTATTTCTACGCTGATCCGGGAAGGAAAAACACCAGAAGAAATTCTATATACCTTGTTTGACGAAGAAAATGTAAATATATTGGAGAAAATGCCAATTGAATTTCAATGCAAATGTTCGAAAGAGAGACTTGCTAATGCTATCATTGGGTTAGGTAATGAAGAAATCCAGCTAATGATCGATGAAGATCACGGAGCAGAAGCAACCTGCCATTTTTGTAATGAACACTACCATTTTACAGAAGAAGAGCTAGAAGAACTTAAGCAATCATAGGTGGTACATTGATAAAAATGGAAACATGACGAGCTGCTTTGGATGCAGCTAAAATCGGACGACAAATTCGTATATTGCTTTTAGATTAGAAAAATAGGCGTTTTTTTCGCATTTAGGATTGACATTTTCTTAAGAAAGCAATACATTATATATAAATCATATAAAAATACTTGGTATTAGGAGGAGTTATATGACAGTCGTTAATAATATTGCAGGTTTAATTGGAGGAACACCGATTGTAAAGCTTCATAATGTAGCGGATGAGAATAGTGCAGATGTATATGTTAAATTAGAATTTATGAATCCGGGAAGCTCGGTGAAAGACCGCATTGCAGCTGCGATGGTAGAAGCTGCAGAGAATGCAGGTGAATTAAAACCAGGTGACACCATCATTGAACCAACCAGCGGAAATACCGGGATTGGTTTGGCAATGGTTGCTACTGCTAAAGGATATCAGGCGATTCTGGTTATGCCGGATACAATGAGTCAAGAACGTCGTAATTTATTGAAGGCGTATGGAGCGAAGTTAGTTTTAACTCCAGGAGCTGAAGGAATGAAGGGTGCCATTGCCAAAGCGAAGGAATTACAAGAGGAAAATGGCTATTTCATGCCACAGCAATTTAATAATCCAGCTAACCCTGAAATTCATGCAAAAACAACTGGTAAAGAAATTGTAGAGCAGATGTCAGATGGATTAGATGCTTTTATTTCCGGTATTGGTACCGGTGGAACGATTACTGGTGCTGGAAAAGTGCTGAGAGAGCATTTTGACGGCATTAAAATTTATGCTGTTGAGCCAAAGGATTCCCCGGTGCTTTCAGGTGGAAATCCTGGACCTCATAAAATTCAGGGAATTGGCGCAGGCTTCAAACCAGAAGTGCTTGATACATCAATTTATGATGAGGTACTTCCGGTCGGAAATGAAGAATCCTTTGAAACAGCGCGTAAAGTTGCTACTACAAATGGAATTCTGGGAGGAATTTCTTCTGGAGCAGCGGTTGCTGCAGCACTAAAAGTAGCGAAAGACTTAGGAAAAGGAAAGAAGGTTCTTGCCGTCCTTCCTGATAACGGAGAGCGTTACCTATCTACAGCGCTGTATCAATTTGAAGACGAAAAATAAATCTCGGAATGTAAAAGGAATCAGCCGTATTGAAGCTGGTTCCTTTTTTACGTTAATCTTTCTTAACCAGCGCTTTCCACTTTTGTTCTTTACCTTCTTAGGGTAGGATGTAGAATAGATATATTTTTAACAGAGAAGGGGCGGATAATGCAAGTGATGCAGGCAAAAGAGTTTCAATTAGATTTAAATAAACGGACGCATATTATGGGGATATTAAATGTGACGCCGGATTCCTTCTCGGACGGGGGACGATATACAGATATTGAAAAGGCGGCTGCCGCGGCGAAGAAAATGGAGAAAGAAGGGGCGGATATCATTGATATCGGCGGAGAATCCACCAGGCCGGGCCATACTCCTGTCAGTGCGGAAGAAGAAGCAGAGCGTATTATCCCGGTTATTGAAGCGTTAAAAAATGATTTGCAGATACCTATATCCGTGGATACATTTAAAGCATCTGTAGCAGAGCAAGCAGTAAAAGCCGGCGCTTCTATGATAAATGATATTTGGGGAGCAAAAAAAGAACCGGAAATTGCTGCGGTTGCTGCCCGTTATCAGGTGCCCATTATTCTTATGCATAATCGAACGGATATGGACTATGGGGACTTTATTTCGGATGTGAAAGCAGACTTACAAGCAAGTGTTTCTATTGCTAAACAAGCCGGTGTAGAGGATAAACAGATTATTCTTGACCCAGGTATCGGCTTTGCAAAAACAATGGAGCAGAATCAATATATGATTAAAGAACTGCAAGAGCTGAATATATTTGGTTATCCGCTGCTTTTGGCAGCATCCCGTAAAAGATTTATTGGTGATATTTTAGATGTTCCTGCAAATCAAAGAGATATCGGGACGGCAGCAACGACAGTAATTGGAATTGCTAAAGGCGCCCGTATTGTTCGTGTACATGATGTAAAGGCGAACCTGGAAGCGGCAAAAGTAGCAGATGCGATTTATTATACGAATCTATAAGGGATAGGAATAGAGGAGAGAGCATGTTTAAAGAAAGGATGGACAAGGATGGACAAAATTATTCTAAAACGAATGCAGTTTTATGGATATCACGGGCTGTTACCTGAAGAAAATACGTTGGGGCAGCGTTTTTATGTGGATGCTGACCTGTACCTGTCTTTAAAGAAGGCGGGACAGTCTGATGCAATGGAGGACTCCGTTCACTATGGGGAAGCATATGAAAAAATAAAGCATGTCGTAGAGGGGGAAAGGTTTCATTTGATTGAAGCGGTGGCAGAAGCAATTGCAGATGAGCTCTTTACTTCTTTTGAACAATTGGAGGCATGTTCCATCCGTCTAACAAAGCCGGATCCACCGATTCCGGGCTACTATGAATCGGTAGCTGTAGAAATTTATAGGGAGAGAACGAAATGAATCAAGCATTTATTGCTCTCGGAACAAATATTGAACCGAGAGAAGAACATCTGACGCAAGCATTAGACTTATTAGAGACAAATGAATATATCTCTATCCAAAAAAAATCTTCTATATATGAAACTGCGCCGGTTGGATACCAGGACCAGGCAGATTTTTTAAATATGGTATTAGCGCTTCAAACAAATTTATCATCCATGGATCTGCTTGAGGCTTGTCAGCAGATTGAAAAAGAACTCGGCAGAAAACGTGATATCCGATTCGGTCCGCGGACGATTGACCTTGACATTTTGACATTTAATTATGAAAATAGTACAGTAGAAAGATTGATTATACCGCATCCCCGCATGCATGAGCGGGCTTTTGTATTAATTCCATTAGCAGAAATCGCTCCGGGTTTTGTTGTACCTGTACAAAAGAAGACTGTAGAAGCCTATTTAGAAGAACTTCCAGAGAAGGATAAGGCGGACGTCAGACTGTGGAAGACAGAAATATAAAACGAAGCTTCATTCCGTGGGAGTTTCACGGGTGATTCTCCGTGATGATAAAGCAATAACTGTTTTAATGACAAGGTTAGAAGATATCATAATTAATTAAGAAGTGGAGTGGTAGAAGTGTCAGAAGAATTGAATGAACATATGCAGGTAAGACGTGACAAACTCACAGAATACATGGAAAAAGGATTGAATCCATTCGGTGAAAAATTTGAACGTACGCATTTAACAAACGATCTAGTTGAAAAATATGATCAATATTCTAAAGAAGAGCTGGAGGAAATTCCAGATGAAGTAACGATTGCAGGACGTTTAATGACAAAGCGCGGAAAAGGGAAAGCGGGATTCGCGCATCTTCAGGATTTAAGCGGACAAATTCAATTATATGTTCGTAAAGATGCAATTGGCGAAGAGGCATATGATGTATTTAAATCAGTGGACTTAGGTGATATTGTCGGTGTGACAGGGGTTATGTTTAAAACAAATGTTGGAGAATTATCTGTTAAAGCGAAAGAATTTCATCTATTAACCAAATCACTGCGCCCGCTGCCAGAAAAATATCATGGCTTAAAAGATATTGAACAGCGCTATCGTCAGCGTTATCTTGATTTAATCACTAATCCGGACAGCAGAGATACGTTCGTAGCCCGCAGTAAGATTATTCAATCCATGCGTGAATATTTAAATGCTCAAGGTTATTTAGAAGTAGAAACACCGATGATGCACAGTATTCCGGGCGGAGCATCTGCGCGTCCATTTATTACGCATCATAATGCGCTGGATGCTGAATTATATATGCGTATTGCAATCGAACTACATTTAAAACGCCTTATTGTCGGCGGGTTAGAAAAAGTATATGAGATAGGCCGTGTATTCCGAAACGAAGGGGTTTCCACAAGACATAACCCTGAATTTACAATGATTGAACTATATGAAGCATATGCGGATTATCATGATATTATGGATCTTACGGAAAACTTAATTGCACATATTGCAAAAGAAGTATATGGAAAAACGACGATTCAATATGGCGATGAGGAAGTAAACCTTGAGCCTAAATGGACAAGACTGCATATGGTAGATGCGATTAAAAAAGAGACAGGTGTAGACTTCTGGCAGCACTTATCGAATGATGAAGCACGTGCTTTAGCAAAGGAATATAACGTAGAAATTACAGATGCGATGACTTTCGGACATATTGTAAATGAATTCTTTGAGCAAAAGGTAGAGGAAACACTCATTCAACCTACATTTATTTTTGGACATCCTGTAGAAATTTCTCCTCTCGCTAAAAAGAACAAAGAGGATGAGCGTTTTACAGATCGTTTCGAGTTATTTATTGTAGGAAGAGAGCATGCTAATGCCTTTAGTGAGCTGAATGACCCGATTGACCAGCGCCAACGTTTTGAAGCGCAAGTGAAAGAAAGAGACCAAGGAAATGATGAAGCACATTATATGGATGAAGACTTTTTAGAAGCATTAGAATATGGTATGCCACCAACTGGCGGTTTAGGAATTGGAGTAGATCGTTTGGTGATGCTGTTAACAAATTCGCCTTCTATTCGGGACGTACTGTTATTCCCGCAAATGAAAAATCGTTAATTAACCATTATATTATTGTTGAAAGCACCGCTGGAAGGTTACTCTTCTGTCGGTGCTTTTGTATGTATACGTAAGGGAGTGAAAGAGAGGAAAACCTTTGAGAATAGTGATTTATTAAGGGGTTTTAAAACTGCTTCAATAAAATGAATTATAGAAATATTTAACTTGTACTATTTTATTTTAAAAAAGACTTGCTTTCGGTTTGGAATCATGATAAATTAATTATCGTTGCATAACGCAATGCGCATCACACAAACGATTCAACAGATTAACAACAAAATAAATTTTAAAAAGTTGTTGACAACGAATTGCAGATGTGATAAATTAATAAAGTCGCCAATTTGAAACAGCGACAAACAAATTGCTCTTTGAAAACTGAACAAAACAACCAGTACGAAAGAAGAAAGACAACCTCGTTTTTCTTAAA
>NZ_JBSSNH010000008.1:0-193573 GCF_053839645.1 Oceanobacillus sp. M60 | reverse complement strand
CAGCCTTGGATATGGTCACATAAGCGTTACGACACTATTTGGGAGCTTTATGGAGCAGAAAATAAAGCAATTCCAAAGAGATAATAACCTGCGAGTAAATGGAATAGTAGATGAAAGAACCTTGGCAGCTTTGGATGAAGCAGTCAGCAATCGCTGGGTTGTTAACCATGAAACATATGACGTAACATTCAATCAAGCGTTGAACACCCAAATGAACCAATTACAGCAGACTGATATGTATCGAAATGATCCTGCATATGTGCATAAGAATTATGTGGATGGTTCAAACAGAACAACTGCAAATGTAAATGTCCGCTCCTCTGCAAGCAGCTCGAGCCATATTTATGGACAGATAAGCAGCGGAACACAGGTTACGATTCTTGGTTCAACAGGTAATTGGTACAGAATCAGCTACAATGCTTGGAGAAATCCAACTAGAAGTGATGTAAGCAGTTATCTAAATCCAGAGAATAATGATATCTTCCAGCATTTAGATTTAACCAGCAGTGTTGGTGTCACAGCCTCTTCCTTAAATAACGATATTCTAAAAGGGAAAGGCATTCTTGCCGGCAGAGGACAAGCCTTTATAACAGCTGGCAAACAGCATAGCGTTAATGAAATCTATTTGATTTCACATGCGTTACTAGAAACTGGTAATGGAAGCTCTGCATTAGCAAAAGGAATTGAAGTAGGTTTAAATAGCAACGGAAATCCTGTTGTAGTTACTTCATCTAATCGAAGCGGTCTTCGAAATATCAGAACCACATACAATATGTATGGTATTGGTGCGGTAGATGGCAATGCGCATAACGGTGGAGCCATCAGAGCTTATAATGAAGGCTGGTTCTCACCAGAACAGGCTATCATTGGCGGCGCCCAATTTATTGGAAATAGCTACATTCATAATCAATATAACCAAAATACGTTATATAAAATGAGATGGAATCCTGCGAACCCTGGATACCCGCAATATGCAACAGATATTGGCTGGGCAGTGAAGCAAGTTCCAAGCATTAAAAGATTATATGATATGCTGAATAACCCGGTATTCAAATTTAACATTACGCAATATCGTTAATATTTATTAACACCCGAGTTTCTTTCTCCGGAAAGGGATTCGGGTGTTTTTTTGCTTTTTTATATAACAGTTCATATCAAATTATGGTATGATTAACGAAAGAAAGGGTAATAGAAAACAAAGGTAAGTTTACTAGAGTAAAATAAGTAGGTGAACAACTATGTGGAGTGCTGCTGAATTGCTGATCGCATTTGTTATCGCTTTGCTGACAGCAATTATCACGACACCAATCATTATATGGATTTCTAAAAAATGCAATCTAGTAGATCAGCCTGATCAGAGAAAACAGCATCAAAAAGCTGTAGCAAGCATTGGCGGTCTGGGCATCTTCTTTGGTATCGCCGCAGGGTTCTTCTATCTGCAGCCAGAACATCCGCAAATGACAGCGATTATTATTGGCGGAATCATTATGCTATTGACAGGGCTTCTGGATGACATTATTGATCTTCGCCCCAGCACCAAGCTGTTAGGGCAAATAGGAGCTGCTTCGGTAGTAGCTTATTCCGGATTAGTTATTGAGAAATTGACATTACCTTTTATGGGAACGGTTTTCTTAGGAGAGTATGTTGGGATAGCTCTTACGATTTTATGGATTGTTGCTGCTGCAAATGCCATTAATCTGATTGATGGATTAGACGGTCTGGCTGGCGGCGTATCAACCATTGCTTTTATCAGCATTTTGGTGATGGCCATCATGGATTCTCGTATGATTGTCATTGGATTATGTGTTCTGTTAATTGGCGGAACACTGGGTTTTTTAGCATTCAATTTTCATCCGGCGAAAATCTTTATGGGAGATACGGGAGCGTTATTTTTAGGATATTCGATTGCGATTATATCGATGCTCGGCTTATTCAAAAATGTAGCCTTCTTCAGCTTTGTTATCCCGATTATCGTGATTGCACTTCCGGTATTTGATACACTGCTCGCCATTATCCGGAGAATCAGCAATAAACAAGGTATTTCGGTAGCGGATCGAAATCATATTCACTATCTATTATTAAAGAACGGCTACTCACATAGACAATCTGTATGGATTATCTACGCATTCAGCATGTTCTTCGGTGCGATGGGTATCGTCGTTAATAACGCACAGCTGATGACGTCCCTGGCTGTCTTCTGCTTCGTTATTCTGGGGATACATCTATTCTCGGTGGTATGTGGAATCCGATCGAGAGGAAGTATTATTTCTCTATTTCATAAAAAAGAAGAATTGCATAAAAGAAGGTTAAAATAAGATAAGCAGGTCTCTTTATTCTTGGATGGTACAAGAATAGGGAGGCTTTTTTTCATGTATAGGACGGGTGAATACATACAGACAGCAAAAAACTCTTTCCCGATAAATCTGGGAAAGAGTTTCGTGTTTATAAAGGATTTCCATATTCGTCCGTTTCTTCTTGAGGTACTTCCTCTTGAGGCACTTCTTCCTGATATGGGTCCTGTTCCTCTTGATATGGCTCTTCTTCATAGGATTCACCAGGCTGCTCTTCTTGATAAGGTTCTTCCTCCTGATAAGGATCACCTTGTTCTTCATAGGAGCCTTCCTCTTCGTACGTTCCTTCTTCGGTCGGTTCCTCCGAATTAGGATTCTCATAAGTTTCTCCTGATTCCTCCGCAGAGGAACCGGAGATTTCTAAGTGATCCTGAAGCAATCTTTTCGTTTCTTCTAATGCCGGCTCGTCAAGCAGCCAATAATACGTAGAACCTGGCTGATAATCGCTGCCTTCTAAGGTCATATCTTCAATATCAAGACCGCCGGTAGCGTACTTAATAAAAGTCATCATTTCATTAAACGTCATGTTCGTATTCATGTTGTTGCCGACAGCGGCAATCAAGTCATCAAATTGAAACACAGAGCTGAGGGATGCTGCTTTATCCGCTACGGCATTGACCACTTCCATTTGCCGTTTTCCGCGTTCAATATCATTATCCAGCTTACGGGTCCGGGCAAACGCTAATGCTTCTTCTCCATCAACTGTTTGTTCTCCAGCAAGCAGATGGATAGCATCTCGTTTATCCATGGAATCAGATTCTGTCAGTTCATACGGCACATCAATATCAATACCGCCAATAGCATCGACCACATCAACAAATGCATGGAAATTAACACGGACATAATAGTCAACCGGAATATCCATTAAATTTTCGACTGTTTCGATGGTTGCCTTTGGTCCGCCATAGGCATGAGCATGTGTGATTTTATCTTCGCGACCTACTTCAGGAACATATAGAAGGGTATCACGAGGAATACTTACTAATTTAACGCTGCCTTCTTCTCTATTAAACGTCGCTAACATAAGCGTATCAGATCGGGAGGTTTCTGCATTATCCCGGTGTTCATTTTCATCGACGCCAATAATAAGGATAGACACGTTGTCAATATTCGGGTCCACTTCAAAATCCCGTAAATCCGAACCTTCACGACCATCATCTTCATAAGAATCAGAGACTGCATTATTTGCTTTAACATATAAATAACTTCCATAACCAACAACACTGACTAAAGCCAAGCCTATTATAATTAAGGTAATTAAGACACCTTTACGGAGTTTACGCTTTTTTCGCGTAACCCGGCGGCCTCGCATATTCTTTTGTTTTACCATTACAAATCTCCTTTTTTTACAAGAAATATCGACGGATTTCTTGATAAAGCCCATTTAATTTTACTATGGAATGAACTATTAGTAAATTTACAATTGCATTACATATTCATGATGATGTAACAGGAAAAATCAAACATCTATCCATCGCATAAGTACAGCCGAGACACACGTAAACGGCGCCAGCTTTATTTATATGACAGAGTGCCTATTTTCAGCTGTCGTCTCTTAAATTATCCTTAATCAACGTAGAAGAGATGCCATCTGTCCGAGGGAGGTAAACCACTTCACAAAAAGAGCGCAGGGCATCGAATTTTCCTTTCCAATCATTCCCCATAACAAATGTATCGACATGATAGGTTAAAATATCATCTTTTTTTTGCTCCCAGGAGATTTCAGGGATAACCTTATCAACATAACGTACAGATTCAAGAATGATTTTCCGGTCTTCATAGGAATAAAAAGACTGCTTATGCTTGAGTATATTAAAATCATCGGTGGATAATCCTACAATAAGATAATCACCCATTTCTTTTGCACGCTTTAATAAATTCACATGGCCTACATGCAGTAAATCAAACGTTCCATAAGTGAGAATAGTACGTATCATTTCCACCTCCTAAAACCGTATTAACGTAATAGTAACATAAGAAAACAACCAGGAATAAATCTGAGGACAAAAAATATGTTTTTTCGCTATAAAAAAAGGGGATTTAGAGAATGAAGTTCTGTGCAAAAAGCATCTTGCACGGTATAAGGTAAGCTGAACGTACAGATAGCTGAAATGGATATAGGATTGCCAGGAATGTCGCTGTGACATTCCTGGCGGGATACATCATTAAAAAACATATAGAGAACCGAGCTTCTTAAGCTAATTCCTTGGGAAAGTTATTCGCATTTTGTTCAGCTAAGTAAACATAATAGTCTGTTCGTAATTGTGCTACTTCTTGATGAAGCAGTGAAGAATCAGGGGCACTGATAGATTCAAAGAGCACAAGGTTCTGGTCCTTATCGATTCCAATATCCAGACCAAGTGTAGCTAATTCTTTTTTTCGTGTTTTTTCTATCTTTTTTGCAACGTTTAAGGCAAACGAATCCAGATGCTCATCCACTGCAGAGGCATCCTCAGTAAATTTTAATGTTAAAAACATACCTGCATCAAAGGTGACGCCGCTTTCTTGATTGTTGGGAGAAACTTGTTTTTCCGTACCAACGCGGATATATTTTTTCACAATGACCCACTTACCCTCTTTATTTTTTTCTAAATGAACACGGCAATTAAAGGGCTCACCTTGTTCCGTTCTGGAAGGTATGTATGGCTGGACAATACATTTACGTTTGGAAATAATAGATTGAAAGAACGCAAAGGCTTCTTTCAATGTCATGTTCGTAGTGGATTCCTGGTGACTGACCAGGAAGGAATCTTTATCTGCCTGTACGATTTTATAAATGTTTTCTCCGGATTGACTGTAGACAGGCTTCACAACGACTTCTCCATACTTTATTAAGAAGCCTTTAATGATAGAGAAGCTTTTACAGCGCAAGGTTGGAATGGCATACTTTTGAAACTGCGGATCCTTTGTTAACATTTCCTGGACACTTTCCTTGGAGATTTTATTTCTCCCATCCTCGGTTAAGTAGGCGCGATCTTGTAAATAGGCTATTTTTTGTTTGGATTTTAAGCAGAATGCAGAAACATCAATAATCTTTGGAATAGACATCTCGGCATTTTCCCACGTATCTTCCTTTAAAACCATCCCGGAGGTCATATGGTCATCTTCGTTGATATCGCTTGGGTTCATATACAGAATCTCGATTCCTTTGGATTGTGCTTCGATGGATATCTCTTTTGCCAGATCGGTTGGTTCTTTGAAAGGTTGCATTAGTCCTACTAACATGGAATCAATTCTCCTCCTAATTATTCGTATTTCTAATTATTTATTTTTAATTTTACCATAATCTATTGTGTTATGAAGTACCATTTTTTGAAAAGACATGAACATGACCGGTTTGTCAAGCGGGAGGCAAAATAAAAATCTGTACCTGCTGTTCGACTGGAACAGGCGGGTACAGATTTTTCAATAATGCTCGTATTTTAATAAAAACGTTTAAAGCTGTCGAAATGAGAGCTCCAGTAAGGGTTATCCAATGATGTGATGGTAACACCAGTAGATGAACCTGCATGAAGGAACTGATTATTTCCAACATAGATACCCATATGAGATGGACCAGATTTATACGTTCCAGAGAAGAATACTAAATCTCCTACTTGCGGATTGCTAATCGTCTGTGCTCTATCATAATAGCCTGCAACACTGGTACGAGGGATATTTTTACCTGCCTGATTATAAGCGTAATAGATGAACCCACTGCAATCAAACCCGCCAGGAGAACTTCCTCCCCATACATATGGGTCACCCTGCTGGCTTTTTCCAACAGAGATAAGGGTATCTACATTATAACCTGCACTGGATGATGAGCTGCTGGAAGAGCTGTTGGATGATCCAGAGCTGCTATTTGAGCTGCTGCTGTTAGATGAGCTGGAACTAGAGCTGCTGGAACCATTTACTTTTAATGTCTGGCCGGCAATAATCAAATCAGATGACAAGTTATTGAGTGATTTTAATTTAGATACAGTCGTTCCATGCTGGCTTGCGATTTTAGAAAGGCTGTCGCCAGATTTCACTTTATAGGTGCTGGAAGAGCTTGATCCAGAACTTGAATTGGAACTAGAGCTGCTAGAATTACTAGAGCTTGAACTGCTGGAACCGCTGTTGCTGACAGTTAATTTATTTCCAGGGTAGATTAATGTCGTAGATAGATTATTCCACTTCATTAAGTTATTTAAAGAAATACCATGTCGAGAGGCAATACCGCTTAAAGTATCACCAGATTTCACTGTATATGTACTTCCGCTGGAATTGCTTGAACTGGAATTCGAGCTGGAACTAGAAGAAGAACCAGAGCTAGAATTCGAACTGGAAGACCCAGTTGTTTGTAAAACCTGATTCGGGAAAATAATATCCGAAGAAAGGTTATTGATAGATTTTAATTTGGACACGGTAGTTCCTTGACTTTGGGCGATTTTCCATAGGTTGTCGCCGCTTTTTACTTTGTAAGATGCTGCGTCGGCACTGTCTGTTGCTACAAAGGCAGATGCAATTGCTGCAGATGCAGTAACAGAGAAGATGATTTTTTTGTTAGCCATGTGTGCGTTTCCTCCTTAGATTTTAATGTTTGGGGTTTTATAGATGTGTTTGAATATGATTTGTAAGGAGACCAAGGAGGAGTGCATCAAGAAAATAACTGTGTGTGACAGGTATACTTTCTATTAGCTTTGTCCGTACGTTATATTAATGAAGAAATAAATCCATAAACGATGTACGCAACAATCCCGGTATAAGTACAAATCCCATATTCCATAAACGAACAAGATGTATTTTACTTCCAGATGTTTGTTTATTGTGATTGATAGAATGTAGTTTGTTAGTTTTAAAGAAGTATTACTAGTTTATTCCATTACGGCATAGTACAAGTATGTAATCTAGCACATCTGTCTATGAAAAATAATCCAATAAATACATCTTTATAGAATTATATCGTTTTATAGATAATAATGGTAGGTTATATAGAGAAATGTAACATGTTTGTAATGTTTTAAATAATAAGGTCGATAGAACTGTTTTGATAACACTTTCATTTAAATCTCAGGTATATAACCGTGTTGAAAGTATTGTTAATAATAACAGAAATAGTCATATTGATATAGAAAAAGTAATTAATTACATAATCATTCTTGGCAAATAATGTTAATAAACATTGAACAGACGTTTACTTGTAACTTTCCATTGAATTTATTTCGATAAATCATATCATTTCCCGGGAAATAACAACAAAATATACATTTATTAAAGAGATAGCGTTATAATAGAAGAAATAGATAAATGATTAATTGGAGGAATAGATGGTGGAACAATCAACATTGCTTATAAAAAACATTCAAGAAGCTTATCTGCCGGAAGAAGTTATAAAAAATGCATCGGTTATATCAGAGAACGGAAAAATAACACAGATTCTGACACAAGAACAAGCAACTAATCTATCCTTTTCCGGGAAAGTCATCGATGCAGAGCATAAATTAAAATTGCTGCCGGGGTTTATTGATGGGCACATTCATGGTGGCTATGGCGTTGATATCATGGATGCAACACCAGAAACCTTACAGACACTTGCGGATAAACTGCCATCAGAAGGAACGACCAGCTATCTCGCTACGACCATTACCCAATCAGAGGAAGAAATCTCTAATGCTTTAAAGAATGTTGCTGCATGGACAGCTGGCGGACAAAAATCGGGAGCAGATTTAGTCGGTGTTCATTTAGAAGGTCCTTTTGTAGAAGTTTCCAAAGCAGGAGCACAGCCGAAGCAATATATTACAGAGCCTGATTTAGCTAAATTTCTAGCCTGGCAGGACGATGCAAACGGACAAATTCGGACAATTACCATGGCTCCTGAGCATGATAAAACAGGGAAATTTATAGAAACACTAAATCAATCTGGCGTGAATGTATCTGCAGGTCATACTGATGCTTCCTTCCAGCAAATAAAGGATGCAACGAAATTAGGTGTTAGACAGCTGACGCATCTATGTAATGCAATGAATGGCATACATCATCGGGATATTGGAGCGGTTGGAGCTTCCTTTCAGTTGGAAGATTTACGCGCAGAGTTGATTTCAGACGGTATTCATGTTGTGCCAGAGATGCTGCAGCTTATTTTTGATAATGTCGGGTCTGATCGTATTATTATGATTACAGACGCGATGCGGGCAAAAGGATTAGATGAAGGAGAATATGAGCTTGGCGGACAGCCTGTTTTTGTGAAAAATGGAGAGGCTACCCTGGATAATGGTTCATTGGCTGGCAGTATTTTGAAAATGATTGATGCAGTGAAGATGATGCTGAAGCTAGATGGGGTAACATTACAGGATATTGTGAAGATGAATGCAGTTAACCCGGCAAAACAAGTTGGGATTTTTGATCGAAAAGGCAGTGTTGAGGTTGGAAAGGATGCAGATTTTGTTTTGTTAGATGAGCAGATGGATATTGCTTACACGGTTTGTAAAGGGGAAGTCGTTTATCAGGATGGAAAGTGAAGCAGTTTTCTATACTATTAAATAGTAATATCCATGTCTGCTATAAAGAAAGAGTGAATGAATGTTAGTTTTAAATCATTTGGTCAATAACTATTTTTATTTTTAGTGAAGGTATTTTAAGTCAAAATACCTTTACTTTTTTCGATTCTATTCCTTACCTCCCTGACTCAATTGTTAGTTTATTTAACATTCAGATAATTAGTGTTTTCTTTAGATATTCTGATCATATTTTTCTTTTATATGGTGCAATATAAAAGAAAAGCAATATATACAGGTAAACAGTGACCCTGTTTGCAGTTTGCTGTGAAAGGTATATTATCAATAAACGCGGAAAAATAAATTTAATTACCTGTGTAAATGCAGATGTATTTAACGCTACAATAAAAATATCTTCATAAAGCGACAAACCATTTGGGAATAAAGATATGTATTCTCCCTAGACTTGAAATATGCACGCGCGAAGTTTACTCCTTACTAGAAAGGCTTTTAATGAAGAACCCAAAGATTATAGCAAATAGTAACATTAATAAAGCATAATTAATAGCTCTTTATGGACCTGTCAACTCCATTCAATTGACGTACTGTACAAAAAAGCTGATTGTTGATCTTAAAGCAAATGCTCAGTTCGATTGTGATTTAATTTCCAAATACGTGGTCTAACTCCATTATCTATAGATGGTGTTGGCTTTTAGGCTTATCTTTAGCTGCTCATACTAAGAGATGAGATGAAAAGTAAGGACGGATATAAAAAGAATAGCCGCACCGTATATGATATAAAATATCACGTTATTTTGGTAACCAAGTATCGATATAAAGTATTACGTGGAGAAATCGCAGTAAGAACATAGGTATTAATAAGACAAAGGTGTGAAGGAAGAGGAATAACCATCTTGCAAGGAATTTTGGGGGGAATAATATTCATATTTACTTCTAAAATGTTTTACTAATCTAGTACCAAGTAAAATCATGCAGTACCTAAAAGAAAGACTTTCTTGATTACTTCAAAATTAGTTTCCAGAGATAAAAAAAGAGATGCTGGGGGCAGCATTTTTTGGCGTCAGTAGGTAAAGTAAATGAGGGAACGGTTAGAAACTATAATAACGAAGAAAAAACATTTCGAATAGAAGGTTAAGTTCAGTCTTAGTAACGACATTAGTCATCGATATTTATGTTCAGATCAACATGCTTTAGCAGGGTAGGTCGTTTAATTGTTTTATACTTTGTTTCCTGTTCCCCTTTATAGATAAACTACTTTTTTATTCTAATTTCTATCATGTATTACTGCACATTAAAAAATTCAAAACAAATCGCCTAATAAATTCTAATTGGTATTTCTATAGTAACTTGAATAAAACCAATACTTTTTACATGTTTTGATAAGAGATAGTTTAAAATGAATGAAGAATATAACTCATTGAAATTTATCATGTATAAATTAAAATAGTGTAGTATAGTAGACTTTAATTTTTAAGTAACAATGAATTTGGAGGCATAGTAAATTATGAGAATTGGGTACTTACGTAACTTTAAACAACCTCAACAATTAGCAGGTTTAATTGCTTCAGTTGCACAAACTAAAAGAGTAGATATATTATATTTCACCCCTAAAGATGTTGACGTAAGGAGAAGCAGGATTAGAGGATTGCTTTATAAGGACGGTGAATGGAAGCTCGTAAAAGCAAAAATACCTAAAATCATTGATGTGAATTCTAATTGTTTAAAACATAGGGAAGTTATCAGACACTTGAGAAAGCGAGCTCATCTAACTGAAAATGGAAAAAATCGTTTATCAAAACTATCATTGCAAGAACAATTGAAGGCAGACTCAAACTATCAAAAATTTACTATACCCACAAAGAACTGTTCTTCCTTCTCGGAAATTGAAGAATTTCTTAATGAATACGACGATATTGTTTTACGACCTATACACAGTAAACAAGCAGAAGGTGTATATAAAATTAAAAAAATTAGCCCGATGAAGTATATTTTAGACTATTACAACACTTCAATAGAAGTCTCTTATGAAGAGCTCGCCACATTTTGTAAAAACGAAATTCTCAAAAAAAATTATATTATACAAAAATACATAGATTCAGTAACGCCAGAGAAAAATTCCTTCGATTTGCGAATTCATTTCGAAAAGACTGGATATGGAAATTGGCGAATTATTAGTAACCAGATTCGCATTGGTCTCAATCAAAAAACTACAACAAATTGGAGACAAGGGGGAGGAATTATTGATACAGATATATTTATGAAATTAAAATACGGCAGTGAAGCAGAAATAAAACTAGAGCAAATGAAAGAATATGGACTTCAATTAGCAGCAAAAATAGAATTACTTAGAAAAACAAAACTAGCTACTTTAAGTATAGATTTAGGGATAGATCATAATGATGATATATTTATATTTGAAGCAAATGATGCTCCTGTAACGACAAATTTACTTGGTGAAATAGCTATGTTAAGAACAGATTATTACCGATATTTATTAAAAACAATTAAAGATAATTAAACTAAAAGAGGAAGGACAAAACGACTTCTTTCTCTTCCTCAGTGCAAATTGCTTAGTGCATTTCGTTATAGAGTAATTGTAAAGCGTGCTGCTTTTACGACTGCAATTTGATACAATCTCTGTATGAAAATATGACAAAGCTAATTGTGATGCTACAAATCTCAATTGAGACAAGAATTTAGAACAGGTATGAAATTTATTTCCCTAAGGAAGTCTGGTATCCTAGACTCTCTTATCCACACGTTGATAATGAAAATCACCAAACGCTTTTTGTGGACAACAAGATACGTATTTCCTTTTCGGGGCCGGATTTTCAGAAAACATTTGATGCGTTCTTTCCCGATTGAAATATTGGAGAAATATATATTTTCACGAAAAAAGCCTTTATTTTTTGATAGTAAATAGTAAAAATGGTACATCTTAAAACTTGACAAATGCGTCACTATCATTTTTTAAAAAAATTTATACTTCAAATTAATTTCTATTGTGGTAGAATTATATCTAGATAACTAGGATAACGAATGATTAGGAGGAGAATTGATTCCATGTTAGTAGGACTACTGCAACCTTTCAAAGAACCAACAGATCTGGCAAAAGAAATATCCATCGAAGCACAATCTAAAGGAATCGAGATTCTGTATATGAATCCAAGCGATATCAACGAAGATGACCATATAGCCTCCGGGTTGGTTTTAAAGGGAGATACATGGGAAGATACAGAGATGCCTATCCCAGAAATTATTGATGTTTCTGCATTCTGTTTAAAATCCAAACAAAAAATAGCCTATTTACAAGATCGCGCATACTTAACTGAAGGTGGGAGAAATAAAATCTCAAAAGAGAAGGTACAGAAAGTAATGGAGCAAGATGAACATTTACAACAGTATGCCATTCCAACATCCAGATGTAAAACATTCTCTGTTATTAAAGGCTATTTATTAAAATATGGCGAAGTTGTTGTCAAGCCTATCTATAGTCAATTAGGGGAGAAAATATATAAAATATCACAAGTAAATAAAGATGAGTTCATTATCGGTTACAATAAAACTAGCCAAAAAATGAATTTACAGGAAACTTTTTCATATTTTCAAAATATCATTTCAAAAGATAAATTTATTGTTCAAAAATACATTCCTTCCAGAACACATTTTGGGGATCCCTTTGACTGTCGTGCCCATTTGGAGAAAAATAAAGAAGGAAAATGGGTAATTGCAAAAAAATATATTAGAGTCGGAATAGGTCAGCAGGTTGCTTCCAATATTGGACAAAATAGCAGCATGCTGGATACCGGTATGTTTTTTAAACTAAAATTCGAAAAAGATGCACAATCAATTAATGATCATATAAATTCCTTTGCATTAAATATGGCCAAAAAAATAGAAACAGTACGAAAGCAGAAGTTGGTAACACTTGGCCTAGATATTGGAATAGACGATAGTAAAAGACTCTTTCTTTTTGAAGCAAACAGTGCTCCAGACACTTCTTTACTACAAGAGGAAGTAGCTAAATTGCGTACGGATTATTATACTTATTTATTGAAAGCAAATGTCGAGCTTATTCCAAAGGAAATTGTTTAAAATTCAAGGATTTTCTTTTCCTATTCAACCAGAAGTTCTAGTGCTTATTCCAAATCATTAAAACGATACAAGGCGCAAAGTTGCTGATGAATGTGCATGACTTGGGCCAATTCAGGAGATATCTCTCCCATTGACCCAGCCGTTTCTGTTCTTATTTTGTTAAATCGTCAAAGGCTCCGGTGAACAGGTCTTTATCTCGTTTCAGGTCATTACGTTGTTGCTTGCTCATCGGTTTAAACGACTTTCCGAACTTCGTCCCAATCCTTGGTAAATGCTGCTTGGATAACATGGAATGCATTGATTACCACAATAGCGCTTTGGGAGGTTTGAACAGCAATTTTATAATCTTACCACATATCAATGGCAGCCGCCATGACATGTTCGGGCTGAGCTAATTCCCGAAGGATCTTCATGACTTCATTTTTGAGCTGGCTTTCATGCACCAGAAACAATTGTGGACGCCATGGAACAGAGAGAGTCTATATGACAAGACGATATTTGTCTTTTCCTTTCGCCAAACTAACCTTGTCTATTTCAATTAACGACAGCTTAGAATGCTCAGCAAGACCGGGGTGCTCCGAATAGTTCTCCAACGCATGAATTCGTTCATTTTGACCGCTGCGATGAATGACTTCCCTAACAGCTATAAAAGTACGATCGGCAGTGGCGTGCAGAAATGCTTTGTAACCGATCTTGGGAATGCATTGATATCGTTCCAGCCAAGGCAAAGGCTACATAAACGTATGATGGTAAGTTTCACATAAAAAACGATGGTGATGGAAATAATCAATAATAGGAGTACCATTGTGAGAACTGGCAATAACCTGTTTACGATGATATTCATGTACTTTGGTGATCCAAAAAACGATCGGGACAATGAACTCCCTGATTGATTAACTGAATGTGATGGAATACTCTTGCGTTTAGATAGCTAAATGGAATTTCTTCTTGATAATAAATAACAAAAGGCATTTCATTTCCATTATTCATTATGATATAATAGTAAAGTATCCATATCATCCTTTTGTTGGTATTTGTGTGAATACTTTACCAATATGACAGATGGTTTGGATTTTTCTTTTTTTAATCTAATTTGTCGGATTATGTTCACCATAAGTTGTAACTGAATGAGAGCATTAAAATTTGATAATAATAAACCTTGTATTCCTTTTATTTAGTAATGAGAGGATGAGCGATAGTTAAGTTTGGTGAATATATTGCTATTCCTATAAACATTAAACATACTCCAACAAAATAACCTACCATATGGTAGAAAAACATAAAGTGATTTTATAGGAGGGAACTTCTTGAAAAACATAGCAGTAGCCGGCACCGGTTACGTCGGTCTCGTAACCGGCGTGTGTATGGCAGAAAACGGACATAACGTAATATGCGTTGATATAGATGAACAAAAAGTAAAAATGATGCGAGAAGGAATCTCTCCAATCTATGAAGTAGGACTGGAAGGATTGATGCGTAGGAACATTGAAGCTGGCCGATTGCATTTTACCACTGATTATCCATCTGCGTATAAAGAAGCGGATGCTGTATTTATTGGTGTTGGTACACCGGAAAAAGAAGATGGGTCAGCGAACTTGCAATATGTAGAAACAGTGGCAATACAAATTGCTGAGTCTGTTGCAAAAGATTGTTTAGCTGTAATTAAATCAACGGTACCAATTGGCACGAATGATAAAATTGAGGAGCTTATTAATAAGTCACTTGTTAATGATGTTAGAGTCGAAGTGGCATCTAACCCTGAATTCCTTGCACAAGGATCTGCCGTAAAAGATACATTAGAGGCAGCTCGCATCGTTATCGGTACGGAGAGTGAATGGGCAGAGAATCTTTTAACAGAGATTTATACACCGTTTAACCTGCCAATTGTATCTGTCAATCGTCGTTCTGCTGAGATGATTAAATATGCTTCTAATGACTTTCTTGCTTTAAAAATCTCTTACATGAATGATATTGCAAACCTATGTGAATTGGTTGGTGCAGATATTCAAGATGTTGCTGAAGGAATGAGTTATGATGACCGTATTGGCAGCAAGTTCTTAAATGCTGGTATTGGTTATGGGGGATCTTGTTTCCCGAAAGACACTAGTGCTTTAGAGTATCTTGCAAGACAATATGGATATGACTTGAGGACAATGCAAGCAACGATTAAGATAAATTCTGAACAAAAATTGAAATTGTATGATAAAGCGAAGCAGCGGTTAGAAACGTTTGAAGGTATCAAGGTAGCAGTACTGGGTTTAACATTTAAACCAGGTACAGATGACCTTCGTGAAGCTCCGTCACTTGCAAATGTCCCATTGCTTTTAGAACAAGGGGCAGATATCTATGCATATGATCCAATCGGGGTCGATAACTTTAAACAGTTTTATTCAGAAGGAAGTCATGGGCAGGGGAATATCACTTACGTGGATAGTCCGGAAGATGCTTTAAAAGGAGCAGCTGCATGTCTCATCTTCACAGAGTGGGGAGAGATTAAAGCTGTTACCCCAAATCAGTATAAAGATTTAATGCAGACTCCATTGGTGTTTGATGGTAGAAATATTTATAATGTTCAGGAAATGGCTGATAATGGAGTGGAGTATCATTCTATTGGCAGACCGGTTAAGAATATAAATTAATTAGTGCATTTTGATTTAACTAGCATATTTATTAGCAGCAGTTTACGGTTGGGCATATAGATATTATTATGAATTGAAGAGTTGATAAGTAGGAGGGCCCTTGATATTTAGAATGAGGAATATCAAGGGTCGTTTCTATACTTATAATATGTGTATATGTTGATCTCTCATTTTACATTCATTGTTTATGTAGTAAGTAGAACAAACATTAAACTTACTGAATTAAAAGTAATTTGAGAAAGCACTTATTTGGGGCTGCTTTTATATGGATCAATCTTATGAACTGGAGTGTGGGATCATTTCTTTTCACCTGCTAAAATATGTTAAATAATAGTCATGATATAATCCTTTATTGCATCTAGGTGTATTTTTTCAAATAGATAGTCTTACTAAACTAGCTATTAAGATAAAGAGAGTCACTGCATTTTGAGACAACATAATAGAAGTAAAAAAGAGTCTGTATGATTACGGCCAAGGAAATGTACCACTTGTGCCATCTTTTTTACCAGTGATTGCCACAGAACTTACCACCTGTTGCCACCGCATTTACCAATTGGGAGATTTAAGATAACGTAGGCTTTTGATGTTCAACAATCGCGCCCGATTGAGGCAGAATCAAAGAGTCCATATTTGCAATATCCAACGTTTTTATCAACATTGATTATGGCTAATCAGTCATAACTTCAAATAGGTAACCATCTAAATTGGTCCAAAACAACCCACGGGAAGCAAATGGGTGATCTGTGCGTCGATTTTCTGTTTCAAACGGGCTGTTCCCAAAGGCTACATTCCTTTTACGAAGTTGTTCATGAATCTGGTCAAAAGTATGTCCATCAACACTGAAAGCCAAATGCTGTTGTGGAGTATCATCCTCGATTGTCATAAAGAAAACAGAAAGATCGTCATTAACTTGCACTTCTGCAAACTTATTGTCTATCCCTTCATAAACATTAAGTTTTAGGCCCATATTCTCTGCAAATTCGTGTGCAGCTTTATCATTATTTTTAGCGAATACCACTGTGTGGTTAAGTGTAATTGTCAATTTAAAGTCTCCTTATATATTTTTAAAAATTATTGTCCATCTGATTTTTTCTCTTCGTCATCAACTATTTTCAAAAGCTCTGCCCCTGTTTTTTCGAGCAGGTTTTGTAGTTGTTCCTTCTTTTCGGGCTTTTCTATAGCTTGACGGCCCAAGGTTATTATCCTAAAAGGCATGGTATCGACTTTTACCATACGTATTATGACGATTTAGCGCTACTCGCTGAAATGGGATTTAAAAATTTTAGAACTTCCATTGATTGGACAAGAATCTTCCCTACAGGTGAGGAGGAAGAGCCGAATGAAGAAGGACTTAAATTCTACGATAAGCTGATTGATAGAATTATTGAATTAGGTATGGAACCAATTATTTCAATATTACACTATGAAACACCAATTAATATATCTTTAAAATATGGTGGTTGGCACAATCGGAAAGTGGCAGATTTGTTTTATAAATACGGTAAAGTAGTATTGGATCGTTATAAAGACAAAGTGAAATATTGGATTGTTATTAATCAAATTAATTTAGTTGGTTTTGAGCCATTTAATTCTACGGCGATACCTTACGATGCCGTTGATGATTATGAAGAAGCAACATTTCAAGCAATTCATAACCAATTTGTTGCCAGTGCAAAGTTGAAAAAATATGCTGAAGTTGTTAATCCTGAAATGCAGATTGGGACAATGGTTTCTGATGTAACTGTTTATCCAGCTTCATCTAAACCAGATGATGTTGAGCTGGCATTTAAGAAAAATCGTATGGAGTATTATTATACGGATGTGCAGTTTTTTGGAGAGTATCCTCAATATGCATTAAATTATTTTAAAGAGAATAATATTCATATCGATATAACTGAAGAAGATAAACAAATATTAAAAGAAAACACAATGGATTATTTAGCGATTTCTTATTACTATACAGACACAGCGGATGCTTCGAAAAATACACTGAAGCAAACATCAACAACTCCTAACCCTAATGTAGAATCAAGTCCATGGGGATGGGCAATTGATCCGCAGGGATTGTATATTTCTCTTTCAACTTACTGGGATCGTTATAAAAAACCGCTCATGATAGCTGAAAATGGTTTAGGTATGTACGATGAGATGGAAGATGGGAAGATTCATGATGATTACCGAATTGAATATCTTTCTGCTCATTTATCTGCCATGAAGGAAGCAATGTATGATGGAGCTGATATCTTTGCGTATTGTGCCTGGGGCCCAATTGACATTGTAAGTTGTTCATCTGCTCAAATGAATAAACGTTATGGGTTTATACATGTAGATTTGGATAACGAAGGTAAGGGTTCAGGAAAAAGGATGAAGAAAGATAGCTTTGACTGGTATAAAAAAGTGATTGAAACGAATGGAGCAGAGTTATAATAAATTGTAAAATAAAAGTAGGTTATTGTTTTCAATAATCTGCTTTTATTTAATTCAAGGAGATTGAATGAAAGTGAATAAAAAGCAGAGAGAATTATTGGATATATTGAGCGAAAAAAATGATGAGTGGGTTAATTCTAAAGATCTGGCAGAATACTTTAATTGTTCAACTCGAACAATTAGAAACTATGTTTCAACAATTAACAGCGAATTATCACATGTAATTGAATCAAGTAATATTGGTTATAAACTTAATAAAAATGCTCTGCACAAAGATCAACAGAATTTAAGTGAATCGAAGTTAAAACTCAATGACCGTAAATCAAGAATATTCTTAGAAATGCTTAAAAATTCATCTAGTGGAATTGATTTGTTTGAACTAAGTGAAAAACTATTTATTTCAGAATCGACGTTAAAAAATGATATTCAAGAGTTGAAACAAAGTCTTCCATCACAAACTCTTAAAATTACAATTAAAGGTGATTTAGTAAAACTTGAAGGATCGGAGCATTCAAAAAGAAAATATATGGTAGATCTATTATATGATGAGGGTAATTCTGTTTATGATGAACTAAAATCAAGTATTGAACAAATGATAGAAGATATATCTTTAGATGAGATTAAGAATATTATTCGCTCTACCTTATCAAACCTTAATATATTTATTAATCAGTACTCTCTTAATAACATTGTCTTACATTTTGCAATCAGCATGGAGAGAATTCGGCAAGGATACATTTTAACAGAAAATGATCAAGACATATTAAAAGATAATTTGGATAAACAAGAACTCACATTGACAAACGAAATAACGAAAGTTTTAGCTAGAAAGTATGGTATTCATTTTCCAGAATCAGAGATATATAAATTAGCTTTACAATTTGTTGGATTATATGATAAGTCATTAATTGAAAACAATAATGAACAACAGGTAGAAGCTTATGTTGATAGTACCATTTTATCCGTATTAAGAGATGTACTGCGCAGAGCGGAAGATATATATTTAATTGACTTTGAGGATAATGATTTTATCAATAAGTTAGCCATACATTTACAAGGATTATTCTATAGATCACAGTTTCAAAAATTTAATAGAAATAGTAATTTGCTTGATATTAAAATCAGCTACCCAATTATTTATGATATATCAGTTTATATTGCTTCATTAATTCAGGAAAAAATTGATATTACATTTAATGAAGATGAGATTTCGTTCATCGCGCTTCATATAGGTTCTCTCCTTGAAAAAGAAAAGGCTATTGATAAGAATTATATTAGGGTATTATTGATTGCTAATGATTACCATGGTATAAGAGACCAAATAACAAAAAAAATAAAAAATCGTTTAGGGTCTTCTGTGCAAATTCAATCAGTCTCTGATTATAATGATAATCAATTCTTTCATTATGATTTATTAGTAACGACGGACAGGAAAGTGGCGACTACTTATGAAGGTTCTGTGTTTATTAAGCCATTTCTTACAGATAGAGATTTAATTAAAATTGAAAAACGAGTTGATGTAAAGAAAAAACAACATCAGAAAGTTTTAATAGATAAGCTTATAAAAAGATTCTTTAGTGAAAGCCTTTACTTTAATCAAATTGATCCTTCAGGATTGATGGTTTCAGATATCATAAAACATATGAATCAAATGATGATAGCAGAAGGATATGTTGGTGAGAACTTTTATTATAGTGTGCAGCGGAGAGAGAAGATGTCTCCAACAAGTTTTCCATCGGGAATTGCTGTGCCTCATTCCGTTGAGCTGGATGCACTAAAGAGCGGGATATCCATATTAACATTACAGGAACCAATCATATGGTCTGATCAAGAAATTAAAGTAGTTGCACTGGTTGCGATTAATAAGAAGGAATCAAAAAAGTTTAATAAATTTTTTGAGCTCTTTATTGAAATTGTATCCGAATCATACAATGTTGAACAACTAAGAAAATCGGAAAATTGTGATGAATTTATTACAAAGCTTAAAATGATGGCAGATGAATTGATTGATAAGAACATTTTAATTTAAAAAATGAGGGTGAGGATAAAAATAAAACCAACTGTTATCGGGCAGCCTTTCCTTTAGTGTCAAATTAATATTATTTTAGTAGGGAGACTCTCCAATAAATGTTTAAATTATCTGTTCATGCACTACGTAAAACCTACGTGATTTTAAAACTTCCATATCTTTTTTTGGATGCGATAAATATACGTTTGATTTGAGCTATCAGTTTTTTTTGCGTTTGGATTGATCGCTGACAAGGCGATCAATCCACTCATAATAGCCGCTCTTGGAAACACCTGACACATCTTCTTTACACGAAATTCGTGACGGTGTCGTTGGATAAATACATAGATTATTCCGGCTTATTGGCGAAGATGGACCATAGCCTTTTTTAGAATAGCTACCATCTTTTCCAAATCACGAATTCGTTTACCTTTGTTTATCCAGCTTGATTATCAGGACTGCGATTCCTACAAAGCTGTTCTCTTGGTACGCTTTATACTTCGTTCCCCATTTTTACAGCGTCTATGGAACTAAAGCTAATTCTCTTGCGACTTCGGCTGCTTACCTTCCATGTTCCACTACCAGTTTCACTGCGTATAATTACCATCCTAGTTCGATGAAAGCTGTAGAAGTAACCCCGATAGATGGTAAATACGCACTATTTAATAGAACTCGAATTGGATGGTTCATAATATCTGTCATCATTTGACACCGAACTCCCCAAAATGGATACGTCTGATAAAGAAAAAGTTAGCTCACCTCTTACCTTGGTCACCGACACTTCCTGAGGAATGTCGCATTCCCAATCCATCCGTTTTCCTCGGCTGTCTCTACAACACTATAGATAATGGCACTAGCTTTAGCTAATTTAGCGGTATTGCTAAATAACCAGTTTTTTTGCGACCGATCACGAATGGTTTGATCAATCGCTCTCCCCGGTTGTTATCTATTTCGAGACGACCATCCTTCATAAATGCTTCTAAATGATCCCATTGGTTACGACAATATTTAATAGCCTGACTTAGGGCATTTTTAGGCAGTACACGTGCTGTTTGTCGCAAAGCCATATCCGTACCAGGGCGTACTTCGACAGAAAGAGTGTCAAAATAGATGAATACAGGCGCTGACTGGAGAGGATAAACGGAATCATTCCTCCATATGGACTGGTGTCCATTATTCTTTCATCATGTGTAGGCGCAACATCTTTTTCATACTTTCGAATCCAATAATACATTTGACTCGCTTTAATACCTTGTTCTCGACACCATGCGGCAACTTGCATTTCACTAGCTTTCTATGCATCTTATCTTGTTTTCCATTTTATTCTTTTTTCTTTGTCATCGTATAACCTCTGAATTATTTTCTATGAAGATTATCTCATGCGTGATTTATAACTTATAGGTGGGAGGGATTTAACGCTTACTTTTAAATTAATTTAAAAGAAGATTAATAATTGTTTACAATACCTTTATTCCTTATTAATAATTGAACGTTACAATCAGTAGTGAAAATGAAATAAACAATCTGTGCAGCCAGTTGTGTAGTCTAAAAACATATAGATAGAGTTATTAATAGTATACATAATACATTTTGATTCGTTTTTAATGGCTAAGTGTTAATTAATTGGCGAGCAAATGGAGGGGATTTCTTGTTAATCTTTGTTAAAAATATGGTGCTTTAAGTCAAATAAGAACTTATCTCTTTTGGAAGGAATACAAAACAAAATGAACGGAGGAAAGTAAATGAAACGGTGGTTGCAGATAGCTTTATTTATCATTCTTATATCTTTCCTTACTGCATGTAATAGTGAAGCTGCAGGAAATGAAAGTAACGAAGATGGAAAAACAGTTATTGAGTATTGGCATGTTAACGCGGAAACACAAGGAGGACAAACTGTCGCAGAGCTTGTGGAAGAATTTAATGCCCAAAGTGATACTGTAGAGGTTGTCGCTAAATATAATCCGGATATGTATAAAGGCTTGATGCAGAATATGCAAGCTGAAGCTGCTGCAGGTAATTCTCCAGCTGTTGTACAAATCGGGTGGGCTTTTATGGATTATTTCTCTGAAAATTTCGAGTATATACCTCCGCAACATGTAATTGAGGAACATTTTCCAGATGACGCAACATTTTTGGAAGATCATTTCCTGCCAAATGTAATGGATCTTGCGAAGAATTCAGATGGAGAACAGGTTGGTATTCCTTATTCTCTCAGTACACCCGTTTTGTATATTAATAAAGATATGCTAAGAGAAGCAGGACTGGATGAAGATGGTCCACAGACATGGGAAGAGGTAAAGGAATTTTCTAAAGTGATTAAGGAGGAAACAGGAAATTACGGACTTTATTTTCAAGAACCTGCTGATAACTGGGCAACACAAGCCTTACTTGAAAGTAATGGGGCATCGTTTATTGAGGATGGCCAAGCAGCATTTGCATCCGAAGAAGGAATCGAAGCATATCAGTTCCTTACAGATATGATTGTAGAAGATGAGACGGCATTGCATATAGGCTGGGATCAGGGTGTGCAGAGCTTTATTGATGGGAGTGTAGCAATGACTTATACAACGATTGCGCAGCGCTCCAATATTCAGGATAATGCACAGTTTGATGTCGCAGCAGTAGAATCACCTGCATGGGAAGGAAAGGAAGTAAGGCTTCCTGCTGGAGGAGCGATGCTGGCTATTACTGCTCAAGAGGAAGAGGAACAAAAAGCTGCGTGGGAGTTTATGAGTTATCTATATAGCGTAGAAGCAATGGCTGAATGGACGAAAGGGACAGGCTATGTACCGCCACGCCATGATGTAGCGGAAGCAGAAAATGGGTTAAAAACTTATTTAGAAGAAAATGAAATGATGACTCCTGCAATCAATCAGATGGATGGGGTGGTTCCTTGGGCTTCTTTCCCTGGTAATGCTGGATTACAAGCAGAGCAAATGCTGCTTGACTTGCGGGAACAGCTATTAGAAGGGAGCATTTCTCCAGAAGAAGGATTGAAAACAACACAAGATGAAATCAATGCTTTACTGCCATAACTATGTAAAAGGGCTTCGGAAGAGGGGCAACCTTCTTCCGATTTCTTTAAAAACTGAAGTAAGTGGAGGAACAATAAAATGAGTTCGTTAACTGTGGCAAAGGGAAAACTGCATATTAACAGAGAGAATGCGTTTGGTTACTTATTGCTCATCCCTTCTATTATTATTTTTGCTGTTTTTACTTTTTGGCCATTTATCTACACCATATATTTAAGTTTTTTTGAATGGAATATGATTAGTCCCACTAAAGAGTTTGTTGGGTTAAAAAACTATACGGAAGTTCTTAGCGATCCAAGGACCTATCGTATCTTAGGAAATACGTTCCTCTACATTGTATTACTGTTAATCGTTAATTGCGTCATTCCATATATTTTTGCATTTGTGATTGATCTTGTACTGCGTAAATATAAAAACTTTTATAAAGGTGCCTTGTTTTTACCAGCATTTATTTCGCTTGTAGTAGGCTCTATTTTATTCACTTGGATATTAAATCCGGTTTCAGGTCCTGTAGCTATTTTATTTAACTGGTTTGGTTTGGAAATTCCTAATTGGACAAAGGCAGAAGGCTGGATCATTGTTGTGTTGAGTTTGATTACATCCTGGAAGGTTTTTGGATACAATTTCATCCTTTTATATGCATCCATTAATGGGATATCCAGAGAAATCATTGAAGCAGCAAGGATGGATAACGTTTCGCTCGTACGTATATTCTTCCAAATTATTTTGCCGATGAGTAGTGCAACAGGGATATATGTATTTATTATCACCATTGTTCAGAGCTTGCAATATGTGTTTACCCCCGTAAAAGTTATTTCACAAGGCGGTCCGGATTACGCGAGTTCTAATTTGATTTATCATGCTTACCATGAAGCTTTTGTTGTTTATCGTACAGGGCATTCAGCAGCTATATCTATTATTACCATGGCGTTATTTTTATTACTGCTGTTTCTTGAATTTAGATATGTAGAGCGGGGGATTTATTATGAAAATTAATCGGCGTGTAGAAAATGTTTGGCATATTATTTTCATAATAACGATCCTGATTATGATTTTACCAGTTATCTATGCGGTTGGGATGTCTTTTAAACCATTACAGGATGCGTATAATAACGTTCTAAATATCATTCCAATCCATGCCACTTTGGAAAATTATATAACGTTATTTGATACGTTGCCGATTTTTCAAATTACATGGAATACATTTGTAGTTGCTACAGTTGCTACCATTTTTAAATTAGTTACCGCCTTTTTAGCAGCGTATGCTTTTGTTTATTTTTCGTTTAAAGGAAAAGAGATCCTGTATTTTCTATTAATTGGTACCATTTTTATACCTTTTACCGTAACGATGATACCAAACTATCTAATCATTTCAAATTTAGGAATGCTTGATAATGTTTGGGGGGTTATTCTTCCACAGTTGGCAGATGCCGTGGGGATTTTCCTGATTCGCCAATCGATGAAAAATATTCCCCTTTCTCTGATTGAAGTATCGAGGCTGGATAATATGAGCCATGGAAGAATTATGAAAGATATTGTATTGCCCCTCGTGCGTCCAGCTGTCACTTCGGTAGGTATTTGGTTCTTTATTAGTACATGGAATGAGTTTGTATGGCCTGTGCTTATTTTAAAGACAACAGAGAATTTTACGTTGCCTTTAGCGTTGCAAATGTTCATTAGCTCTGAAGGTGGAACTAATTTCACCGTTGCAATGGCCGTATCCGTGATTACAATGATTATTCCACTTATTTTATATTTGTCATTCCAAAAGTATATTATTGGAACGTTTACGTCATCTGGTATTAAGTAATGGAGGGGAATGTAGTGAAGGAAATAAAATTTGAGAATGTAAGGAAGGTATATGCTGACACAGAAGTAGTAAAGGATTTGAATTTTACGGTGAGAGAAGGAGAACGATTAATCTTGCTCGGTCCTTCTGGATGCGGGAAGTCAACTATATTAAGAATGATTGCTGGGCTGGAAGAAATAACGTCAGGAAATTTATATATGAATGGACAAAGGGTAAACGATACGCCAAGTGGAAAACGAAATGTTTCAATGGTATTCCAAAATTACGCTTTATATCCGCATATGACCGTGAAACAGAATATTATGTATGCCTTGAAAGTCAAAAAGGTTGAAAAGAAAGAAATAAAACGGCGGCTTGATTTTGTACTGGAAATGCTCCAACTGAAAGGGTATGAAAATCGTTTGCCAAAACAGCTTTCAGGTGGGCAACGACAACGGGTAGCGCTGGCTCGTGCAACGGTGAATAGAAGTGATTTTTTCCTTCTGGATGAACCATTATCTAATTTAGATGCGCAGCTTCGGGTTTCTGCACGTAAGGAGCTGATGAAAATTCATGAAATGTTTGGCCAGACCATTGTTTATGTAACACATGATCAGATAGAAGCAACCACATTTGCTGATCGGATTGTGCTGATGTACAACGGGGAATTACAAATGATCGATACACCTGATAATGTATATCATCGGCCTGCTAATGTATTTACTGCTAAATTTATTGGTTCTCCACCAGCAAATATTTTGAATATAGAATATGACCATGGCGCAGTCAATATAGGGAGTCAATCTTTCTTACTAAATGAGATGTGGAAACAGTATGTGAACCAGACAGGAACGAATCAGCTACTATTCGGTATTCGACCAGAACATATTGAATTATCACCTGTATTTTCTCAAAAAGGAGTTCGGGGCCAAGTGAAATATATTGAAAATCAGGGGAATAACTATGGTGTATATATAAATGTGGAAGGACAGGAAATTATCGCAATGAGTGAGAGTAAGAATTGGACACAAGGCCAGAATGTATATGTTTGTCCTGTTATGGAGAAAATTCATTTCTTTGATAAAGACACGAAAAGAAATATTGGTTATCCCCAAGGGTTAGAAATGGAAGATGATAACACATATTCTAATGAGAGAAAGGTGAATGTATAATGAATAATCAAATCACATACTCCGATTTAATTTTATTGAATGAGGATATTCTAACAAACGCTCATGAATTGATTGATTGTGGGGCGGATAAGATTGAATTGATGATGGATGGACATGCTTGGAATGATATGGAAGATATTTTTGAAGTACTGGCAGAAGAATTAAGAAAACTTCCTGTCGATTTTAGTGTTCATCCTCCAGCGTGGGATATTAATTTAACAAGTGAAAATAAAGCTGTTAGAAAGACGGCATTTGATGAATATAAAAAAGCAATTGAATTTGCCGGAATGATTGGTGCGAAACATGTAGTGATTCATCCAGGGTTTTGCTTTTCTCCAGTTTTTGATAAAAAGCAGGCACAACAGCGATCTGCTGCATATATCAAACAATTATGTGATATTGCCAAACCTTTGGATGTGCATCTTGCTGTTGAAAATGTCGGTTATCAAGGGAGCGCTCTTTTTAGCGAAGAGGAATTTGGTCATTTTCTAGACGAGATAGATGATACAGCGGGCTATTTAATTGATATTGGACATGCCCAGTTGGATAATTGGAATATACCTAAAGTTATCCATACTGTAAAAGGTAGATTATTAGGGCTTCATATTCACGATAATTTTGGAGAAGCAGATGAACATCTCCCAATTGGAAAGGGAAAAATCAATTGGGATGACATTTTAGATGCTTTAAATGATATTCATCCAGACTGTGAATTGATTTTAGAATATGCACCAGGAACACCTTTAGAACATCTTCGTCATGGGAAGGCATTTTTGAAACAAAAACATATTGTAGGTTAAAAAGAAAACAGAATATAAAAGGCGAATGATAAACGAAGAAGGTATTATTATTCGCTTTTTTATATAAGCTAATAAGATGATATTCTTGTTACTTATTGATATCATGATAACCCTAACAATGCCAATTTTGCCTCCGTATATTGATGAAAAACTTATGTTTAAAAGGAAGTTAAATGAAAATATTGGAAATTATGTAATTTGGTATACATCCCCTTTAATTTTACGGGGTATCCTGCATTGACAATGCCATCTGGAATGAAAGAAGATGACTTGTCAGTGGAATTTCAGATGATTGCGGTAAGCGGGAAATAATATGATGCAATGATAAATAGCCCTAAAAGGAGTAAACTTTTCGTAAAGAAGCTCCTTTTAAGGCTGTTATGCTCGTTTTATATGTTTGAAAAGTGGCTTCACTTTGGCTTGGATATAAGCACTCCACGGAAAATAGTTTTCCCATTGTTCCGAATGAAAAATATCAAGCTGAGGAAGTTCTGTAAATAAAACGGTTAAGTATTCAAATGGATTAATTCCATTTTCTTTAGCTGTTTGGATGATACAATACCCAATGGTGTTCGCTGGAGCTCCAGCCATCCTGGTAGAAAAATACCAGTTTTTGCGTCCGAAGGTGACGGCCCGAATGAAACGACCTGCGAGATTATTACTTATGAAAAGGCGTCCGTTTGTTAAAAAGCGTTGAAGAGATATCAACGCTAAGAAAAGTATTTTGTTTATTCTGTTATGCCAAATCGTTCATTAAATAATTTAGTGTCCTCAATATACTTCAATAATTCGCTTTTATTATTTTCAGTAATTAAATAAATAAGTATATCAATGATAAAAACTGTCCCCAGATGTGAATTAGAATAAGAATAGGAATGGATACTAGTTAATAATAAAAGGTCTGCATTTTGTCCAATATTATGGGATCGTGAATTTGTAATTGCAACTTGAGGAATTGCTTTTTCTTTTAGAAAGTCACTGTATAATCGCATTCTTTTAGAATATGAAGGAATAGATATAAAGATTACTAAATCATCTTTTGTTAAACCTCGTATATAATCTAACGCTTCTACAGATTCTCCGTCTATGAGGTTGGACTTAGAAAATACTTCATTTAAATGAACATTTAACATAGCAGCTGGACCGTAAGAATTTTGTCTTGCTAGTATCAAAATCTTTTTTGCATCTACTATTTTATTCATGAAATTAACAAATGTATCCAATGAATTTTTATTAAATACTTCGTCGATATTTTTAATTGATTTATTATATATCTTTAAAAGATCTTTATTATGATTTTTAAAATCTACTTTGTCATTATTAATAATTTCATCTTTTGGATTTGCGAGTCTAGATTTAAGGATTACCTGTAATTCTTTCTGAAATTGGGGGAAGCCCGAATAGCCCAAATCCTGAGAAAATCGAACAACAACTGATTCACTAACGTCAGCACTTCTAGCAACTTTTGAAGCAGGCAAAAAAGCTGCCTCTAGCCAGTTATCCAGGATATAATATGCTACTCTTTTTTTCGCGCCACTTAAAGTATCTAAGGAATTTTGTATTTTCTCAAACAATGACATATTTCTCTCTCCAGTTAGTTTATGATTTTGAATTTCTTTTCTATTTAACCATATCATAATTTGAATAAGTATTGATTAATAAATTAAAATTATTCGATAGTTAAGATTAATAAATGCTTTATTTAGTAGGTGTGGTGCGTAAAGAATTTAATTTCATATGTTCTATTCGCCTTCCATTACAAATAAAGTCATAATTATATAACTTTGATGCTGTATTGACAATAGAATCGATTAAAGGGGTTTTTATGTTAGCTAACTTTGCAAGCTCCCTCATAGGTACCAAGCTCATTGGTATATCCTCCATAACATACCTTGAATGAATATCAGTTGGAGCAGAAATATCTTTATAACTGTTATTCAATTGAATTGCCTCATACAATGTTTTTCCGTTAACTTCGTAATTAAAGTTAACCCATTCTTTTGCAGATTGGATATCCAAGCCAAATCCTTGTGCTATAGTCAATCTCTCTTTATCAAGTGATTCCAATAATTTGGAAATTGATGGCGTGATACCTTCATGGTAATACTTAAAATTCTCTTTACATTCTATTCTTGTTAAATTAAATAAAAATGGCACAGGATGAAAAATAGCTCCTATATTGCTCAGACTAGTTGTTATAACGCTTTCGCTATTATGGAAATAAGGAAGATAATTATTTACCTGATCCGTTATTTTCTGGGACATGGATGTAGGGATTGAGGCAAGGCCTACACTTTTCTTTACTCCATGAATTTTTATTTCTGTTGGATTATCTTTTCTAGCAGCAAATAGCATTGTTTCTGCCTCAGCGATTATATTTTCTTTTCTTTTTGAAGTAAAAATATTTTTAAATTCTAATGCGCCTCCAGTCCTGCCGGGATGCAATACAACAATTTGATTCTCTATAATAGTTTCTGATAACTCTATTGCAATTGAATGATGGGCAAAAGCAGGAACTACAACAAATATAAAATTCATGTCAATAAGAGTTTCTTTTAGGTTATTTGATACGAAATTAAACCTAAGTTTTTTTGTTCTCCCATTTGAAATCATTGTTATCTCGTTATTGTTTTCTTGAATAGGATTGATAGCGCTATCAAATTTATCATATAAATTAACTTTTATACCCCTTTCAATTAATTTTGCACCAAAAGCAAGACCGCCATTTCCAGCCCCTATAATGAGAACTCCCATTCTTCTTTTCCTCCTTTGCAAAAAATATTGTTGCTTAGCAAGAATAATTGTGATAATTTAAATTATATATTAATTCTGAAAAGGAGGAAAGTATTTTGAAAACAAATTTATTAATTTTAAACCAAGAAGAAGTTAAAAGAAGTGGTGGTGAGGACATATCTCTTGCTATTAAAACGATGGAAGAAGTTTTTTCATTGCATCAAAAAGGAGAGTATGTACTACCAAATAAAAATGTATTGCGTTGGGGGGATATAGAAACGGAGACTACAAGAGGCAGAATAAATTCAATGCCAGCAGCAATCGAAGGAGATTTTAATTCAGTAGGTATAAAATGGATTTCCAGTTCGCCAACAAATCCTGATAAATATGGGTTGCCAAGAGCATCTGGGATTATAATATTAAATGATTATGAGACATTATTTCCTAAGGCAATTATGGATGGAATGTTGCTAAGTGCAATGAGGACTGGAGCAAATTCAGGGGTAGCCGCTAAACATTTAGCAAAGAAAAATTCTAAAGTATTAGGTTTAATTGGAGCTGGGGCGCAAAATAAAACACAGCTTTTAGCAATGAAACATGTTTTAGAAGATTTATCTGAAGTAAAAATAAATGACTTAAATATTGAACGTGCAAAGCAATTTGCAGAGGAAATGAGTGAAAAAACTAATTTACCAATAACTGTAGTTAATACAGCTGAAGAAGCTGTTAGAGGATCAGATGTATTTATAACAGCTACTGTTTCAAAGGTTCCGATAGTGAAATATGAATGGATTGAAAAAGGAGCATTATATTTACATGTAGGAAGTCATGAATGTGAATTTGAAGTTATAGATAAAGCAGATAAGATTGTTGTAGATGATTGGGAAGAACTTAAGCATCGAGGAGTAGAATCTATTTCTATTATGTATGCAGAAGGAAAGTTTGAAGAAAATAAAATACATGCTCAACTGGGTGAGGTGGTTAATGCCGTAAAATCATCAAGGACAAGTGATGAGGAATTTATTTATTTTAATAGTGTTGGAATGGGTATTCAGGATGTAGCGTTAGCATCTGTGATTTATGAGAAAGCAATACAAGAAAATATAGGTACTAATTTTGATATGTGGGGAAACCCTACTTTGGTGTGAATTTGTAAGGGTTTACATTAGTTGTGAGAGGGAGGGAAAAGGATGATACCAACAGAAGCTATAACGTCAGAAAATCTTAATAGCTTATTATTTTATTTTACAGTTATGGGGCTGCTATTAGTATTAGCTATATTCGTAAGATTAAAGATAAAAATATTTAAAAAGTATTTTATTCCAGCATCATTAATAGCAGGGATTTTGGGTTTGTTTTTAGGTCCTTACGGTGCTAAATTGTTTTCGGAAGAAATGGTTAGCACATGGGGAGCATTAGCAGGAATATTGATATCAGTTGTTTTTGCTCCAATGCTTATTGGAATGAAAAAAGAGAAACAAGATGGTACAGGGAAATTGGTTGCAAGACATTTAATATATAGCTATACGGGTAGTTTATTACAAATATCCATCCCATTGATAGTAGCTTCATTAATTTTAATTCCATTATTTGATTTAAATGAAATGTTTGCTTCGATAATTGAAGTAGGATGGGCTGGCGGTCATGGAACAGCAGCCGGTATGATTGAAGTATATAATGATCTGGGATGGACTGATGGAGCATCATTAGGCGTTACGGCGGCTACTTTTGGAATCATAATAGGTATAATTTCGGGAGTAATAATGATAAACCATGGTGTAAGAAAAGGATACACTTCGATTATAAAAAAATCGGAAGAATTGAGTGGAAGTAACGACAGTGATGTAATACCAATAAAAGCTCAAAAGTCAAACTCTGTAAATACTTTAAACCCGGATTTAGTAGAGAGTTTTGCTTTTCATGCAGGTCTTATTTCAATTGCAATTCTTATTGGATGGTTTATCCAACAAACAATTGCCTTATATATTCCTGGTATACCTCTTTTCCCTCTTGCAATGATTGGAGGACTTATAGTTAATTTAGTTATTTCAAAAACGAAGTATGTCGATATGATAGACGTTAATACCCTGAATAGAATTCAGGGTATCGCATTAGATTTTTTAGTGTTAGGAGCAGTAGCTTCCATTCAAATTCCAATTGTATTAGAGTTTGCTGTGCCGTTAGCAATTATAACAATTATAACGGTGGCTGTTATGATTTGGTACTTTTATTTTCTTGGAAAAAGATTTTTTCCTAAAGATTGGTTTGAAAATTCGATAGTACATTATGGAGCATATTCCGGAGTGACAGCTATTGGTTTAATGTTATTAAGAACCGTAGACCCAGAAATGAAAACGGATGCTGCTAAAGGTTTTGCATTAAGAGCTCCATTTTATAGTCCGATCTTAGGCGGGGGATTAATAACTTCTATCATTCCAGTGCTCATGTTAAATAGCAGCTCATTAATAATAGGGGTATCGGCTTTAGGTATATTAGTATTGTTACTTGTTGTGAGTAAATTATTTGGATTATTTGAAAAACCTCAATCTCCTCAATCTAATGAGGAAAAAGTATCTTCTCAATCAAAGAGAGATATTGTCTAACTATATAACTGATATAGGGCGTGAATGGATATGGTATAAGCTATAGAGATGAAAATATTTAAGTATACGCGCGTTTACTTTACAAGATAATCTTTTTAAGATAATAAGTTAGTAGTTTGGGGCTAGAAAGTACGGTGAAGGAACAGTGATATAAAGAATCATTTTACACAATAGCAACATTTAGTGTTGTTAAGCAATATATATTGTTGTATTATGAACTGTAACATATTAACTCAATGAAGTTGGGGAGTACAAACAGCAATGTGTTTATCTATATAGGCAGCGTTGATTAAGGGATTTAAGATGTAATCAACTCTTATATATCACTAAGCTAAAGAGACAAATAGAAGCCAAAAAGGGAACCTACTAGAAAAACTTATTATTAATTAACGTAAATCTGGTTATTTTTAAAAAAATATATTGTTAGCGTTTACAATCGATGAGTATAAAAGAGGAGGAAGAATTTTGGGATATAGAATAGGAATAGATGTAGGAGGAACTTTTACTGATGTTTGTATTTTTGATGAACAGTCTGGAAAAATATTAATCTATAAGCTATCTTCTACAAATAAAGACCCCTCTACGGCTATTATAGATGGTATTAATACAATTATGGAAGAAAACAATTTATTAAAAAGTGATATTAATTATCTTGTTCATGGAACAACAGTAGGGACGAATGCTGCGATTCAAAGGACAGGTACTAAAACTGGTTTATTAACTACATCAGGCTTTCGAGACATCGTAGAAATTGCTCGACAAACGCGACCATCTTTATATGATTTGACAGAAGATAAACCAGAACAGCTTATTAAAAGAAGGCTCCGGAAAGAAGTGGATGAGAGAATACTGCATGATGGAAGTATTTATAAAAAAATTGATGTCGAGGAAGCTAAAAAAACTGTGACTGAGCTAATAGAAGAGGGTATAGAGTCTATCGCGGTTTGTTTTTTACATTCTTATATAAACCCTGAACATGAAAAAGTTATTAAAAATATTATCAATGAAACGTACCCCAATGTATTTGTGTCAATATCTAGCGAAGTATTACCCGAGTATAGAGAGTATGAACGTTTAAGCACAACCATTCTTAACAGTTATATAGGTCCAGTTGTTAGTGATTATATTAATAGATTTGAAAATAATTTAAAAAATAATGGGATAGATGTAAATCCTTATATTAGTCAATCAAGTGGTGGAACGATGTCTACTTCCACAACGAAAAAAAATCCGGTACGTACTGCTTTATCAGGTCCTAGTGCTGGGGTTTCTGGCGCTATTTATGTCTCCGAGTTAGCTGGTTTTGAAAATATTATTACATTAGATATGGGAGGGACAAGTACCGATGTTTGTTTGATTCAAGATTTAAAGGCTAATAGTGCTACTGGCAAAAAAGTGGCTGGTTTTCCAGTAAACTTACCTATGATAGATATTCATGCGGTAGGTGCAGGAGGCGGAAGTATTGCTTGGATTGATAGTGGTGGAGTACTTAAAGTTGGTCCACACAGCGCCGGGGCTGAGCCAGGTCCTGTAAGTTATGGATTGGGTGGTGAAGAGCCTACAGTAACTGACGCAAATATACTATTGAGAAGATTAAATCCTAAAGAAATATTAGGCGGGAAAATGAAGGTCGACTCAGCAGGAGCTCATCAAGCTGTAGATAATAAATTAGCCAAACCGCTAAATATGGAAAATAATGAGGTTGCTCAAGGAATAATTAAAGTAATTAATTCAAATATCATGAGGGCTGTTCGAGTTGTTTCAGTTGAACGTGGACATAATCCTAGAGACTTTACGTTGGTGGCATATGGCGGGGCTGGGCCATTACATGCGGTTGATGTTGCAAGAGAGCTCGGTATGAAAACAGTTTTAATACCAGAAAGTCCCGGGATTTTATGCGCTCTCGGATTATTAGTTGCAGATTTAAAAATGGATTATGTACAAACAAAAATAATGATGGCTGATTCAACCAACTTAAATGATATTCAAATAGAATTAAAAAAACTAGATAGTAAAGCCGGTAAATGGTTTGAAAAAGAAAACATTGAAGAAAGCCATAGAATTGTTAACCGTTCATTAAACATGCGTTATAAAGGACAGAATTATGAATTATCGGTTCAACTTACAGGTGAACTCGAGAACGAAGCTCAACTTAATCAAATAATTGATCGTTTTCATAAGACCCATGAAAAAAGATATGGTTATGCAAATTATAAGGAAGAAGTTCAAATCGTAAATTTTCGAACGGTCGTTTCAGCTGAAAAAAAGAAAGTCTCTTTGAAAAAATATAAAACGGATTCAGAGTCAGGAAAGGGCATAGTAGACAAAAGGAATGTTTATTTTGAGGAGTGCGATGGATATGTAGAAACAAATATATATGACCGAAATTTAATTGGTGTTGGTGAAGAAATACAAGGGCCATGTATTATTGAACAGCTTGATTCAACGATTGTTGTTCCACCCAATGTCACTGCCAAAATGGATGAATATAGAAATATTATTCTAAATATAGGAGGTTAGAAGATTGGGTAAAAAAACTATAGATCCGATTATGATTGAAGTATTAAGTAATGCTTTACTTTCCGTCGCAGAAGAAATGGGGGTTACATTAGTAAAAACATCGTATTCTACTAATATTAAAGAGAGGAAAGATTCCTCTACAGCTATTTTTAATGAAAAAGGTGAAACTATTGCCCAGGCTGCAGCAATACCTATTCATCTTGGCTCTATGCTGGGCATTTGTAAAGAAATTCTAAAGAAATTTGATTTGGAGGATATTCATCCTGGAGATATGTTTATTGCAAACGATCCATATAATGGCGGGGGCACTCATCTTCCGGATATAACTATCGCAGAGCCTGTATTTAGTAATGGTAAGATAATAGCCTTTGTCGCTAATATAGCGCATCATTCTGACGTTGGAGGAATGGTTGCTGGAAGCTCTTCTGGTAATTGTACAAGCATTTTCCAAGAAGGTATTCGTATTCCGCCAGTTAAGTTAATTGAGAGAGGGGAGTTATCTCAATCTATTATTGATATGATTTTACTAAATTGCAGGATCCCCAAAGAAAGACTTGGAGATATAAAAGCTCAAATTGCTTCTAACAAATTAGGGAGTAAGAGAGTTAATGAACTTGTAACTAGATATGGGTTGGATGAATACCAAAGTAGTTTAGATGAATTATTATTATACACGGAAAGAAAGGTAAAAGAAGGTATTAAGAAAATACCTAATGGAACATATGAATTTATAGATTATTTAGATGACGATGGGATAAATTTAAATACTAAGATTCCTATTAAAGTTAGAATTATTGTCGATAATGAATTCATTCATTTGGATTTTACAGGAACAAGCAAACAGGTCACAGGAGGAATTAATGTTGTATATACAGCGTTATTAGCTACTATTTACTATGCGTTAAAGGTAGTGATTGATCCAACTATTCCTTCAAATTCAGGATACTATGGAGCAATAAAAGTTACAGCTCCGGAAGGAACAATCGTTAACGCTGTTTCACCTGCTCCTGTTGGTGGAAGAACAGATGCTTGTCAAAGAATTGTTGATGTTATCTTTGGAGCTCTCTCCGAAGCGGTGCCTGAGAAAGTTGTAGCTGGTTGTAATAGTGCTGTTACAACAGTATTATTTTCAGGATATGATAATGAAAGAGATAAATATTTTGTTTATCCAGAGTCAATAGGAGGAGGGTTAGGCGCGAGGCATAATAAAGATGGTTTAGATGGAGTCCACGTGCATGTTACGAATTCATCTAATCTTCCTATAGAATCTATGGAAATGGAATATCCTTTACTTCTTGATAAATTTGAATTACGAAACGATTCAGGTGGTGCAGGTAAATTCAGGGGCGGTCTTGGAATTAGAAGGGACTATAAAGTACTGAATGATGTTGATTTTGCCACTCATGGTGATAGGCAAGTCATTCCTCCCTGGGGGCTATTTGGAGGCAGAGAAGGGCAATGTGGAGAGTTTGTTATTAATCCAGATACTAAAAACGAGAAGAAATTAGAAACTGGCAAGGTTTCTGATGTCTCTTTAAAATCTGGAGATATTTTGAGTGTACGAACTCCAGGTTCTGGCGGTTATGGAAATCCGGAAGAAAGGGATAAGGAATTGCAGGCAGAAGATGCTTTAGAGGGGAAAGTCACTAATGATGTTTAGAAAATTGTTAATATGCAGATAACCCTAATAAAAACTACTTTAAATCAATTTGGAGGTAAGTGAATGAAGCGGATAATTTTATTAATTATTACTATATCCTTAACCCTAATTGTTGCTAGCTGTTCTAATGATTCTGAAGGTTCTTCAGGTATGTCAAATAATTTATCGATTGCTGCAGGTACAATAGGGGGAGGCTTTCATTCTGGTGCAACTGCTGTCTCTAGTGTTATTAATGATAATATCGAAGGAGTTCAGGCAAATGTCGAGGTCACTGGGTCATCTGTAAATAATGTTGAACTTTTACAAGCTGGTGAAGTAGACCTTGCTTTTTCTTCAACCGAAGTTGCATGGGAGGCTTATCATGGTAAATTTACCTTTGAAGGAAATTCTCATGAAAAATTAAGAACTCTTTTGCCCGGATGGCCGGGGGTATGGATGTTTGTCACTTTGGAAGGAAACGGAATTGATTCTATACATGATTTGAATGGAAAAAGTTATAGTTCTGGTCCAAAAGGGAGTGGTAATGAAGTATTCGCAAGTAGGGTATTTAATACCTTTGGGATTAAACCAGATATACAAAACTTACCGACCTCTGATGCAGCGGATGCTTTAAAGGATGGTCTTATAGATGGTTTTTCAATAGCGTGGCCTTCAGAAGCAATTACTGAATTAGAAACTAGTGAAGAGGTGAAGATTGTTACTTTATCTGAGGAAGAAAATGAAGCATTTTTAGAGGAAAATCCCCCTTATCCTATTTTATCTATTCCTCCAGATGTTTATAATGCAGTACCTGATGGTAGAGAGGCGCTTGGATTATACAATTTATTGCTAGTTAGTCAAGATATATCTGAAGAGCAAGTATATAATCTTCTAGAAACTATCTATGAAAATGAGTCACAAATTGAGCAAACATGGCCACAGATGGCAAGTGGTATGTTATATGAAAACGTAGAAGAAACTACAATTCCATATCATCCTGGAGCAGTTAAGTACTTTGAAGACCAAGGCATAGAAATTCCTGAAGACTTGAAACCGGAATAAATAAAAGATAAGTAAAAGGTTCCTCTCTTTTAGAAGGAGGAACCTTAATATAATTTGATTAAAGTATTATAAGGGGTATTTTACTACTAAAATATGTGAACAGGTGGTGAAAGAGCTTGAATTTTATAATTAAGGTAATAGGAATTTCCTTGCCAATTTTAATTGTGTGGTCATTAAATTTTAATCCTTTATCGCCAAGTCTTTTCCGACCATTAATTATCCTTTTGTCTGCTGTATTAATTTTTGGAATATTTAAATCTAAATATCGTTGGCTTGATATTTCTTTAATGATAATATCAGTTGTTACTTTTTGCTATGCTATTCAAGAAGTCGAGGGAATATTAGGAAGGGGAGGAATTCATACAACAACTTTAAATTTAATATTTGGAACATTAGCTATTTTGTTAGTTTTGGAGATAACCCGCAGAACGGTAGGAATCGCTCTTCCGATAGTAACAATAGCATTTCTTTTATATGCTCTATTTGGTGAATTCATACCGGGAAATCTAGGTCATGGTGGATATTCTTATAACAGAATCATTACTACTCTGTTTACTTATGATGGTATGTTCGGTACCCCAATCGCAGTAACGGTAACATTTGTGGCGATGTTTATCGTATTTGCAGCAATTTTAAATTTAACCGGTGTAGGAGATGTATTCTTAAATCTGTCCAAATCTGTAGCTGGCAGTTATCGAGGAGGACCAGCAAAAATGGCAACAATTGCTAGCGGTTTGTTTGGAAGTATATCCGGAAGTGCAGTTGCAAATGTAGCAGCAACTGGATCTCTAACAATTCCTATGATGAAAAGATTGGGTTATAGTAAGACATATTCAGGTGCAATAGAAGCAGCAGCATCAACTGGTGGTCAATTTATGCCACCTGTAATGGCAGCAGGCGCCTTTCTTATGGCGGAAATTTTAGGTGTTCCGTATTTAGAGGTAATGTATGCGGCCTTGATTCCATCGATTATATTTTTTGTTACTATTTGGTTTTCTATAGATTTTCGTTCCGCTAAGCTAGGATTGAAAGGGCTGTCTAAAGATGAAATTCCGAGTTGGAGAAAACTTTTAATAAATAGCGGTTATCTATTAACTCCGCTTGTTATTTTAATAATTATGTTGGTAGTCTTTCAGTATTCACCAATTAGAGCAGCATTTTATTCCTTAATCAGTTCAATAATTTTAAGTTTTATTAAGAAGGAGACAAGACCTAACTTAAAAACTTTAGGTAATTCTCTTTTTGAAGCTTCAAAAGGACTTATTAGTATCGTTGCTCCGGTAGCTGCAGCCGGATTAGTGATTGGGGTCATAGGTTTAACAGGACTAGGTGGCAAAGTTGCGAGTTTGGTTATTGGTATGTCTGGCGAGAGTATTTTGCTGGCTCTTGTATTATCAATGATTACAGCCATCATTTTTGGTATGGGATTACCTACTACCGTATCCTATTTATTAGTAGTATCCATTCTAGCACCTGTTTTATCAGAATTAGGAGTAATTCCAATAGCAGCTCACTTGTTTATCTTTTATTTTGCTAGTTTATCTGGAATTACTCCACCAGTAGGATTAGCAGCATTTACTGGAGCAAATATTGCTGGATCACCTCCTATTAGAACAGCGTTTATGGCTAGTAGATTGGCTATTGCTGCATTCATACTGCCGTTCCTGTTCGTATTTAATAATTCATTACTGATGATGGGGAACTGGTTTGATATTATACTTAGTGCTATTACCGCAATCATTTCAGTAATGGCTTTAGCTGCAGCTTTAGAAGGTTGGTTTATAACTAATCTCAACGTATGGGAGAGAATCTTTTTACTAATGGTTGCATTTTTGCTTATTTACCCATCTTATGTAACAGATATTTTAGGGGTCCTTGCGATCTTAGGAGTGTTTTTATATAAGAAGAATCATAATAAACAAAAGAAGGAAGATATTGGTGAGATAGATGATTCTTATTCTGTGAATAAATAAGATAGAATATTATAATTTGGGGATAAGCTATAGTTAATAGTTTCGCTTCAACGATAAATATTTTCTTTAAGGAGCTTAATTAGGAGCTTAATTAACTGTAAATGGAAATAAGTATGAAAAACCAATCTTAGATACTAGGATTGGTTTTTTCATACTTGTAAATAGTTGAAATTTCTATTTAATGTAAAAACTTCTAATTACTATAAACGTTCAATAAAATTTTTAAATACACTAGTTTATAAGTTGTCTACAGTTGAATTAATATAAAAGAACTTCTAGGTTAGCATATCTTATGGAGATTATTCTTGCTACAATCACTGCTTTAGCTGGTGCCTTTATGTTAGCCAGCGCGGTAGAAGGATGGTTTTTGGCAACTATGTATTACTGAAGTTTTTTTAATTTGTGTTAGAGTCCAATTATTTTTTTAAAGTAAAGTGGTTGTCGATAATTGAAAAGATGGTGAAAATCATATAAGATGTTCTAAAATGCACAGAAGGGATTATTTTTTGTTGAATTATTATAATGTGGCTGTTACCAAATAATTCATTTAAGTTCAAAGAGATTACTATCCAAGAGGACAGCATGTAACGTAAAATCTAGTCAAGCGCTAATTTCTAATGAAGAAAATTCAACCTAAACAGCCACAAAACAGCCCCAAAGCACATTCACCTATACACCGACTGCAAAGCAGGATGTAATTTCTTAAAAGTCTCATATTGTGCTGCATAAACTGCTACTCTTTCTTGATTCGGCGTATAGTCTTTACTTGGGATGTTTCTGACAAACGTATTCACAAACTGCCGATAAGATTCACACCATCCCAGCTCGATAAAAGCTGTAGACGCCACCCCAATAGATGGCAGATACTCACTATTTAATGGAACTCGAATGGGATGGTTCATAATATCTGTCATCATTTGACACCAATGATTGCTCTTTGACACGCCGCCAATTAATGTAATCGTACGTTGATCCTTTAAATCATACATTTCTAATGTTTGTTTTAAGGAGAAAGTTACCCCCTCCAGAGCTGCACGTGCTAAATCTTTCCGCTCTGTATGCGGAGTGATTCCCCAATAGGCCCCTTTTGCCTGTGGGTCAATCATTGGGTTCCGCTCCCCGTTCAAATAAGGCAAAAATAATACACCGCCGCTGCCTGGCTCCGTTTGTTCGATTAACGTTTCAAACGTTTCATATTTATGTGCAACATGTTGGTCAATATACAATTGAGCTGCCCATTGGTGGACATTCCCCACATTAAGTAATGGTGCCACCGATATACGATGTGATTTTTCCACAAAAGCCAGATTAAAATGACTTTCTGATAAGGATTCTAACTGTCCTTTATTTCTTTCTACAATGGCTAGCCAGCCGGTTGTCCCCATATAAAAATAACAATCATTTTCATGAACTGCCCCAGCTCCGAGGGTGGTTGCTCCCGCATCTCCTGTTCCATTGATGACAATAGTAGATGTCGAAAATCCGGTGAGTTTACTAGCTTCTTCGGTGATTGTTCCTACGACACTATCTGCTTCTAGTAATTTAGGTAATTTTTCTTCGTTAATCCTGCAAGTTTGAGAGATTGTCTCGTTCCAGACACGATTTTTAAGATCCATCATTCCCGTAGTTGCTGCAGTTATTGGATCGGTGACTGCTTCATTCGTCAGTTTATAAATAACATAGTCCTTTGAACTAAATACAAATTTCTTTGTATTCTCATACTGGTTAGGGGAATGCTTTTCCAACCATTTTATTTTAGCCAGTGGTGTTGAGGCACTCACATTATTCCCTGTATGACTGCGAATTTCCGGACACTGCTTATGTACCCATTCCGCTTCTTTTCCAGCTCTCATGTCAGAGTATAAAATAGCGAGATACGTATCCGCTTCACTAATGGAAATGACATCTTCCATTTGACCAGAAAAGGTTATTGCCCGAACAGATTCAGGAGAAATGCCGTTTTTCCACCAAAGCGATGTAATCTGTATGACCGCTTTCCACCAATCTGCCGGTTGTTGTTCGATTAATCCCTCTTCAGATACAAAGGTTGTTAACTCAACCGAATGTTCTTCCATAAGCTGCACGTCTTTACCCACCAAAATTCCTTTTACTGCTGTTGTTCCAATATCAAAAACAGCTACATATGTCATATTACCCCTACTTTTCTATGATTGTTTTTATTCACCAATACATTGATATCATGCCGCTTCCTCTTGTAAAGCAGCAAGCCGGACGAATTCACTGCCCGCAACTGTCCCATCATGACCCTGCTGTAGAATACTTCTTAGATTATAAAGCTGCATGCAAATATGTATGAAACTATTATACATGATTTTTTAATGATTAATTGTCAGAAGACTCTGGAGTTATATTCGTAGAGAGCGGTCAAAGAATAATTTATTCTTGAATATTGTGTTATGTAGGCAAGTGAAAGGGTGGAGCGTCTTAAATTATGCAATTGCAGAACTAGTAATAGGAGCGGCACTTGAATGTAGGAGTTACTTATACACTCAAATTTTTGATTGGGGAGTCTATTAATTTATACTTTAGCAGCATTAAGCTACTACATATCTTTACTTTATTCTGAAGGCGTGGTTAAAAGATTAGAGGATAGATATTCCTAAAATAAATTGAAGAGAGCAGGTCATAGGGGATTGCTGTACGGATATTCAGCAACTGTGGAAAAAGTGTTTTTATTGTATATATAAGTGAATAGTTATATAATTATATAACATTAGGATAGTGAAAGGGGAATCTAGATGTTACAAACAACAATCAGCATGGAGAAGGCTGCCGGGATTTTAAAATTACTTGGTGATAAAACAAGGCTGACTATGTTGAAACTAATGGATGAACAGACTTGTTGTGTTTGTGAGTTCGTTGAAATATTTCAATCGAGCCAACCATCCATTAGCCAACATTTACGCAAACTGAAAGATTTGGAGTTAGTGAAGGAAGAAAGAAAAGGACAATGGATATTTTATTCGGTCAATAGTAAGAGTGAGTATTATTCATTCATCAAACCAATTTTGGATCAATTACCGAATCAAAATGATAAATTAAAAGAATTGGAAGAAAAAGGAATACGTATTTCTTGCTGTTAGGTTTGGAGGTTTTATTTTGTCAGCAACACTTCTACTCGCCATTTTAATATTTGTATTAACCCTCGTTCTGGTCATTTGTCAGCCGAAGAATTTAAATATCGGCTGGTCTGCCATGGGAGGAGCTGTTATTGCTTTACTCGCAGGAGTAGTGGGATTTAGTGATGTACTTGAAGTTATAGGCATCACATGGAATGCAACATTATCATTTGTCGCCATTATTCTTATTTCGTTAGTATTAGATGAAATTGGATTGTTTGAATGGGCAGCATTACATATGGCACGAATTGCAAAAGGGCATGGAATCAAGATGTTTGTCTATATCAGCATTTTGGGTGCGATTGTCGCAGCTTTATTTGCGAATGATGGTGCAGCACTTATTCTAACACCGATTGTACTTGCAATGGTACGTCACTTGAATTTTAAAGAAAAAATGATTTTTCCATTTATCATGGCAAGTGGGTTTATCGCTGATACAACATCCCTGCCGTTTATTGTTAGTAACTTAGTTAATATCGTTTCAGCCGATTTCTTTGGTATTGGATTTGTCGAATATGCTTCAAGAATGATTATTCCAAACTTATTTTCTTTAATCGCCACGATTTCGGTATTATTAATTTATTTTAGAAAAAACATCCCTAAAAATTATGATGTATCGAAATTAAGAACACCAAGTGAAGCGATTAAGGATTTAAAAATGTTTCGTCTATCCTGGTTTGTACTTGGTTTATTAGTAATTGGGTACTTTACGAGTGAATTTATCCATGTACCTGTTTCCATTATTGCTGGAATCATTGCGATTTCCTTTATCATCATGGCAAGACGCAGTACCGCTGTTAATACGAAAGAAGTGATGAAAGGTGCACCATGGAATATTGTATTCTTCTCTATTGGAATGTACGTGGTGGTCTACGGTTTAGGTAATGCTGGGCTTACTTCTGCACTTGCAAGTTTGATTCAAACAGTTGCTAATCAAGGATTGTTTGTTGCAACGGTTGGCATGGGATTTATTGCAGCCTTTCTGTCCTCTATCATGAATAATATGCCTACCGTAATGATTGACGCTTTAGCCATTGCGGAAACCAATACATCCGGTGTGTTACGAGAAGCACTTATTTATGCGAATGTAGTCGGTTCTGATTTAGGACCCAAAATTACACCGATTGGTTCTTTAGCAACATTAGTATGGTTATATGTCTTATCACAAAAAGGGGTTAAAATCTCATGGGGAACTTATTTTAAAACAGGGATTATTTTAACACTTCCCATCTTATTGATTACATTAGCAGGTTTATATTTAACATTGATTCTATTTTAAAAAGGAGAATGATTATGTCTAAAAAAACAATTTATTTCTTATGTACTGGAAACTCTTGCAGAAGTCAGATGGCTGAAGGCTGGGCGAAAAAACATCTTGGAGATGCTTGGGAAGTGAAAAGTGCAGGCATTGAGGCACATGGCTTAAATCCAAATGCCGTAAAGGCAATGCAAGAGGTTGATATCGATATTTCTAACCAAACATCCGATATGATTGACTCGGAAATCTTAAACAATGCGGATTTTGTAGTAACCTTATGCGGGGATGCTGCGGGTAAATGTCCAATGACACCGTCACAAGTGAAACGTGATCATTGGGGATTTGATGATCCAGCCAAAGCTCAAGGGAATGAAGAGGAAAAATGGGCTGTATTCCAAAACGTCCGTGACCAAATAGGAGAAAGAATTAAACGTTTTTCGGAAACAGGAGAATAAAATAATAATATCTGCGAAAATAAAACTAGAAAAGGTATAGTTCATTTCGAATTGTTCATCAATTAATGACAAAAGAAAACATTCTTCGATTAAAGCGATAGATGTATTGCTTTAATTCTGATAAATTTAATAGAGAACAAAAATAGAAAAGAGCGTTTACTATGTCGACGTAGGCTTTTTTAATTCCCCAGCATTAACATTCTCGATTGACTTCGGTTGAGCTACCGCACACGAATTAGGTGTGCGGGGAGTTAAAGAATTATTAAAAATAACTAGTAACCAAGATTTAGAAAAAATATAAAGACTATATATAAACACCAACTATGGCGAGGCAGTCCATAAAACAATTATGACTAATATTTTTTTCTAATATATTTGAAATACTTAATCAATCAACGAAGATATAGTATATAAGACAGACACATCATTTAAAGATAAATTTCTCGCTTTTTACGACTAAAAATAATAATGGTAATTACTTGTCTTGGAAGAAAAATGTGTTATCTACTATTAGCTTTGTCCAATCTCCTTTTCTGAAATTACGTATATTGAATACGAAAGGAGTGATAAAGCTATGTGTTATAATTATGATCCATGTAAAAAGAAACACGATAATCATTGTAAGTGCCGCTGTCACAAGAAGAAAGAGCGTCATCATGATTGGTGTTGGAGAAATGATTACTATGGTAACCAAGACCATGATAGATGCCGGAAAGATAATCGTTATGATAACCGAGACTATGATAGATATCAAGGAAATTACTATCGTAGCAAACGATGTAAGAAAAAATTCTGTCATTGCTGTAACAGGTATTATTAAAGATAAACAGTTGTGACCCTCTAAAAGTTATCATTTTAATTAGGCTGGTAATTGGCTGTATTATGTTCGGATTGGACTCCCCTTAATACAGCCAATTTTCTACCTATAACTTTTCAGCTACAATAAAGCTGCGAAATTCTATCCCTTTGGATTCTTTCTTGTCCAAAGGGACTTATTATGGTTAAAATAAGGGAGCTGACCAATAATTTGGCAATATTACCGAAAATGGATATGAAATATGTTGGTAAAATAAATAGAGATAGTGACAAGATATACTTATACTAACCGTTAATTTAGTAAAATAAGAAAGAGCCTCATAGGGTATAATGATAAAGAAATATTAAATCATTTGAAGGAGAGTTGATTTTATTATGGATACGCAAGTAACTACAAAACTTAAAATACATAAGCCGGCTAATGAGGTGTTCGAAGCTATCGTAGATCCTTTGAAAATCGGAAACTTCTGGTTCTCCTCAAGTTCCGAGAGATGGGAAGAAGGCAAGTCCATTACGTTGAGATATGATGAGTATGGAGCAGAAGGTAAAATAAATGTATTAACCATTGAGGAAAACAAGAAAATCAAATTTTCATGGGGCGAAGAAACCAATGAAGAAACAGTTGTTAGCCTTACCCTGAAAGAGTTTGAAAATACAAGTACCATTATTGAAGTGAACGAATCAGGTATTAATGAACATGATCCGGAAGCAGTAAACAAAATGCTGGGTCAAAAAGAAGGCTGGGTATATACGTTAACTTGTTTAAAGGGCTATTTGGAACATGGAATTCGTGATTTGAGAGCATCTTTAGTTCATTAGGTAGAAGCATCTTCTGTAATTATCTTGCCTTATGGAACGAATGGATGAATTAGCTTAAATTCCGTAAATTGTCATGATGCAAAGTTAAGAATTATCCGCTGATGCTGCGTGTGGATGGTTATGTTAGGTATCGTAAAATAAAAAAGAAACCTGGCCAAAAAACACGGAGGCAAGGTCAGCAGCAGAATAACCCCTTCCTGTTTTGAAATGCAGAGAAGGGGTTATTTTTTTGTTGGATTTTTTAAATGGGAATGTATTTTTGATTACAACATTTCGCTTAAACCGGTACATAATGAAAAAATAAAATAATTCCATTTTATCTGCTTGCAAATGACGTTGCGTAATGTGATTTAATATTAATTAGGAGGTGTATTCATGGAAAAGAAAAGGAAGTTTTCGATTGGCGAAATTTCCAAACTGACTGGTGTCACCGTCCGGACGTTACAATATTACGATAATATTCAATTGGTGCCATTACAAAAAAGCGAAACAAGCAGACGGAGATATTACACAGAATCAGACTTAACCAGGCTCCAACAGGTTCTGTTCTATAAATCATTAGGATTAAAAATCAAAGATATTACGAAGCTGTTAGAAGAAACCACAACTGCTGAGCAGCTTCGTCACGTATTAGAAAAACAGCGGGAAATTTTTTATTATAAGCTGCATGATATCAAAAGCAATATTGCGATGATTGAAGCGAGCTTGGCCGGGATTGAAAAAAATGATTCTCTTCCTTTAGGGAATTTGGTGCAATTAATTATCTCTTTAAACAAGGACACCGTTTATCAATATAAAGATGTTTCCTTTGATAAAAAATCAGAAGATACCTTTATAGAGCACTATCAGAACGAGGAAGCGATTTTAGAAGTATATTGGGACTGGAAAGCGCTGATATTAGAAGCGGTCGCGCACATACTGAATGCTATTCAGCCAGAGAGTGAGCAAGGACAAGATTTTGCTAAAAGGTGGATTGAGATGGTAGTAAATATTTCAGACGGGAGCCAGGATCTGCTTGATGTTTATAAAGATTCCTATAAAAATCGGGAGCAATGGCCAAAGGAGGATCGGCAGCTGATTGACTTTACCAATACGTTTATCGATAAGGCGGTAGAACACTATTTATCCTCAGGTAAGTCTGACGATGGGAGGAACCAAAATGATTGAAATGAAGCATTTAACCAAAACATTTAAGGATAAAATCTCCGTCAATCAATTATCACTGGTCATTCAGCCAGGTGTGGTGACAGGCTTTTTAGGTCCAAATGGTGCAGGGAAATCCACAACGATGAAAATGATTTTGGGACTGATAAACCCGAGCAGGGGCAGTGTAACGATTGATGGAAAGGCCTATAAAGATTTGAAGCTTCCTATTTCTAAAGTAGGAGCTTTAATTCATGGAGACGCAGTAAATCCAAAACTAACTGCCAAGCAGCATTTAGAAATCCTCGCTTCAGCTAGCGGTATTTCCAAAAAACGAATAGATAGCATACTGATGGAAACGGGATTGGAAAATGTAAAAGACAAACCAATCGGTACATTCTCCTTAGGAATGAAACAGCGCTTAGGAATTGCTGCTGCTCTTTTGGGAGATCCGGAAACAGTCATCTTAGATGAACCCTTTAACGGATTGGATGTAGACGGCATTCATTGGTTGCGTAAATTAGCAAAGAGGCTGGCAAGGGAAGGAAAAGCAGTACTTGTGTCCAGTCATCTCATGAGTGAAATGCAAATGATAGCGGATCGAATGATTATCCTAGCTCAAGGAAAATTAATTGCGGATATGACCATCGATGAATTAGCACAAAACAGCCTCGGCTCCTTTGTAAAAGTAAGCTGTGAAGATAATCATACATTACAGCGTTTATTAACTGCGAAAGGAGCAGAGGTGAAACAGGTAAAAAATGACGCGCTGCAGGTTTATCAATTAGATATAAAACAAATTGGATTAACAGCGAAGGAAGGACAGCTTGCTTTATACGAATTAACGAAGGTACAGCCTTCCTTGGAACAATTATTTGTAGAATTAACGGAAGGAAAAGCGGATTACGTTTCAACGGATAAGCTGATGACAGAAGGGAGGGAAAGCGAATGAGGAATATCATTCAAGCGGAATATAAAAAGATTTTCTTTCTTACCTTTTCCAAAGTCTTTTTGACTTTTACCATTGGAATCAGTTTATTGATAGGAGTTATCTTTGCTGTAACAACCAACGTCACACAGGGTACGGCAATTACAGATTTATCTGTTATGGAGGTTGTTTCCGCAAATATGCTAGGCGTGGATTTAGCCAGTATTTTGCTGATTATTTTCACTGCGTTAACGATATCGAGGGAATTCACCGCAGAAACCATTTACACTTCTTTAGCAGCCGTTCCGAATCGGAAAAAACTGTTTTTGGGAAAGTATCTCATCTTTTTTCTACTGTCCATAGCAATGAGCGTCTTAATCGTAGCACTCACTTACCTGTCCAGCCAACTCATTCTTATGGCAAATAACATGTCCTTTGCCAGCTTAGCAGATTCGGATATCCGGCAATTTGTTTTTGGAGTCTTGCTGATGCCAATATTTTATTGCCTGCTTACCGTTGCGGCAACGATTCTTTTCAAAAACAGCGGTGGAGGAATTGCATTTTCTATCATCATTTTGGCAATCCCGGCTCTGATTCAAATGTTTCCCGATTCGCTCCAAAAAATCTTTCTTCCGCTTTTGCCTCAATCGGCAATACACAGTTTATCTGGTACAGCTGGAGCAGAATCGTTTGAAGCAACCGATGCGATTACCAGTATGGGCATATTGATTATCTGGTTAGTCATAACATCTGTCATAGCTATCTTTTCATTTCAGAAAAGGGATTTTTAATCTATTCTAGTAATAGGAAGAAATAATTTTTCATATAGATTATCATTCATAAAACTTATTTAACATGGAGAGAACAATGAATATAAAGAAGATATATCAACTTTTATTAAATTTGCTGCTTGTATTCTTTTTGATATTTTTGCTTTCTGTAGAGCAATTAAACTTATATGCAGTCATCTATGCTGTGGTGACGGTGCTTCTGATTGCCCATCTTTGGTTATCGCAGAATAAAAAAACAACAAAAATCATTTTGACAATTATTTATTTACTCATTATGTCTGCGCAACAGGTGTTTAATACCTTATTTGTATTTTCCGGTATCGATACAGGCATGGTATTTCTAATAAAGAAAATGATTGCGGTTATTTTTATGCTGGTTCCTTTTTTTGTTTTGTATTTTAATTATCTGTATACGATACAAAACGTCTTTTCCCAATCTGTAAAGGACGCCACTGCAATCAGTTTTAACACGATGAAAGAAATGCAAAAAAGTACAGTCAGCTTGGGGAATAAATTAAAGAAAGGCAGAAATTCCTTATCCCGGGAAAACCTAAATGAAATCATGGAGGATATTCCCAGGCACAGCTATACGAAATATTTAAATAAAAATACCTTAACCGATGCCTTCTTTGCGGAATGTCAGCGGAGTTTAGCTGATGAACATTTGTATATTGTCATTTCAAGTACCGGAAGTCCTGCAAGTGAACTGATCTCTGTCTTTACACAAAAAGTTTATAATCATGTTTCACTTAGCTTTGACAGAGACTTAAAAACGATTGTGAGTTATAACGGCGGAGAAAAAGTTTCCCCACCCGGCCTGAACCAAGAACAGTTAGTACAATTTCACAAAAAGGACGATGCGGAAATATTAGTCTACAGCCTGGAGGCTTCAAAGGCACAAAAAGAAATAATTATGGATAAAGTAAAGGAAATTAATGGAACAGGCAGTGCGTATAATTTTGTCGGGCTGGTTACCAAATTCTCTATCCGTCCAAATATTATGTTTTGTTCCCAGTTTGTCTATAATATGCTGAAAATAGCCGGCTTGGAGTATTTTCAGAGCCCTGCCACTAAAATAAAGCCGACCGACTTAGTGGAAAAAGATTATTATAGAAAATTGGCATTTTGTTATCGAATTAAATTTAATGAGTTGTGAAATGTTTGGTTGATTACTGAATCACAGGTTAGAAGAAAAAATGTATAACTATATGTATTGCAGATTAAAAAGGGTATGAGCTGCTGTACGTGGAGAAAATCAGGTGATTAGGTTAAGGTCTGGCTACCTTTCGAAAATGGAACGCTAGCTCTTTCTAGTTTAATTATAGCATATACAAAAAAGTAAATATAGACTGTTTATTCCCAGTTACTACTGCTAAAATCAATAGAACCATAGCGAATAGGAGAGATGTAGAATGCGTTCTTTGGTTATCGGTTTTCAGGAAATGGACAAAACACAGCTTATGAACGTTGGAGGCAAGGGGCTAAATTTAGGGGAATTATCAAAAATTCCAGGGATAAAGGTGCCGGAAGGATTTTGTATCACGACAGCTGGATATCAAAAAGCCATCCAAAAAAATGGTCGATTTAAAGAATTACTGCACCAGTTAGCAAGATTAAATGCAGCGGATCGAGACCAAATTGGTGAACTCTGCAAAAAGATACGGCAAACCATTATAGAAGCAGAAATCCCTTCTGATATGGTGCAGGAGGTTACCAGCAAACTCTCTAAATTTGGTGATAGACATGCTTATGCTGTTCGTTCCAGTGCCACTGCTGAGGATTTGCCTTATGCTTCCTTTGCCGGTCAGCAAGACACGTATTTAAATATCATCGGAAAAGAAGCTATCTTACAGCATATCCGAAAATGCTGGGCTTCCTTATTTACGGATCGTGCAGTGATCTACCGGATACAAAATGGATTTGCTCACAATCAAGTTTATTTATCTGTTATCATTCAAAGAATGGTGTTCCCGCAGGCTTCAGGTATTTTATTTACGGCAGATCCCATCTCCTCCAACCGAAAACTGCTATCGATTGATGCTGGTTTTGGGCTAGGAGAAGCGCTGGTTTCCGGCTTGACATCAGCTGATTGCTATAAAGTAGAAGAAGGGAAAATTATAGATAAGATGATAGCCGATAAAAAATTAGCTATCTATAGACGAAAAGATGGAGGGACAAATACACATCAGCTGAATCCGGAACAACAAAAGGCTCAAACACTTACAGATCAACAAATTTTACAGCTGGCCAGTATCGGACGTGAAATTGAAGCTTCCTTTGGAATGCCGCAAGATATTGAATGGTGTTTGGTTGATGATACATTTTATATTGTCCAGAGTCGTCCTATTACGACGTTATATCCCGTCCCTGAAGTGCATGATGCAGAAAAACATGTTTATGTATCTGTCGGCCATCAACAAATGATGACGGATCCTATGAAGCCATTAGGAATTTCCTTCTGGCTGTCAACAACTCCAGCACCAATGCATCAAGCTGGCGGGAGATTATTTGTTGATATTGCACCGCGACTAGCTACACCTGACAGCAGACAAACGCTGATAGAAACCCTTGGAGAGTCTGATCCGCTGATAAAAGATGCCTTAATGACTATTATTGATCGGGGAGATTTTAGCAAACCTTTGCCAAATGGCGATCATGAACCAACATTCACCAATCGTGATAAAGCGATGGATTCGATTGGTTTTCAATCACAAATTGAAAATGACTCCACGATTGTCTCTGACTTAATCAAAAGCAATCAAGCATCTGTAGATGAATTAAAACAGAATATCCAAGCCTATTCAGGAGCGGATTTGTTTGATTTTATTCTGGAAGACCTTCAGCGATTAAAGGAAATCTTATTTGATCCGCAAAGCTCGAAAGTAATCATGACTGCTTTAGAGGCTCCTGTATGGATTAATAAAAAAATGGAGAAATGGCTGGGAGAAAAGAACGTGGCAGATATACTGTCGCAATCTGCACCAAACAATATTACTTCAGAGATGGGACTGGAATTATTAGATGTGGCAGATGTCATTCGCCCTTACCCGGGAGTAATTGCGTATTTACAAGGCGTTAAAGAGGATGATTTTCTAGATAAATTGACCGAATTTGAAGGTGGCCCAGAGGCTCAACATGCCATTTATGCTTATCTGAACAAATATGGTATGCGCTGTGCCGGGGAAATCGATATTACAAAAACGCGTTGGAGTGAAAAACCGTCTATACTTGTCCCAATGATTCTCAATAATATTAAAAACTTTGAAGCTGGTGCCAGCAAAACAAAATTTGAGCAAGGACGGCAAAATGCTTTCAAAAAAGAACAAAAGCTTCTTGGACGCTTGGAGCAATTACCCGATGGGAGGCAAAAAGCGAAAGAAATGAAGCGGGTAATTCGTTTAATGCGGAATGTTATTGGTTATCGGGAATATCCGAAATATGGCTTTATTAGTCGTTATTTCATTTATAAACAAGCTTTGCTAAAAGAAGCTGAACGGCTCGTACAAGCGGATATTATTTATGAAAAAGAAGATATATACTACCTCACTTTGGAAGAACTTCATGAAGCTGTACGAACAAACAACTTGGATTATCAGATTATCAGTGAACGGAAAAAAGCATATAAATCATACGAAAAAATGACTCCGCCACGTGTGATGACATCAGATGGTGAGATCATTACAGGTGATTATAAAAGAAAAAATCTCCCTGCCGAGGCAATAGTAGGTTTGCCTGTTTCTTCAGGAGTTGTAGAAGGAAAAGCACGTGTTATTTTAAATATGGAAGAAGCCAACTTGGAAGAAGGAGATATTTTAGTTACGCCCTTTACCGATCCCAGCTGGACACCATTGTTTGTTTCCATTAAAGGACTCGTTACAGAAGTTGGCGGGCTGATGACACATGGAGCCGTTATTGCAAGAGAATACGGTCTTCCAGGAGTGGTTGGTGTAGAAAATGCAACGAAGCGGATTAAGAATGGGCAACGAATTCGTGTGCATGGAACAGAAGGGTATATTGAAATATTGTAATTGTTGAGGATGTTATAGTAGAGAGTTGTTTTAAGGATTTGTGCTCAACTTAACATTTTATGGTGGTTGGATACTGTTTGACAAAGTCGAAATTACTTTATGTAGCACTATGACGCAAAGTATAAAAGCATGAAAAGGGGTAGTAGTTATGTGAAAAAGCGGTTGATAAATGCCTTTTCTGTACAATACGAAGGGGGCAATTCTTTAATAAGGCGTATCCCATGTTTATTTTGCTAATCAGCAGTTTATTGAAAATCACTATTAATCCTATATACTAATAAAGTCTAGATTGAGCCCCTTTAGATATGATTATCTAAAAGGGGTTTTTATGTCTGTACTCTTTTGAACCTGGCAGGATTTTGAAGAATAAAATAAATCAAAAGAACAAAAAGCTAAAGCGAAAAAAAGGAAGTGTAAACTAAATTCCCCTTGCAGTTCTTTTTTGGGAGCGGGTTGGTTATTATTTGCACGAACGCTTACCGGACTTGCAACTGCAAGTTGAGTTGCCTTTACTGCCTTATATCCGATTTATTTTTCAGAGGATGAAGTCCATGTTGCAATGGGAAGCATTTCTTTTACTTTAATATTTGCTCAATTTCTTGGGATGCTCTTTAGTGGTTTGATTATAGAAGGTTGGGGATGAAGAGCTCCTTTTTGGATGGGGGGAACCTATCAATCTTTTTTCGATATTTATAATCATTTAATGAACCATCAGCAAGAGGAAACAGAATCGCTGGATAGTTTTGTTATTTGTGCGAGGCAGTAAGAAATTAGTTGTAATGGAGAGATATACCCAGTAAAATATTAAAAATAAAAATCATTGACATTGAAATGAAATCGTTTTACAATGTTATGTAACGGGTTACATAAATCCGTTTTAAATTTACATTAATATGTAACGGGTTACATATTTGATAGAAGGAGGAATGTTATGGCGACTATCCGAGAGGTTGCAAAGCTTGCCGGTGTATCTGTTGCTACTGTCTCCCGTGTTATGAATAAAAATGGATATATCAATGAAAAAACAAAAGAAAAAGTAGAAGCTGCAATTAAAGAATTAGATTATCGTCCAAATGATGTAGCCAGGACTCTTTTTAAAGGGACATCTAAAATGATTGCATTATTTGTACCGGATATTATGAACCCATTCTTTCCTGAGCTGGCGCGTGCGGTGGAGGATACTGCAAATAAGTCAGGCAATACTTTTATTCTTTGTAATACGGACAACAATCGGGAGAAGGAAATGAAATACCTGCATGCCCTGCTGCAAAAAACAATTGGCGGCGTGGTAATGGTTTCAAGCTCCATTCCTTTAGAAACGCTGAATAAAGTAAACGTTCCAATTGTTGCGTTAGACAGAGAAATTATGGATGTGATTTCTGTTACGGTTAATAACCGGACAGGTGCGGTAGAAGCAGTGCGGCATCTGCAGAAGTCAGGCTGTAAAAGGATTGCACATATAAGTGGACCGGAAGATACAACAAGTGCAGTAGAACGTAAAAAAGGGTATTTGGAAGCAGTGGAACAAGAGAATTGGTTTTCAGAAGATTTTATTACCTCGGGAGAATATACCTTCGAGGATGCCTATCATGCAGCAAAGAACTTAATAAAAAAACACCCTGAAATTGATGGTATTTTTGCTGCGAATGATTTAATGGGGGTAGGTGTTTTAAAGGCTGCTGAAGCTTTGAACCTGCGTGTTCCAGAAGATTTATCTGTTATTGGATTTGATGGGATTGAATTAGGAAAAATTACAACACCGGCACTGACAACAATGGGGCAGCCTATCTATGAAATTGGGCAGCGGGCTGCTGAAATAATTATTGACCGGATGGAAAATAAGCAGAAGGAAATTACTTCTGAACAATACACTGTTCAATTAATCAAAAGACAATCAACAAAGTAAGGGAATGAATTGTATGAAAAAAAATCCAAGTGTCTGTGTTGTTGGAAGTATCAATATGGATATGGTAACAACAACGAATAAAGTGCCTGAACAGGGAGAAACGGTTCTTGGTGAATCGTTTACAACCTATCCCGGCGGTAAGGGAGCAAATCAGGCAATTGCAGCAGCCAGGCTGGGAGCAGAGGTTGTTATGGTTGGAGCTGTTGGTGATGACTCATTCGGAAAAATTTTAAAAGAACGATTTCGTGATGAAGGCGCTAATGCGGAAGCAATTATAACAGTTCCTCATGAATCAACCGGTGCAGCAACTATTGTTCTTTCTGATGGGGATAATCGAATTATTGTTGCTCCAGGAGCAAATAAATATGTAACACCGGAACTGGTGAAAGATAAACAGGAAATTATTCTTTCCTGCGATATCATATTAATGCAATTTGAGATACCGAAGGAAACAATTGAGTACACGATAGAGCTTGCTTATAAACATGGAATTCCTGTTGTTATTAATCCAGCCCCATATAACAAGATTCTGGAGAACGTTGCAGAAAAAGCAGCGTTTATTACACCGAACGAATCAGAGCATTCGGCAATGAAGCAATCCATAGATACTTTATCTATAAAAAAGAAGATTATAGAGACAAAAGGAGAGCACGGTGTTGCCTTCACCTTCCCGGATGGGAAAGAGAAGACAATTTCTTCTTTTCAGACAAAGGTAAAGGATACTACTGGAGCAGGAGATACCTTTAACGGGGCCTTTGTAACGGAATATGCAAAAGAAAAAGATATAGAGAAAGCAATTGAATTTGCGAATGCCGCAGCCTCTTTAGCTGTAGAGAAAATTGGAGCTCAGGAAGGAATGCCGACAAGAGCAGAGGTTATCAAAAGAATGAAGAATCAATAAAGCAGCAAGGTTTTCTCTCAGGTAAGAACAGTATTTATACAGAAGAAAGATGCAGGCAGCTGTTAAGCCGAGAGAGAAGACGTCCTGCTTAATATAAAAATTTATTTATAAAATATTGAACAAAATTCAACTTAGAAAAATATTGGAGGAATTGTCATGAATAAGAAGCCAGTTATTATTGATACAGATCCAGGAATTGATGATGCAGTTGCACTAGGAATTGCTTTATACAGTGAAGAACTCGATGTCCGCTTAATTACAACGGTAAATGGAAACGTCAGCTTAGAAAAAGTTACGTATAACATGCTCCGGTTAATGAAATTCTTTAATAAGCAGATTCCTATTGCCAAAGGTGCTGCAATACCATTAATCGTTGATCCAGTTGATGCCAGTGATATTCACGGAGAGACAGGCATGGATGGTTATGATTTTGAAGAAGCAGATGAAAGCCTTCTTTTAGATGAACATGCTGTAACTGCAATGAAGAGAGAGATTCTAACAAGCGATGAACCAGTGACACTTGTACCGATTGGTCCATTAACAAATATTGCATTGTTATTTAGAACTTATCCGGAAGTGAAGCAGAACATTAAGGAAATTGTCATGATGGGAGGATCAACAGGCAGAGGGAATTCTTCGGTAATGGCAGAATTTAATATTTATGCAGATCCAGAAGCTGCTAAAATCGTTTTTGCAAGCGGTGTCCCTATTGCTATGGCTGGATTGGATGTTGGTCTAAAAGCACTTGTTTATCCGGAAGACAGCGAAGTTTTAAAAGATATGAATAAGACAGGAAATATGATTTATCATTTGTTTAAAAAATACCGGGGTGGAAGCTTCAATCATGGTTTGAAAATGTATGACAGCTGTGCAGTTGCTTATTTGCTAAAACCCGACCTGTTTGAAGTAGCACATTCTTATGTCGATGTTGAATTAGATGGTGCTTTAACAAAAGGAACAACCGTTGTCGATTTAAAAGGAAAAATGAATAAAACGCCAAATGTAAACGTTTGTGTTGATATTGATGCGAAAGAATTTAAAAAATGGTTTATGGAAAGCATTCAAAAATGTAATTAAGCATTAACCATTCTTCGGAGGGAAGACATCATGTTAGATAATCTTATTATGTACGGTTCCGCTGTTTTAGCCGTTGTCGTTATTGTCTATATGCTGATCAAGAAAATGGATATTAAAATTGCCTTATTTTTAATGGGGATTGTTCTGCTTTTGATTAGTTTAGCAATGGGAAAAGATATTGTATTTCAGGACTTTCAGTCAACCGGCTCAGCCCTGCTCGATCCATTACAGGTAATTGTTGAACAGTTCAAAGCAACACTGAGCTCAGCTGGATTAATTATTCTTATTCTTGGAGGATATACCGCTTATATGTCTTCCATTGGTGCGAATGATTTAACAGTTCAAGTATTGACAAAACCTATTAATAAAGTAAAGTCAGTTTATTTTCTAGTTCCACTTACATTTTTGCTTGGAAACGTTTTATCTTTGGTTATTCCTAGTGCGTCGACCTTAGCAATTCTGCTTCTTGCAACCTTGTATCCTGTTTTAAAACAAGCGGGGATGTCTACATTAAGTATTGGTGCTGTTATTGCCACCTCAGCAACGATTGTACCCACACCGCTGGGCAGTGATAACGTTGCTATTGCAGAGGAACTTGCTAAATATCCTATGTTTAATGATATGACAGTAACACAATATGTATTTAGCTATCACGCGCTTGTATCGATTCCTACCATTTTATTTATCGCATTGGTTCACTATTTCTGGCAAAAACGAATGGATAAAAAAATGACGGCAGCGGAGTCGGAGGAACAGGTGGAATTAAAAGATATTGAAAAGGTAGAGGGTAGTAAACTTTATAAAACAGTTTATTCAATTCTTCCAGTATTTCCGATTATTATTTTACTCGTTTCTTTTATTGTTGAAATGACAACTTCAGCTACGATAGCTGTTAATGTAGAAATTGCTGTGTTAATTTCATTTATCCTGGCAATTGTCTGTGAATTGATTCGTCATCGTAAGGCGAAAGAGGTCTTTGCAAGCACAGAGAAATTCTTTACAGGAATGGGTAATATGCTCCCAGTAGTAGCATTACTGGTTGCTGCTTCTGTCTTTGTTGCAGGTTTACAATCGATTGGTTTGATTGACACATTGCAGGAAACAATGCAAAGTACACATGGCGAAGGAAACGGATTTATTCTGCCGCTTATTTTAGTGGCTGTCACAGCGTTAATAGTCCTGTTGAGCGGAAGCGGCATTGCCTTATTCTTTGCAATGGTTCCGCTGGTTGTACCACTTGCCGAGGCAGCAGGTATCAGCCCAATTGCTATCAGTGTTCCAATGGGAATGGCAGGAAACTTATTCCGAGCCGTATCCCCTGTAGCTGCTGTTATCTTAATTGTAGCTGGAACGTTAAAATTAAATCCAATTCATATTATTAAGCGTACTTCTGTACCGATGATATCAGGTGTTATATTTATGTTTGTGCTATCTATGATTCTTTTCTTGTAAATGTATAAAATGAAGCTTGCTTCTGCTAGAGTTTTTACGGACGCTTATTTGTGATGAAATTTTAAAAGGAGCTGTTAGCAAATGCATAATATGCATTTTGCGACAGCTCCGATTTTTATGTCTGCACTCTTTTGAACTTGGTAGGCTTTTGAAGAATAAAATGTAAGTTTGTTCAGAAATTCATGCCTAAAAAGAGGGAAGAGTAAATTTATTAATGAAGAGATTTAAAAATGAGTTAATTGAACAAGTTAAAGTTCCAGTATAGTTAAGTACCTGGGGAGAACAATATGGTATTATTAAATTAAGATTCTATAAGAGGCCTCTCTACATAGACTCTTTTTATCATGTTTTCAAATCCTCCGTTATAAATAATCGCCATACAAGAATCCATAAACACGAAATCAAAACAAAAATAAATATTACAATTCCTTTACTTTCTTTTATGAAGTAGGTAAAAAGAGGTGAAAAGAGCACTTTTCAATGATAGCTAAGAAATGAATAAGATAAGGAAGTTTCTTAATTATTTTAAATATAGAACTCAAAATTAGGGAAAAGGTCATAACACAAAAAGGGGACAAGCCAGTTCGAATTAGGACTAAGTGATATTCGGCCTATTGTAAAATGATTTATAAATACATAATATTATGAAATAACATGAAAGCCTGTTATTTGAAAACTTCATAAGAAAGGAAGCGCACATATGAAAAAACGGTTATTCATCTATTTGGTTTTACTGAATTAGTATGACAAGAATTGCTTGTAATTCAGATGAAAAAAGCTCCGAACCAACTTGCCTTGTCTCTGCAGAGGAAGCTTCCCCTGAGATGCAAGTAATGCGGATCAGGGAAAAATATTGGACCGGATCTAAGTAAGGTAATGGAACCATGTAAAAAATATAAATTTGTGATGGATGGGAGAAAAAACATGATTAAACAAAAAACTTTTAGAATCATTGGAATGCTGGCTTTGCTTGTGGCATTAGCTGGACTCATGGCTTGTAACTCGGAAGAAACGGTCACACTCCAAAGTGAACAAAACGGAGTTATTATGAAAATTACATATGTAGCCGAGGGTGACGAAGTAATAGAACAATCTACCGAAAGTGAAATACCCTATTCTTCTTTAATGGTAACAACAAAAGAAGAGGCTCAAGCTATTCTCGACCCCATTGTTGCCGAAATCCAAGGAACAGAAGGACTTGAACATAATATTGATTATCAAGATGATAAAGCCATTGAAACAATGACAATCGATTACACGACAGCTGATCTTTCTGAAATATCAGCACTGCCTGGTTCTACCTTTGAAGGAGAAGAGGGTGCTGATACGGTCAGTTTGGAACAGTCTGTAGAAATGATGGAGAGCCAAGGCTTTGAAGTCGTAGAATAAAATTGCTTAATAGAGGAGGCCGTACCTGCGTTATGTGAGGGTGCGGTCGTTTTGTTTACATTACAAGAAGGTACCATTCTTAGACTTTATTTATTATGGACGATTCTGGAGTGGTTTTTTATTGCTCTTATCGCTCGTATGAGTAATAAAAGTTATGCAGGAAGAGAGAAGCTTCGGCATGATATGAATCAAGGCGCCTAAGCTGTAAACGAATTAAAGTAACAAAATTTGATGAAATATGTTGATATAACAAATTTATCAATAACCTATCAAAAATGAAATAATAAACAAAGGAGAAATCTATAATGACCAACATGATTGCCTATCTTTTTGGCAGACTTCTAGGAGCGTTTTTACTTTCTTTCATACTTACTGGGATTTGGGGTCTGCTTTACCGTATCATTAAGAAAAAATCTATGCCGAAGTTTTGGTTGAAGCTCTTTATTATTGCTGGCATTCTTACAATCATTTCGATGGTAGGGGCAATGAATCAACAGAATATGTAAGATATAGATACTCCAAATATGGACTTATTTCTGAATAGGGATCTTTCTCTATTTTTAAAAAGATGTCATTCACAAAAAATCCCTGGCACGATGCCTCACGCCAGGGTTTGGATTGATGATGGGTTTAATTGGTTATTTATCTTATTGATTAGGGTTAGGCAATTCGAAATGTGTTTCTTCATCTGACATCATTTCAAATTTTAATAAAAAGGTATCGGCATAATCTACTCTTTCTACGTACACTAACGGTCCTGTTATTTCTTCTCCCGGAGCTAATTCTTCATCTGCTTCCGGAAAAAATTCATTATAAGATATTTCCCCGCCATCTTCATCTATTGCTGATAAGTTGGCAGAATACATATCATGAGGCACATAAGCTTCATCACTTATATTTTTGAATGTAACGTCTGCCACGGCCAGCTTAAAATCATCATCAGAAGTAGACATGACATCTTCCATTGGCTTCCCATTTGCTTCTTCAGCAAAGTAAAAATCGTTTACCGTTACCTCATAATCAAATTCGTATAAATCGCTGGTAATTACTGCTGTATCACCGATGCTGTATACCTCTTTTTCTTCTTCTGAAGTATCTGTATCTTTTTCGCTCTCTGCTGTTTCGTTGTTTTCTTCTTCAGTATTTTCTCCAGTATCGCTGTCACTGGTGCATGCAGCCAATAATAAACTTAAAAATAATGCTGCCAGTAATAATTTTTTCAACGGGTTGTTCCTCCCAAATTTATTTTTTATAAAATTAATACTAGCAAAATAGTGTTCTATATTCCATTGTTATTTTTCAAATTTAGTCATTTTTTCTGTTGAAGAGGCTTTGCCACTTCCTTTCTATTTAAATGAAATAGAGAAATGAGGCAGGGGGTGCCTCTAGAAAGTTTCTATATTTTTATTTAATTTTTTTCTGAGGTTTAAGAAACAAATTGTTTGAACAAGGTAGGTAAATTTATTGTCGAAAAAACAATATAAGGGGTCGATTTAACTATTTTTCAAAGTTTAGAAACTCGAAGTTTTTAAGAGTTTTTATTTACATTGAAAAGAAGTTATCTAAACATAATAAAAATTATAGTTGCGCTATCCCTTTAAATACAAGGTTTAACAAATCAAAACAATTCAGGAGATGATTGTTCTCTGGTTAGGATACTATTTTTTAATATAAGAAAATTTAAGAATTAAATTAAGGTAATTTGAATTAATTTAAATGAATATATAATCATTATTAAGCCAATAAACTTATTTATAAAGAGATTTTTAAAAGGTAATTGAGGAAAAATTAACTATTTAAATATATTTATAAATATTTAATAAATCTATAAAAAGCTGATTTAAAGGATAAAAAGATAATTTAGAAATAAATTTTCTTCAATAAGTAAAAAAGAATTAAGAATTAAGGTCTAAAGTCCAGGGTTCACATGATTATGAGATTTAGATAGAATTGCCTTAATTAGCAGAATGTTTAGATACACTCTTCTGCTACATAGATTTTCGTTGATAGATTGGAATTTCTGAAATTATCTATTCATGGTTTTTATTTAAAAGACTAGAAAAGAAGTTACTTTTTTAGGCTAATGAAAATTTAGGTCCTTTGTTGGATTATTATCTATCAACGAGAATGTTCTGAAATTTTTAATTTTAGCTAATATACATAATTAATCGTTTGATTGACTCAGTCATCTTTAGAAATTAGCTAAAAGGCAAGGGGGAGTTTGATTAGATAAAGTACATATTAATCTTTTGTTGTTTTCGTCAAGTTAATGTTTATTAGATAAAACAGAATGGAAGGATGAGACTTTGAGTAAAAAGAATTTTGACTATAAGCGTAAGATGCAAGCAAAAAAAGTAAGTCGATCGAGTAAAATGAGAAAAGTCTTTGCTTCTTCAGCAGCAGCTTCTTTATTAGCTTTTAATACATTACCTGCTGTAGCAAGTGCGTCAACAGCCGGGGAAGCTTTGACAAACCCTAAAATCGCCAGCTCTTCTGCTATTTTAAATGTTGCTCCATTTGCTAGTTTGGCGGAAGTGCGGTTATTAGAGAATGTAAATGTTGATGCAACTTTAAATCAACCAGCAGATGGGGAAGACTATGATTTAGCATTAAATCTAAGTGGTACAGGTGTTGCTAATGTTGAAGCACTTAATCCAGACCGAGTAGTTGCTTTCAGCATTCCTGAATTAGCTGGTCAAATGTATCAAAAAGGTTCAGCTGATGTAAGTGTCGATCTTACAGCAATTACAATGGATGATATTCCTGCAGTAGGTGGGCTTGTAACTACCTTAACGGGGGAGTTAACTAGCACTGTGTCAGATGTTTTAGGCGTTGTAGATGACTTGCAAAGCAGTATTATTCCAGAACGTTTTCTTACCATCAATGGAGTAGATGAGTTAAGTGGCGCACTTGATGCACTTAATAACTTGGATAGTGCGTTAGCTGATTTACTACAGTACAATGATCAAGTTGATTATACAATAAATCCAGATGGTACAATTGTTGTCGAATTTACAGATGGTGTTGGCCAACATCTTGAAACAGCTGTTCAAGATGTTATTGTTGAAACACTGCAAAATGTTGTAGATGCTGCCAATGCTCTAGAAATTCAAATTTTACCTGGAGCTGAAAATATTCCTGGTGTTGGTCAAATTATCGGAGGATTGAATGAGGCTGTTAACGGAGTCCTAGGGGCGGTGACTGATGTAGCAGGTGAAGCAAATGGACTTATTGATCAAATCACTAATGGAACGATTGATTTATCCAATGATCTTGCCAGTGTACAAGCAATTGGTTCAATGTCCGTTAACTTAAACGTAGGTGTAGAAAACCCTGCTGGTGTATCAGGTGAAGTTCCTGTACGTGGTGCTGGTCTAACTACTACTGCTATTGACATAGACTTATTGAATGACTCAGAAGGTCAAGACACGATTGTCTTTGATGAAGAAGACGATTCCGACTCCGACAGCGACTCTGATTCCGATAGCGACTCTGATTCCGATAGCGATTCTGATTCGGACAGCGACTCTGATTCCGACAGTGACTCTGATTCCGATAGCGACTCTGATTCGGACAGCGACTCTGATTCCGATAGCGACTCTGATTCCGATAGCGACTCTGATTCCGATAGCGATTCTGATTCCGATAGCGACTCTGATTCCGATAGCGACTCTGATTCGGACAGCGACTCTGATTCCGATAGCGATTCTGATTCGGACAGCGACTCCGACTCCGACAGTGACTCTGATTCGGACAGTGACTCTGATTCGGACAGTGATTCTGACTCAGATAGCGACTCTGATTCGGACAGTGACTCCGACTCAGATAGCGACTCTGATTCGGACAGTGACTCCGATTCCGATAGTGATTCCGACTCCGACAGCGACTCCGATTCGGACAGCGACTCCGATTCGGACAGCGATTCTGACTCAGACAGTGACTCCGATTCCGATAGTGACTCTGACTCAGACAGTGACTCTGATTCCGATAGTGACTCCGATTCGGACAGTGACTCTGATTCCGATAGTGACTCCGATTCGGACAGTGACTCTGATTCCGATAGTGACTCTGACTCCGACAGCGACTCTGACTCAGATAGTGACTCCGATTCAGACAGTGACTCGGATGCTGATGGAGATGCTGACACGGACGCACCAGAACTTAGCGATGTAGTAATTAGTGGAAATAGTGAAGATGGCTATGAAATTTCGTTCGTATCCGATGAAGAATTAGCTGATATAAAACTAATTGATGAAAATGGAAATGAAGTTGAAATTGAAGAAGTTATCTATGATGAAGAAACTGGCGAATACACCCTTGTTATTGCGGGAGACGAGGTTAATCAAGGAGATGTTCTGACATTAGTTGTTGCAGATGAAGCAGGCAATGTTAATGACGAGCATGAAGTAACTGTCCCTGCAGACGGCAGCTCTGGTTCAGGCGGAAATGATGGAGAAGGTGCAACTGCCACTCCTGGAAATGGATCAGGTTCTGGTTCTGGCTCTAACGGGACGCAAGGGCAATCTGGCCAAGGCTATAAAATTGAAAGTAGTCAAAACCAGCACGAAAGTCAGAAACTCCCAAGTACTGCAACATCCATGTGGACAATTGGGCTAGTTGGGTTAGTTGCTGTAGCTGCTGGAGTAGGAGTAACATTATTCTCCAGAAGAAATAAAACGAATGAATAAATAAGTAGTACCAAAACAAAAGCAAACGTCAAAAGATGTTTGCTTTTGTCTACATAAAATAATGCTGCTTTTTAAGTGTAGGAGGACATGATGATTACAGAGGAGAAAGTACCTTATCAACATTTTAAAGAACACCTTGAACCATTGAAAAATAATATAATAGAGGATGGAGAGACCTTTCAGCAAATCAACGGCCAGGCCTCGCTGACTATCTTTTTATCAATTGGATTTGCGGAAAAACGTGCTGCCGTCTTCACTGCAAATGGGAAAAGTTTTTATCAGGCATGGGAGAATATAGAGAATCAGGGTGATTCCTATTTGAAAAAAACAAAAGAATTATTTACCTCTATAAAGATTGATATTGTTACCAACGTTATTCCTGTAACTATTCCTGAATTTATCAACCGAATTACAAAAACCAAGAAAAATTATTTTCGTCAAGGTGTCAGCTTCAGTAAGGATTTCAAACATGCATTTTTAGAACAAGAACTAAATGGGAATGCTGTGATTCAAATTGATAGAGAAACAAAACGCGGCTTTATCCATGAACAAAATTTACAAAAGTATATTCAAAAACATAGACCAAATGGAAAACCAATTGATTTTAAGAAAGTAGAAAAAGTATATATTTTTGAGACACAAGGTTATTTTTATGAAAAAGGGAACTGCTATAAATTACATCAGGGCGAACGTGATAATGGACGGCGGGATACCCCATTAAATGCAGAAGAAGTTGACATATTAATAAAAGGCGGGCAAAAATATTTAGCCAGTTTAAGTAAACCCAATGGTAGGTTTGTATATGGTTTTTTCTCTTACTATGATAAAGAAATAAAGCACTATAATAGTCTTCGGCATAGCAGTACCATTTATTCCATGATTGAAGCCTATGAATTTCATCCCACAGAAGAAGCTGCAGACGCCATTGAAAGAGGGATTGATTATCTTATTCGTGAAAAACTATACGTCGATGAAGAGAAAGACATAGCTTATATCATTGATGGGGAACAAGCAGATAGGATGGAAGTGAAACTAGGCGCAATTGCTGCAGCAATATTAGCTATCACGAAATACACAGAGGTCTTTGAGAATGTAGAACATATTCCAATCGCTCAGAAATTAGCACGAGGTATTCTTCAATTGCAGCAGGAAAATGGTAAATTTGTTCATATACTAGATTATCCATCTCTTGCGTTAAAAGAGGAGTTCCGTATTGTTTATTATGATGGAGAAGCTTGTTTTGCGTTGATGCGTCTTTATAAAATTGACCGTGATGAACAGTGGTTACAAGCAGTTGAAAAAGCATTTGACTATTTTATTGAAAGCGATCACTGGAAACATCACGATCACTGGCTAAGCTACTGTACCAATGAGGTCACTCTCTATAAACCGGAACGTAAATATTATAAATTCGGCTTACAGAACGTACAAAATAGACTGGATTATATTTACAAACGAATCACCACATATCCTACCTTCCTTGAGTTGATGATTGCAGCATATCAGATGGTTAATCGTATGAAAGCAGACGGATACGGTGACTTAATTAACGAATTAGATTTTGATGAATTGAAATTAGAAGCAACGATTCACCGAAGGGCAGAGTATCAGCGTAATGGTTTTTTCTATCCGGAACTGGCCATGTATTTTAAAAATCCGAAAAGAATCACCGGCAGTTTCTTCATTCGGCATCACTCCTTCCGAACGCGAATTGATGATGTGGAACATTATTTATCTGGATATTGTGCGTACTATAATTTATTTTTAAAACAGAATAAACAGTAATAATTTACAGTCTAAGCAAAGCTCTGCTAATATGTCAAAAGGAGCTTTGCTGACATTGTTTTGGATAGGGAAAGGAGTTCGTCATTGGAGAAGAGAAAAGCTTATTTCTTACATTCAAATATTGGACAGCATCTTACTGGTATTGAAAAATCAGCAATGAAACGCGGGAATATGTTTGTGAAATATTTAGATGTGGAACCTGTATTTGTTACAGTGAATAAAAACGTAAATATACATACAAATTGGGAGCGCTATGTTGAAAATGGAATCGTTGACCCGGATATTTCCATGATTAATTTATTCGAGTTTTTTCAACGCAGTGAAGAGGGAAAGAACATGCCCCCTTTTCAAATAAAAAAAGAACAAACATATGGGTATGAAGATGAAAAATCAGCAGAAAAACGACATATTCGTATTTTTGATGCCAATAATAAACTCGTAAAGTATATGGTATTTAGATCAAATGAGCTTTTAGATTATATAAATTATTTTCATAATGGTAAAAAAATCGTCCGTGATCGATTTAACCGGTTTGGCCAATTATCCCACACCGAATATTTACACGATGATAACACGGTGTACATGACAGAATACTTCGATGTTTATGGCAAACGGGTGATTGTAAAGTACGATGACGGTCCTTATCTTATCAGTGATGGAAATGCTGTTTTTCAAACCGTGCTGCCAGATGAGCAGGCTCTTATTCTTTATTTTTTGAAAGAAATAATCGGACAGGAAGAACCTATTGTTATTATTGATCGTAATAAAAGATACAGCCCGATTTTTACGGGACAAAACCAATTAAACGTGAAAACAATATCTATGATTCATTCCACTTATTTTTCAAACACAGCATTTCGTTCCAAGATAAATAAGAATTATCTAGAAGTTTTTAATAGTCCGTATAGCTTCGATAATATAGTTGTGTTAACAAATAATCAGAAACAAGATATTGAAAAGCGATTTGGCTTTAATAATTTGGCTGTTATTCCGCACCCTTGCAAGATAACTGATAAATTAGATCAAAAGAAGCCTAAAACCAATAAGCTGGTTTCTGTCGGACGTTTAGCTCCCGAAAAAAATATCAATCACTTATTGGAAGTTCTTTCTTTAGTGAAGCAACATATTCCAGAAGTAATATTAGAAATTTACGGAAGTGGAAAAGAACTACAGAATTTAAAGAAATTAGTTCAAAAGCTTGATTTAAAAAATAATGTAACATTTAAAGGATATGTAGACAATGTAGAGGACGTATACGCCTCCAGCGACTTATTCTTATTTGCTGGACAAGCTGAAGGATTCACCATGAGTGTTTTAGAAAGCTTAGCATGCGGTTGTCCTGTTGGCAGCTACAATGTCCGCTACTGTGTTGATGAAATGGTTCAAGAAGAAAAAAATGGTTTTCTTGTTGATTTTGGAGATAAGGAAAGTTTTGCTGAGAAGATTGTTACGTATTTAAATCAAACGGACGAAGAAAAGCAATACTATCGGCAGGCAGCCATACGCACAGCTGCTCATTATACGGAAGAAAAAGTAGCAGATAAATGGCAACAATTGATCAGCAGTCTGAGTTAGTTCTATTTAGAAGGTAATGAAAATGATTAAGTTGATATGAAGAAGGGAGCATCACCATGAAACGTATCGGAATCCTCTTTATTATCATTGGCGTCGTCTGTCTAGGTGTTTTTGGTTATCAAATTATAGGACATGAGCAATCGCAAAAACAGTCTTTAGTTCAGGCGGAGGAAAGAATCGAGCAAGGAGTCAGCGAGCAGGATGACCCCGACCAGGATATAGAGAAAATCATAGAGGAGTTTAATTTAGAGACAGACGAAGCATTTGCCACCTTAGAAATCCCTAAACTGGGAAAAACATTGCCTATTGTCGAGGGAACTGACCCGGATTCATTAGAAAAAGGCGTTGGTCATCTATCCAATTCGGTGTTGCCAGGACAGGAGGAGCAAATTCTTCTATCAGGTCATCGCGATACCGTATTTCGTGATTTTGGAGAATTGGAGATAGGCGATACATTTGTCGTACAGATGCCTTATGGTGAGTATACGTACGAAATCAGGGAAACAGAAATTGTTCCTGAGGATGATACATCGGTTATCCGCGAGATGGGAGAAGAGGTATTAGTAGTAACGACCTGTTATCCATTCCACTTTGTAGGCAGTGCACCTGATCGGTTTGTTGCCTATGCTTACCCGGTTTCGGGGTAGGGTAGGAAGTTAGATAAAATAATCGATTTTATAGATGAAGGATAAAAGGAATATATTATATTGAGCGTGAGGCTGTTGCATAATTAATTATTTAATTGTGCAGCAGGTTTTTTTATGGTTTTGTCTATGTACTTTCACACCGCTAAACTATGTATTTTTATTATGTCATTCATATACAGTGATTGGCAGTGGATATTTAATTGAAAACTAAAAGCAACAGTCAGATAATAAAATCATTCTGTTGCTTTTACAATTTATAAAAAGAGATATGACTGGTGCTGTAATTGTCGTATTGAAGTAACAAACAAAACACAGCAATAGCTTAATGAAGCTATACTTGCCCCCATTTGCAATTAATCTAGATAGCAACGGCACTAATAAAGCTGTGATAAAGCTTCTTTAATCCTTAACAACTCAATAATTCATTCAATTATTTTATTTGCTTTGTTTCGTGATTTGTTTTCTGTAACAAGTTTTTAGTTATAGGGTTCGGAGCTTCTTTAAAATGCAATTACCTCACACGAACCTCACTCCGATAAATCGTCTCCCCATCCTTAATCGTCTCCAAAACTTGAATATCACGAATATCCATCGTATCCACCTTCATCGGATTCTGATCCAAAATCACCAAATCGGCAACTTTCCCATCTTCCAAGCTCCCTTTATCATCCTCTTCAAAATATTGATACGCGGCATTAATCGTGACAGCCTTCAACGCCTCATAGACACTGACACATTCCTCGGGCCCGATGCTCACACCATTTCTCGTTTGTCTATTCACCGCACACCAAATCGTATGCAGCATGTCCGGTTTGACGATAGGTGCATCCTGATGGAAGTTCACGCACAGACCGCGGTCATATGCGGATCTTGCCGGGCTAATACGACGTCCACGCCTGTCGCCAAGATTTTTTAGATGGACATCTCCCCAGTAATACGTGTGCGCGACGAAGATGGAAGGGACCATCGATAAGTCGGCCATGATGTCCAATTGGTCATTTCTTACGGTCTGGCAGTGTATCATCACAGGTCTCAGATTCTCTTTATCTGGATGATTCGATTCTTCCAGCGATGCTTGGTAGTTCCGTAACAGCTGATCAGAAGCGGCATCTCCATTACAGTGTGTTAATAGCTGCACGCCATCGTTGACTGCTGCGTCGGTATATTGTTTGACCTGCTCATCCTTGAACCATGGATATCCCAGGTAGGTTTCTTCGCCTTCATAAGGTTCTGTGAGCCAAGCTGTTTTCCCTTGAGGGGACCCGTCTAAAAACATTTTATATCCGCCGATTTTAAAGCGGTTCTGATATTTTTTGGCATAATCTTTATTTTCTTCCATCAGCTTTTTCGGCTCTGCATCAAATACGGGGTAGGCGACCACATCGATTTTCAGCTTTTGCTGCTGGGCCAAGGCTTTGAATAAGTCAATAATCTCTTTGGATGATGCGCCGTCCTGAACGGTTGCAATTCCATTTTTGATATATTCATTCTGGGCATACTCTGCCAGTTTGAACTCATCCCGTTTCACACCTTTAAAAAGGGTTTTCTGTAATCCCATCACGGCATTTTCTTCTAAATAGCCATTTGGCTCATTTGTACCTGCAACCCGGCCGATTGTACCGCCTTCCGGGTCGGAAGTGTGCTCGTTTATGCCTGCTGCCTGTAATCCCAAATCATTCGTGCAGCCTAAGTGGCCGGAAGCATGTAAAATCAAAATAGGATGCTCCGTGGATACTTGATTCAATATCTCTTTCGTTGGATGTCTGTTTTCTGCAAGAAAATTATGATCATACCCGCATCCGACGACAATATCGCCTTTTTTTAATTCTTTTTCCTGAATATATGCTTTTAGTGCTTGAATTACTTCATCAAAATTATCGCATTCACTTAAATCAGCCATCAATGAAAAATGACCAACCATCGAAACGTGACCATGCGGGTCGATAAAGGCAGGCATCAGGGTATTTCCTTGTAAATCAATGCTTTCTGCCTGAGGGCTGGCTGCTTGTTTCACTTCTGCTAGGCTGCCTTGCTTTTTGATAACCCCATTTTCTACTAACACTGCTTCGGCGCTGTCATTCTCTCCAGTCATCGTAATGATATCGCCGCCATAATATAATTTTTGCATTGCAGATTTCACTCCTTATTTCGCTGTAGATTATGCATAGGATTTTTTCTTACTTTTGATTGGTTCAGCTTCCTCTTTGAAATCGTATGTTTTTCTGCCCCATGCTTTAAATACCTTTAATAGAATCAAATAAATAGGGACAGGCGCCAGTAACCATAGAATTCCAGCTGTGACGGATAATGTCCCGGCCATAATCATCATAATCGTTGAAACGGTTATATAAGAGAACATCATCGGAATATTCATCATCCCTAATTCGATGGCTGTGGTGGAACGCAGGGAAGGCTCAATAATCCGTACAAGCGCGATTCCGCTTGGAACAGTACCCAGCGAGGTTCCCAGCAAACCGAGCGTCCGGGAAAAGTCGTTGTCGCCGCCTAAGCGCTTTCCAAAGTATAAAACGACTGCAATAGTAAGCGCAGCTATGACAACGGCTTCGATAATAATTGGAACAATCCACTGGCCGATGATACTGAATTGAACGGCCATAAAGGAACAGACAACTAAATAATCGGTGGACCAGCCGGTAATTTTCGTTTGAAAGGTATTATCCAGCAAATGGTCCAGCTGCAGCTTTTTCAATACCATTTTCACAAAATAGCCGGCAAGCATGCCGTAAATAAACAGCATTCCGCCAAGCGTCGGACCTATACCAGGAATCATGGAAATAAGAGATGCCATTCCTAAAGCCAGCACATAACAGATACCAATCATCGTAAAGTGGAACGTCATTGTATCCATATTTCCGCTGAATACCGTCTCTTGTCCGATTGATTCTCTTTTCTCATTCTTCGTGTAATAGCCTCGTTTGACATAATCTTTAATTTCGGATTCGCCATATTTCTTGGCTAACCCGCGTTTTAACCCATATTTTGCAAGTGGGACGCCAATTAAGAAGCAGGCGATAAAACCGATTGCCGCAAAGGTCAGGCCTACCATCGCTGCATTTTCTATTCCGTACTGCTGTTCAAAAATAGATCCGAATGTCGCCGCCTGCCCTGGTCCTTGTGTAAAGGCAAAGGGGATAAGCAGCCCATATAGGGCGTCCATTCCGAAATAACCGCCGACGAGTAAAATGACAACTGCGCCGACAGCAGGGGTGAGTGCATATAATAGATTCCAGAGCATGCCCATTCCGAGGGAGCCTCTGGCAATCTGCTTCCCGGCAGTATGGTCGTTATTCGCCTTGTTATTGCTTGTTAAGCCAATGGAGATGAACGTGATCGTAAATAACTGCGTAACAATTACAGTGAACATTTCGGCATTGGTTGCCTGGATAAGATTTGTATTCATGATAATCATGCCTAAAATACCAGCTATGACACTGGCAGGCACTAACATATTTCGAATAAAAGCTACTTTGGCCCGAATAATCATACCGGCACAAAGCAGGATACTTGCGATACTGAATGCAATCATAAAACTCATATGGATGACCTCCCTAAAAAAGCTGTCTAATTTTGACTGCAAAAATAGTATTTATATTTTATGCGATAGACACCAGTATTCTCAAGGAGGTCAGAATGTTCTAACCAGTTAAAAAACAATAACTATTCTATTTTTATTTGCTATTTCTCGACAAGGTTATTTTAAAGGAGTACATATCCGCACGATAATAGGCCCTCTCAAATTCCACGAAGTCTCCATGGACATCGGTAATTTTTCTTTCTGCAATAATGATGCTTGTCCCCTCAGGAATATTCAGTAACTCTGAATCATCCCGGGTGGAGATTCCGGCTCTGATTTCCTGCTCCGCCTGAAAGGTATTTACTTTTAATTCTCTTTCCAGCAGCTCATAGAATGCTTCTTCATCCAGGTTAAATTGAGACAGCTTTTTCCCTAATGCCACAGGGTAATAATGCCTTTCAATTCCCATCGGAATATCATTTGCATACCTTATTCTTTTAAAGTGATGTGCCTTATCTAAACCGGTCACTTCTTTTAATCTTCCAACTAACTCGATTTCCTGGGAGGCTACTAATCTGGCTCCCGGCGCCATCCCCATTTTCTCGATATTTTCCGAGGTGCTGTGAAGGCTGCCAAGCCAGTCATTAATCGTTCGAACGGCGATAAAGGTTCCTTTCCCCGGCTTTCTCACCAAGATTCCTTCCCGAACCAGCTGTTCGATACTTTGTCTCACCGTACTTCGGCTTACATAGTGTTCATCCATCAATTCTCTCTCGCTGGGAATCTTTTCTGCATAATCGCCGTTATATATTTTCTGTTCAATGATTTGTTTTAACTGCACATGAAGCGGGATGGAGTTTGTATAGTCTAAGGTCATGGTTGTTTTTCCTTTCGCTGCTGTTTGACTTGTTATTTCATCGGTATGCTTATTTTAGCATGTTTGACGCAGAGGAGTGGGTGGAGAAAGCAGAAAAGTTCGATAAATGACTGGTAGTATATTGATGACGTTTCAGATGTGATGCCTGATATAGTAGAATGAGAGAATGGTAAAGAGAATATGGCATACATGAAATAGAGGTAGCAGCGATGAAAAGAAATAACTTTATGATTGTGGGACTAGCACTGGCCGTTATAATGATAGCGCTGCTGCTAGTCAATGGAAGTAACGGGAACGATAAATATAAAAACTTTAACGAACTTCATCAACAGGAGGGGCAGGATGAAGATTATCGAATCAGTTCCGAAGAAAGAGATTCGGATGTTGCCAGCATAGCCATCCATGGCGGAGGGATAGAGCCTGGTACAACGGATTTAGCGGAACAATTAGCTTTCGCAGGCGACTATTCCTTCTATTCTTTTCAAGGAATCAAAGCAGCAAACAATACGGACCTGCATATTGATTCCACGAACTTCGATGAACCAGAGGCAGTAGCCCTTGTCTCAGACAGTTTCTATACCGTATCTTTCCATGGATACGAGGATGAACTGGAAAAACACACGTATTTGGGAGGATTGGATGAAGCATTAGCTCAATCTATCGAGATAGAGCTAAAAAAAGCTGGATTTTCCGTAAGTGATGCACCGAAGGAAATCAATGGGGAAGAAAAGGACAATATTGTTAATCAAAATAGGCAGAGCAAAGGAGTTCAATTAGAGATTAGCACTGCGCAGCGAAAGGCTTTTTTTGAGGAGGGGGATTTTTCGTCTGGGAATCGGGATAATCGGACGGAGGAATTTTATGATTATGTTGAGGCTGTTGGAAGGGGATTGAGTGGGGGTTAGGGTTTGGTAGTAAAGATGGAAGCCTCAATGTTGCAAACTTTTTGAACTATTAAGAATTTCTTAGTTTATCTTACATCTCTTTATCTTACAGTTTACATTTACTTAATAGATTACCTCTATAATAAAAAGTAAGACAGAAAAAGGGAGAGATTAAGATTATGATACGAAAGATTACTATTTTATCGTTAACAGTAATGATCTTCGCGTCTGTGTTCACAGTTCCTGTATTCGCATCCAAAGGTGGAGGCACTCAGACAGTTCAACAACAGAAAAAAATGGTTAATATTGCACATCGAGGGGCATCAGGTCATGCTCCGGAAAATACAATGGCTGCTTTTGAAAAAGCCTTTGAAATGAAAGCTGATTATATTGAAATTGATGTACAAATGACCAAGGATGGAGAGCTAATAGCCATTCACGATACAACTGTTAATCGTACAACAAATGGGGCAGGATCTGTTGGGGATTACACACTTGAAGAAATTCAACAATTGGACGCCGGAAGTTGGTTCGGACAAGAATTTGCGGGTGAACAAATTCCTACTTTTGAGGAAGTAATCGATACATATCGAGGAAAGATTGGGTTATTAATAGAATTAAAATCTCCTGAATTGTATCCAGGCGTAGAAGAAAAAGTCGCTGAAACCTTAATGGAGCGTAATATGCATAAGCCTAATAACGAAAAAATTATTATCCAGTCGTTTAATCATACATCTGTGCAACAATCAAAGGCACTCCTGCAGAATGTCCCTCACGGTGTCCTTGCGGGTACTTCTTGGGCAAATGTTACCGATGAACAGTTGGCACAATTTACAACTTTTGCTGATTTCTTCAACCCAAATATGAGCATTGTTACCGATGAGCTTGTTGACCGTGTTCATATTGCCGGGATGAAGATATATCCTTATACAGTGCGAACGCAGGAACAAGCAAATAACTTATTTGAACGCAACGTGGATGGTATTATTACCGACTTTCCCGAATATGTTTATAGACATCCAGTGAAAAACTAAGGGTCTTAAAAAAGCTAGACTGGAATTCAACACTCAGATAGAGTGCGCCAAAATCCAAACGGAGAAGGTGCTTTTCTTTTTAATAGAAAGTTAAAGATTCCACACCAAAGTAAAGGATTCTAAGAAAGTAATAATCGCTTTCTTAGAATCCCTTAAATGCTCCGTTTTCTAAAACTGCCTAGAGAAGTTCAAGGTATAGTACGAGTTATCATGATTTATGGGGAAATAACTATTTACTCCGTTGTCCTCGTAGATTGTGTTGGTAAAGTATCCCAAAAAGAAACATCTTTATTGTTGATAGATCCATCTGAAATGGCCCTAACAGCAGCATCCAACGTATTTACTGTTTGTTTTATTAAATAGCCATTACTTTTTTGTCCTAAAATGGCGGATTCATTGGAGTGATCCGACATGCCGCGCATTTCAAATAACAGGGTAGAGATTCCGTATTCGACAGAAATTCCATTTCGGGAAATTGTCTCGGCAGAACCGCCATTATATTTACCAAGATGTCCCCAACCAGTTGAATCTATTTTATCAAACACCACAGCACCTAATTGTTTGGATTTATGAACAACTTCAGGGTCTGCATTTTCCGTAGTCGGATAAAGGATGGAACCAGACACTAGCTCTCCATCACGTTCACTATTAGCTCCCTGATGATGCAGGTCTATCATATAATCAATATCGTAAGCACTTAATACATTATTATGCAGGGCTTGTGTTTCCGGGAAAACTTTATTCACATGATCACGATTTAAATCCTCGCCTGCCGCATTGTATCTTGTTAGATGACGATCTCCGCTAGCAATATAATCATCTAAATCAAAATCTACATCTCCCATTGCTCCATCAGGGTTCAACATCGGAACAATCAACACATTCACATTATCTAGCACACCTTTTGTTTTACCAGTTCCCAGGTGTTTAATGAACTCAAGCGTCCCTTCTGTTGTCAATTGCTCGTTACCATGCTGTTGTGTTAAAAAAAGAATAGTTGGGTTTTCAGGGTTGGAGATATATTTAACAAGATATAGGTCGCGACCTTTCATAGATTGGCCAATCACTTCCAATTCCATTTGACTTTGTTTTGAGTCCTGTTTCTTAAGATAATCAACCATTTCATCGTAGGTAGTAAGAATGGAAGTATTAACCGTTTCATTGCCATTGTAATTTGGCCCGTTTCCTACTGCATGGACAGCCGGTGAAGTAAGGATTGATCCTCCCACAACAAATGCCCCGGCAAGACTGAACATTAAAAGCTTTTTGCTTATCTTTTTCATAGATACCCCTCCCATTTTGTTATACTATCAAATTCGCTAGGAATGAATACAAATCCTTCTAAAATTATAAAAATAGAGAATATTATCTATTATTGAATAAGTGTGAAGGTGTTTTGATAGGGAATACGGTCATAGGATGTGTGAATGATAGAAACATGATTAGTTAAGAATAATGTAAATGAGATTGTTGTATCTTATGTGGGATGCTGTGGAATGTGCTATATTTTGGATAAGGTAGATTATAAGGCTAATAGGTTGTGCTGCTGTTGAGGGAAAAGTAAGAGTTTTTAATGATAAGCTAAAGATTAACCTATTTATTAGAAGTTGATATTACTGCCATATATTAAATAAATTAAAACAAAATAAAGCAATATTCTGTCTAATCTTGTATAATAGAAATTAGAAAATTGTAAAATATTAAGAGGGTGCTAAATAAGTCTGTCAGAAAACAAGCTTTATGTGTTGCCAGGCAATAATTCGAGATAGAACAATCCATCGAATAAAGCATCTGTTTAATTAACGAAAAATTTAATGATTACTGATTAATCTTACTGTTTCACAAATGCTTAACAAAGGAGTCCTTATCTTGAAAAAAGTAATCATAATTGGCGGAGGCGTTATCGGCCTTACCAGTGCCTATTTTTTAAGAAAATCCGGTGCAGAGGTGACGATTATTGAAAAAGGAGAATTTGGCATGGCGTGCTCCAGGGGCAACCAAGGATGGGTCTGTCCTGCAATCCATGAGCCGGTGCCGACACCCGGGCTGGTAACGGAATCCATCCAAATGCTAATGAAAAAAGACAGCCCGCTTTATATCAAGCCTTCTGCCATGCCGCAGCTGTCCGGCTGGTTGACGCAATTTATGAAACATTGTAATGAAGCGGCTTTTAAAAAAGGGGAAGAGGCTTTATTAACGACAAGCAAGCATACCTTATCTCTATTTAATGAGATTCAAAAGGATGGCGTTACTTTCGAATTGCATAAAAAAGGAATGCTGTTTGTATTTCTCTATGAGGCGAACCTCAAGAAGAAATTAGAGCGCCTGAAAGCTGTCTCGCATCAGTATGGACATCAAAAGCCGGAGTACAAAAATCAGCAGGAGGTTAAAACATTAGAGCCTGCACTTTCCGATGAAGTAAAGGGCGGCATTTTTTTAGAGAATCAATACCATATTCGTCCAGAGTCCTTTTCCAAAGGGATAGTGGAAAAATTAAAAGCATTGGGAGTTAAGCTGTATTCAAATACAGAAGTGATAGATATTGAAAAGCAGGAGAATCAGATTACTTCGGTAAAGACCAAGCAGGAAGTTTTTGAAGCGGATGCGTTCCTGCTGGCCGCCGGAGCGTGGTCTGATGATATAGGAAAAAAGCTGAATTATAAGCTGCCGCTGACTGCAGGGAAAGGCTACAGTATTACAATCACGAATCCTAAAACAGAAATCGATCATCCGCTTTATCTAGGTGATTTAAAGGGAGGAATTACTCCTTTTGACCATGCTATCCGCATCGGAGGAACCATGGAGCTGTCTGGAAAAAATGTAAACATCGATAAGAAACGTGTGCAGGGGATTCGGTCGGCTGCATCTCACTATCTAAAGGAAGAAATCAAAGGAGATACCGAAGAAGAATGGGGAGGGATGAGACCAATGACTCCTGATGGCATGCCGGTCATTGGGGCGATACCTCATCTGGACAATATGTATATTTGTACCGGTCATGCCATGGTAGGCTTGGCTATGGCACCCGTAAGCGGGAAAATGATTTCCGAAATCATCCTAACCGGGCAAACAGACTTGAATATAGAAGCTTTCTCACCAGCACGATTTGAAAAATCATAAAATGAGGGGGAAGATATATGCCAGTAAATACCTTTGATGTTATTATCGTATTATTTTATTTAGCGCTCGTCTTATACATTGGTTACTATTCCATGAGAAGAATTTCCGGTTTTAAAGACTATACCGTTGCCGGCCGTTCCATGCCAATGGCTCTTATTTTTGCGACGCTTGCAGCAACATTAGCCGGCGGCGGAGCAACCATTGGCAGGGTGGCGTTCGTTTACGAGACTGGTGTGGTTATCTTTCTTGCCGTTTTTGGTGTTGTTTTCAGCCAAATTTTAATCGGACAATTTGTAGCGCCGCGGGTTAGAAATCTGGGGAATGTCTACACCGTAGGAGATGTTTTTGGATATTTCTATGGACGCTCTGGGAAATTGGTGTCCGGTATCTTTTCTTTCTTATATAGCGTAGGAATGTTTGGGGTACAGGTGCTGGCAATGGGAAGAATTCTGGAAACCTTGACGGGATTTGATTATATTCCAATGACTATTTTGGGTTCTGTTATTACGGTAATTTACACTTGGGGAGGCGGCATGCTGGCCGTTATTTATACGGATGCCATTCAGTTTATTATCTTAACCGTCGGCGTTGCAACAACATTGACATTGGCACTAAATAATATCGGCGGCGTACCAGCCATCGTTGAAAAAGTTAGCGCCATCGATGCCGGCATTTTAGATTTTACCGGCGGCTGGACCGTTGCTGCCATGATTGCTTTCTTCTTAACCTTCTTACTGGGGGAAGCATTAGCTCCTTTTTACATTCAGAGGTATGTTTCATCCAGAAATGCATTAGATAGTAAGCGCTCGGTGACCTACCTTGGCATCTTTTACTTTTTCATGACAACTGCTGTCGTTTTTATCGGACTAGCGGGTGTTGTTCTTCTTCCAGGCACCGATCCGGATCTTGTATTTACCACATTAATTTTAGAGCATATGCCAACCGGCGCTGTCGGATTGATTTTCGGAGGGCTTATTGCAGCCGTTATGTCCACTGGAGATTCTATCTTAAATACTGCTTCCACCATCTTCACGAGGGATATCTATCAAGAATTTATTAATCCGAAAGCAACAGATAAGCAAATGCTTAACCTTGCCAAATGGTCCACACTTATCGTAGGAATTGGCGGAATTCTTGTTGCCCTTTTAATTCCAAATGTTTTCGACTTAATGGTATTCATTTTTGACCTTTGGGCGCCGTCCATTGTTCCCGTTATTATTATTGCATTATTATGGGGGAAAGCGAGAGACAGGAAAGTATCGCCATACGCTGCGATACCAGCTATCCTGGCGGGGATTATCTCTTCTCTCCTATGGAATTACGGCCTTAACGAACCATTCCAAATCCCTACATTAATTGTTGGAATCTGCATGAACCTGTTTACATTCTTTATTGCACATCAATTGACGAAGAATAAACAGCCAACTCGCGCATTTATGCAAGAGGATCTTGATCCTGAGGGATAAAGGAGGAGAATCACACATGATATTTTGGGAGATTTTAGCTTATTTATCTATTGGTGTTTGTTATTTTGGAGCGGTTGCGGTGATTTATGGGTGGATTAAGTTTGGGATGGAGCGGAAGAAGGGAAAGATGGGAGATGAATAGGGGGGTGGAAAATGATGGGGATAGAAAGTAATAGATTTCGTTGATGGAAGTAATAATTGATAGGGTTGGAGTGTACCGAATTATAAACTTAAGGCGACAATTAATAAATAAAAACTCCTTAGAGATTTTATATTCTCTAGGGAGTTTTTGTATTGGATAGAATCTCTAGTTATCAATTAAAAATCTGTTAGAGAATTGTTACTGTTACTTGTCGAATCTAAGTATATAAAGAAATTTAGAAATAAAAAGGTGTTAATTTTCAATAGAAGATATTTTTTGTTACCGTTTACATTTTTGAAAAAATATTATATTATAGATTTAACGATAAGACGTCATAACGTCTTGTTGTCTTGTGGTGTTTATACTATAATTAGAAGGGAGTAAGAAGTTATGGGAACATCAAGATTTCTGGCGGATCAATTATTATCGTTGATGGGAGGTTCAGATAATGTAGTGTCAATAACGCATTGTGCAACTCGTTTACGCCCTACATTGAAAGATCGTACATTGGTAGAAACTAAAAAAATAGAATCATTGGATGGTGTGACAGGTATTGTTGATAGGGATTCAGGGATTCAAATAATAATTGGCACACATGTTGGCGATGTCTATAAGGAGTTTATAAAACTATGGAAGTCGGACGATGAGGCTGTTCCTGGTGATTCGGAAAATACTCATTTTAACGATAATAAAAAAGGTAATTGGTTTAATGAATTTGTTGCGTTAGTTGTTAGTATTTTTTCTCCTTTACTTCCATTATTAGCTGGGGCTGGTTTACTTCGAGGTTTTACAATTTTAGCAAATGAATTAGGGTGGTTATCAACTGAAAGCACAACGAATTTAATCTTAACACTGGCTGCGACTTCCGTATTCTATTTCTTACCTATTTTAGTAGCAATTACAACTGCTAAACGATTTGATACAAGTCCATATATTGCGATTGCGGTATTAGGAGCTTTGATTATGCCTGAGTTTATTGACTTGATAGAAGGAGATGGCGGAAATACAGTAGTTTTTCTAGGGATATCTATTCCTGTTTTTAATTATACAAGTCAAATCATTCCAGCTATTTTAACTACTTGGTTACAATCAAAAATGGAACACTATATGAAAAAGAAATTGCCAAATAGTTTACACATGATTGTGATACCTACGATATTGTTATTGGTATTGGTTCCGGTTGCTGCAGGGATATTCGGACCGCTAGGGAATTATTTAAGTATTGGGGTTGCCAATGTTATTGATTGGTTTACAGGTGCTAACCAAATTATTACTGGAGCATTTATTGGTGGGATATGGAATATTTTAATATTATTTGGAGTGCATTGGGCGCCGAATACAATGGTAATTATTCCGGAGATTGCAAGTAACGGATATTCTGCTTTTATTGCTTATGGTGCAAATGCTAATTTTGGGATGGCAGGAGCAGCACTAGCTATTTTCTTACGCACTAGAAGTAAAAAGTTAAAGGGATTCTCACTAACTGCGATGACTTCTGTGTTTTTATCAGGGATTGTAGAGCCGGCGATTTATGGGTTAGGTGTGAAATTTAAGAGTCCATTAGTAGCTGGATGTATAGGAGCAGCACTGGGAGGAGCATTTATGGGAGCATTTAATGTAGTTGGTTATGCTTTTATATTTGGAGGTCTGACTACAATTCCTGCATTCGCAGGTCCAACGTTATGGGCGTATATTGTCGGTTTGGCCATTTCATTCTTTGGTGGTATGATCTTAACGCTTATTTTCGGTGTGAAAGATCCAGAGGCAGAAATGTCTAAATCGAGGTAAGTATATCAAATGAATCAATGAAAGGATGATAGAAGTGAATTTAAATACAAAAATACAAGGAATTTTAGGATTGGCAGCAATTGGTGATGCAATGGGAGCGGTTACGGAGAACATGTCATTTGATCAAATTCGCACACATTTTGGCCAACCAGTGACGACAATGGAAAAACCTGGTAAAACAGCTTTTGCATTAGGAAATGAGGCTGGGCAGGTAACGGATGATTTTTCACAAATCTATTTTCTTAGCAAAGCAATTTTACGGAATAAAGGTGTGATTGATAGGGATATTGTGGTTAAAGCAATTTTAGATTGGTCAGAGGTTCCGTGGTATTTTGATCGCTTTGCAGGTCCAACTACAAGAAGTGCAGTAGCAATGTATAAAGACCCTTCGTTGAAAATGAAGCCATTGCCTGGAGCAGCAACGGTAGATTATGCTTCCAAAGCAACTAATGGTGCGGCGATGAAGATTGCGCCAGCAGGTATTTTGAATCCGGATAATTTGAAACAGGCAATTGATTCTGCCATTACTATTACGCAAGTGACGCATGATAATTCCTTGGCGATTTCTGGAGCATGTGCAGTAGCTGCTGCAACAAGTGCTTCTTTAGCACCTCATGCAACGGTTGATGAAGCATTAAGCGCAGGTCTTTATGGTGCTATCCGAGGTGAAACTAAGGCGCAGTTCATTTCTCGGGAAGTTGCAGGACCAAGTGTTGTGGAGCGTATCCAATTAGCGTATAATATAGTTGATGGCTTTGGTACAAAAGATGAGAAATTACGTCGCTTATCACAAGTGGTAGGCAGTGGCTTGCATATATCAGAAGCAGTACCTTGTGCGTTTGGAATTATTGCTTTAAACAAAGAGGATGCTTTACAAGCAGTCATTGATGCCGTAAATATAGGATATGATACGGATACCATTGCAACAATTGTCGGGTCGATGGTTGGAGCTTTTATAGATTTATCTGATAAGCGTTTTATCTCTTTATTCGATACTGTACAAGCCGCCAATGATTATAATTTAGTAGAGTTAGCAAATTCATTAGCAAATGTGGTGGAAGATAATGAAGGGAACCAGCGTTAAATATATAGCTATATATGAAGAATTAAAAAAGCAAATCATCAACGGCGAATTCGTCGTTGGTGATTTGCTGCCTGCTGAACCAGAGTTGCAGAAAAGGTATAATGTAAGTCGGATTACTGTGAGGAATTCAGTACAATTATTGGTTGATGAAGGGTATGTCCAACGAATTCATGGTGTTGGTACAATTGTATTAAGTAAAAAAGAATCATTACAACTGCAAACATTATTGAGTTTTTCTGAAGAAAATAACGGACGGGCGATAGAATCATTGTTAATCTCATTCAAAGAGAATATTCAAGCTTCTCCATTAGTGTGTTCTCAGCTTGAATTGCCTAAAGGTGCCATGGTGAGTTGTCATGAAAGATTACGATTGATTGATGATGTTCCGATTGGTTTCCAGCGAGTATATTGTCCCGATTTTATTCAATTGTCATCAGAAGAACTAAATGCACCAGATGTTTCTTTATATCAATTATTTCGTCAAAAAGGATATGTTATAAATAAAGCGAAAGAAACTATTGAGTCTGTTATAGCTGATAAATATTTAGCAGACTATTTAAAAGTTCCAGAAAATAGCCCTTTGTTATATGTGCAAAGAATGACAGAAGATCAGCAGGGGCGACTGATTGAATACGCTGAGATTTTTTATCGCGGTGATCGATATCGATACAACGTTCAACTACAAGCTACGTGATTAATTGAAAGTAAACTTATTCTGAAATCGTTATGATTAAAAAGGAAGCAATTAATTAAAGTGATCTTCTTTGTAATGAAAATAAAAGAAATCCGAATATGCAATTAATATTCTAGCTATCTCATTAACGCCGACGTTTGTGACGTTATTTGGGATGGTTTTTTGCATCTTTTATAGGATGGTATAAAAAGTTTTAATCTGTATTAAAGAAGTAATTAAAACGAACAATTAGGTAATGCTTCATACTGTAAACTTTTCTCAAGGATGTATTAATGCTTTATTGACGCTGATAAGAATTGAAGTGTAAGAAGAATCTGGATGGGATTACTATAGAAAAGATTAATCGAAACTTAGAAATAGATTCTGTATAAATTGTAGCATCATTATTTTCTTGAAATTTATCTTCAAGATTACTGAATGAAGTATCCTTAAGGATGCCGTTATCATGGTACTCATATTATGAGAATTTGTTTTTGGAACATATGAAGGAATACCAAAAGTAATAATTTCTTAAAACGCCTAAATCGAATTACCTTTCGATTTAGGCGTTTTTTTTCGAGATAATTTAAATATTTAAATAAAAATATCAGGTCAGCATCAAAAGCCTTACGTATAAATTTATAGCATTTAATACTCATAATTGTTTAGGAGAGCATTATAACTTACTTTTCCACCCCAAATCGAAACGCCGTTCGTTTCCGGTACACCTCCCCAGCCCCCAAAATAATACTAGGCAAACCATCATCATGCAATGAACCAGTAAATCCCTGTGTTTCAAAACACACACCCAAATACTTTTGAGTTGTCCCTTCCAACAACGCCGCCCCATCATCTAAACTATTTGAAGTGTACATCACCATTCCTGGCTGATTCGTTTCAATAGCAAGCGTGCGTCCACTCGTCTTCTCGCTGACAAATACATTTTCCTTTTTATCGTGATCGAATATAAAATAATGGTCAAAACCATTTCCTACAATCTTATTCTGTTCGAAATTTAATACTATACCTTCCTTGAGCGTCCGACCTTGAGTAAAATCAAAGGGGGTGTTCTTTACATCAAGTAATCTTCCAGTGGGTAACAAGGCACCATCCAGCTCTGTAAATTGATGGCTATCTATCGTAACATGATGATCATGTATTGAATCACGTAAATTGCCTGTTAAATTAAAATAGGAATGATTTGTTAAAGTAAGCGGTGTTGTTTCGTCTGTCTGTGCCCAATAGTCCAATATTAATTCATTGTCTTTGGTTAATGTGTATGTAACGTCTGTCTTCACATTTCCGGGGAAACCATTTTCGCCATCACTGCTAATATAATGCAAGGTGACGCCTGCGTACGCATCTGATTCAAATGTTTCTCCTTCCCAAAGGACTTGGTGAAATCCATTGGAGCCGCCGTGCAAATGATTTACTCCATCATTTGCTTCTAGTTCATATTGTTTTCCATTTAATGAAAAGTGCGCATTTTTGATTCGTCCAGCTACTCGGCCAATAATAGCGCCCAAAAAATAAGAGTCTGTCTCATAATTTTCGTAGTTATCATATCCCAAAACAACATTTTCAACTTTTCCATTTTTATCTGGAGTACTAATTTTCGTGATAATTCCGCCGAAATTTAATATATTTACCTCCATACCAAAATCATTTTTTAAGACGAAAAGCTTCCACGTTTCATTTAAGTATTTTGTGTTTACTTTCATAAGATCAACTCCAATATGAGTAAGTGAAAAAAGGACTTGATAATCCAAGCCCTTTTTATTTAATTTTATCTCGTTTAGACTAACATTTATCCCCAGACTTTCACATAGTTTTCTCCATTTTTTAAATCAACAATTGGTCCCAAAACACTTTTTTCTTTTCTTTGTTTACCCAGATAATCTGTATCTAAAGTAACTTCACTTCCATCTGGGTTTTCAAAATCTGCATCAACAATTCGTACTCGAGGTAGCGTTCCGGTAGATTGGATTTCTCCGAGGATGTTTTCAAAATCATCCGGAAGTTCACAAGAGAGATACACTTCATTGCCTTCTTCAATAATACGTAGTTTAGGGTCAAAACGATTTACTTCAAGCTTATCTTTTTCCCTTTCAAAAGAAGCTGCTCCGTTGAAATAGGCATTATGATTGATATATACAGGCTGATTCACCTTATGGAATGCTTCATGGTCGCCGGGCTCTTGTTTTACAGTCTCAATATACTCCTCTAATGACGCTGTATAGCCGTTGTAATGAGCTGTGCCAACTCCTTCAAAGTTGGAATCGCCGATGAATATATTATTATAAAAACGGTCATCTCCGCCATAAGTAGCTGCAAAACCAGCTACCTTTGTGCTGTGTGGATAATGGTAAGGAGTGGGACGATCCAACATTTTGCGATGAACCATTTTGCCGCGAATGATATTATTTACGTAAGCACCGCCCTGTGCATGATTATCTAAAGCATAGTCTGCAGTTAGTATATTATGATCAACTAAATAAGGACCACTGCTAACCTCAACAAACAAGTCGCGATTATTTCTATAAAATAGATTTTTGCTTATTCTCGTACCTTGTGTTTGCCAATCTGACCATATGCCTAGAGAACAGTCATGGAAACGGTTATTGTGAATTTGCGTATCAATCGCGGCATGTAATTTAATACCTGCTATCTCATGCCCGAAAAATTCTCTCTTTAATGCAATGTTATAAATATGATTATTATAGATTTCGCTAAATACACAGCCAAGATGACCTACGATGCCATTCTGGCCGCAATCATAGATTGTGTTATTTCGGATAATATGGGAACCGACTTTTTCTTTGTTCCAACCTGCTTGGTGAGCGTGGAACACAGATTCTAATTGATATTGGTAACCCGGCTTATCTTTTCGTTTGCTGCTAAAGTTATTTCCAGTGCTGGCTTCTTTTCCAATACTGATTGCGCTGCATTTCGCATCATGAATGATATTATCCTCGATTATCCAGCCTTTACTCCAATGAGGACCAATCAGTCCAGGTTGATCAGCGGTAGGCGGTGCCCAAGGAGTAGCTGCTTGTGCTAATTCAAATCCTTTAACTGTAATATAATCAATACCTGTATTTTCTGGATAAAACACAGATTTTCTAACGTTTATTTCTACTAATTCTTTATTTGGATCAAACTCATGAAAATTAGCGTAAATTGTTGTGTAGTATTCATCGACCTCTGCAAACCAAACAAATTTTGTTTGCTCTTGATTATGAACAGGGACGACTTCGTTTGTCCAATGATCTAATACTTCTGTTTGTATCTCGGGATCCAGTAGTTGTTCATAGCTTTCTGTTTCGTAAAAGGACATACCATTTAAATAAACGTCTCCTAAATGTCTTCCGGGGTTATAAACGACCCAGTCACCAAAAATTTCTTCGGTATAGGGATTGTACTCTCCAAAAAATGAATTAGGTAATTGAACTTTCCATACATTATTTTCTACTTCCTGCCAATCTTGGATATGCTCTGAACCTTTAATAATTACTTTTTCACCTTCTGCTGCTTCGTAAGTGATTCTTCTGAGATTGCTTAATCCGGAATTTTGAGGGTTTACTCGTTCTCTGTATTCTCCTTCATGTACAATAACTTTATCACCTGCCACTACAATAGAAGCTGCTTTGTTAATTGTTAAAAAAGGATTTTGTTTTGTTCCTTCGGCCATATCAGACCCGTTTTTCGCTACATGATATTCAAAAGTCATTTTTTATTTCCTCCCAATATAATTAAAGTTTCACTAAGTTTTTAGTACGATTCTCGCCAACTTTTCCTTCTTGAATTTCTTTCTTAACAGATGGAATAAATTTTTCGTAATTTAATGTGAATGTGACTAGCATAATAATGATGATACATGCAAAAGGAAAATAAATTTGCATGGATTTCATTGCTAAAATCGAGCTGTCCGGTTGAATGGAAGAACCAGCAACGTATCCGCCAATAGTAAGTGTCCAACCGACGATAGCCCCTTGTAACCCAGATCCAATCTTCATGCCAGCGCTTGTTAAACTAAACACAGATCCTTGTACAGGAACTCCTGATTTCCAATAAATCAAATCTCCTACGTCTGCTACAATAGCGCTAAGTGCACCTGTGAAAGGAACAACACCGATAGCGTTTACAATAAGACCTATAGTCAGTAACGTTAAATTCTCAGAGAATACGGTCATAATCAAATAAGAGATAATGGAAATAATTAACCCTATGACGATACTTCTTCGAATTCCGAACTTTTCTACAAATTTAGGTGTGTACATTAATCCTATTATTGTTGGAACAGTAGTTGCTAAGCTTAATATAGCCATGATGTCAGCGTTGTTAAATACGTAAGTAGCATAATAAACTCTGATACCGTTATCAGTCTGCCTTAAATACCAAAGCAAGTACAAAACAATTGTGATAATAAAGTATTTATTTGTTAACAATACTTTCATTATGAGAAAAAAGGGAACTCTTTGTGTTGTATTATTTTCAGTCTTTCGCTTAGCAATATTTCTTTCTTTTACAAACCACCCGGTAATCATCAAAGGGACCGCGCATAAAAAAGCATAAATTATTGTAGTAATCGTCCATCCCTGTTGACCGCCGCCGAATCCGCTTACAAAAAAAGTCGTAAATGTTGTAATGGATAAAACAGCCAGCTGTGAAAAAATAAAGCGGATGCTTCCTAATGAAACGCGATCATTCTTATCATTTGTCATAAGAGAAGTCAGAGAAGAATAAGCGACGTTATTAGCGGTATAAAAAACTGCAGAGATTAACAAATAGATGATAAAAATATATATGATTTTTCCAGTTTGGTCTAATGCCCCTGGCACATTGAATAATAAAAATGTCAATAAACCGAGAATGGGAGCTGTCCAAAACACCCATGGTTTGGCTTTGCCCATCTTTGAATTCGTGTTATCGATTAAGGTCCCCATAAATAAATCAGTGAACCCATCTGTAACACGGGAGATTAGAATAATCGTTCCAATTATTCCAGCTGAAATCCCCACTGTATCCGTCATATATATAGTGAGAAAAGAGGCAATAAAGGTCCAGCTATAATTTGCTCCAAAATCTCCTATACCAAATGTTAGTTTTTCACTCATTTTTAGCTTTTGCGTTTTTACTATTTGTGTTTCACTTTGCTCCGATTGTGCAGCATGCATTTTCATACCTCCATTTTTAATGAAAAGATAACGTCAACCTGCCATAAAGAGAACCCTTACATATTAAAATGAAATTTTTTTGATTGTTTCTACTAGCTTCTTCTATGATAACTGCGTGGAGCAGTTATCTTTTAAATTATCAATCTCATGACTCCATGTATTACTGCCGGTGCTGCATCAACTTTTTATTTAGTGATTGTGTTGAAGTATAGACTTGTTGGTAGAGTTTAAATAAAGTTTGATAAACTACTACATTTTCTTCTATCGGTTTATATATTTTTTCTGCATGTAAAAAAGTATCTGCGCAATCTTCAAGTGTTCTAAACCACCTGCAACCATAAGCTGCTAACATTGCTGCTCCCATTCCTGGACCTTGCTCATTGGATAATTTGACAACCTCTGTATTAAAGATATCTGCTTGCATTTGCAGCCATATCTCATTTTTTGAACCACCACCTACGGAAATAATTTGATCGATTTTCTTCCCTTGGTCCCGGAATAACTGGACAGACTCATTTAACGAAAATGTAACTCCTTCCATAACAGACCGTACAAAATGTTTCATCTTGTGAGAACTGTCTATTCCAATGAAACTTCCACGAATAGATGCATCAACATAGGGGGTGCGTTCACCTGCAATATAAGGTGTGAATAGTAAACCATTTGCACCCGGTGGAACTTTATCAACATCGTTAAGCAATTGGTCAAACGTTTTTTCTTCTGCGAAAGTATCTTTAAACCACGTAAGGCTTTGACCAGCCGCTAGTGTCACTCCCATAGTATAATAAGCATTTGGTACGCCATGATTAAAATAGTGAACTTTTCCCTGAAAGTTGCGATCTCTACGGTCTTCATGAGCGAGAACTACCCCGGATGTCCCGATGCTGGCCATTGTTTTACCTTCTGTTAAGACTCCTGATCCAATTGCGCCGCATACATTGTCAGCACCGCCAGTAAAGATGCGAGTTGATTTGGACAGACCAGTTTTTTCAATGATCTCAGGGGTCAATATTCCAATTTCTTCAGAAGATTCTACCAAGGGTGGACATATATCCAAATTGATATCTAATAAATCACAAATACTCTTGCTCCATTCTTTTTCTGCTACATTTAGCAATAAGGTACCAGCTGCATCGGAATATTCCGTATGCAAACTTTTAGTAAGCTTCAAACGGACATAATCTTTTGGTAACAAAAACGTTTTTACTTTATTATAAAGCTCAGGCTCATGATTTTTTACCCATAATAATTTAGGTAATGTAAATCCTTCTAATGCTAAATTTTTCGTGATACGAAGCAGTCTTTCTTTTCCCACTTTTTCATAAATCTCCTGACACTCCGCTGTAGTTCGTGTATCATTCCATAAAATTGCATTACGAAGAACATTTTGATTTTCATCGAGCAGAACCAGTCCATGCATTTGTCCAGAAAAGCTGATACCTTCAATGTCATCTGGTTTACCTTCGAATTGTTGAATTAGTTCAGAAAGCCCGGCGACAGTTTGGTCTACCCAATCTTTAGGGTTCTGTTCGCTATAGCCTGTTTTTTCTTGTAAGAGGGGATATGTTTTTGAAACTTCTTTTACAACATCTCCTTGTTGATTAACTAATAAAAGCTTCACAGCACTTGTCCCCAAATCAACACCGATAACATGCTTCATTATTCAGCCTCCTTATGTCCAGTTCTTATTGATCTGAATAAATTGTCAGCAGATATTGATTGATTACTGCCTTGATTCTTTCCAATTGTCCGGATTGTTGATTTATTTCTTTTAAATCAAGTGCATGCTCTTCTAATTTATGGAAATTCGTTTTTTCTTCCACGATGTTCAAACCAATACCGTGTGTATAGCTGCTATATCTGTTATTTACAACATTTTCAATAATTTGATCATCTAATAATTTCTGAGCCACTTTTAACCCGATTGCGAAACTATCCATTCCAGCTATATGTGCGTGAAAAAGATCTTCTGGCTCAAATGAACCTCTTCTTACTTTTGCATCAAAGTTTAATCCGCCGCGGCCCAGTCCGCCATTTTTGATTATTTCATACATAGCAAGTGTAGTAGCGTATAAGTCAGTTGGGAATTCATCTGTATCCCAGCCTAAAAGTGGGTGTCCTTGATTGGCGTCTACTGATCCTAAAATATTATTGACACGTGCGTAGTGCAGTTCATGCTCAAATGTATGACCTGCAAGTGTGGCGTGATTGGCTTCAATATTAAATTTAAAGTGATCTTGTAAATCATAATGCTGCAAAAAGGCGTAACTGCTAGCAACATCAAAATCATATTGGTGAGTTGTTGGTTCTTTAGGTTTTGGCTCAATTAGGAACTGTCCATCAAAATCAATTTCTTTAGCATAATCTACAGCCATATGGAAGAAGCGTCCGAGATTGTCTAATTCGAGTTTCATATCTGTGTTAAGGAGCGTTTCATAACCTTCTCGGCCTCCCCAAAATACGTAGTTTTCTCCACCAAGTTCTTTTCCGATTTCTAACCCTTTTTTTACTTTGGCTGCAGCGTAGGCGAATACATCTGCATTGTTAGAAGAAGCCGCCCCATGAATAAATCTTGGTTGAGTAAAATTATTAGCAGTATTCCAAAGCAGTTTCGTTTTGCTGTCTTTCATATAATCTTTGATCATGGAGACGATTGTATCTAAGTTTTTATTTGTTTCTCTTAAAGTTTCTCTTTCTGGTGCGATATCCACATCATGAAAACAGAAATAGGGAACATTTAGCTTCTCAAAGAATTCAAAAGCTGCCTCTACACGAGCTTTTGCTAAGTCCATTCCTGAGAATTTATCCCAAGGGCGGACAGCTGTTCCAGAGCCGAATGGGTCTGATAAATCTTCAGTAAATGTATGCCAGTATGCTACTGCAAAACGTAGATAATCCTCCATATTTGCGCCGCCAATGGTTTCCTCCGGATTATAGAACTTAAATGCATAAGGATTCGTTGACTTCGGCCCTTCATAAATTATCTGATTTACGTTTGGAAAATAACTCATTCTATAAATACCTCCTATTTCATTGAGTTAGTTAAAATAAGTTTATATAACTTTGTTTAACCTTAAAACTAAGTTTAGTATTTGTTGGAAGCGTTGTCAACAATAAAATTAAAGAAAAAAAGGTATTGATATGATAGATGAATTGATTTAAATATGATTGATTTAAGATTTGTTAATATAATGGTTAAACAAAGTGAGGATGAATGTTAAGCGATTTCTATGATAGAATAAAGATAAAGAATTATATAAAAAGGAGAAAAAAGATGCAAAAAATTCAAACCGGTGACCAAAATTTTGTAAAACAAATGAATAAGTCAATTGTTTTTCGTTCAATTAAAAAAAACGAACCACTATCCCGTTCGCAGATTTCTAAAATAACTGGACTCAATAAAGCAACTGTTTCTACAATGGTTTCGGAAATGCTTGAAGAGTCATTTGTATATGAAATAGAGTCTAACCAATCCAGTGGGGGAAGGAAGCCTGTGCTATTATATTTTAATAACCTTGCAGGCTTTTCGGTTGGAATTGACTTGGGCGTTAATTACATTCTCGGTGTTTTAACGGATTTGAATGGTCATATTGTAGAAGAAGTTACCCAGACTTTAACTAGCATTGAATATGAAGATGTGAAGAACAATTTAGTGAATATCATAAAAAAATTAATTAAAAAGGCTCCGGAAAGCACGTATGGCATAGTAGGAATTGGTGTAGGTGTTCCAGGTAATGTCGATCTCGATGAGAATATTTTATTTGCCCCAAATCTAAAATGGAAAAATGTTGATTTAAAAGCAGAGTTACAAAATGAACTTCACATTCCGGTTAAAATTCAAAATGAAGCTAATTGTGGAGTTCATGGTGAACATCTTTATGGGAGAGGGAAGAATGCATCTGATTTAGTGTATATTAGCATTGGAGTTGGTATAGGTACAGGCATCATTATAAAAAACAATCTTTACACTGGTACATCTGGTATTTCTGGAGAAATGGGACATGTTACTCTTAATGCAAACGGCCCTAAATGCCGTTGCGGAAATCACGGTTGCTGGGAACTTTATGCATCGGAACAGGCTCTTTTGGAGCATGTAAAAAAGCAAAAAGTATTAAGCAGTTCGAATGATATAAGTCTGGAAAAACTAGTAGCAGAAGCAAAAACAGGGAATAAAGAAGTTCTGCAGATTTTAAACACATTAGGGGAGTATATCGGAATTGGATTAACAACTGTTATTAATACGTTTAATCCAGAAATGGTTATCATAGGAAATAGAATCTCACAATTTAGCCGATGGTTAACCAACCCTGTTAATCATGTTCTACAGGATAGGCTATCTTATTATCATAATGAGAATACGGAGATTAAATTTTCTGCTCTGGGTCGTTATTCAAGTGCGCTCGGTGCTACTTCGATAGCGATTTCTCATTTTTTATCAGAACAAAAATTAGAGAAAATGACATTGTAACTACAAAAAACGTTTTACCTTTATTTTTCAAAGTAACATAAAACAAGGAGGCTCATAATGGACGTATGGTATGTAAGCTACGGCTCCAACATTAGCGAAAATCGCTTTTCCTGCTATATTGAAGGAGGTATTCCTGAAGGATCTGAAAAAGAGGAAAAGGGATGTGAAAATACGACCCCGCCAAAGAAAGTAAAAAAAGCCGAGCTCCCTTATCCTCTCTATTTTACAAAGGAAAAAAGCAAATGGGGCAAGGGCGGAGTTGCCTTCATTGGACATAAATCCAATAAAGATACCAAAACATATGCAAGAAAGTACCTGATCACCGATGAGCAATTTGGAGAAGTCGTGGAGCAGGAAAATAATGTGGATGCCTTAAATATCAAAGTGCAGGATATTATGGATAAAGGCTATGTTGACTTGAAAGCAGGCTGGTACGGCAGGGTTATTTATCTGGGAAAAGAGGAAGGGGCGCCAATGTTTACATTTACCAATCCGGATGTAATGGGAACGCACGAATTTACCACTCCCCCTCAATCCTATTTATCCATGATTTCCCGCGGGTTAAAGGAGATTGGTCTTGCGAAAGAAGAAATTGTGGAATACTTTTTAACGAAACCTGGAATTGAAGGGAAGTTTACGAAGGATTCGCTTTTTCGGTATATTTACGGTTGATTATTGTTTTTTCATAATATGAATTAAAATAATTATTCTTATTGGGAAATCCTATTTAAACTATATGAATTGCGTGGTCTAAGTTCCTTGTCTATAGACGGCATTTGTTTTCTAAGCGGAGTTGTAAAAATGATATAAACACCTGAATCGAAAGGTTGATGATTCAGGTGTTTTTGTGTGTTTATTCTGTTTTCTTAGATGATATTTTATGTGGCCAATAAATAACCAAATATATAGAAATATACCCCACTCGCGGATAACTAGATTTAAGAAAGGTTAAATGGTGTGTTGGGTATTGAATTAACCTGTTTCATTATATAGATTTATTCATTGTATTTAACACTTCATTCATTTTATCATTGGAATAGCCTAAGACATCTCTTAGTATTTCTTCTGTGTTTTCTCCTAATGTTGGTGGAGCAGCATTATTATTTAATGGAGCATTACTATAATGAATAGGAGTTCCAACATGAGAAAATTTCCCGTAGGAAGGATGATCAATCTTTTTAATGAGATCTTTCTCTTTTATCTGCGGATGATTTAATGCATCTTCAATATTCAACACTGGAGCGTGAGGTATATCGTAAGCTTCGAATACTTCTATCCATTCATTTATTTTTTTTCTGTCTAATTCTGCTTGAATAATATCGATTAAGATTTCCCTGTTTTTTACGCGTAAATCATTTGTTTTAAATCTTTCATCCGTTAACCATTCTTTTTTATTCATTGCCTTTATAAATTTTTTCCAAAAACCTTCCGTGTAGATAGCTAAAACTAAATAACCATCTGATGCTTTATAAGTTCCGTATGGGACAATGAAAGGGTGATGTGACCCTACAGGAGAAGACGATTCTCCAGTCATGTAATACTTTCCGGCATAATAGCCTAACAACGAAACAAGATTATCAAGCAAACTTAAATCAATATGAAGTCCTTTTTTCGATTTTCCTTTTTCTATTATAGCGCCCAATACAGAGATTGCTCCAAATAGTCCGCCAATAATATCGCCAATAGGAAGTCCAGATCGCTGCGGGACACCATCACCTGTAACACTCATTACACCGCTTAATGCCTGAACAATAATATCATAACCCGCTCTTTCTCCAAGTGGGCCAGTACTTCCGAAAGCAGAAATGGAGCAGACTATCATACCAGGATTAATTAACTGTATTGCTTCCTTGCTGAATCCTAGTTTATCTAAAACCCCAGGACGAAAATTTTCAACTAGAATATCACATTCTTTTATTAAATCTTTCAATGTTTGCATCCCAATATCGCTTTTTAAATTAACTTCTATACTTTTTTTATTTCGATTAACACTTAGAAAATAGTGACTTTCCCCATTTTGATATGGAGCAAAATGGCGCGTCTGGTCTCCGAATCCAGGACGTTCTATTTTTATAACTTCAGCACCTAAATCACTTAAAATAGTAGTTGCTAAAGGGCCGGCTAATGTTTGACTTAAGTCTAATATTCGGATATGAGATAGTGGACCTTTATATTCTTCATTTTCCACCATTATTCACATTCCTCCTCTTCGAATTAGTTGATTGTTTTTATATTCGGGACTAATTATTTTTTCATTAGTTTTTCTAACGCATTTTTGTGATTTGGATGATGTACTGATATTGCCATTAATGATGAAGCCATATCCAACGATTGCTTTAAATTCATTGACAAGCCTTGATAAACGATACGTTTCATCATTTGAATAACCTCTTGAGGTTCATTACATAGATTATTTGCATACTCTTTAACAGTCTGTAGCAAAGAATTATTTGGAATCACGTGGGTAACCAATCCAATCTCTTTTGCTTCAGCAGCTGTGAGCTTTTTTCCAGTCCAAAGCATTTCTAGTGAATTATCGATGCCGATAATTCTAGGAAGATAATATCCTCCACCGTCTCCAGGCACAATTCCAGCTTTTATATACCCTTCACCTAATTTTGCTTCATCAGAACAGAATCGAATATCGCACATTAATGCCATGTCTAATCCAGCTCCGATAGCTGCTCCGTTAATCGCAGCTATCATTGGTTTATCAATTTCTTCCATTAACAAGGGTATTTTTTGTATATTTTTCCATAAACTATTCTTTACCTCTAACGGTAAACTAGTGTAATTCTCTTGTTCTTGTTTAGTCTTAGCCATAAAGCCATCACCGTTTATCATTGCTTTAATATCTCCGCCTGCGCAAAATGCTTTTCCATTTCCTGTTAGAATACCAACATAAATATCGTCATTATTTTTAATTTCTTCTAATGCGTCAATCCATAGCTGGATCATATCCACACTAAAAGCATTTAACGATTCAGGTCTATTTAATCGAATAACTCCAATATGATTATCCTTTTCAAAAATTAAATCTTCCATTACATAACAACTCCCTTTAATGTGAATTTTGAATGATTTAGAAAGGAATAACGCCTATCAATACACAAACAATAGTCATTACGATCGTTGTACCGAACGCCCATTTAAATGTGAATTTTTGATGATCAGCCAAATCAACCCCAGCTAAACCAATAAGCAGAAATGTAGAAGGTGTTAATGGACTAATTGGAAACCCTGTTGTAATCTGACCTAGGATTGCCGCACGTGCCATTTCAGCCCCACTTATTCCGTAAGTAGCTGCTGCTTCGCTTAGAATAGGTAAGACACCAAAATAAAAAGCATCTGGAGTAAATACAAGACTTAGAGGCATACTTGCAATAGCTAATATAATTGCCATTTGCGTTCCAAGCCCCTCTGGAATAATGGATACAAGACTATTCGCCATTGCTTCGACCATTCCAGTCCCCGATAAAACACCTGTAAATATACCTGCAGCAAAAATAATTGTCACAATGGTTACAACACCAACAGCCAATGAATCTATTCTTTCCTGTTGAACTTTTGCATTAGGATAATTAACTATTAAAGCTATAACAAATCCAACCATAAATACTACTGGCAGTGGAAACCATACTTGAATAAGAAAAACAATTAGAACGATGGTTAAAAGTAAATTAAACCAAAAGAGTTTTGGCCGTTTTAATTCTTGTTCCTCTTTAGAAATTTCCATCGTATATTCGAACGAGGAATCTTCAATACCAAGCCTTTTACGTTCTCGTTTACCTAATAGATATGCAACAAAAAACACCCATAAAAGTCCAACTAACATTGCCGGGATAACAGGATTAAATATGTCAGTTGTATCAATATTGAGGGAAGCGGAAGCTCTTGCTGTAGGTCCGCCCCAAGGAAGTAAGTTCATTGTTCCTGCACTTAATGCAACAACACAGGCTAATACTAATTTACTCATTTTTAACCTATTATATAGTGGGAGCAGTGCAGGTATCGTAATGAGAAAAGTAGAAGCCCCGGAGCCGTCTAAATGGGCAAACATACCAATAACTGCAGTTCCTATAACTATTTTTAAAGGATCTCCTTTTACTAAAATTAGAACTCGTTTAATAATTGGATCGAATAGACCTGCTTGGTTCATGATTCCAAAATACAATATCGCGAAGGCAAGCATGATTGCAGTAGGTGCTACTTCTATAATTCCATCGAGCATCATTGGACCCAAATCAATTGTGTGCCCTGTAAATAATCCAAAAAGAAGCGGAACAATAATTAAAGCAACAATCACAGACGTTTTCTTAGTTAAAATGAGATACAGAAATACAAAAATGGTTAAAAAACCAAGTAAGGCTAACATTTCTTCACTTCCTTCCTAGGTAATGATATCGGTTAGCTTTCATATTGTTTTCTATAGGGAATAGAGGGGGCTGAAGGTACACTGTTTTAAAACAAATTTTCATTTAGGACATTTATATTCTAATCTTGTTTAGAATATTACCGTTAAACGGTAAGGGTTTTCATTTAACGGTACATGATAATTAATTATGGAAATATTGCACTATTAGACACATATAATCTGATATACATACTGTTGGATTGGAGGAGATTTTTTTGCAGAAAAAAGAATCAATGCAGACGATTAATCGTGCGGTTCAAGTTTTAAAAGTATTTTCATTCAACGAAAAAGAGTTATCTTTAACAGAGATAAGTGAGAGATTGGGGATTTCAAAATCAAGTATTCAAAGGATCTTATATACCCTTACAGAAGAAGGGTTTTTAGAAAAAAATGAACGAAGCAAGACGTATAAACTAGGGATGGAATTATACTTCTTAGGAAATTTGGTGGAGAGTAATTCACACTTACTGTCTATCACAAAAAAATTCATGCAAGAATTAAATACAAAAACGGGAGAAACGATTACATTAAATATTATCCATAATAATAAACGTAAATGTATTGCTTATGAACATGCAAAACATGAATTAACCACACTTTCCTATATAAGTAAAGAATCTCCTTTATATGCTGGCGCATCGGCAAAAGTATTGTTAGCGAATTTACCAGAAATTCAGAGAGAAAATATTATTGAGCACTTGAAATTAAAACAACTTACGGATTATACGGTAATAAATAAGGACTGTTTAAGAAAACAATTAAGTACAATAAGGGAACAAGGATATGCAATAACAAAGAATGAAAGAATTCTAGGTGTTTATGCAATTAGCGCTCCGATAAAAAATCGCTTAAACGACGTTATTGCGAGTATGACTATAACGATTCCTTTGATTAGGGTGGATAAATCTAGGATTGAACAGTACGTTGAGTTTATATTGGAGTCTGCTGCTAGTATCTCTAGGAAGATGGGATAGAGGTTATTGGTTACATTTCATATTTTGCGATTGATATTATATCTTCTGGTACGTCAGAGATTTCTAAGCGATATGGATTACTTTGGGAATAAAACACCAAATCGATATAGGGAGGATAATTTTCATTAATATAAAAAAAGTTATTGAGACGAGCGGGCAAGAATTTTAATAAGATAATAGTTTTGACAGAAGCAGTCCATACAAGATATGGACTGTATTTTATTGGTTTTAACACCAATTCTTTATAAAATGAGTCAAGAGGTAGCACTTGAAAGTGGAAATAAAACAAAAACTACATTAATTATCGAGACCTTTAATCCAAATCTAGTTTGGAGTTTCTTTTTTTAGCAGGACAAATTAAGTCACGAAACCAAACTGAACGGATTCATATAAAATAAATTATCTAATTTATAGTGAGGATTTTTTTGATAATTTGGCATACCTCAATACATATAAAAACCTTAGAGAAGTAATATTTAAAAAACCTAAAAATTTTATTGACATATAAATATATTTGTCATACAATTACGAAAAGTAATAAAAAATAGGATGGATTGGAGGGGAAGTCTAATGGAAAGGAATTACGGTGATTTAATTACAGGAATTATTTTGTTGGCGATTTCAATAGTTATGTTTATAGGCTCTCTTAATATGGAAGCGCTAACAGAAGGGGCGGTCGGGTCAGATTTTATGCCTAAAGTAATTGCAATATTAATTGCAGTAATGAGTATTCCTGTAATTGTAAGCGGTTTTAAAAGTGGGGAGATAGACAAAACAGATGAAGAAGCACCTGCTGCAGAAGTTAAAGAAGGAACAGATAATAAAAATAGCTTTATTTATCTGATACTTACGATAATTTTGTTATTTGTTTATTTATTTCTAATTCCTATCTTAGGCTTTTTAATTACCACTGCTGCTTATCTCATTATACAAATGCTATTTTTCTCAAAATGGACAATCAAAAATGCCCTCTTATATGGGGTTATTTCAATTGTCACATCGTCCGTTATTTATTTCGTGTTTCGCAATGTGTTCTATGTCATGCTTCCAGCGGGAATTTTTGGGTAAGGAGGGTTAGAAAATGTTTGATATGTTATTAGAAGGTTTTAATTTGGTTTTCACTTTTCAAATAATCCTGTTAATTGTTGTTGGTGTAATCTTAGGACTTATATTTGGTTCTATACCAGGTTTAACAGCTACGATGGCAATTGCGATTTGTTTGCCGATTACATATGGGATGGATCCAGTCGCAGGAATGTCTCTTTTGATGGGATTGTATATTGGAGGGGTTTCAGGAGGTTTAATTCCAGCAATTTTATTGAAGCTGCCAGGAACCCCATCCTCCATTGCAACGACATTTGATGGATATCCGCTGGCTCAAAAAGGAGAGCCGGGAAAAGCATTCTCCTTTGCGATTGTCTCTTCTTTCTTTGGAGGATTAATAAGTATCGTCGCATTAATTATTATTTCTCCGCCATTAGGCAAAGTTGCTTTAGAATTCGGACCTTTTGAGTTTTTTGCTATTGTGATTTTTTCCCTGACGTTAATCTCAAGTCTTTCTGGAGATTCGATCGTCAAAGGTGTTCTATCAGGAGCACTTGGTATTGCATTTGCATTGGTTGGTTCAGCACCAATTGATGCGTTTCCAAGATTTACGTTTGGTTTCAGTTCCTTAGATGCTGGGTTTGACTTATTACCAGTGTTAATTGGGCTATTTGCAGTGTCGGAAATATTGATTACTGCTGAAAAGAAAGTCAAAAATAATAAATCTACACGTCTGAAAAAAATTAGTTACCGAGTAAAAATGAAGGAATATTTTGAACAAAAATGGAACTTTCTTCGGTCGACATTGTTAGGTTTGAGCATTGGGGTATTACCTGGTATTGGAGGTGGAACCGCAAATATTATCGCATATGCAACAACAAAAAATCTTTCAAAAAAACCTGAAGAATTTGGTAAAGGGAATCCCAGTGGTATTGTAGCGTCTGAATCATCAAATAATGCTGCTATTGGAGGAGCGTTAGTTCCGCTTATTTCTTTAGGAATACCGGGAGATACAGTTACAGCTATGTTACTCGGGGGCCTTGTCTTGCATGGGTTGCAGCCTGGACCAATGCTGATTCAAAATAGTGGCGAAATAGTATATGGCATATTTGCTGCTTTAATCATTGCAAACATTTTAATGGCAGTGTTTTTATTCTTAGGAATGAGAGGATTTGTAAGATTGCTTAGCATTCCTCAGGCTATTCTTTTACCTATTATTCTAGCGTTGTGTGTTGTTGGTGCATTTGGTGTGAATAATCGTTTATTTGATGTAGGTGCATTATTTTTCTTTGGGATTATCGGTTACCTGATGATCAAAGCTAAAATGCCATTAACACCGCTTGTTCTAGGGTTTATCCTGGGACCAATTCTAGAAACAAACCTACGCAGAGGTTTAATGTTATCTGAAGGAAACTTTATGCCTTTTTTAACAGAACCAATAGCTGCAGGATTCTTACTTTTAACAGTCGTTTCTATTGCCATGAAAATATACAGTAATAGAAAGAAACAAAAGCTTCAAAAAGTAAATTAACTAAATAAATCAAAAAAGGGAGGAATTATATTGAAGAAAATTGTGGATATTTTTACGAAAAGTTTAGCTGTTGTTTGTCTAGTTTTTATTTTAAGTGCATGTTCAGATGGGGAAAGTTCAAATGCGGAAGATGCATACCCTTCTAAACCAATTGAGGTAGTTGTTCCAGTTGGAGCGGGTGGGGATACAGACTTGAATACACGTATTACTGCTAAATATCTGGAACAGGAACTTGGTGAATCAATCGTCATTACGAACGTGGAAGGGGCTGGGGGTTCAACAGGTATCAAGGAAGTATTATCTAAGGAACCAGATGGACATGCTGTATTGGCTTACCATAATGCAATGTTAGTTAATAATATTTATGGATTAGCTGACTATACATCTAAAGATTTTAAATATGCAGGTGTAGGAATTGTTGATCAATCGAATACATTTCTTGCTTCTAAAGATGCTGCATTTGATGATATCGAATCCTTGATTGATTATGCCAAAGAAAATCCTGGCGAAGTTAAGGTGGCTACAGAAGTTGGAGCGATGACACATTTGCAAGTGTTAGAGTTTGAACAAAAAACAGGAGTTGAATTTAATATAGTTGATGCCGGTGGTGCTTCTGATAAAATTACCGCTTTATTAGGAGGAAGAGTTGACATTGTACCAACTTCTCTTGGATTAGTGCAGGATTTTCTTGAATCTGGCGATTTTGTTTCCCTCGGTGTAATTGCTGAGGAGCGTCTGGAAGGAGCCCCAGATGTTGAAACGTTTACCGAGCAAGGTGTAGATATGTCAGTAGATAAAGTTTTTTATTGGGCTTTTAACCCGGAAACACCGGATGAGGTCGTAGAAAGATTTTCAGAAGCGTTAGAAAATGTAGTTGAAGATGAATCCTTTCAAGAGGAGATTAAGAACAGTTGGTTAACCCCAAGTTATCTAGATTCAGAAGAAACAGCTGAGAAGTTAAAAGAAATTACTGAGAATGACCAGGCAGTTTATGACGCGGCTAATTAATAATATAGAAGGAGGCTGTAAATGATGAAAGTGTCCGTAACCGTTAACACCACTGAATTAACAGATTTGGATTTACAACAAATGTCCCAGCTAGGTGTGGACAGGATTGATTTTGGGAACGGGAACTCTTTTGCAGGTGTGAAGGAACAAGGGTTTCCAGATTTGGATAGTTTATTAAAACTTCAAAGAAGAATCCGCTCATGGGGGATGGATATTAATAGAGTTACCTTGCCAAATATAACCGATTCATTTATGGATAATCAAGATGGCAGTGAGGTGCAATTGGAAAACTCCGTAAATGCCATTAAAGTCTTTGGAGAAGCAAATATAAAAATCGTCAGACAACGATTTGAAGGCGATGTATTTTATGGTCGTTCACAGACTTATCAAGCGATTCAAAGAGGCGGAGCCATCTCTAGAGGAGAGAGCGTTGGTTTATTGAAGGATAAAGCAGAAAGTCCGACTTTAGAAGAACTGGAAAAGTGGTGGCGTTCTTTTCAAAGGGCCTATAAAGAATTAGTGCCGACTGCTCAAGAAAATGGTGTGAATATAGCTATGCATCCATCTGATACACCACATCCAGATTCTCCCTTCGGAGGACTTGGTTTACACAGGATAATTGATGACTTTCCGAATGAAAACGTAGGTTTTGTTTACTGCATCGGTACGCGTGCGGAAGAAGGTGGATCCTCATTAGTCATTGATGAAATAAATCATTTTGGTAGAAAAAACAGAATTTTCTTAGTGCATTTTAGAAATGTACGCGGAAGTTTACCGACAGCTGGAGCATTTGAAGAAGCTTTACTAGATGATGGGGACTTGAATATGTTTAAGATATTGCTGGAATTAAAGAAAGTAGGTTTTAACGGTTGTCTAAACCCTGATCATGTACCTATCCTTGCAGGTGACATTGCAGACCAAGATAAAAAATGGGCAAATTCGAATATTGGCTGGAAATCATCTAACCTGGGATTTGCTTATTCCATTGGATATATTAAAGCCTTACTTACTGCATTAAACGAAGTTACAGGGTAATGAAATATACAATAGAATGTGATGATATGTTTAGTGTAAGTGTATTTCATACATTTACTGAAAAACAACAGAGAGGTGGTGTGAGAAAATGCAAGAAGATATGGAACCACTCTATATTAAAGTGAAAGAAATAGATAATACCGCGATTATTGTTAATAATGGAGGTTTAAAGCAAGGAACTGTTTTTAAGTGTGGTCTCGAATTAAAAAATATGATTCCTCAAGGGCATAAAGTAGCTTTAGAGGACATAGAAAAAGATGGAGAAATTATCCGATACGGAGAAATTATTGGATATGCTAAAGGTCGAATTGAAAAAGGATCCTGGATAAGAGACGCTGTAATGAATTTACCAGTACCTCCAGAACTAAATACATTAAAGACCTACGGGAAAGCAGAACCGAAGGAACCCTTAGATGAAGAATACACTTTTTTAGGATACAGAAACTCTGATGGTACAGCTGGGGTGAAGAATATACTCGGGATAACGACAAGTGTTCAATGTGTCGTTGGGGTTTTAGAGTTTGCTGTACAAAAGATAAAGGAAGAACTTCTTCCAAAGTACCCAAATGTTGAAGATGTTATTGCTATTAATCATAACTATGGTTGTGGTGTTGCAATAAACGCTGGCGATGCAAAAATTCCTATCCGCACCATTCAAAATCTAGCGAAACATCCTAGTTTTGGCGGGGAAATCATGGTTGTCGGTTTAGGATGCGAAAAGCTCCAACCAACGCGATTAAATGATGGAAAAGATAATGATAATATTGTAATGTTACAAGATCAAAATGGCTTCACAAATATGATTCAAACTATTATGGAGATGGCTGAAGAAAGGTTAGAAAGGCTAAACCAAAGAGAGCGAGAAGAATTTCCAATCTCTGAATTAGTAGTAGGTGTTCAGTGTGGGGGAAGTGATGCATTTTCAGGCGTTACAGCAAATCCAGCTGTAGGGTATGCGGCAGATTTGCTGGTTAAAGCTGGTGCAACTGTCTTGTTTTCTGAAGTAACAGAGGTCAGGGATGCGGTCCATCTATTAACACCAAGAGCAGATAGTCGAGAAGTAGCGGACGCTCTTGTTAGAGAAATGGATTGGTATGATAAATATTTGAATAAAGGTGATGTTGACCGGTCAGCAAATCCGTCGCCAGGAAATAAAAAAGGCGGATTATCTAATGTCGTTGAAAAGTCTCTTGGTTCAGTAATTAAATCTGGAACATCTCCAATTACAGATGTTTTATCTCCAGGAGAAAAGGTTCGAAAAAAAGGATTAAATTTTGCTGCTACGCCCGCAAGCGATTTTGTTTGTGGAACTTTGCAGCTCGCTGCTGGTATGCATTTACAGGTGTTCACAACGGGCAGAGGAACACCTTATAATCTGTCAATGGCACCTGTATTAAAGGTTTCAACAAGAAATGAATTAAAAAATCAATGGAACGATTTAATCGATATCAATGCGGGAACGATTGCTACAGGAAAAGCGACTATTGAAGATGTAGGATGGGAAATTTTTCATGATATTATTGCTACTGCTAGTGGTAAGAAAACAACTTGTGCAGATAAATGTGGTATTCGAAACGATTTAGCCTTATTTAATCCTGCACCAGTTACGTAACTAATCGGATGTCTATAAATAATGGGTAGCTTTTATGGTGTTAAGAAGGAGAGGGATATAATCTCTATCCTTCTTTTTATATCGACTTTAAATCAATGGAAAGAACTTTAGAAATAAAAATTCCAGTTGATAAAGATAGCAGGGAGTAAATATACAACTATGATATAGGGGAAGTTTATATGATATATTCTTTGGAAATTTATTGAAATTGACAAACTTATATATTTGTCATACAATTACGGGCGGTAATTATAATAATAAACCTTGATGTAATTTATCCGCAGGTTATTTACATAATTCACTAAATAATCAAATGTGCTATATGACATGTGATTTCTTTAACATACTGATTGCTAAGTACAAGGAGAGTGAAGGTAATGGAAGTATTTAAAACAGGAACAATACAAAGAAATACATTATCACAACAAGTGTTAAACCAAATAATTTCCATGTTGATGGATGGGCAGCTTCATCCGGGAGATAAGCTTCCGTCTGAATTAAAATTAATGGAGGATTTTGATGTAAGCCGCCCTGTATTAAGAGAAGCGCTTAGTTCTTTAGAAACATTAGAAATTGTCAAAAGAAGACCGCGTGGAGGAACGTATATTAATGAAAAAGTAGGAAATAGTCCATTTAGAGCAATGTTAGCATTAACAATCAATAATGTGTCAGCTGTTATTGAAGCAAGAATGTCCTTAGAATTAGGACTAGTTACTTTAGCAGCAGAAAAAATAACTGACGAACAATTAGATCTGTTAAAGGAAATAAACAGTGATATTGAAAAAAGCGTGAATAATAATTATGGGGCGTTAGATATCGAATTTCATAGAATCATTGCCCAAAGCGCAAATAACCCAGTAGTGGAAGGGATGATTGATTCATTATTGATTGCGCATGAAAAGACTGATAGCTTGATACCCTACCGTGAGCGGGAAATAACGGTTGCATACCACGAAGCGATTTACAGAGCTTTAAAAAAAAGAGACCCAATTATGTCATTCACAGAAATGTATCGACATCTCCGTTATGTACGAGAAAAAATCATGTCTAGAATAGATGTATAACTTTTCGTACGGAACTTTTTACTATCTAAAATTTAAATAAGTGTTAGATGACTTCTGTATTAATTTAGGAGTCATTTTTTGTGCGGTTATAGACTTTCATTTAATGAAAGAAGCTATTGAAAATAATAATCAGAAGATTAAATAATGATTATTGACAAACAATTATTAATGTCTTACAATTAAAATCAAATCATTAAAAAACTTATATTGCAACCTTCAAATATTGCTAATCAGGAGGAGGCAGTACATGGAGTTAATATTAGAAAGAAATTTTATGTGATGAATTAAAAATAATAGCAAAGGTGGAAAAGAAATGACACAAGTTAGTCAGAGCGATACTAAAGTAGAGAAAAGAACTGGTGGTCAAGCGATTGTTGATGTTTTGAAAAAAGAAGGTGTAACGAAAGTTTTTGGCGTTCCTGGAGAAAGTTATTTGAATGTACTGGATGCTTTTTACGAAGAAAATGAAATCGATTTCATTTCTGCGAGACAAGAGGGTGGCGCCTCATTTATGGCTGAAGGTTATGCGAAAGCTGCAGGTGATGTAGGTGTTTGTACAGCAACAAGAGGCCCGGGTGCAACGAATTTGTCGATTGGGCTACATACTGCGCAGCAAGATTCTACTCCTCTTGTAGCATTGATTGGACAGGTTGAACGTCCGTATAGAGGCCGTGAGGCATTTCAAGAAGTAGATTTTGTTTCATTCTTTAAAGATTTATGTAAATGGACAGTAGAAATCGATGATGCTGACCGTATCCCGGAAATTCTGCACCGTGCTTTTCATGTAGCACGTTCAGGAAGGCCTGGGCCAGTGCTGGTTTCATTGCCAGAGGATATGCAAGATGACATTGTAACTAGAGATACACATGAACCAATAAAGGTAACTATGATTCGTCCTGATGCAGATGCAGTACAAGAAGTTGCCGAAGAACTAAAAAATGCTGAAAAACCAGTTATTATTGCTGGCGGAGGCGTAATTCTATCAGAAGCTACTCAAGAGCTTGTTGCATTAGCAGAAGCCATGCAAATTCCCGTAGCTACAGCGTTTAGACGCTTCCATGCGTTCCCGAATTCGCACCCAAATTATATTGGTGCATTAGGGTTGGGAGCTAGAAAGTCTCTGAGTGAATATATTCAAGATAGTGATCTTGTTTTAGCGCTTGGAACTAAATTCTCGCAAATGACAACAGATGATTATTCTTTAATAAATGAACAAAATAGCCGTTTGATTCATGTAGATATTTCACCAGATACTTTGGGGAGAGTTTATACACCGTCATTACCTATTGTTTCCGATGTAAAGGAATTTTTAAAAGAGCTTCTTAACGTGATTAAACCGGAAGAAAATGTGGAGCGTCAAAAGAAAGTAACAGAAGCAAACGAAAAGTATACACAATTTTCAACACCTGAATTAACGGATAATAAAGAATACGCAAATATGAAATCAGTCATCCATTATATTCAAAATGAACTGCCAAAGAATACGGTTATTACAAGTGACGCAGGTAACTTCTTTTCGTGGATTTCCCGTTATTTCAAATATGATGAAGGGGGGACGTATTTTGGACCTACATCAGGAGCGATGGGTTACGGGATGCCATCGGCTATTGGAGTGAAAGTAGCTCATCCAGATAAAACAGTCATTTCTATTTCAGGTGACGGCGGATTTATGATGACTCCGCAAGAATTTGAAACAGCTGTACGCTATGATATTCCTATCATCTCTATTGTTGTAAATAATAATATGTTTGGAACTATCCATACGCATCAGGAAGCGAAATTCCCTGGACGAGTAGTGGGAACAAAATTGACAAATCCAAACTTTGCAGAATATGCAATTAATTTTGGTGGACATGGTGAAAGAGTTGAAAAGAATGAAGATATTGCAAGCGCATTTGAAAGAGCGATTGCATCTGGACTTCCGGCATTGATCGAAGTAATGACTGACCCAACAATTTTATCAGCAAATCAGGAACAATAATCTAATCAAATAATTTTCTGCATATGATGCGGGGATAGAAAAGAGGAGATAAGATGCTTTATATAAATGGGACATGGGAAACTTCAGAAGATAATTTAGAAGTGACTAGTCCAACTACTGGTCAACTTCTTGGAACAGTCGCAAAAGGAGGAGAACATGAAACGAAGCTCGCAATTGACGCTGCGAGAAAAGCTTTACCTGCTTGGTCTAAACGAACTGCAAAAGAAAGGTATGATTTTTTAAATCGCGTTGCGGAAATCTTACGTTCTAGAACGGATGAGATTGCTGAAGTAATTACAACAGAAATGGGGAAACCTGTGCAAGAGTCAAAAGCGGAGATTAGTTTAGCAATCGATTATTTAGAATGGTTTGCGGAAGAAGGAAGACGAATTTATGGAGAAACCATTCCTGCATCGTCTCCAAGTAAACGTTTATCGGTTATCCGCCAACCGATTGGAGTTGTTGGAGCGATTACACCATGGAATTTTCCAATTGCAATGATTACAAGGAAGATAGCTCCAGCCATGGCTGCAGGGTGTACTGTTGTATTGAAACCAGCTTCTTCCACGCCTCTTACAGCTGTAGAAGTCTTTAAGGCCTGTCATGATGCAGGAGTTCCGGAGGGAGTAGTGAACTTACTTCATGGATCTGCAAGTAAGATCACAAAAGCATTAATGGATTCTCCTGATGTGCGTAAAATTACATTTACTGGTTCTACTGAAGTAGGAAAACAGCTAGTAAGACAATCTGCAGATACGATGAAAAAGCTATCACTCGAGCTTGGAGGACATGCACCATTTATTGTATTTGAAGATGCTAATCTAGAGCAAGCTGCAGAAGCTTTAATTGCTAGTAAATTTAGAAACGCGGGTCAAACATGTGTTTGTACCAATCGTGTTTATGTCCATGAAAGTATTGTGAAGCCTTTTTCTGAATTGTTTGCAGAAAAAATAAGGAAATTAATAGTCGGTGATGGACTGAAGCCAGGGGTTACAATTGGACCATTAATCGATAATAATGCAGTCAATAAAGTAGAAAAACAGGTGCAGGATGCAACAGAAAAAGGAGCAGAAGTATTAGTCGGCGGGAAGCGACTTGCCGATGGAGAATACGCAAAAGGCAACTTTTTTGAACCAACACTTTTAGTAAACGCAACACATGATATGAAGATATCATACGAAGAAACATTTGGACCTATTGCTCCTATCTTTTCGTTTACAACAGAAGAAGAAGCGATAGAGCGGGCGAACAGTGGTGAATACGGTCTTGCTTCTTATATATTTACGAAGGATGCTTCTAGAATTGTAAGAGTCAGCGAAGCTTTGGAATATGGGATTGTAGGCATAAATGATCCTATGCCAACTGTTGCCCAAGCTCCGTTTGGCGGAGTGAAGGAATCAGGCATCGGTCGAGAAGGCGGCAGGCAGGGAATTGAAGATTATTTGGAATACAAATATCTTTCTTTCCAATTAGATGAACAATAACTGTGATAGTAAATACATGCTAAGCTCGGGATTCAAACCTGTACGGCAGTGCTTGCATCCTAAGATGATAATTAAATGGGAGGAGAGATGACGATGAAGAAATCAAATGCATCGTATGGTGATGAAGCGTTTAGTGAGTTTTTGAAAATGGCTTTTAGAAGGCACTTGGGGCATGACGAGGAAGATTATGAAAAACCAGTTATTGGAATAAGTAATACATTTAGTGAAGTAAACCGGTGCCACTCCCATATACAGCCGATGGTAGAAGCTATTAAACAAGGAGTTATTATGGAAGGCGGCACCCCTTTGGAATTCCCAATCATGTCAGTAGGGGAGATGTTTACAAGCCCAACAACGATGTTATATCGGAATTTAGTTGCAATGGATACGGAAGAGATGATTACCGCACAACCAATTGATGGAACTGTTTTGATTGGCGGCTGTGACAAAATGGCGCCAGCCCAATTGATGGGGGCAGCAAGTGCTGATAAGCCTGCTATTTTATTTACGGGCGGACCAATGAATAATGGGAAATATAAAGGAAAAACTTTGGGAGCCTGCTCTGACTGCCGTTTTTACTGGCAGGAATATAAAGCAGGTACGGTAGATGAAAAAGAAATCAATGAAATCAATAAACAGCTGGCTCCAACTGCTGGACATTGTATGGTGATGGGATCAGCAAGTACAATTGCTGCTTGTTCCGAAGCTTTAGGTATGATGCTTCCAGGAGGCGCGGCAGCACCTGCAACAGTTAATGAACGTATGCATATGGCAAGAGAAACTGGGCGGGAAATTGTTAGACTAGTGAAAAAAAACATTAAACCGTCAGATATTATGACGAAGGAAGCATTTGAGAATGCAATCAGATTATTGATGGCTATTGGCGGTTCTACAAATACGGTCATACATCTGACAGCAATGGCAAAAAGACTTGGCATTACATTGAATTTAGATCAATTTGAAAAAATAAGTAAAGAAACACCATTTATTGCTAATATGAGACCAGCTGGTAAGTACCAAATGGAGGATTTATACCATGCTGGCGGGATACCTGCCGTTTTAAAAGAATTAGAGCCGCTTTTAAATGTGAATGAAATGACGGTGACTGGAAAAACAATGAAAGAGAATCTATCTTCTGTAACTATTGAAGAGGTGTATCGCGATATAATTAAACCATTGGATAATCCGTTGCATGCAGATGGAGGAATTGCTGTTTTAAGAGGTAATTTATCACCAAGTGGATCGATCATTAAACCAAAGGCAGTCATCGATAAAACATTGATGAAACATAAAGGAGAAGCTGTTGTATTTACTTCATTAGAAGATATGGAAGCAAGAATAAATGATCCGGATTTAGAAGTTACAAAAGATAGTGTACTTGTTCTCCAAAATGCTGGTCCTGTTGGAGCGCCGGGAATGCCTGAAGCTGGAATGATTCCGATACCTGGAAAACTATTAAAACAAGGTGTTCGTGATATGGTTCGTTTATCGGATTGTCGAATGAGTGGTACCGCTTTTGGAACCGTTATTCTACACGTGGCACCGGAAGCAGCTGTAGGTGGCCCAATTGGATTGATAGAAGACGGCGATATAATAGAGCTGGATATTGAAAATCGCATTTTGAATCTGGATGTTTCAGATGAAGTGCTTGAAAAACGTAAACAAGGTTGGCAGAAACCTGAGTTTGATGATGAAAGAGGTTATAAATGGCTCTATCGTAAACATGTCTTGCAAGCAGATGAAGGTTGTGATTTCGATTTTATGTTGCCGACAAAGTCCTGATAAAGTCCTTTTAATATCCTGCTTGAAAGGTTGAATAGGCTGATAGTTAAGATATAGCAGAGCCGTTATTATAGCAATGTATGGGTAACCGTTACATGTTAATTATGAATGAGTTTTAAGTTTTACACGTTTTGAGTCAGACTGGGACAAAAGGTAATATTAGATTCAAAAGAATAATCAACAAATAAAGCAAAGTATATTTCTAAAGTATGTATCTGTACAATATATGGCTTGAAATTACCTGGTATAAACACCTTTGTCCCCAGTCCATATTTATTTAAAAAGATATATGAATTCCTCCCAAAACAAAACTATTGTATATATGTATAATAGATAAAATTTAATATCTCTTTTATGTATGCGGTTTCGAGTATTTTTAGGATTACTGATTTTTTTAATGCTGAAGAGATTACATTTTCAATGAAAGATTTAACGTAATACCTTTTCTGCATTTTAAGAAAGAATGAATAAAGATGTACGAATTATTACATATTTTGTTGGAGTATAAAATTTGTTTTTTTAGATGTAATATTACAATCTACTAATTTGTAACTATACTAGGTGTTCAATTAATAGAATGATAACTAGAGCTTTAAAACAAACCAATTACATAGGCGATTCGTTTGAGCATCATGAGCATGAAATTAGCAAATAAATATACTGCAACATGATATAGAATCAATTTATCTTTGTAAGGAGTGTCAAAAATTGCCTTTGTTGATTGTTGCGTTAGGTGTTGTGTTTCTTTTAATTTTAATGATTCCATTAAAGTTTAACGGGTTTATAGCATTAATCTTAGTAGCCATACTAGTTGGACTATTAGAAGGAATGCCATTAAATACTGTAATGGAATCTATTTCAGATGGAATTGGGGGACAGCTGAATGACCTTATTCTGATACTTGGGTTTGGAGCAATGCTGGGTAAAGTTATAGCAGATAGTGGTGCTGCTCAGCGGATATCCAATACTTTAATTGGTAAGCTAGGAATCAAGCGCGTGCAGGTAGCGATGCTGATTGTATCGTTTATCCTTGGTGTTACCATGTTTTACGAAGTAGCTTTTGTCTTATTAATTCCTTTAGTTTTCACTATTGTTCGTCAAACAAATTTGAACTTACTTTATGTTGGATTAACGATGTCAATCGGTTTATCAACAACACATAGTTTTTTACCGCCACATCCTGGTCCGGCAGCAGTCGTTGGGGTATTTGATGCAAGTATGGGGTTAACCCTCCTGTATGGCCTTATTATAGCTATTCCAGTAGGAGCATTGATTGCTTTATTATGGCCGAGATTAAGTATCGTAAAAAAGATGAATCCATCGATTCCTGACGGACTAATAAGTACAAAAGAATTTAAAGAAGAAGAAATGCCGAGTTTTAGTGCAAGTGTTATATCAGCGCTTATTCCTGTTTTTTTAATGGCAGTATTAGGGGCTGCTGAAATTGCTTTACCAGAAGGCCATCCTTTTTTGAATGTTATGATGTTCTTTGGATCAGCACCAATTGCATTATTAATTGCGTTATTGCTTTCTTTTTATGTCCTGGGGATAAGAATTGGCCGTTCATTAGAAGATGTCATGCAATCATGTGTTGATAGTGTTAAACCAATGGCAATCATTATATTGGTCATTGGAGCTGGAGGAGCCTTTAAACAGATACTTGTAGATAGCGGCGTTGCTGATTATATTCAATCACTAACAGATGGTTGGGCAATTTCCCCCATATTACTTGCATGGTTGATTGCTGTTATTATGCGTACTGCTCTAGGATCAGCTACTGTAGCTGTAATGACAGCTGCTGGTATCGTACTTCCACTTGTTGAATCCTCGGGCACAAGTTTAGAAATGATGGTTCTTGCTGTTACCACTGGCAGTATTGCGTTTTCACATGTAAATGATCCAGGTTTCTGGTTATTTAAAGAATATTTTAATCTCACAGTAGCTCAAGCAATTAAGGTTAGAACGACGTATACCACTGCATTATCCATATTGGGACTGATTGGCGTATATATTTTGAATATGGTTATAGGTTAGTCTTTTCTGAAAATAGGATTGTAAATAATTTAAACCCAAATTTTTAGGAATATGAAGGGCAATCAGCTTTCTAGAAAGAAGGTCTTGCAGATTGCTTATGTATAAATGTATTTCGTCATATAGCTAGCAAAGTATTTTTTAAAATAAATAATATAAAGGGAGATTGATAATCATGAATACACCAACTGTTACACAAATGGAAGTATACCCAGTAGCTGGAAAAGATAGTATGCTATTGAATTTAAGCGGTGCGCATGCGCCATACTTTACTAGAAATATAATCATTCTTGAAGATTCAAGTGGTCAAAAAGGGATTGGAGAAGTGCCGGGCGGGGAAAAAATACGTCAAACATTGGAAGACTCAAAACAATTGATTATAGGAGAAACTATTGGTAATTATAAAGCTGTACTGAATAAAGTTCGAAGCACATATGCTGATCGGGATGAAAGCGGCAGGGGTGCACAAACTTTTGATTTAAGAACAACAATTCATGCTGTGACAGCAGTAGAAGCTGCATTTTTAGATTTATTAGGCAAGCATTTAAATGTACCTGTTGCAGCACTTCTTGGTGACGGTCAACAGCGTGATGAAGTGGAGACACTTGGATATTTATTTTATATTGGCGATCGAAATAAAACAGATTTACCTTACGAGTCTGGAGACAATGCTCAGAATGATTGGTACCGGTTACGCCATGAAGAAGCATTGACACCTGAAGCAGTTGTGCGATTAGCGGAAGCTTCTTATGAATTATATGGATTTAAAGACTTTAAATTAAAAGGTGGAGTGTTATCAGGAAGCGAGGAAATAGAAGCTATTAAAGCTTTAAAAAATCGTTTCCCTGATGCTCGTATTACACTGGACCCTAATGGAGCATGGTCACTTGATGAAGCCATTTCATTATGTAAGGATATGCATGGAATTTTAACATACGCAGAAGATCCGTGCGGCGCTGAAAATGGATATTCCGGAAGAGAAGTGATGGCAGAGTTCCGGAAAGCTACAGAGTTGCCAACAGCTACAAATATGGTTGCAACAGATTGGAGACAGTTAGGACATGCACTGCAACTAGACAGTGTTTCAATCCCATTAGCAGATCCGCATTTTTGGACAATGGAAGGATCAGTAAGAGTTGCGCAGTTATGTAATGAATTTGGTTTAACATGGGGTTCGCATTCAAATAACCATTTAGATATTTCTCTTGCAATGTTTACTCATGTAGCAGCTGCTGCGCCAGGGAATATTACAGCAATTGATACGCATTGGATTTGGCAGGAAGGGATTGAACGTTTAACTAAAGATCCTTTTAAAATAGAGGGAGGTAAAATTGCTGTTCCGAATAAACCAGGTCTTGGAGTAGAAATTGATATGGAGCAAGTGGTGAAAGCTAATGAAATTTATCATAAAGAAGCGTTGAGTGCGAGAGATGACGCAAAAGCGATGAAGTACTTAATTTCTGGATGGGAATTTGATAACAAGCGTCCATGTCTTGTGCGATAAGCGTATCCTGAAACTTTAAAAAGTAAGTTTTTTAAAGAGGTTATTAGAAGTATTGGAATAAAAAATTAACAAAATGCAGGTTTCATTAAATACCAAAATTAGCTGTTGAATATTGCTGATTTTGGTATTTTTGTATGCTTACAAATGTTTAATCCATAGCCAGTAGAAAACTTATTTCAATATAGTGTATAATGGCATTCAATAGTTCTATATAAAAGATATGCATTTTTATAGTAATAAATTTCCACAGAATATGGATGTTTCTGAAGAGAAGGGTTATATCAGCATTCAATTTTTTGATCAATATAATGATTAGTACTGATAAATTATCTACATTAAAGAAAGGAAGATTGACTTGGTTGAATTTAATAAGAATCCGATACAAAGAAATACATTATCCAAGCAAGTTTTAGAACATATTATTTCTATGCTGATGGATGGACAACTTCACCCTGGAGATAAGCTTCCATCTGAATTAACATTAATGAATGACCTTGATGTGAGCAGGCCGGTATTAAGAGAGGCGCTTAGCTCTTTGGAAACATTAGAAATTGTTAAGCGGAGGCCGCGAGGAGGGACATACATAAATGAAAAGGTTGGAAGCAGCCCGTTTAAAGCAATGTTAGCATTGTCAATCAATAACATCCCAGCTATTATCGAAGCTAGAATGACGTTAGAATTAGGACTAGTAACAATTGCGGCAGAGAAAATTACAGAGGAGCAGCTAGAGGAGTTGAGGGGGACAATTGGTAGCATTAAAGCAAATGTAGATAACAACTATGGACAATATGATAAAAAATTTCATAGTATAATTGCTGAAAGTGCAAATAACCCTGTAGTAGAGGGTATGATTGATTCTTTATTGATGGCTCATGAAAAAACGGACAGCCTTATACCATTTCGTGAACCTCAGATAACAATTGATTACCATACAGCGATTTATGAAGCATTAAAGAACAGAGATCCAGTTCAATCATTTAAAGAGATGTATAAACATCTTAGTTATGTCCGCGAAAAAATCTTGTCTAGAAATGATGTATAGATTCTTTTTGTATATAGAATAGAAAAAGTAATAATGACAGTTAAATGAATTACTTATACCTTACTGTAGTAACTTTTCTTTTTGGCTAAGCAGATTAATTAGAATGTGTCTATCTCACTCTATAAAATTATCTCTGCCAAACACCATACAAGGGCGGATCAGTTTTCCGCCCGTTCACTCCACAAGCGTAGCTTCTATAATATAACGATCAGGCGCATACCCGATAAAATCAAACGGATAGCATGTTGTCAGCGTCAATGTCGGCTCCTCTTTCTCGACAATCACAGTACGATCCGCTGCATCGGTAATCCATGTCTTATTAATTTCATATTCAAAGGTCTCGCCATTGTAATGGACTTCCAATATATCCCCTTGTCCAAGCTCATCTAGACCAGTAAAGACAGTGTCACGATGCCCGGATAGTACCGTATGCCCGCCTTCGCGGTTTGGAACTGTCGTCCACTCACTTACATACATCCCCACACCTTGGTCAAGGGTGCGTTCATCCGCTCCCCAATATGTCGTAAAACGTTTATTCATAGCTGGAATATCTAGCATGGCTATCTCTGAACCGGCGTCTACCTCATAATTGAGTGTGGATGGATTAACTGTCTCTTCCTCATCACTTTTTTCTGGTATATTTTTTTCTGGTATATTAATAGCTGCTGCCTCAGCCGTTTCTGACTTCTCTGGTATTTCCTGAACCGATTGCGTTGCTTGAAAGTAATTCCAGCCGCTATAAACAACAACAAGAAAACCAATCGCAATCAAGAGCAGCGATAATTTTCGAATCATTTGTTTATCCCCCTTACATGAGAGAAAGGCAGACGATTGAGCCGTCTGCCTATCTAACATTTTATTGACGCTTGCGCAAGCCAAGTCCGCCAAGAATCATTGCACCTAATCCACCTAGGATACCAAGTGGTAATGCTGTTGCGGTGTTCGGCAGCTCGCCGCCTTCTTCATCAGAGGAAGCAGGTTCATCTGAGGTTGCTTCATCATCTGATGATGAAGCTTCTTCTGTAGACGTAGCATCTTCTGATGATGTTTCCTCTTCAGATGCAGCAGCATCTTCAGAGGAAGTAGATTCATCAGTAGATGTGTCCTCAGAAGCTTCTTCTGATTCGTTTGCATCGTTATTGCTGGCAGTAGAGTCGCCTTGAGGCAAGTTCTCACAAGCAATACCGTCTTTATCTCGGTCCAATCCATCCGGATCACTCGGATCGGCATCTAAATGTGCCTGAGCTTCTGGCTGCGTGTCAAAATCAGAACAATTCAGATCATCTGCAGCAAAAACCGATGGCGTTGTACCGAACATAAAAAGAACCGCAAGAAAAGCAACTAGCGTTAAACGTTTCCCTTTCATTTTGTTACCCCCTATATGTATTTTTTTAGCAGTAGTTATAAAATGATTCTATTTTTATAATAGTTTCTATCAAAAAATAACTACTATAACTAATGTAACATAATAGTAATTATATTGTAAAATATTCTTAATTTAATGAAATAATAAACTGTCAATTTATTAATAAAGTAATAACTATCTAGCTTATTTGTGCTTTTTAATAAACCCAAATAAATCTTCCATCATAATAATTTTGATGCCGATAGAAACGGCCACTGGAAACGAGTGAAGAAAAAATCTTTTGAATGGTATAGAATAAATAAAAAAAACTGGAACAATATCTTGAATTGATATGTGTTGTTCCAGGTTTTTTAGTGTAATGGGAGCAGATAAAAAGTCAATATAGTTCTTAATTTAGTAACGAAATCTCTTTTTATTTTCAAATTTCGGATTCCACCCCGTATAATAGAATTTATAGAAATAAGAACATATTTTAAATTCTTTGGGTATGTTAATAACTATATTAAACTCCAGTATATTATTTTCAATAACAAAAACAGTAACATTATTATATGGTAAGTGACGGTGAATAAAATGAAAATAAATAATTTAGGTTTATTAAATTCCTTGTCTTTCATCATCAACTCAGAAAATCCAGAAAATACCGATTATACATTGGCTCATTTTATTTTGAATAACTTATATCGTATTTCTTCCGTCAGCATATGGGAAATGACGGAGGAATGTTTTACATCCAGATCTGCAGTGAGAAGGTTTTGTTTAAGGTTAGGATATGATAATTTCAGTTCATTGAAGAACTCCATTTCCAAGCTTGTTTTTCCCAGTGATTTAAGACATCGGGACATAAAAGCAGAGCCTGACTATCGCATTCATATAAAAAATCTAGTTGATGAAATGATTACTGACATTGACGAACAAATAACAGACGAGGATATCAATTATCTTTGTGAGTTAATCAATCAGGATGTAAATGTAGTGATTCTGTGCGCAAATAATACGAGTGGCAATGCATTAAGATTTCAACAAGAGCTGATGTTTGCCTCAAAAGTGATTCATGTTATTTCTGGGTCATTCACCACGAATGAAATTCTGAAATTACTTCATGAAGAAGATGTCATTATTACCATCTCTGCATCTGGTAAATTTGCGGAGTTGTCATTAGAATTTGTTCAGAGTTTAAAAGGACATAAATTTCTAATAACGGGAAATAAAGCGGAGAAACTGAAGAATAGCTATGATAAAACTTTTTATATTAGCAAGGATGGTTTCTCAGCTGATTATTTAGGGATTTATGGAAAGTACGGGATTACTTATATTCTTGATTTATTATCGATGCAGTATTTGTCATTGTATACTTGACTATGCTGTTTATTTTCAAAAGCCTTCATAAAAAAACTTAGTAAATCTGTTTAGCACATTTATAGCTTGTTTAAATTGCTGGATAAAAAGGATACCATGTCAAAGCCTTGCTCTATGGAGCGGGCTTTTTGTTTTCCATATTGGTAACCATGGCAATTTTACGATGGTTCAAATTCTGAACCACTTCGTTTTTTTGAAAGTGCTAACATTGGATTTAGATGAAGGTTATTCATCATTATTGCAGGGAGGTATTTAAATGAAACAAGTACATGACAAGTTTCTATGGGGTTCTGCTACAGCAGCATATCAATGTGAAGGAGCCTGGGATGAAGATGGAAAAGGTCTGGGTGAATGGGATGTCTTTAACCACAACAGTTCTTTAAATATTAATCAGGTAGATGGTGATATCGCTTCTGATTTTTACCACAAATATAAAGAAGATATCGACCTGATGGCAGCGGGTAACCAAAACACCTATCGATTTTCTATCTCATGGGCGAGAATTATTCCACAAGGTGTTGGCGAAGTAAACCAAAAAGGAATTGATTTTTATAATCATGTCATCGATTATTGCCTGGAAAAAGGGATTACTCCGAATGCGACGTTGTTTCACTATGATTTGCCATATGAATTGTCTCAAATTGGCGGTTGGGAAAATAGAGAAATTATCGATGCCTTTGATGCGTACGCGAAAGTTTGTTTTGAAAATTTCGGAGATCGGGTGAAGATTTGGTCTACGGTAAATGAACCAAGGTATTATGCTTATTGCAGTTATGTGGTCGGTAACTACCCGCCAAACTACAAGCTGGATTTTAATCGTTTCTGGAATGTTCTCTACAATCTGATGTTAGGCAGTGCCAAGGCCGTTGATACTTACCGGAAATTAGGCATGGATGGCCGAATCGGTATTGTTCATGATAACGGGAATGTTGAATTGGATCCTGCAACAAAAGAAAAAGATGCAGTAAGGTTAAGAGCGGATGTTTTTTATAATCGCATGGTTCTGGATACAAGTGTATTTGGGAAGCTTCCAGAAGAGTTAGGTGAAGTGCTTCAGGATTGGGGAGTTGACCCAAGCTTCGTCTATCAAGAGGACGTTTCTGATTTTGCGAAAGGTAAAGTAGATTATATTGGCTTGAACGTCTATAACCGTCAATATGTAACCGATTATTCTGAAGGTGAAACAGAAGTGTTCCATAATAACAGAGGGAAAGGATCTAATTCAAAAGAAGGGATACGCATTAAACATGTCTTTGAAAGCTCCTTTGATCCTCATGTTAAAAGAAACCTCTGGGGAAGAGAAGTTTATCCTAAATGTATGTATAATGCTTTGATGGAAATCAAAGAAAAGTACGGGGATATTTTAGTATATATTGCGGAAAATGGACACGGACAATATGAAACACCTGATGAGAATGGATATGTAAATGATGATAACAGAATCGAGCTATGTGGAGATTTTATTCATTACATGTTAAAAGCGCGTGAAGAAGGCGTGAATGTACAGGGTTACTATATGTGGTCCACGATGGATTTATACAGCTGGATTAATGGCTATGAAAAAAGATATGGGCTTGTCCGGATCGATTTTGAGAATGATACGAAACGGATACCGAAAGCAAGCTACTATTGGTATAAAAATCTAATTGCGGAAAACAGAGATATCTAAAAACAGTTATTTGTTTGCTGATGGATGATGGAAAGAAATAGAGTTTGGCGGGCATGAAAGTGAAGGGGTAAAACCTGTCCATTTGTTTCTAGTGTGATGATGCATGTCCGCTTAAGCTCTTTTTCAAACGGAATGGTATAGTCTATATAGTGAAATAAATGAAAATAACAGAAATAAAATTGTTGTCCTTGATAAATCGTATGGTGATTATAAAGCCGACTTAGATGTGCTTAACTATGTAAGCGGTATTTTATAGACAGGTAAAAGTCTACAAGGGAATCGATGTTATGGGTTTGGCTGCTCCGCTATCGAATTCCCATCTTAACCTAAAATAACTACACAGCCAGAAGAATCGATTTTATTTATAAAAGGTTTGATTGTGAAAATGTTAACATACTAATTTGTTCAGACGTCAATAGGACTTAAATTTTGTTTTAGTACCACATTGTTGGATTTATCGCGGAGAATCGTCCGTAAAAATCCCGCTGAGTGAAATTTTGTTTTATTAATAAGCAGGCAGAAATGGAGGGAATAAAAAATGAAATATGTTGAGATGTCAAAACAAGTATTGGAGCACGTTGGCGGTGTAGATAATTTAAATTATGTTGAACACTGCGCCACTAGACTTCGTTTACATTATAATAACGAGAAACTGATAAACGAGGAAGCATTAAAAGGGATTGAAAATACGTTAGGTGTCATTAAGAAAGTTGGCCAAGTGCAGATTATCATCGGGCCTAATGTTAATGAAGCATACAACGATTTTTTAGAGGTGTCTGGGTGGAAAGAGGGGCAAAATAACGAAGCAGGCTCTGCAAAAGAAGCGGAAGAACCGCAAAAAATGAGTTTTATGAACTATTTAAACAAATTTGGTAATTTTATGGCTGCCGTATTTATGCCTATTGTTCCAGCACTGATTGCTGGCGGAATCATTCTTGCCGTTAAAAATCTATTAATCAACTATTTTGGTTTAGACATGGAATCTGGCACTGCAGTCATTATCGATGCTATTTTCAATGCAGCATTTACCTTCTTACCAGTTTATCTAGGATTTACAATGGCGAGACGTTTAAAAATGGAACCTATTTTGGGAGCAGTATTGGGAGCGTTGCTTGTCAGCTCGAATATTAGCGGTCAAGAAGGGCTAAGTTTTTTAGGAATCGGAATTCCAGCGGTGGACTATAGCACCAGCGTATTACCAGTTATGCTTGGTGTTGGGCTTATGTATTTCGTGGACAAATTCTTTAAGAAGGTTATTCCTGAAATCGTCATCTATTTTTTGAAACCGCTATTAACGATGATTATTGTTGTACCAATAACATTAATCGTGTTAGGACCTATCGGAACCCTTTTAAGTGACTATGTGGGTTCAGGGATTACAACGTTAATGAGTACAATCGGCGGACTGGCGATGCCGGTATTCGCTGTGGCTTATCCTTATATGGTTATGTTTGGATTAGATAAAGCGATTATGCCAATCGGTTTTAACAGTGTTGCAACGATTGGATATGACCCTGCCATTATGGTTATGGGGTTCATCTCCAACCTGTGCATTGGCGGAAGTGCTTTAGCAGCAGCTACTTCCATAAAAAATGATAAAGCGAAGAAGGGTATGATTGTTTCTTCTGGTGTAACCGCACTTTGCGGGGTTACAGAACCCGCTTTCTACGGTGCTTTGATTACGCGGCCTAAAATATTAATAGGCACTGCAATTGGAGCTGCAAGTGCTGGTTTGGTTGCTGGTATATTTGGATTGAAAAGCTATATTATGGGTGGAACCCCAGGGTTATTTACTGCGATGTTCTTCATTGATAATCAAGGAGGATTAGGGAATTTATTTTTAGCGGCAATCGTAGGAATTGTTGGGGTGGTTGTCTCCTATATTTCCTGCAGGATTATTATTTCAAGAACGAAATCAACAGAGAAGGCTGAATAAAATAAAGATTTTTCATTGGAGATAAAAAGATTTACTAAATATACCCGGGCCTTGAAAGGCTGGAAGGAACGGATATATTTCTTAAAAAAGTTGATGAGGTGAAATCGATGAAAGTTTTGATTGCACGATTTATTCTTGAATCGAATGCCAATATTCCGTATAAAAGTAATTTAGAGGATTTTGATCTCTTATTTGGAGAGGATTGCATTCGGGAAATGAAATGTAAAGATGTGTTTGCTAAAAAAGGTGTGGAGATAATTCCTTCCATTTATGCTGATGCATCAGCTGGCGGCGTTTTAGAAAAAACGGCATTTGATTATATTGAAAAGAGAATCTTGGAAGATATTAAAAAGCATATTCATGAAATTGATGGGATTTTTCTTCATTTACACGGGGCGAGTGAAGTAGAAGATTTGGAAGGCGGATCTGGGGATCATCATATTATGAAGATGATTCGCAAGCTGACAGGCCCTTATTTGCCAATTGCGGTAGTAAGTGATCCGCATGGTAACCTGTCTAAAGCGTATGTAGAAAGTACCACACTGATTCGCAGTTATCGCGAATCTCCACATACAGATATTAAAGAAACAATTGAATTTATTTGTGAAAAGCTCGTTGATTTGTTGGAGCAACGTCAAAATATTACCCCAGTATATCGTAAATTATCAATGATTTTAGGCGGAGAACAAAGCGTCTCCGCAGATGAACCAGTAAAATCGATTAATCAATATATGGATGAATTAGAAGCGGATTCAAGAATATTAAGCTGTTCCTGGCATGTTGGGTATATTCGTCATGACTGTGATGTTGCAGGGTGTGGAATTGTTGTTATTCCTTCAACAGAGGCTGATCAGGAATATGCAGATCAAATTGCGGATCAGTTGGCGGAATATGTATGGAATAAACGTTATGAATTCCATTATACTGGCTTAACTGCACAGCCGGAGGAAGCAATGAAAATGGCATTAGCGTGTGAAGGAAAGCCAGTGTTCATTACGGATTCAGGAGATAATGTAACATCGGGATCGGTAGGGAGCAATACCTTTATTTTACGTCAGGTATTACATCTTGATGAAGGTCATAACAAACGGTTTTTATTTGCCAGTATTCATGACGCAGAAACCTTAGATAAGCTGAAAAGCTATGAAGCGGGGGAAGAAACAAGCATTTCTTTGGGAATGGATATAGACGAATTATCCGCAAATGTAAATTTAGATGTTGTTATTAAAGCGAAAGGATATTTAGCTGGTTATGCTTATGTGAGAGAGGGGAACTTTGGTGATTGTATAACCGTCAGAATCAAGGATAAACCGATAGATATCGTTGTTTCAGGAAACAACCATCCGTTTGTTGAAATTGAACAGTTTCATGCGGCTGGTCTCGATTATAGAGACTATGATATTATCATTGTTAAACAGGGATATATTTTCCCTGAATTAAAAAAAGAGGGGAAATTAAATATCATGTCATTAACGCAGGGGGCAACGCTGCAGGACACAGCAAAACTTCCATTCAAGCGCATTATGCGCCCCATGTTTCCTATTGATGATATTTAGAAAGAGCAAGAATGGTACTACCCATTGCTAAGAAACAAGGTAATGCACAGGATTGGAATAAATGCATGTTCCTCTGATTAATAAAACCAATCAAATAAAAACATGTATACATTGGAGGCAAGTTAAATGGAAAAACAATATGATTCTAAAAAAGCACAATTAATAGAAATGGATGCTCCTGCTCCAGATTGCACAGGGACTCCAATATTGCTGGATGATACAACGATGCAGCAACGAAGAGAAAAGATATTAGATGAGATGCGTCACGATGGATTGGATGCGCTGCTGGTTTACGCGGATGTGGAACATGGCGGGAATTTTGAGTATTTAGTTGGATTTATTCCTAGATTTGAAGAGGCTTTATTAGTCCTGCATGCTAATGGAGATGCTTTTCTGGTCTTGGGAAATGAAAACTATAATAAAGTACAATTTTCGAGAATTCCAGCAAAAGGAATTCATTGTCCGCATTTTTCCTTGCCTAATCAGCCGATGGAGCCTCACAGTAAGATGTCAAGTGTTCTTCAGGAAGCCGGAATCAAGGATGCAATGAAAATTGGAATGGCTGGATGGAAGCATTTTACCAGCCAGGTAGAGGATAACCGGACTTTATTTGATGTTCCTTCTTTTATTGTAGATACGGTTCGGGAAATGGTCGGGAAGGAAGGTTCTATTACGAACCATACAGATATCTTCATCGGCGGGGATCGTGGCGTTCGCAGGGTGAATAATGCGAATGAAATGGCTCATTATGAATTTGGGGCATCCCTGGCAGCAGATTGTGTCTTGCGTGCGATAGACAAGCTGGAGGTTGGCATTTCTGAAATGGAATTAGGAAATGAACTCCATGCCTACGGTCAAAAAAATAATGTCGTCACGATTGCATCAACGGGTAAACGATTCGAAAACGGTAATTTATACCCAACTTCTAAAAAGGTTACACTAGGGGATGCCATCTCTTTAACCGTAGGATATAAAGGCGGATTATCGAGCAGAGCAGGATATGCTGTTATGAACAGCGAGGATTTACCGGAGAGTAAAAAGCATTATATAGAGGATCTGGCAGCACCGTACTATACTGCAATTATAGCTTGGCTGGAGAATATCCAAATTGGAATGCCGGGCGGGGATATGTATAAGCTGATGAACCATGTTTTGCCACAGGAAGCATATCACTGGGGACTATGTCCAGGACATTTGACGGCGGATGAAGAATGGCTATCGTCGCCAATCTATAGGGATTCAGAGGAAGTTATCAAAAGCGGCATGATTTTTCAAACAGATATTATTCCGCGTGTTGATGGATACGATGGTGTTTCGGCGGAAAGTACAGTAGCCATTGCGGACGATGTGTTAAAACAGGAGCTTAGAGATCATTATCCGGCACTTTGGGAACGGATGATGAAAAGAAAAGCGTATATAAAAGAGACGCTCGGCATCCAATTAAGCGAGGATGTTTTACCGTTATGCAGTATGGTTGCTTATTTGCGACCATATCTGTTGGATAAGAAGCTTGCGTTTTATTATGATCATGACTGATAAAGTTGAATCATTGCGCCTAAATTTTTTGAAATATTTACAGCAGCAACGTGGAGTGAGTTTTAAGTATTAGAAAGAAAGGTAAAAGAAAACAAACGATGTGGTGCCTTATGCTCTGAGTATTAAGAGATATGAAAATTTATTCTTTCTCAAAAAAGAAATGAAATAAAATACTATAAAAATGAGATGTAACTATCCAGTAATAATACAAAAGGGATTTTTTCGGGAAAATATAAATTTAGGCAATAGCCTGTCACCAGTTCTTTGACAGTGTCAGGCTATTTTATTTCTCCTAGTAATGTTTTTCATTCTTCTACTAAGGATTCAAATGTATAAATATGATAAGAAAACAAAAAAGACGCCCGTTATGCAAATCGGGCATCTAATTTTTAAGTTACTATCTATCAAAGGAGTTGCCAAATATCCCATGGACCATTTTATGTCCGTAACTCTGCAATTGTGATTATTACTTATAATAGATAATGTAAATAGCGTTAGAATGGAATCAGAAATAGGCTTTTAATTTTTAACCATTTTCAACACTTTATCTAACTTTTGTTTGCTACCCGTTTCGAAATATCCAGCGAATGGACATCCGACCTCTTGTAGACGTTCTACTGCATTTCCAATTGTAAAGGCTGTTGGTTCTAATCCCTTATGGACTTCATTCCAATATAAAGGCATAGAAACTGTACCCTCTTTTGTCATCCTTGGCGAATAAGGAGCAATCAATGTTTTATCTTGACCGTGTTGAATATAGTCGATGTACAAACGTCCTTTTCTTTTTTTCTTTAATCGTTCTGTCGTAAAATCGTTTGGAAATGCTCTTTCTAATGTTTTTGCTACCGTCTCGGTAAAAAAAACTGTCTCGTCGTATGTCATGCTCCCCTCTCGAATAGGAATATATATTTGTAGCCCTTTGTTTCCAGATGTTTTCACGAAAGATACAAGATTTAAATCATCTAATATCTGCTTTAATAGCTTGGCTGCTTTTACTGCTAAAACAAAGTTCTCTCTGTCAGGCGGGTCAAGATCAAATACAATTTCCAAGGGTGTCACTTGTCCAATTCGTTGAAAAGGAACATGGTATTCGAGGGAACCATGATTTGCTAACCAAACTAAACTTTCTAACTGATTGCATACAATTAAATCATCAGTAGCATCAAATGATAAAAAGTCCGGTGCATAATTCGGTATACTTTTTTGAAAGAACGATTTTTCTTTTATCCCATCGGGACAGCGAATAATTGTTAAAGCGCGTTGTTTTAAAAATGGAAGCATCCAAGGTGATATTTCTCTGATATAAACTAAGAGGTCTTTCTTTTTAAAAACATCTGGCCATAAGTATTTATCCGTGTTAGAAGTCTCGATTGGAATTTGAGCCATGTCTAACTGTAATTTATCCAATGTGCATTCAGTATATGAAGTGTTGGGGTTAATACTCTTAAAATTAGGTTCTCTCAACTCTCCCTTATATAAATCCAGTGTATTGATCATGCTGGCTATTGCAGGAGGTAAATGATAACTACCCTCGACTAATTTCCCCTGCTCTTTAAAAAGTTTTTGTACTGTTTCAGACGATTCTTTAGATAAGCCATGTTTACATGTACCGATACGTATTAAATTATCGTTATCTAATACGTTCACAGCAAAATAACCATTACTTGGGTTATACTCTGTTAAAATGCCTTGAATCACTCTCCAACTTTTAATCTTAAACCAATCATGATGGTTTTTACCTTTTTGATAAGTGCTGTCTTTTCGTTTTGCAACAATACCTTCGCACTTTGATGCTGAAATGACTTTCTGGATTTCTTTAACAGAAGAAAATATTTCTACACATTTTAAAACTTCGTTATCGGAAACTGGCTCTAATAATTGATGAAGAATTTCTTTCCGTAAAGATAAATTATTATTGGTAAGTTTCTTGCCTCTTATTTCCTCGATGTCAAATGCCATCAATGCTGCAGGTCTATTACTTGCCTGTTTTTTTATACGGTCAATGCTTTTCGTCCTGCCACGTGCTTGGATTTTTGCAAAATTAGCTTGGTAGCGATGATTTAATATGACAAGTTCGCCATCTATTTTTAGTGGTAATTTGCTATTAAAGTAATCGTAATTATCATTGCACCAGTTAATAATTTCAGGAAACTTATTAGAGATATCCAGGTTATTCTTACTAGTTAAAATAATATTTTTATCAGTCCAGCTTAGTTCACAACGAAACCCATCATATTTAACCTCATACAACCATTCATCCCCCTCTGGTATATCTGTTCTTTCTATTGGTTTCATCCAGTCCATATATAATCACCTCTTTTTAAATAGGATGCCTCATATCTTTGTATAAAAAACATACAAATCAGCAAAATAAATCAAAAAGGAGTGAACGGAATGCATACGATGTGGAAAGGAACAATCAGTTTTGGTTTGGTCAATATCCCTGTCAAAATGCATGCCGCTACTGAAAATAAGGATATAAAACTGCGGCAGTTGCATAAGAAATGTAAGATGCCTATTAAATATGAAAAGACTTGTCCAAATTGCGATAAAGATGTAAAAAGTGAGGATATTGTAAAAGCGTATGAATACGCAAAAAATAAATTTGTTATATTGGATGACGAAGAATTAGAAGCACTAAAGAAAGAGCAAGAAGACAAAGCTGTAGAGATTGTTGATTTTGTTCAATTGGAAGAAATTGATCCTGTTTATTTTGAGAAAAGCTATTACCTATCACCTAGTGAGGGCGGCTCAAAAGCATACGCATTGCTAAGAGAAGCGCTAACAGATACTGGTAAGATTGGAATTGCAAAAATGATGATACGCTCTAAAGAACAGCTTGCTGTAATTAGAGTGTATAAAACTGCGATAGTAGTTGAAACAATACATTACCCGGATGAGGTTCGGGGAGTTGAAGATGTACCCAATGTTCCTAGTCAAGAATCAGTTGGTAAAAAAGAGCTGGACACTGCCAAGCTTCTTATAGAACAATTGACGACTGAGTTTGAACCAAAAAAATATAAAGATAATTATCGAACAGCACTCATGGAATTAATCGAAGCCAAGAAAAACAATGAAGAAGTTGAAATTGGTAAAGATACCAAAGAAAAGGCGGATAATGTGGTTAATTTAATGGATGCGTTGCAGGAATCGTTGGATCGTGCTAAAAGTGATAAGCCTAAAACAACGAAGCCGAAAAAGAAAACGACTACTGCCAAAAGGGATGCAAAGACAAAAAAGGCTACTTCATAAAAGGATACCAGTCCTTAATATCGGGGGCTGGTATTTGTTATCCTGTTATTTTAGAAGAAGATGATATACAGTCGATGTTAGGCAATAAATCCGTTTTGCTTTAACAAATTTAAATGGTAGTTTACAATAAAACTACTGTATATTTATTTAAAATCTTCTAAAAATAGTAAACCTGTCCGATTGTTTTCTATATTCTTCAGTGGTAATCTATGTATGCAAAATAAATATTTTACGAGGAGGAGTAAGATGAGCAAACGGAAAAAAGTATGGTTCGAAGATGCCGGACATAAACTTGACCCTGGCTTAGTGGAACAATTACGAAATTCTCGGAAAGTAACTAATCAAGAAACCAACAACAATGAAATCCCCATTATCGTTTATTTAAGAAAGAATTGTGAGCAAGGAAAAAAAGACGACCTCTTAAAAGTATGCAACGTTGACTCCCATAATAAACTAGGCAGAGAACTCCACAGTATAAATGCTATAAAAGGACATCTAACACCGGATAGAATTAAACAAATTAAAGACCATGAAGCAGTAGATCGTATTTTTTACGATCGGATTGTAACCTCCTTTTTGGATATTGCCAGTGAGCAAACAGGCGCTGCAAAAGTAAGAGAACAGCTTGGATTAACTGGAAAAGGCGTTACGATGGCAATAATTGATACAGGTATTTATCCGCATGAAGACTTGACGACCCCTGCGAATCGGATTGTAGCTTTTCAAGATTTTATAAATGGGGAAAATGATCCGTATGATGATAATGGACATGGGACACATTGCGCAGGAGATGCTGCAGGAAATGGAAGTGCCTCCAATGGAAAGTATACAGGCCCTGCACCAGAAGCTTCTATCATTGGAATAAAGGTTCTGGATGAACAAGGAAGCGGGAGGTTATCCACCATAATTGAAGGCTTGGAATGGTGTATCGACCATAAAGAAGCGCATCATATTCAGATTATCTCGCTTTCGCTTGGGGCTCCGGCGTATGAATCATTCCGGGACGATCCTTTATCGCTAGCTGCTCAAGCTGCATGGCATGAAGGAATAGTTGTCGTTGCTGCTGCTGGAAATAGCGGACCTAGTGCAGCAACTATCAGTACACCAGCAATCGACCCATTTATTATTACAGTAGGTTCGACAGATGATCAGAACACGTTAGAGCGTGCGGATGACGTTATCGCAGAGTATTCTAGCAGAGGCCCTACGATTGATACGCTCGTTAAACCGGATGTTTACGCCCCAGGCACCAACATTATTTCTTTGCTGGCTTCAGGATCGGCAATTGAATCGGAACTGCCAGAGATGGTTATCGATGAAAGTTATATTCAATTGTCAGGTACCTCCATGGCAACACCAATTTGTGCAGGGATTATTGCTCTTATGCTGGAAGCTAATCCGAATCTTAGTCCGAATGATATTAAGAGTATCTTAAAAGCAACCTCTCATCCAACGCTTGATGACGTATGGGGATATATTGAAGCAGAAAGTGCTGCTCGTATGGCGAAGAATTACCAGCTCTCAGCCCCATCTGAAGCTTTGTAGGAAAGTCAGGTTAAGCAATGGGACTGGGAGAAAAGCTGATATAAAAAACAAGGTATTTTATGCTGCGGAAGATGCCGTATTTCATGATTCGGCTCTAGGTATATGCCGGAGTATGCATCTGTCACCAATACCAATCGATAATAATGGTGTTGCTCCATTCTTCTTACTATAAAATAGAAGTGAATAATTTAATTCATCACACAAGAACGGAAAAAGGATTTTCAAACCTTCCATTTGAAAATCCTTTTTCCGTTCCTGCTATTTACTCATCCTTCTCAATCTCAATTTCTTCCTTCCCGAGAATATAATAACTCAATTCTTTCTCCGGAATCTTCTTGAGATCTTTGCGCTTGATCAGGTAAAAGATAATCCCCAAAATAATCCAGGCAGCTAAAGCAATTCTGGACTCTACTCCTAAGAATGCAGGAGAGCCTGGAATAAGCAGCAGTCCAAGGAAGATAATGCTGGCAATCATCCCAAGAATAGCGATAATTTTCTTCCGGGGAGCTTCAATATGTTTTTTCTCGTTAAAGGTGTGATCCTTTTTCATTTTAAATAAGGTAGAAGCTGCATAGCATGTATAAAAATAAGCAATGGTTACACCGATGGAGGACATGTCTACCACCCACATCAATGCTTCTCTTCCGAACCATGGTGACAGCATCGCAACAATTACTGCGAAAATGATGCCCCAGTATGGCGTTTTATATTTCGGATGAAGCTTGGAGAAGCCTTCCGGAATAATCTTTGCCCGGGACATGGCGAACAATAGGCGGCTGGATGAGATGATAAAGCCGTTCAACCCAGTAAAAATTCCCATTGTCAATGCGACTGCAAGGATGGCTAACCCTAAAGGTCCGAGCAGCTCTTCAACAATATATCCGGTTCCCCAGATATGATTTTCTTCTACAACGCCTTCCCATGGGCGAATCATGGAGGTTGCTATAATCATTAAACTGTATAATGTAGCTGCAGCTAAAATAGCAAAGACGATTAAACGAAATGCTTTATGGGATGGGAAATCAAATTCCTCTGCAGCTTGCGGAACATTGTCAAAGCCGACATAAGCCCATGGAGCAATGGCAACAATGGAAATAATCGCAGCAATTGCTGTTGTTTCTGGCGGGAACATTGGTGTAATATTAGAAAAACCTGCACTTGGCTGGATGCCGACGAGAAGCAGCAGAATAAAAATAGCTGCAATCATAACGATACAAAAAACGAATTGCATACTTCCTGACAGGGTCGTTCCTCTAATATTAAAAAATCCAAATAAAGCGAGTAAAATGGCTGCTACTAAAATTTCGGTCAAATAGACATCCCAGCCGGCAATCTGATAAAGCGGGATATTTTCAATCAATCTTGGAAAGATAAATTTAATCATCAGCGCAAATGCAGATGCATTCAGTGCCACGATGCAGATATACCCTAAAGTTAAAAACCATCCGGAAATAAAAGCATGCGTCCTGCCGAGACTGACATAGGCATAAGCGAATTCTCCTCCGGAAACGGGAAAGCTTTTTATCAGAAACCCATAGCTGACGGCAATCAGAATCATGAGCAAGGCACCGATAAAGAAGCCGATTATTACTCCGAGCGGTCCGGCGGTGGACATCCAATTGATTGGCTGTACAAAGGCTCCCCAGCCAATGGCTGATCCTAACGCAATCGCCCAGACCCAATGCGGCTTGAGTGTTTTGGTCAGTGTCTCTCTCTTTTTCACTTCTCTCATAAGTTAATCTCCTTCGAATATGGAATGGTATGAATTTTTTCTGAATGATAGACGGTGTTATTTTGAAAAAAATTGTCTGTTTTTGACAGATTAAACCGTATAAAACCCTGCTATCCGTATAAAGGCAACGAAGGCATTCAGCCAACAGATTGGTGAATGCCAATTTTGCTAATATACATAGGTATACTTCATATTTTATACGATATAACATCGTCTTCTCAAGATGGTTAGAATGTCCGTACCAGTTAACACGAAGGAGAGGATTATGTCATTATTTGCTATTTCTCGACAATTTTATTTTGAAGGAATACATATCTGCCCGATAAAAAGCTCTCTCAAATTCGACAAAACCGCCGTTTTTATCAGTGATTTTTCTTTCTGCAATCATGATGCTTGACCCCTCCGGAATGTGCAACAACCCCGAATCACTTGCTGTGGAAACTCCCGCTCTGATTTCCTGCTCTGCTTGAAAGGTTTTGACTTTTAACTCCCTTTCCAGCAGCTCATAGAATGTCTCCTGATCCAAGTTGAATTGTGCTAATTTCTTTCCTAAGGCAACGGGGTAATAGTGCCTTTCGATTCCCATATGAATATCATTAGCGAATCTTATTCTTTTAAAATAGTGGGCCTTTTCCAGCTTGGTAATTTTTTTAACCTTCCGAATAATTCAATTTCTTGCGATGTAATCAGTTTTGCTCCTGGAGTCATTCCCATCTTCTCCATATTTTCAGAGGTGCTGCTGAGACTTCCAAGCCAGTCATTAATGGTACTTACCGCAACGAAGGTTCCTTTTCCAGGCTTTTTCACTAAGATGCCTTCCAGGACAAGCTGCTGGATGCTTTGTCTGACAGTACTTCTGCTGACGTAATATTCATCCATTAATTCTCTTTCGCTGGGGATTTTATCTGCATAACGGCCATTATATACGTTCTACTCTATTTTTTGCTTTAATTGGACATAAAGCGGAATGGAATTGGTATAGTCTAAGCTCATTGTTGTCCCTCCATTGGTTTTGTCATAAAAGCCTTTGCTGTTGATTGTTTAGCTAATCATAGCATGTTTTGATGGAGGGCGGGTGATTTCGAAGGGGAGTTTGGAGAACTTTATTTGAAAGCATCTTCTTCTAATGATTAGGAAAGATGCTATTTTCACGATATACTGTACATGAATTAATAGAAGGATGAAACGTGAATAAAAATGAGAGGATGAAATGGATGGTAACTCACATCATATGGGATTTGGGAGAAACATTAACGACCCCGCCAAACGGAAGAATGGATGAAAAACCGCTTACGGAATATCCGGAAATAGAATTAAGGGAACATGTACTGGAAGTGCTGGAATCCATAAGTCATATGGGTTTAAAGCATGCGATTCTCAGCAATACAGCAACCAGTGACAGCGACGTTGTTCGAAATCTATTAAAAAGATTACATATTTTAGATAGATTTGAATATGTCTTTGCGACGAAATCAGAGCTGGATCCAGCTATTCCAGAAAAACCGGATGGCATCGTATATCACAACGTATTGGATGCACTGAACATCAAGCCTCATGAAGCGATTATGATAGGTAATACATGGGACACGGATATTATTGGAGCTAATAAAGTTGGGATGCATTCAATTTGGCTGCAAAATCCGGAGGTTTCTGTAAGAAAGGATTTTGATGAGAAGGTTATTACACCTCCGTGGATTGTGCCTGTTTGGGATGTGAAGCAGGTGCCGAAAGCAATTGAGTTGATTGTTGGGTGCGGCGGGGAGGAGAGAATGGAGTAAATACTATTTATTTTACGCAGAATATCAGGACAGAACTCTCCGTTGACAGTGATACGACAGGGAATATAAAAGGTGAGCAGAGTAAAATCTGTCTCACTTTTTTAGTATTATAATTATTTATTAAAAATAATATAAAGCTGTAAAAATTAAAATTCCAACAATTATAAAGATAATTATTCAATTTTTATCAAAACTAGCAAATAATACTTCATTTTCCCTTGTTATTTAAGGTATAATTAACTATGATTATAGTATTGTGTCTTTATATCCTGTTGCAGACGCCGAATACTTTATAAACAAAAACATAAATAACGAACTTTATACATTATTACATAATAAGATAAGCAATCATTCAAGCAGGTAAATAGGATATAGATGCAAAAAATAGACAAAGCTGCAACTTCAGTTATTTTGAGCTGCAGTAATTAAAAGGGGAGAAAAGAATAGTGGTTTATGGGTTACAGTCTCTAGGAGGTTTAGTATTATTTTTTGCATTTATTTACATCATTGTCCATCTTGTTCAGAAGAAAATTTTCAAGCGGGAAAAAGTGTTAAATAAACGAGTGTTCTACAGTACTGTAATAAGTGGATTTGTTTTGAGTGCTTTTGGAATGGGCTTAGAACAATCAGATGAAAATGCAGTAAAGGTGACAGAGTTAACAGAAGAAAACACAGAACTCAACAGTGAATTAGAAAGCATCCATGCAGATCATGAACAAGCACTTACGGAGCTGGAAGAGCAGCATACATCTGAGATTGCAGAACTGGAAAGCAAGCATGAGGATGCAATAGCTGATTTAACTGCAGAGGCAGAGGAAGCATCTGGCGACATAGAGGAGTATGAAGAGCTGGTAGCATCCTTGGAAGAGGAAAATGAGCAAATTAACTCTCTAAATGATGAAGTTGATGCACTATCTGAAGAAAATGAATCCTTAAAGGGCGACATTAGCGACTTGGAGTCTCAGGTGGCAAGTGCAGAATCCAGTTCGGCTACTGCAAGCTCCAGCGGTAGTTCTTCAAGCTCTGAATCCGGATCTGGCTCTAGCTCCAGCTCAGAGTCTGATTCTAGTTCGGGTTCGAGTGAATCATCCTCTAGTTCCAATGTGCAATATCAGAACTGTACGGCAGCAAGAGAAGCTGGTGCAGCACCAGTGCGTGAAGGTGATCCTGGATATGGCCCTCATCTAGATCGGGATGGAGACGGGGTTGGATGTGAGTAAGTCATCCACTGATACATCTCTTTAAGAAAAAATTTAATAATAGAAGAGAATGAAAAACAGCTGTGGAGGGTCGGTACCACCTCCATAGCTGTTTTTCATTAATCAGAAATAGTTAATCTTCCAAAAATCGCTTCGTAATCTCTTTCGGCCTGGTGATTGCTCCGCCGACAACACTCGCATAAGCACCTAAATCCAGACAGCGCTTAAACATTTCTGGAGTGATGACATTTCCTTCCGCAATAACAGGAATTTGAACTGCCTCCAATACGTCCTTTAAAAATTGAAAATCATGATGATAGAGTTTTTCTCCGGCTGTTTCTTCTGTATACCCGTGAAGGGTGGTAGAAATACAGTCAAATCCTAAACGCTCAGCTATTTTTGCGTCCTCTAATGTAGCGATATCCGCCATGATTTCCACAGTGTTGTTCTGACTGCGTATATAATCTACTAATTCGCTAAGCTCTATCTTATTTGGCCGTTTCCTTGCAGTTGCATCAAGAGCGATCATTTCACAGCCGCTTTCTAAAAGTTCATCTATTTCTTGATAGGTGGCCGTAATAAAGACAGGGCTGTCAGGATAATCTCTCTTAACAATACCTACGATTGGCAGGCCCACTTCTTTTTTTATTTCCAAAATATCTTCCTTTGTGTTAGCGCGGATGCCGGCAGCACCGCCTTCTTTTGCTGCTAACGCCATTTTAGACATAATAAAAGAACTGTGCAGCGGTTCATCAGGTAATGCCTGACAGGAAACGATTAAAGACTTTTCCACTTTTTCTAGCATGTTATCAATCCTCCTTAAAGAATGGGAAGACTGCTCCGTATAAAGCAGCATCGTTATAGAGTTGCGCTATTTTCAATTCGGTATTTAAAAAATGAGCTGGCAGGAAAATAGTTAGCTGATTTTTAATGAGATTCAGCAGATAGTCCCCTTGTCTGGAGATTCCTCCGCCAATTAGTATTATCGCAGGGTCTTTCATTAGAATGATTTGGGCTAAACCTTTTGCTACTTCTGCGGTCCATTTGTAAATCACATCGTAGCATTTCATGTCACCGGAGCGCGCCAGTTCAAACGCTTTTTCAGCATGAAATGCATTTCCAAGTTCGCTTTTTAACACATTATTCAGTGCTGAAGTGGAGGCTCTTTGCTCGTAATTCAATTTGGTCTCGGGATCATATAAAAGGTAGCCAATGGAGTCGGCTTTTAAATTAGCTCCATCAATCAATCGATGATTATCGTAATGAGCGCCTCCGATGCCGGTACCGAGCGTTAAGCAATATACGTTGTCTGCTCCTTTGGCAGCGCCTTTCCAAACTTCGCCCAGCATGGCTGCGTTCACATCATTTTCAACATATACAGGTACATTCAATCTTTCCGTCAGTCTTTTTTTAAAAGCCGTTCCTACGTAGTTGGGAATCGTTGGGCCGGCATAAACGATTTCACCTTTATTTCTATCAACGATTCCAGCTGTGCTGATGCCGACTCCTGAAATCGTGTATGCGTGCTTTTGTTCCGTAATAATGGCTTCTACTTGGTGATAGATGGCATCGTCTATATTTACTTTTGTCTCCACTTTGCTTTGGAATTGAAAGACGTGGTTCGTATCCATCACGCCATATTTTATGAACGTTCCACCAATATCTATCGATACATAATTCACCTTCCACCACCTAAACTTTCTTCGTATTATTTATGTGAGCCGTCAATAGACTTTTTGCTCCTTCCACATCCTTGTTAATTAGCATATCTACCATTTTTTCGTGTTCATCATTTATTTTTTGAAATTCTTGATGTGTTATATCGATACGTGATGCAGATTCAAAAAAGTAGCTGGTTATCATATTGGTCATCTGTATAAACAACACATTATTCGTGGCTTCTAACAGCTGTTTATGGAAGTTCATATCCGCTTCTATAAACGCTTCTCTTGTCACGGCTTCTCTATTATTTATAACTGACTCTTTCAGTTTGAGAAGATTATTGTTATTTTCAATTTTAATAATCTCTTCCATTGCGCTGGATTCAAATATGACACGCAGGCTTTGAATGTCTTTTAAGTCGCCGCCGTTCACCTGCCATAGAAAAAAGAAGCTATCAAGTAATTTGTCAATATTCGATTCATTTAAAATAGCACCTTGCCCTTGACGGACTCTGGTTACACCTGTATTTTCCAGATAACTTAATGCTTCTCTGATCACAGAACGGCTCACCCCGAATATTTCCATAAATTTTCTTTCTGCGGGGAGCCTGTCGCCTGCTTTTAAATTATTATCGATAATGTATTGTTTTATTTCTTGAATAATTGTTTGTTTTAAAGATTTTCTTTCCGATGCATTAATTGGTTCCATCTTCTTTTAACCCTTCCATTTCATAAATATAGTCAAAGATAGGTTCAAAATGTACAGACATGATTTTATGACTGTATTCTAAATTTTTGTTTTTGAGACCTGCCAGTATTTCGCTATGCTCCTTGTAAGATGCTAACAAGTCTTTTTTGCTTTGCATTAAATCAATTTTTACAAGCGAGAAATACTCTTGAATCACCTCGGTGAAATTATAAAACGTTTCATTATCTGCTTCTCGGATAATATGCTGGTGGAACAGCTGATCATATTTTTTGGTGTCCCAATTATGGGTAATTGCTTGGTAGTACTCTTGATTCAAGCTTTCCAGGTAATCGAAATCTACATCTAAATTTTTTTCGATAATCAGCCTTAAAGCACCCAGCTCCAGAATTTTTCTGATTTCAACCAGCTCTCTAATCTTTACGCCATGAGCTTCATAATGATGTTTGAGAATGGATTTAATTGAACGGAAATCAGAGTCCCCTACAAAAACTCCGCCGCCGGGTTTGATTTTTAAGATACCAATAGATTCTAAAGATCTTAACGCCTCTCTTACTACCGTTCTGCTTACCTGCAGCTTGGCAATAAGTTCTTTTTCCGTAGGCAGTTTATCATTTTCTTTTAATTTATTTTCAAGAATATATGTTTTAATCCTATCCATTGCTATTTCTACTAATGATGTTTTTTGAATTGCCATCTACACCACTCCTAATAGAATAATCATAACACATAAGGAAGCAGCATAAGCAGAAGGCAAAAAAGAAGATAATAATAATTTTTTGCATCTAAAAGAATTATCATTCCTGCCCACGTGTTCTCAAGGTTCAAAGAAATAAAACGCATACAGGAATCGAAATTTACTAAAAATTATCTTGACAATTAAGGTGACACCTTCTATGATGAACATATCGAAAATTGGTCTGACCATATTATATATTTAAAGACTTATTTATTTCAACTACTTTGGAGGTTTTTTATTATGAAGGGTATTTTCTCAGCATTATTGGTTCCTTTTGATGAAGAAGGAAAGGTGAAGGAAAAAGGTTTACGAGAAATTGTAAGGCAGAATATAGATGTGCAAAAAGTCGATGGATTATATGTTAATGGAAGCTCTGGAGAAAATTTCATGTTGTCGCTGGAACAAAAGAAATTTATCTTTAAAACAGTGAAAGAAGAAGCAAAGTCAGATGTGAAATTAATTGCGCAGGTTGGTTCGATTAATTTAGATGAAGCGGTAGAGTTAGGACAATATGCTACAGAGTTAGGCTATGACAGTCTTTCTGCAGTGACACCGTTTTATTATCCATTTGGTTTTGAAGAAATCAAGACCTACTATGAAACCATCATTGAAAAAACGAATAATAATATGATTATTTATGCTATTCCAGCCTTAACCGGTGTGGCTATTTCAACGGCTCAATTTGAAGAACTGTTTGAGAATGAAAAAGTAATTGGTGTTAAATTTACAGATAGCAATTTATTCCTGTTAGAAAGACTGCGAAATAAGTTTCCTGATAAACTGATTTATTCCGGTTTTGATGAAATGTTGATTTACGGTGCTATTTCCGGGGTGGATGGAGCCATCGGCAGCACATACAATGTAAACGGTCAGCGGGCAAAACAGATATTTGAACTTTGCCAGCAGGATAAGGTTTCCGAAGCTTATGAAATTCAGCATGTTACCAATGATTTAATTGAAAAAGTGCTTGAACTGGGAATCTATCAGACATTGAAAGAAATTTTAAAAGTAAAAGGAATCGACGCAGGGACAACCAAGCAGCCAATGAAAGCTTTTGATGAATCAAAGCAGGAAGAAGTAGTTAAATTAGTAGAGCAATTCCAATTGTAATATATGCGTGCAAAAGTCATTTTTAATGGCTTTTGCGCTTAAATAAGAAAACGCTTTATCAGAAGGTGTGTAAAAAATCTTATAATTCGAGGAGTGAAATAAGATGGATAAAATAGGGCTGGGAACGGCTAACTGGTTGGTCATTATTGTATACTTGATTGCAATGCTGGGAGTGGGTCTTTATTTTACAAAGAAGGCTGGTAAAAATACAGACGAATTTTTTACTGCTGGCGGGAAAATCCCGGCGTGGGCAGCAGGATTTAGTATTTATGCTACGACATTAAGTGCGATCACGTATATGTCTACACCTGAGCAGGCATTTTTGACAGATTGGTCTTATGCAGCAGGGAATATTGCTATTTTTGCAATTATTCCAATCCTGATCTATTTTTATATCCCTTTTTTCAGAAAGCTGAACGTTACCAGTGCTTATGAATATTTAGAGGTACGGTTTGGGGCGTCATTAAGAGTTGTGGGAAGTTTATTATTTATTTTATTTCATATTGGACGTGTGGCAATTGTTGTGTATCTGCCTACGCTTGCCATTACATCGGTTTCAGATATAAACCCCATGTTGATTGCCTCTATCGTAGGTATCTTATGTATTATTTATACTTTCCTCGGTGGAATAGAGGGTGTCATCTGGAGCGATGTTATTCAGGGAATCATCCTGCTTGGAGGAGCTATCCTTGTCATTGGTGTTGGGATAAACTATATAAATGGCGGATTCTCAACAATTATTTCGGATGCTTTAGAGAATGATAAGTTAATCACTGCAGGGAACTTTCAGTTTGGAACTGCTGCAGCTGCGATACCTATCATCTTCTTAGGTTCGATTTTTAATAACTTGCATCAATATACAGCGAGTCAGGATGTTGTACAGCGTTACCAAACAACGAAATCTATGAAAGAAACGAATAAATCACTTTGGACAAATGGAGCGCTTGCACTTATTACGATTCCGATATTTTATGGGATGGGAACGATGTTGTATAGTTACTACTCTAATTCGGGAGGTTTACCGGAAGAGGTAAACACGTCGGCTATTGTTCCTTACTTTATTGTAACAACGCTTCCAGCTGGTGTAGCAGGGTTATTGATTGCAGCAATATTTGCAGCAGCTCAATCAACTATTTCTTCCAGTTTAAATAGTATCTCTGCCTGTGTGATTACTGATTTTAAACAGCGCTTTTTTGAAAAGAAGAAGGGAAATGATGTATTACTTGCAAGGTTGGTAGTTATTATTGCTGGCGTATTAGGAATGACTGCCGCGTTATACTTGGTTTCTACCAATAGAGCAGAAACATGGAATCTATTTTTAGATATAACTGGATTATTTGGAGTACCTATCGCAGCTGTATTCGCATTAGGCATTTTAACGAAACGGGCAAACACGCCGGGTGTTTTTATAGGTTTGGGAACTGCGGCTATTGTAGCTTATTTTGTCCAAGGAACGGATATGACTCCATTTGCTGTGAGTATGGTTTCCTTCTTAGTTTCCTTTGTTGTGGGTTATCTGGCGAGTTTTGTTTTTTCTGATAAAGGAAAGAATATTAAGGGGTTAACAATTTATACGAAAAGTGAAGGTTATACAGATGAGGTAAGTAAGGCGGAATAATTTTTTGATAAACACTTCTGTTGCTGTGGTGGGCAGGAGTGTTTTTTTGTATGGTGAATTGGGATTCAAATCAAGAGAAGCGTGGGATGGGAAAACTTTTCTATAGGCCGATGAACAGAGAAAAAAACTATTTCTGCGTTATGATCAGAAAGTTATCAGGAACAAGTAGGTCTTCCGAAAATGGCAGCTGAGTTGGATTTGTTATTTGAATACTTGATAGAGATTTATGGTAGTAGACATTATGGAGCATATTTGAATAATTTAACGTTATTACCTGTAAGTAACGACACCGCTGTTATAACGTTAATTTGAATAGTATTATGAAAAATCTTCACCCGTTTAAAGTGGAAGAAATTTCATTGCCAAAAACGTAACTATTAAAAATATAATTATTATGTAAGCCAAATGCATTTTCAGTATTTCGTACAAAATTATAAAAAATATTGACTTATCAAATAATTTTTGCTATTTTAAATGTAACCGGTTACAACGAAGGAGGGAGAAGGTGGCAACAATTAGAGATGTGTCTAAGTATTCTGGAGTGTCTGTTGCAACAGTTTCCAGAGTTATAAATGACTCGAGTAAAGTTCAACCTACAACAAAAGAAAAGGTATTAGAAGCAATTAAAGAATTAAATTACAAACCGAACGCAGTTGCTAAGACACTTTTTAAGAAACAATCATACAGTATAGGTTTAATTATTCCTGATATCAGTAACCCTTTTTTTCCTGAAGTTGCGAGAGCTGTAGAAGATACTGCTAGACAGTATGGATATAGAGTAATTCTTTGTAATTCTGATGGGAATAAGGAAAAAGAAAAAGATTATATTGAAACTTTGTCCCAAAATCATGTTGATGGATTACTTGTTACTTCGATATCTGGTAATAGTGATAATTTTAAAGGACTTCATATGCCAGTTGTTGCATTGGATAGAAGTATGGATAAAAATATACCATGTGTTTATGTAGATAATTATGAAGGTGGGAAATTAGCAGCACAAACTCTTTTTGAAAATGGAGGGAAAGTGTTCGGTGAAATAAGTGGACCGCCTAATCTTATTACTGCTAAAGAAAGGTCGAGAGGATTTCATGATTTTCTTAAAATGAAAGAAATGACAGCTATAACATACGAAGGCGAGTTTGATTTTAAGCGTTCCTTCGAAGTTGCTGGTCAACTTTTGGATAAAACCCCTGAGGTGGATTCTGTATTTGTTGGAAATGATCAAATTGGGGTTGCTATGGTAAAAGAAGCAATGTTAAGAGATATTCGTATTCCAGGTGAGTTGCAAATAGTCGGTTTTGACGGAATTGAAATTGGAGAGCTAATAACTCCTTCTTTAAGTACAATACAGCAGCCAATATATGAATTGGGTAAAGAAGCTACAAAACTTTTATTAGCTCTTGCAAATAAACAGCCTGTTAAGCAAACATCCGTATGTATGCCGATAAATTACGTAAAAAGAAATACAACTGTTCGTTAATTATTTTATTATTATTAAAATGTAACCCGTTACATAAGGGAGGAAATTATTTTGCCGAATAAAGGAAATTTTATTCTTAATTTATATCCATCAACAAAATTTATGTTACCTCTATTTGTTACTATTTCAATCTTTTTAGTACCTAGTTATCTCTATGCGTATATGATGTTGCCTTTATGTATAGTTATTGCTTTAAAAGCAGGAGTAGCAAAGCAATTTCTTAATTTAATTGTTAAAGGATTATTGTTACTTGTTCTATTTATTTTTATTATACAATCGGTTATTGCACCTGGAGAAGAAATACTTTGGAGCTGGGGGATTATTTCAATTAAAGAAGAAGGAGTTATGCTCAGTCTTACTCTGACTTCCAGAATCGTAGCCATTGCATCTGCTTTTCTTTTGTTTTTTAGAATTACTTCTATTCGAGATATTAGCCAAGCGCTTGAAAAAGTAGGAATGTCACCTAAATTTTCATATGCTATCCTTGCTACTTTTCAATTTATTCCTGAGATAAGTAAACGATCCAAAGTTATTATGGACGCTCAGAAGGCAAGAGGAGTAGAAACGGAAGGTTCTCTTTTAACCAGGACAAAAGCTTTTGTGCCTGTTTTAGGTCCTCTAGTGCTGAGTTCAATTGCTAATACGGAAGAGAGAGCAATTACATTGGAGACTAGAGCATTTTCAACAAAAGGAAAAAAGACAAGTCTTCATGAACTCCATAAAACAAAAATAGATATGTCGATTCAAATTTTAGTAATTATATTTATCATTTTTCTAGCTGTAAGGAGGATACTGATTTGGAACTAATACAAGCTAAAAATATTAATTACAAATATCCAATCAATGATGGTCAATTTACTCTAAAAAATGTCAGCTTTTCTATTCAACAAGGTGAACTTTATTCTATTATAGGAAAGAATGGGGCTGGGAAAACGACCTTGTGTAATGTTATTCGCGGGTTTATACCCCATTTTCATAGAGGTGAGTTAGATGGAGAACTTTTAATTGAAGGAAAAGATATTCGAGAATGGAATATGAGTGGTTTAGCTAGTAAAATTGGATTTATTTTCCAAAATCCATTCACGCAAATTAGTGGTGTGAAAGATACTGTCTTTGATGAAATTGCTTATGGTTTAGAGAATCTTGGAGTAGAAATTGATGAAATAAAAAAAAGAGTAGAACAGATTATTGATTTATTAGGAATAAGAGATTTGACTGATAAAAATCCATATGAGCTGTCAGGTGGGCAAAAACAGAGAGTGGCTTTTGCTGCTGTTATTGTAATGGACCCGGATATTTTAGTGATTGATGAACCAACTTCTCAACTTGATCCAAAAGGAACAAAAGATATTTTTGAGATAATAAAATTTTTAAAAGAACAGGGAAAGACTATCATTCTTGTAGAACATAAGCTTGAATTAATTGCTGAGCATTCAGATTACGTTTTTGTCATGAATGAAGGTGAGATTATGCTAGATGGAAAAGTAGATGAAGTTCTATCGATGCCAAAAGTGTTGGAATATGAGGCGGGTTTGCCTCAATACGCTCTATTAGGTATAGAAATGAGTAAAAGAGATTCAAGTTTTAAACAGATTCCAATAAATAAATTACAAGCCGAAGCTGAAATTAGCAAATGGCTACAGAGATAGGAGGTATATAAACAATGAGTTTTATTCAAATAAAGGATGTTAGTTTTGTCTACCCCAATGGATTTAGGGCTGTTGAAAATATCTCTACAGTGATTGAAAAAGGAGAAAAATTAGCTATTGTCGGTCAAAATGGAGCTGGGAAAACTACTACTGTTAAGATGATGAACGGACTCCTAAGACCGACAAAAGGAGATATCGTGATAGATGGGTTAAACACAAAAGATTATACGACTGCACAGATATCCAGACATGTCGGCTATGTTTTTCAGAACCCTGATGATCAGATTTTTCACAGTGATGTATATAGTGAGATTGCTTATGGACCTAAGACAAATGGTCTTTCTGAAGATGAAATTTCAACCAGAGTCTACAATGTTGCGGAGTTAGTCGGTATTGATGGGTTCCTGGATGAGAATCCTTATAATTTACCTTTCTCCACCAGGAAGTTTGTAACCATTGCTTGTGTTTTAGTAATGGATGTAGACGTGGTGATTTTAGATGAGCCAACTGCTGGACAAGATCATGTCGGAATGATGCAAATATCTAAATTGATTGATTATTTGCAGAAGAACAAGACAACAGTCATTACTATCACACATGATATGGAATTTGTTGTAAATAATTTTGAGCGTGTTATTGTAATGGCAGATAAGCAAATTATTGCAGATAAAAATAAAAGAGAGATTTTTTGGGATGAAGATGTGATTGAAAAATCTAATATTAAACAACCTTATATAAGTGAACTAGCAAATGATATGAATATGGGAAATACTATTTTATCCATTGATGAGTTTGTTGAACATGTTTTTAGTAATAAAAAAGAAGGAGCTACTGTATGAGAAAAATATCAATAATAGGAAGTCTGAATATAGACTTTATTTCCAATGTTTTTGACTTTCCTAAAATCGGAGAGACTATAAGAGCAAAGAATTTTCATATATCTCCTGGTGGTAAAGGGGCGAATCAGGCTGTTGCCGCTGCGAAATTAGGAGGAGATGTGGAGCTGATTGGGAAAGTAGGAAAAGATAAATATGGTGATGTACTAATTGAGAGTTTAGCAAATCAAGGAATTAAAACACACAATATAAAAAGAGAAGGTGATACTGGCAGAACCTTTATCAATGTAGATAATAAAGGAGATAATATGATAACTTACGTACCTGGAGCAAATGAGCAAATAACAAAAGAGGATATTAATGACTGTCTTCCTGATTTGAGAGAAAGCTCCTACCTATTATTGCAGCAAGAGATACAACAAGAAATTATAGAATATGTAGTAGATGCAGCATTGGGTTTAAATGATTGTAAAGTAATTTTAAATGCTGCTCCGGCAAGGTTTATTAATGAGAAAATAATACAAGGAGTTCATACGCTTATTGTAAATGAAGTGGAATTAGAGTTTTTAAGTAAAGATTATGTTCATGAACCACAAGACTTGACTAGGCAGATTGATTATTTGCTTCATAAAGGAATAAAAAAGATTATTATCACGCTTGGGGATAAAGGAGCAATTTTTGCGAGTCATTCCGATTACAAACATATTCCTGCTTTTAAGGTCCCTGTAACTGATACAACTGGTGCGGGAGATACATTTATCGGTGCGTATACTGTGGCAAAAACGGAAGGATTCAATGATATAGATGCCATTGAATTTGCAGTAAAAGCTTCTGCTATGACAGTAACAAAACATGGTGCGCAACCAGCTACCCCCACCAGAAAAGAATTTGATGAATTTTTCAAGAAAATAGAGGAAGATAGCTTTAATGGGTAACAGAGGTTAATAAAAAATTAAATTAGGGAGGTAGAAGTTATGAAAAGAGGTTTAATGCATGATTTTACATTATTAGCAATTTTATTAATCCCGGTAGGTGTTGCGCTTAACTTTGTAAGCAGTCAGGTGGTACAGTTATTAAAATTACCAATTCATTTTGATGTGATTGGAACAGTGGTAGTAGCAATGATTGCCGGTCCTTGGGTAGGCGCTACAACTGGTTTGGCTACAAATCTGATAACATCGTTGACAAATCCTACAAGTTTATTTTTTGCTCCGGTGTCGATATCAGTCGGGTTAATTATTGGATATTTATCTAAGTTTGGAATGTTTAAAAGGTTATGGACAACCATTGTTTCAGGTATTGTAATTACAGTAACAGCTGTAGTTGTTGGGTCACCTATCTCTGTAATGGTTTTCGGAGGGGCTACAGGTAAATCAATTGATACTGTTACCGGTGTTTTCTTAGCCTCGACGCAGGATATATGGACTTCTGTATTCTCCAGTTCTATTTTAATAAACAGTGTTGATAAAATTCTATCTGTATTGATTGCTTATTTTATTGTTAAGAAAATGTCTGATCGATACCTGTCTAAAATGAATTATGGAGACAGTTTTATACAGGAAAAAAGAAATAAATATGTAGTTAATAAAAAGCAGATTGCCAAATAGCAGAGTTAGAGGTGATGGAATGAAGAAAATTATTTTAGATGTAGACACTGGAATTGATGATGCTTTAGCCATATCGTATGCTGTTGCACAACCTGAAATTGAATTATTGGGAATCACTACAACTTATGGAATGGCTCCAGTGGAATATACCTGTAGAAACACAAAGCATATATTAAATGTTCTAAATAAGAATATACCAGTTTATGAAGGGGCTGCAACTCCAACAAAACGAACTCGAGTTTATAATGGAAGAATACATGGAAAAGATGGTCTTGGGAATACATTAGGTACTATTAATGAAACTGAAAAAAATACTCTAGACGCAGTAGATTTTATTATTGAGAACACTAAAAAATATAACAGTGACTTGACAATTATAACTACTGGGCCGTTGACTAATTTAGCTGCGGCACTCGAACGTGCACCTGAAGTTATGCATTCTGTAGGTAGGGTAGTTACAATGGGCGGGGCAGTTGCCACCCCTGGGAATGCTAGTAAATTTGCAGAAGCAAACATCTTGATTGACCCTGAATCGGCTGATTTTGTATTTAAATCCAATCTTCCTATTACTTTAGTTGGGCTAGATGTCACAAGAAAAACATTATTAACACAAAATGATGTGGAAAAATGGAGACAATTTGGGACGCCCTCAGCAGATTTTTTTGTAGATTTTACGCAATTTTATTTAGATGCATATAAAAGAATACATCCTTATTTGAGAGGGTGCGCGTTACATGATCCATTAGCGGTTGGAGTTGCAATTTATCCTGAACTTGTACAAACTGTACCAATGAATTTGGAAATTGACTTAAGCAAAGAAGCTTTAGGGAGAACAATGGAGAATCTAAATATGGAAGTAGACAAAAAACCTAATATAGATGTTTGCTTTCAAATAGATTCGGAAGCATTTATGGAAGATTTCGTTACTAAAGTAAATCATCAATTATCAATGGAAAGTTCGGAAAGGGTGTAGCAGTTGAAAATTGATCTTGTAATAGAAGATTGCAGTTATATCAATACAGATTTTGAGGTTATCGAAAATCAATCAATAGCTATTGATGATACGGAAATTATTGAAGTGGGAGATACTTCAACAATAAAAAAGAAATATAGTCCAGAAGCGATTATTAATGGAAAAAATAAACTTTGTATGCCAGGGTTAGTAGATGCCCATACCCACACGAATCAGCAATTACTAAAAGGACGTACAATGGATGAATACCCGATGATTTGGTCACGAATCTTAGTTCCATTTGAAGGAAGCTTAGATGAAGAGGATGCATATGTTAGTGCGCAAATGAGTTGTTTAGAAATGATAAAATCAGGAACAACTGCTTTTGCTGACGCTGGTGGTGTCCATATGCATAAGGTTGCACAAGCAACTATGGAGTCAGGGATGCGTGCAGCAATCACAAAATCATCTATTGATATTGGAGATTTCTTGCCTGATTCTATGAAGCAGCCCGCAGAGACTATACTTACAGATATTGAAAACCTTTATAGAGAATACAACGGTGCTGGTAATGATCGTATTCATATTTGGTTTGGGATTCGGCAAGTAATGTCATGTTCACCTAAATTAATTGAGCAAGCAGCAAACTTAGCAAGAAAATATAATACGGGCTTGCATGCACACCTCGCTGAACATAAAGATGAAGTAAGGTTTTGTTTAGAGAATTATCAGAAAAGACCAGTTGAATACTTAGATTTCTTAGGAGCGCTTGGTCCTAATCTACTGACGGCGCATAATGTTGTTTACTCTGAAAAGGAATTAGAACTTTTAAAAGAGAAAAATGTAAAGATAGTACATTGCCCAAGAGTAAACTTTACATCTCATGGTTTCCCAAAAACCCCTAGGATGATTGAAATGGAAATGCCAATTGGAATCGGCAGTGATGGTGCTTCTTCATCTAATTTAAGTTTGTTTGATGAAATTCGAGTATTTCGTGCCGGTATCCATGCGTATTGGGGACTTCCCGTTTTTGATCCAGTTGTTTTACCTGCAAAGGAACTAATTAAAATGATTACTGCTGGTGGAGCAGAAGCATTACAATTTGAAAATGTAAAGGGAGAAATATCAGTTGGAAATAAAGCAGATTTAACTTTAATTGATATCGATCAACCTCATATAACTCCTACTAATAATTTAATTGGTATGATTGTTGAATCCGTTACAAGTAAAGATGTAGAAGATGTTATTATTAATGGTAAAGTTGTTATGAAAAATAGAGAAATTCTTACATTAGATGAAGAACGTATTATGTATGAGAGTAAACAAAGAATGAAATCTACTATTCAAAAGGCAGGATTATAACTAAGATAATCACCTATTATTCAATTGTATGGAGAAAGTATAGATTTAAGTGAGAAGAATAACATGTATTTAAAAAGAGAATAGGGCCCTCGTTAGGTGAAAGTGGGCCTATTCTCAAAACATAAATTAGCGGGGGTATTATTTTATTATGACATGATGCCTAAGCTAAATACTGTTATATAAATCCGCGTCTATTTTTACCCCTATAAATGAAAGCCTCAGAAAGTAGATTAACAACCAATATTTCAATTGTAAGTAGTAGAGGATATCGAATGTTAAATAAGAGAAGACATTCTCTTTATTAAGTCAGGAAATGTCTATTATGTTTTCACACCGTTATAATGTATCGCTATTCAAAATCTTTATTCTAATAAAATAAAGATAGAAAGCATTACGAGTTAGAGTTTTAAAAAATAAAAATCCTCGATGTACAATAGAATTTTTAAAGAAATTCCACTACATCGAGGATTTTTTAATAGATTGAACGTAAATGGAAGCTGTGTATTGCTTCATATTCAGTAGATGGTTAATGGCAAAAACTCAAATGACACGTGTCAGAATGTTGATTTATCTTCCTTCAATTGAACACCCATAATAATTTATCTATCAACATAATAATATTGATTTAATTATAATTCTAATACGCAAAATCCAGATGATTGTGCTTTATAATATCGTGGATATAACCGATTTCACTCGTCGGCAGAGTGATGTTATAAACATTTTCCAATTGAATGAACGCCTTTTTAATACCGCCTATAAATTCTCGATGCTTATGCTCAAAATTATCTAATTCTGCATAAATCTCTATTGGCTGTTGTTTGACGAGTCTTTCTATCAAACAACTGATATGAATGTATAAACTGATTTTGGAAGAATTAGATAATTTAATTTGAAATATTTCCTGTAACAAGCTTAATGCTCTTTCAACATGATTAATGATTTTTTCAGGATTTAATATCGTGATATGATCAAGCACACTTTGCATTGAAAACTGCTTAAGAAGCTTATCGTTAAGTACGGTTATCTCGCTTTCTGTCAATACGGTTCCAAGAATCTCATACCATTTAAATTGATTTTCTCCGTTGATTATGTCTTCAATAGCTACAAAGGGTATTCCTTCTATTTCAGGATCCAATGTTCCTACAATACCCAAAATGTTGTACGAGTCAAATAAAGCGCTTTCTGATTCGTTATGTTCCAAGGTTGAATAATCAAATGCGATAACATCAATATTTTTTATGTTTTTAAATATCCTGTCCAATAACTCTTTAAATTTCATAGCCGTTCCGATACCAGTATCACAGGTAGTAATAATAACATTTTCTTTTTTGTTTGCAGGAGGTTCAATGATTTGATACTTTGGTATCTGTTTCTTCATTTTCGCTAATATTTGCTTGATTGGTTTGTTTTGAAGGATACTTTCTCCTGCTTCAATGACCATGGAGGTCGTCACATTATTGACTAAACCAATCGTTCCTTTAAAGCTATTTTCTAATCGATCAGATAATTGTGTAAGGGAACCCATGTCTACAAAAATAATAATATCATTATGGTTATCGATGGTTTTAAGGAATAATTTCATTTTCTCGATAACATCTGAAACAGAGACTTCTATAGGCATGTCAAACCCTTGAAAGAGATATTTTCCCAATAATCTATTGGCTACATTTGCAATGCTTGAAGCGGTATTCTCCCCGTGGCAGACAATGATTGATTTGATTCCTTTACTATCCGTCAGCTTCTCGAAACTTCTTAAAAACAAAATAATGATATTCAAATCTAGTAAATTAATTGTTAATCCTAATACATTTTCCATTTCTTCTTTAATCAGATTTGCCTGATTGAATTCTCTTGGATAAACATGTTTTAAGCCTTCTAAAAGCTTTCTAAAAACACCTTCTTCATCTGTTAACGCTGAAAATGATTCATTTCGGTAAATAATATACTTCGTTATTTTTGAAATAGTCTGCTGTGAATAGAAGGTATAATCATAAACTTTTAGAACATTGAACAATAATTTTTCGATAGTATTAACTTTCTGTTCAGAGCTTTCTAAAAGAGAAAAAGACTGCAGTTCGTCTAAATATTTTTTTACATCTTCTACTAGAGCCGAAAAAGGTATATCTTGATGATTTTTTACTTTAGTCTGTATATCTTTAAACAAATGATGGATTATGCTTTCTGTTTTTGTAATATGTTTGTCAGCTAATGTAGGTCCATCTTCGTAATCAATCACCATTTCATCTAAAAAGATATGTTTGAATTGATAGTTTAAATAATACTTATTGTCTGCATATAGTTTTATTAAATGCTCAGGCAAATGTCTGATGTTAATGGAAATATTGTCATCAGCCATGGAATTTTCCTGTAAAGCACTGGCGCAGGAAAAAATAATAACGTTTTTAAGTTCACCTATATTGCCGGGAGGATCATATTTAAAGAGTGTGTAGATTACATTTTTAGAAATATCCAAGGTTTTGTTTATTCGTTTGCTTTCATCTTTATAAAATTTTTTAATCAATGTCTGTCTGTTTTTTAGAGACATTTGATTAAGAGATGGTAAATCGATAATCACTGGTATTCTTCTTGTAAAAGTAGGTAAAAAAGCTTCGCCAGGGTTCTCTGTGGTAGCAAGAATAACCCTGACATTTGTCTTCTTCTCTATATCATTGCTACCTAAGGGATTATAGACTCCCTTATCCATTAGCAGAAATAACTTTTCCTGACTCTCAAAAGATAATCGATGTGCTTCATCTAAAAATAATACCCCGTTATTCGCGGCTTCTACAATACCCATTTTGTGATTATCTGCTCCGGTAAAAGCTCCCTTTACATGACCAAATAGTTTCGCAGTAATTAAATCAGGATTATCTGCATATTCAGCACAATTTAAAGTAATGAATTTCCCATTGTTTGAAATAATCTCTTCATTGGAAGCATAATCATAAATCAATTTTGCTAAGTAACTCTTTCCCACACCTGAATTTCCTGTAATCAGAATTGGCAGCCCGCTCGGAGGGTAACTGATTGCTGTCTTGCATTGTTCAATCATATTTTTTGTATCCATGGATTCACCAATAAACTCTTGGAAAGGATCTGAAATATTTTCATTGATAGAAAAATAGCTCTTTAAATCAGAAATACTTTTAAAGACAAATGTATCCACTCTTTTATGATAGAAGTTTTCCAATGTTTTTCTCTCATAGAATAGAACGGGACGCGAATTCACTTTTATTAATTCTTGCCGGTGAAATAAGTCATTTAACAGGCGACTTGCTACACTTCGATTCATTTGAAATGTATCGCTTAACAAAGTTGCCGTAGCCCCTTTTCCCAGCTGCTGCGCTTTCCTATTTATGGATTGTTGACTTAGAAATTGAATTAGTTGATCTATATCCATCTATCTCATCCTTTTAAAATAAATAGTTATTGCAGCGTATCCGTGGCGGAAGATACGCTGCAATGCCCTATTATGATTTGCTCTTCATCAGCTGATGGAAATTTTGGAATTTAGAAACTGCAGGATCAATTCCTTTTTCATTTGCTAATACAGCAGATAGAAGCTGTAGAGGAATAATATATTCAAAGACACTAAATATTGAATCTTCATCTCTGGAAATAATCAAATCTTTCGGAGAAGCATTTGTTTTTTCACTTCCTATCAAATAACAATGGTTTGTAACTTTACTCAGAAATTCTTCCAATGCTAGTAATCTTTCCCGATTCTCGTGTTGGGATGCCAGAAAAATAAAGTTACTATCTTCACTGACGCAATTATACACACCATGCATATACTCTTCCATCTCATACCCGATGACTGGAACCCTTACCGTTTCTAGAAGTTTTAATGCCCCTTCTAATACTGTGGCATAATGGGACCCGTACCCGATAACCATGATTTCGCGGGCGTTTGTCAATTCATCTTTGATTTGATAAACCCATTCTTCTGAAGCATGAACAATTTCATCCAGCTTTTCGAAAGTTTTCTTCATTCTTGCCAAATAATTATTGTACTTCTCGTCACTTAGTAACTGATTATACTCGCTAAATTCTAATGAGAATAACATTAAGGTGAGGATAGATGCTACATATCCTTTCGTTTTTGCTCCAGCCTTTTCCTGATCTCCTACTTCAATAGGTAAATAATAATCAGATATATCGGCCAGATTACTATCTTTATATTCTGAAATTCCAACTGTCGGGATATTCATTTTCTGTGCACGTTTTATCCCATTTATCGTAGACAGACTGCTGCCTCCCTGTGAAATACCTAAAACAAGATTGTTTTTGCTGTCCGATATTTTTTCTTGCATAAAATGGGTGGGATAAGTTGGTTGAACCTCCCAATTAGTTACTTCTTCTATTAGTGGCTTGGCAGCTACTGCCGCATGATAAGAAGTCCCTGAACCGATAATATATACATTTCTCACTTCTTTATTTACAGATGGAATCACAGGTCCTACAATCTTTTTTCTGTTTTCGAGTAAATGGAGCAGTACTTCCTTTTCTTCCAAAATATATTGATGCATTAAATTAACAGTCATTTTCAATTCCTCCTTTAGAAAATACCTAAAACTGAACTTACAATTCCTATTACAATAATTCCTAACATAATATAGTTCACTTTGACGCTTTTCTTTAATAGATAAAGTATAAATAAGGTTAGACCAAGCGGTATCATTTTTGGCATAATCTCATCCAGTGTATCTTGCAGGTTCACTTCACTGCCTTGCATACTGAAAGAGAGAGGAGTGGATAGGTCAATCAATGTTCCTGTCATTGCTCCTATCACTATCAAACCTAATACCGATGCACTTAAAGATATTTTTTCAAATTGCCCTTTTTCCTGAATCTTGTCTAACAAATCTGTTCCTTTATTAAACCCTACGAAAGTTCCATAGTATCTGGCTAAAAAATGTGGAACATTATATAGCAGTAAGAATAGGATAGGTCCTAACATATTTCCGTCGCTTGCCAGAGAGATGCCTATACCAGCAGCAATGACTCTAAATGTGCCCCAAAAAAATGAATCACCTATTCCTGCAAGTGGCCCCATTAATGCAACTTTAATATTATTTATTGTAGTTTTATCAAAATTCTCTTTGTCTTTCGCGTTTTTTTGTTCCATGGCTCCGGATATACCCATAATAAAACTGGATACAGCTGGTGTCGTATTAAAAAATGCCAAATGTCGCTGATACGCTTCTGCTCGTTCTTTGCTATTAGGATACAATTTAATTAATAGCGGAATTAATGAATAAAGGTAGCCTAAGGCCTGCATCCTTTCATAGGTAAAGGAACCCTGAAGTGTGAAAGAACGCCAGAACACTTTTTTTAAATCTTTTTTAGTAATCTCGCCCGGTTTATTTTGTTCTTCCATTATAAAGAAACCTCCTCTTCATCAGATTTATCTAACTGATAAAGTATTACTGCAATGATTGCTCCAATAATGGCGACTCCAGTGATATCTACGCCAAAGTAAATAGCAATGACAAATCCCAAAAAGAAATATGGAGAAAGCTTCATACTGAACGTCATTTGAAGTAACAAAGCAAAACCTAATGCCGGAAACATCGAAGCTGCTACCTCTAATCCATTCGTAATAAAAGCAGGAATGTTATTAACAAAAGCCTCAACTGTTTCTGAACCCAGCATAATTCCTAAAAAATTTGGTACAAATCCATTTAAAAAGAATAAAGAAATTCCCAGCCAATGCATAAGAGTTATCTTTCTTGAATCACCTTGCTTGGCGTAACGGTCGGCACGGTGAATGAAAAAAGTATTTACCGTACGAACCAGAATTCCTAAAGACTGTGCTAAAATAGCAATTGGTACAGCTAGGGCTAAGGCAACTTCTGGGCCACTGTCTGTCATAATGGCAAATGCAGTTCCTAATACTCCTCCGGTAGTGACATCTGGGGGAGTGGCTGAACCAATGCCGACAATTCCCATCCAAACTAATTCCAGTGTAGCACCTACGATAATCCCTGTTTGCAGGTCTCCAAGAATCAGCCCTACCACTGGACCAAGTACTAATGGTCGTTCGATCATGGTTTGTCCAAAAATTCTGCCATCCAGGATTCCAACTGCTCCAACAAGTCCTATCAATATCGCTTCCAGCAGCATTTTCTTCCTCCTTCCAAAGCGTTTTTAAACAAGGTTTTTAAATAATTTTTTTGTATCGTTAGGAACTTGGCGAACCTCTACTTCGATTTTTTCTTCAATGGTCTTTAAATTTTTAATGTCCTCGTCATCTACTGCCACCGCTCGGGAAATTAATTTCTTTCCTTCTGCCATTCGAATTCCGCCAACATTAATACTTTTAATATTATCCGAGGCATCTACAAGGCTTTTTGCGTCTTTAGTAGAATCAATGATGACTAACGCTTTCATTTTTGGGTTGTCCAATTTTGGTAAATCTTTGACAGCGTCTTCAACTGATTTAATATAAAGCTTGGCACTTGGTGGCTTAGCCATTTTTAAAGCCATTTGTTTCGTTTTATCCAGAGCAGCATTATCGTTCGCCACCAAGATGATATTGATGTCATAGTGCTTTGACCAGGCAAAAGCTACCTGCCCATGTAATAACCGATCATCGATTCTTACCAGTTTAATCATCAGAATTCCATCCTTTCCTGTTCCTGCCTTTCGACAACTTCATTAACATAGACAATCCCTTCTTTTCCTTGATAGATGCTTTTGTGAACAAGTTGTTTGAGACTAATATCTTCGTTGTTACTAATTAATTCAATAGCCACTGGGAGATTGGTTCCGGTTAGAACATGAATATTTTCTTTCGTCATCCATTCGGCCATTAAATTAGTAATACTTCCGCCTAAAATATCTGTGAGCACTACATATTCCGTATCAGATTCTTGCTGGGCAACTATGTTTTGCAATTGTTCTTTGATAGATTCTGTGCTCGTATTTGGATTCATTTTGATAGAGTGCATATTTTCTTGCTGTCCCAGTATCATTTCTATGGAATATACAAATGCGTCTGATAAATAGCCGTGTGTTGCGAATATAAAACACCTCATTCGTTCACCTCCTTTACTTTTATCTAGCAAAAAACATGCCAAAATAGTGTGTATTAAAGGTTTTAGTGTTGGTTATGTTCGTTGGAAGTTGTAGAATCAATATTTGAGAAGCTGAAGAATTTTTATATATGGCGAAGCACAGGCAGATGAAGCAAGATTTGTGCAACACTGGAGAGTGTAGATGTTTTTTGTACATCTTAATGTATTTCCCCTTCAAAGAGGAAAAACAATGTGTTTAGTTGTAAGCGTTTTAGAATTACTATAAGGATAGTTTCACAAAACATTATTTTAATAAAACACTTTAGGAGGAATTATAGATGAAAAAAATATTATTAGCATGTTCAGCAGGTATGTCAACAAGTCTATTAGTTAAAAAAATGGAGGAAGCAGCAGAAGCTAAAGGCATTGAAGTAACTATTTGGGCTGTTGCGCAAGATAAAGCACCAAGTGAAATGGAAAAGGCAGATGTTCTTTTGATTGGCCCGCAAATGAGATTCATGAAGAAGAAGTATACTCCTGTAGCAGAAGAAGTTGGAATTCCATTAGATGTTATTGATCCAATGACATATGGACGTGTAGATGGGGAAGCTGTTTTAAATCAAGCATTAGAATTGATTGAAAAATAACCGTCAAAGGAGGACTAATAAATGAATAAGTTTATGGAGTTTTTGGAAAATATTCTGTTGCCGATTGCGGATAAATTAAACAACAATAGATATTTAACAGCTTTACGTGATGGGTTCATGGTTGCGTTACCATTTATTATTTTCGGTTCCATTTTCGTTGTTTTGGCAAATCTGCCATTCTTAGACAGGTTAATTGGAGAAGAAGCGTTTGCAACTTACCAAAATGCATTAGCGCCAGCATCAGAATCAACGTTAAGCCTTATGGGATTATTTGTTATCGTAGGTATTGGTTATAAGTTAACGCAGCGATACGGTTTGGAAGCTATTTATGGTGGTACAGTTGCCATCGCATCTTTCTTAATATTAACACCTCAAGTTCTTGAAGGAGTGGCTGGTGCTATCCCGGCTGTAAGCTTAGGTGCGGAAGGCATGTTTTTAGGAATTGTTACCGCATTCGTTTCCGCTGAGTTATATAGATTTTTCACTCAAAAAAATTGGACAATTAAAATGCCGGCTGGAGTACCAGATCAGGTTTCTAAATCATTTAGTGCATTGATTCCGGTTGCTTTGACATTATCCATCTTTTTAGTTCTCAGAATTGTATTCAGCTTTACTCCGTTTGATACGATACAGAATTTTATTTATACGCTTATTCAAGAGCCACTGACTGCTCTGGGCAGCGGTTTACCAGCAACAATTATTGCTGTTCTTTTAATTCAAGTATTTTGGTTCTTTGGATTGCACGGTCAGATTATTATAAACTCTGTATTTGACCCAATCTGGTACGCTTTAAATAATGAAAATCTACAAGCATTCCAAGCTGGTCAAGAAATACCAAACGTTGTAACCAAACAGTTTATTGATACCTTCTTAGTTGGTATGGGCGGAACTGGTATGACGTTAGCAGTTATCATTTTAATCTTAATAATAGGTCGAAGCAGGCAGATGAAAGAACTTGGCAAACTAGGTGCACCAGCAAGTATATTTAATGTAAATGAACCAATCATCTTTGGGCTGCCAATTGTTATGAATCCGTTATCTCTCATTCCTTGGATTCTTGCACCAGTTGTTGTAACGATTATAACGTACTTTGCGATGTCAACGGGTATCGTACCAAAACCAGCAGGAATTATTGTGCCATGGACTACGCCGCCGCTTCTCAGTGGATTCTTGGCGACAGGAAATGCGTGGCAGGGGGCAGTATTGCAAGCATTTAACTTAATAGTCGTAATGATAATCTGGTGGCCTTTCCTTAAGATTATTGATAAAAGCTATTATGAAAATGAGAAGAAAAGCAGCAAATAAAAATAAAGCACCATTGTCTATTTATTAAAAAATGGATTAAAGCAATCTTTTTGGAGCATAAAGAGAATCACAAGCAGAAGTGATTATCGCTATAAGAATATAATTGCGACTGAACATCCAGCTGATTGTCAATTGAGCAATCTTCTTTATCATAGTGAAAGAGGGTGAAATTTACTAAATGCTGGATATGTACGTCGCTATATATAAAATGAATATAAATTATTAATCTAACAAGAAAATGGTCCTAGCGGTAAAAACGGGATCAATCCTATTTATAAAATATAGGATGTCAGCTATTGAAAAGAGGGGAAAGTGCATGAAAAATATTACAGAAATTGCATTTCAAATTATTTTATATGCAGGAAATGGTCGCTCTAGTGCAATGGAAGCCATTCAAGAAGCGAAAGAAGGAAACTTTGAAGAAGCAGAAAGTAAATTAATTGAAGCGGGTGAGGAACTAAATAAAGCACATGAATTTCAAACAAACCTGCTTCAAGGAGAAGCTAATGGAAAAAGTACTGAAATCAATATTATTTTAATCCATTCACAAGATCATTTAATGAATGCTATGACTGTTCGTGATTTAGCAACAGAGATCATTGAATTATATCATCATAATAATTAGGAGGTATATCATGACTGTACAATACAAGTTCCCGGAAGGATTTTGGTGGGGAAGTGCAGCATCAGCAACACAGACGGAAGGTGCTGCAAATAAAGATGGAAAAGGAAAAAACATCTGGGATTATTGGTATGAAACAGAACCCAATCGTTTTTATGAAGGGGTAGGACCAGAGACCACCTCAGACTTTTACCACCATTATAAAGAAGATATCCAATTAATGAAGGAAATTGGGCATAATACATTTCGTCTGTCTATTTCTTGGTCTCGTCTAATCCCAGGTGGACGTGGGGAAGTAAACCACGAAGCTGTGAAATTTTATAATAATGTCATTGATGAATTAATTGCTAATGGTATTGAACCTTTTGTGAATTTATACCACTTTGATATGCCATATGAGTTACAAGAAGAAGGAGGGTGGGAAAGCAGATCAGTTGTTGATGCATATACAATGTATGCCCGTGAAGCATTCCGGTTGTTCGGTGATCGTGTTTCTAAATGGTTTACATTCAATGAACCTATTGTACCAGTAGAAGGCGGTTATCTTTATGATTTCCATTATCCTAATATAGTAGATGGAAGGCGTGCAGTACAGGTTGCTTATCATACGATGATTGCTCATGCTCAAGCAGTTGAGGCTTTCCGTGCTTCAGGAATGAGAGATGGAAAAATAGGTATCATTTTAAATCTGACTCCATCTTACCCGCGAAGTCAACATCCTGCTGACATAAAAGCATCACGTATTGCAGACTTATTTTTTAACCGTAGTTTTTTAGATCCGGCTGTGTTGGGAGAATATCCTGAGGAATTAATTGAAATATTAAAGGAGTATGGTCAATTACCCATCACTGAAAATGGTGATAAGGAACTTGTCAAAGCTAACACTGTTGATATTCTAGGTGTTAACTATTATCAACCACGCCGTGTGAAAGCGAAAGAGCATTTACCAAATCCATATAGTCCTTTTATGCCAGACTGGTTCTTCGATAACTATGAAATGCCGGGTAGAAAAATGAACCCATACCGTGGATGGGAAATCTACGAAAAAGGAATTTATGATATTATGATTAACTTAAAGGAGAACTATGGAAACATTGAATCCTTTGTCTCTGAAAATGGAATGGGAGTTCAAGATGAAGCACGATTCTTGGAAAATGGAGAAATTCAGGATGATTATCGTATTGAATTTATTCAGGGACACTTAAAATGGCTGCATAAATCAATTCAAGAGGGATGTAATGCTAAGGGATATCATTTATGGACCTTTATGGATAACTGGTCGTGGATGAATGGTTATAAAAACCGTTATGGTTTCTTCTCCGTTGATTTAGAAACTAAAAAACGTACACCGAAGAAAAGTGCACATTGGATTAAAGAGGTTTCCGAAAATAATGGTTTTTAGTAAGAGAACTCTATTAAAAAACGACGCAGCGGTCCGCTTTCTTTAGATTGTTTGTAAGTGTCCACTTTGAAATGTTTTCTGTGGATTTAAATACGGAATCAGGAACGCTTTTTCTCAGATAATTGTTTGGCATTTATAATTGAGATTGTGAAAACTTTAAAGTTTGCTATGTGGTTCTAAAAAAAAATATAGGTAAAGGTTCTGGTTCTATGTTTGAGTCAGGACCTTTATTGTTAAAATAATTTATATAGAAGAAATAAATATATTTACACACCCGAAAGTAAGGTGAAGTAAAAAGATGTTAGAAAATAGGATGAAAATGATATTACGAGAATTAATGGCAGCAGAAGCTCCTGTAGCAGGGAGGTATCTTGCTGCCGTAAATCATGTCACAGTCAGAACAACAAGGGAAGATATGAAAGCCCTCTCTAGCTTGTTAAAAGAGCATGGTGGAACGATTGAATCGTTAAAAGGGAAGGGGTATCAGCTGAAGGTTATCGATGAACAATACTTTCGTAACTTTTTAAAAGAAATATCAAGTCATGATCAAACCGTCGGCGAGTATGTTCCGCGGACACCTGAGGAACGAATAAAATATATTATCATTCGTCTCTTACTTAATCAAGATTATATTAAGTTAGACGATCTAGCAGAAGAAATGTATATTAGCAGGTCTACCATTCAAAATGATTTAAAGCATGTGAGAGTAATACTGTCTGCATATGAAATTGACTTAGATGTACGTCCGAATTATGGTTTGAAGGTGAAAGGGGATGAAATGAAGATTCGTTTTTGTATGTCTGAATATATATTTGACCGAAAGGAAGAAATGGGTGAACAATTGGTAGATTTACATTTAACAAGCTTTGATCAAAAGTTGTTAAATGTATTTTTGCAAATAATTATGAATCAAATTAATTTTCATCAAATCACTCTTTCAGACATTGCATTGAATAATTTGCTAGTGCATATTGTTATTGCCTATAAACGAACTAAAAGTGGACATTATGTAAAACTATATAATATGGACGTACAGGATATTTTGAAACAGAAGGAATATAAAGTAGCTCAGGAGATTGTTAAGGAAATAGAGGAAAAGTTAGAGATTACATTTCCTCAAGCTGAGGTAGCTTATATTACACTTCATTTGCTCGGGACAAAAATGCTTTCTCAAGCAAATAACGCGGTAGAAGAAGTGATTGATGAGAATATTCTCTGTTATGTTTCTAGAGCGCTGGATAAAATAGATCAAGAATTTAATTTGGGAATAAAAGACGATAAAGAATTGATTTTTGGGTTAAGCCTTCATCTAAAACCAGCAGTAAATCGATATAAGTACGGTATGAATATCCGCAATCCGATGTTGGAAGAGATAAAAAAGAATTATCCGCTGGCATTTGAAGCAGCTATTTCAGCTGGGCTGACAATTAGCGAAGAAATGGGAGCAGAAATAGATGAGAATGAAGTCGGCTATATTGCACTTCATATAGGGGCGGCGATAGAAAGAAGAAAGCTGATGTCTGGACCAAAGCGTTGTTTAATTGTTTGTGCTTCGGGCTTTGGTACAGCTCAATTAATTTATTATAAATTGAAAAATCAATTTGGTAAAGAACTGGATGTTGTTGGCACGACGGAGTATTATAAATTACGTAATTATAATTTAAATAATATTGATTTTATTGTTAGTTCTATTCCGATTTCTGGTGAAATTTCGGTGCCGGTAATTCAGGTAAATGCTATTCTAGGGGAAAATGATTTAATTAAAATTGGACAATTTGTAGAGGAGAAAAGCCAATCTATAAATACCTATTTTAATGAAAATTTAATGTTTTTTCGAAAAGAGTATCAAACAATGGATGAAGTTTTAAGCTTTCTTAACAATGAATTGATTAAGAAGGGCCTCGTAGACGATACATTTATAGAAGCAGTTTATGAAAGAGAAGAGGTTGCCCCTACCTCATACGGCAATTTAGTAGCTATACCACATCCAATAACTCCGAAAACGGAGAAAACTTTTTTAACTATATGTACGTTAGAAAAACCGATTAAATGGAAAGATAAACCAGTACAATTTATTTGCCTTTTATGTGTCAAAAAATATTCTCAGGAAGACCTGCAGGGAATGTATGAAATGCTTGGAGAGATAATTGATAATAGTACGTTGGTTAAGAGATTGATAAAAGCTAGAAATTATAAAGAGTTTGTTGAAAATTTGAAGTAATGGGATGTATTAATGTATCTCATTATAAATTAACATTGATAAGATTAAAGAAAAAAGATTGTAGAGAGAAAATGTAAGAAGAATGCTTTTGTATAGGTAAGTAATAATTAATCAAACAACCCGTCTGTATACACAGGCAGGTTGTTTGGAATCTAAGCTGTCAGAACACTATTACTTCCGCACTACAGGAATCCACATTTCACCAAATACCTTACCGTCACGCTGCCCCATCTCAACAGAGGTATTTGGTCCGCCGACATACGCAACATCCTGTGCTGCCGGCAGAGCCTCGCCAAAAGCCATACCAGTAAGTGTCTCATGCAGGACTTCAGCTGTTTCCGCTTCTCCTTTTACAACAACATATTCCCCTTGAGGAAATTGAATCACCCTTGTCGCATCAGGTAAAGTCTCTTTTGTCAGCACACCGACATAATGCATCATCTTGTTATTCACTGCTTCATTGACAATAAAAACATACTCATTTTCAGCAACGGTTTTTAACTTATCAAGCGTTCCATCCTCATTTACTTTATTCCAGAAATCCGCTTTTTCCTGATTGATGCCCATGTAATCTGTATAATCACTCTTTAGATCTGTTCCAAAGCCTAACACAACAAAGCTGTCTTTTTCTTCTAACGTATAATTTGCCATAGTTAAAACCATCCTTTTTTAGAAATTGTATCAAATGTGTTGTCTTTTCATTTGATAAGTTTATACTAACCTTAAATCATGTCAAAAAATGATACTGTTTAGGAGGATATCATGAGAAAAGTAGAGCGAATTAATACTATCATGCGCTATATCAATAATCGTTCACGTTTTACTATATCAGAAATCATGCATGAATTTACTATTTCTCGTTCGACTGCTATTCGAGATATCAAAGAAATTGAAGCGATGGGAATGCCGCTTGTTGCTGAAGTTGGAAGGGACGGAGGTTATTTTGTTATGAATAACTCTGTCTTGCCAACGGTCCGTTTTACGGATAATGAGATAAAAGCGCTTTTTCTTGCGTTTATGGCTACCAGAAATCAGCAGCTTCCCTATTTGAAAAGCCGCCAGTCCCTGGCTGAAAAACTACTTGGCCTTATCTCTGAAAATCAACAGGACGATCTGGTGCTTTTAAATCAAATACTCCTATTTGAAGGGACCAATCCGAATAATCCTGATCTTCTTGATTTGTCTGATCTGCCTCATCCAATGTTGGAGCAGCTTATCCAACACATCCTTATGGATAGCTATTTGTGGATTACTGTACAGGAAGGGGAGGAGTGTAAATCCTATCCGATTTATCTTCTGCATCTTTACCGGGAGAAAAGCTACTGGTTGATGGAAGGCTTTCATTTCGAGGAGGAAAAGACACAGATTATTCCTGTGGATCAGCTTACCGATATTCGCACCTATCCTGTTAAGCATAGGATGAGCAGGAAAAAGATTTTGGAAAAACAGCGCAGCCAGAAAGAAGAGATTAATCTCGTGCTTGAACTGGGGCCAAAGGCGATTGCTCAATTTAAAAAGTATCATCCGCTGACTGTTTCTATTTCTTATACTAATCCTTACCAGACTCGGGCGCGTTTAAACACGTTTGTTGATGTGAGGAATGAGGAGGAGGTTAGTGAGATGGTGAATTGGCTGCTTTTTTTGGGGGATGATGTTGAGGTTAGGGAAGCACCAAGGAAGGTTTTAGAGGAAGTGCGGAGGAGAACAATGATGTGGTAATGAAAGAAAAGATTAATACAGAATATAGCTAAGGTGCTTACTCATCATATTTTCTTTAAAACAGGGCAGGTTTTCCTTTCCTCATTAAATTCTCCGATTTTAAGGATAGCCTGCCTCATTTTTGGGATTCCAATTCATTTACACAAATGATTTCTCATCATCTTTGTCGAGATTAATCCGATTTCCCTTTATATTTTGGAAAGTAACCCAATATAAAAGCAATACCTGAAAATACTGCAGCTAATATAATTGCGGTTCTTAGTAATAAATCGCTGACATTTATCATTAATTCTCCATTACCAATTATTAATCCAAACAATTGTGTTAAAACCATAATCAATGCAGTCAAAATGGATAGTATTAGACTTACTATAAAAGCTTTTTCTAGAAATTTTTGCAATTTTTATCCTCCCCAAATTGGTAAAATTCCCATTCCTATTAACCATCCTATTATTACAACAGGAACGGCATAATAAAGAATTAACATACCAAATGTTTTTTCAGGCTTCGCACCTACTATGCCAGATGCAATATAAATTGATCCCGAAGCTGGCGGCATTTGTGCTGATGTTGAAGCAAACGTAATCACTGCAACAGCAGCAATTAAAGGTGAGAATCCGCTTGCAACTAATATCTCATATGAAACTAAACCTACAGCTGTTAAAGTACCCGTTGATGTTAAAGGTCCTGCTATAATCGTAATTCCTATGCCCAATAGTAATAATGTTAACCATGCTGGAGAATTTAGGGCATCAATAAATTGTGCGATATTATCAGAGAGTCCGAGTTTCGTTAAAACCTCGCTTGCTGCTACAGCAAAGAAAATAAGTGCACCAATTACTGTAAATCGAGGTATGGATTTTTGTATAAATTCCATGAACTCTTGGCTGGAATTTGGTAACGCTTTCCTTCCTAATAAAAAAGCGATAGCAATCATCAGGGTTGGTATCCAAACAACAATATCAATACTATCGATTGCTTCTTCTCCTATAGAAGGGGTATTAATCAAGCTATCTGATAAAGGCCCAATAGTAAGCATTAATGGAATAATTGCACCTAAATAGATAAATATGGATGACCATCCCTTTTTTAACGAAACACTCAATGGTTCAAGCGATTCAGAAGGGAAAGCTTTTATATTTTGTTTTTTAACAAAGAATGTTATCATAACTGCCCTATGAATAAACTGATAAGCCCCAGCTATAAAGAGAGCAATATAATATTCACCAACAGAAACAGCTGCTGCAACTGGGGCAAATCCTAAAACAATAAACATCGATGTAGTAGGAGGCAGGACAGAAGCCATTCCTCCGTTACCAACCATGACGGTTGCTGCTATTTCTTTGTTCCATTTATTTTTAATCATCCATGGTCCTGTAATTGACCCAGTTGCAGCGGTATTCCCTGAATCTCCACCAGACAGGGTTCCTAGAGCGGAGGAACCGATAGCATCCATAAAGGCAGGTGCCCCCGGCAGTCTCCCTACAAGTGAATTTAATATCCCAAGTAATTTATCTACAATTCCTAATTTATCTATTACATAGGCCATAAATACAAATGCAATGGCAGCATATAATACTGAAAAAGTCGAAGCAAACGTAATTCCCTGTACAAATAAGTTAACAGCGTCCTTACCGCCTAATAGTAGTATTGCCAAAAACCCTATTAAAGCAGCTTCCCCTAAATTTCTCTTTAATTTAACACTCCATAATATAAGTATTACAACAAATATCACTAATGCTAATATCCCCATTTTAAACCTCCTTCGATTAAGGTTAACTATTTAATGCATGGATAACTTTCTTCCAATCCAATTTTTCTTCAGACTTTAATTTTTCATCTAATTTTGCTCGTGTAATATATTCAAGTTTAGATTTCGTACCATTTGTCATATAAGGCTCTACGCCATTCCTTTTCATAAATTCTATTACATTCTCCATTTCTTTTTCTCTTCGTTTAGAATGCGGTACATTGCTTTTTATATATCTCTCTACAATTTCTTCAAACGGATCTCTGTCCATTGTTGAAGTAATTGAATCAAGTATTTCGTCTTCCAGTTCCAGTTTTTCAGCTGTCTCCATTACTTCATACAATAATGTGGAAAGGCCTTTGGTAAAAATACTGCGGATAAATTTAAAGTTTGTTGCATCTCCGACTTTTTTGCTAATGCAGGTTAAATTCATATCGAATTTTTGCCCCCAATTAACAAATTCGTTCCCATTAGTTCCGCTAACTAACATAGGTACTTTATGTCCGTATACCTTTAAAGCGCCCATAATAGCTGCATCAATTAAATTTAATCCTTTTTTATCCAGCTTTTCAGCTATCGTCTTTTTTTCTTCGGCACTCGCTGTTGTCAAATCAACATATAAAGTGGATGTGTCTAAAGAATCTATTATAGAATTCCAGACTTCTACTGCATTGTTAGCTGGAACTGCCACAAATAAAATATCAATAGATTTTCTGACTAACTCTTTAGGCGTATTAATAAAGCTTAACGTTGTAACTTCTGAAATATCCTTTGATTCTGATCCATGAAATAAAGGGTCAAAAGCATAAATAGTATCCACGTTATATTCACTGATACTTTTCGTGATTTCACGACCGACTTCACCGTATCCAATAAATCCTATATTCAAATCCAACACTCCATCTCTATTGACTATTATTTTTTATTGCGTCTCTTAACCAAGCAGGCTCTAGCGCAGAAGTATCATTATGTTGTTCGTTTAAATTAAATTCCATAATCTTTTGTAATCGTTTGTTTTCATACGCCAGCTTTTTTTCAGCTGATATTATAGATTCTTCTATTTTTTCGTGAGGAATAATGACAACGCCATCTTCATCACCTATTACAAAATCACCTGAGTGAACTTGGATGCCCCCGCAGCTGATTGTGTCATCGAAGGTTCCAGGTCCATTTTTACGCGGACCAGTCGGCACAAATCCTTTAGAATATATTTGTATATCCATATCCGATAAATCTTGTTTATCTCTAACTAGTCCATCAACAATTATTCCTTTTATTCCCATTTTTTCAGCTGCTGCAGCCATTAAATTACCTAGGCATGCTGCATAAGTAGAACCCTTACAATCCACGACCAGTATATCGCCGGGATTAGACTCATAAATCGCATAGTGTAAATATAAATTATCTCCTGGATAAACGGACACGGTTCTTACTTGACCAACCAGCGGTTCTTTATAATTTACAGGCTTGATATGATAATCCATTACATTCTCATAATTCATACTGTCAGCAAGTAATGTAGAACTTAATTCTCTCAATTTAGTGAGTATCGTTTCTTTTTCATTATACTGTTTAGACATAATCAAAACCCCTTAGTAAAATTTATTACATTTTAAATTAAAATAGTAATATTTATTACAATATAGCATGTCTGATTATTTGTGTAAACCTTTTCAATAAATTAAAAATAAAAAAAGCTTTTCACACCATATAAAAAATAGTGTGAAAAGCTTTAGGTTATGAATTGTTAATCCTTAGCATGGTAATGGATACTTTTAAGAATTTCATCGACTTTATCTAAGCGATCTGAATCTCTATTAGATGCTTGAATAGCTAATGCGTTTATGATGTAGTCTACAGCTACAGCTGCTGCAATCGGTGAATTATGAAATGCTAAACTATTTGCATCACATGTTATGACCACATCAGCATAGTCAACAATTGGAGAAGAATAATTATCTGTAATTGTAACTATTTTAACACCTCTTGCTTTAGCCGTTTTTATAAAATCATTAATCCGTTTTGCGTATCTCGGAAAACTTATGGCAATAAGTAAATCATCTTCGTCCATAGAAACTACTTCATCTACCCAATCTGACGTATCCGCTACCATAAGCCTGCAATTTCCTTTAATTCGATTTACGTTCTGAGTTAAAAACTGGCCGACAGGAAGCCCGCTGCGCACGCAGGTACAATAGACATGTCTGGCTTGCGTTATCAATTGAACAATATCATCCAATAAGGCCTTATCAACGTGGCTGCTAAGCGTTCTTAACTGATTAATATAATAATCAATTGTTTGTGCCCAGAGTTCTCCTTCTTCTACATTTTTTAGATTAGATTCTAATCGGGCGTGAGGAGATGCCTTATCTCTTAAATTATCTTGCAAATCATGTTGAAATTCTGAATATCCCACATATCCCAATTTACTCGTGAATCTCATTATTGTAGTTGTACTCGTTCCGACCTTTTTTGCTAATTGATTGATTGTATCAAAAGAAACTTCTGATGAATTTTTAATTATGTAGTCAGCAACTTTTCTTTCCGAATTCGTGAGATTTACAATGTTCTTCTTTAATTTATTTATCACGTTTTCCATCATATCACCATCAATATTTGTAGTTATTCACATGTATTACTGAATCAGGTATTCATGAATATTACGCTACTTTCTTAATTATCCGTGACCCCGCGTCAAGCTAGTATATATTAGCATACCAATTTTACGATAAAACAACAAGATGACACAGATGAAAAGAGCTTAGAAAAAATTTTATAAACACACATTGGAATAAAAGGGGGATATAAAAATCGGTAAATCTGATGAATAGTATTATTAAAATGGTTGTTAAATCCGTCTAGGCTTTCTTTTCTTGAGATCCCAGCTGTCTCTACAGAAAAACAAAACATTATAAACGTACATCAAATAAAGAATTACCCCCCCATCCAATTATAAAAATCTGTTTATCAAAAAAAAGAAATGGGAATGACTATTTAAAAGAAAGAAGGGCTTCAGGAAAGCCTGTACGTTATATTTCTTTTTTAATAAGGAATTTTATAGGAAGAGTGAAAATTTATTTGAAAATGTTGTCATAAATCTGTGGATTCACATTGTTTCAGCTTTTTATCCAATAGAGGAGGTTTCTATAATGAAAAAAGAACTGACGCAAGAACAGTTCAGCTATTCAGGCAGAAACGTTTTATCTGGTTTTTTATTTGGGCTTGGGATGGTTGCTTTTATTGACGAAGCTATTTTTCACCAATTGCTTCACTGGCATCATTTTTATGATCGTTCGACTACAGAAATTGGTCTTATTTCCGATGGGCTGTTTCACGCATTTAGCTGGTTTGCAACTGTCGGCGCGCTTTTTATGCTGGCTGATTTAAGGCGGCGGGGAGCTTGGTGGAAAAAGCGGTGGCTAGGCGGTATGACGCTGGGGGCTGGTGTGTTTAATTTGTATGATGGTATCGTTCAGCATAAACTGATGCAGCTGCACCAGATTCGTTATGGCGTTAACCTGCTTCCCTATGATTTAACATGGAATATTCTTGCTGGAATAATGGTAATCGCCGGAGGAATTGTCGTTTACCAAACGCAAAAACAGCTAAAGCTGCACAAGGGTGAGCCGGGATGATGGGGCATCAGCATGAAAATATGGCGCATACTGCTCACTCGATTGATGCTGTTACACAAATATTTTTAAGCCTCCCTTTTATCATTGGCCTATTGCTTTACATTACTGCAGTTATTTTTTCAAAAAGACAGAATAAGGCATGGCCTATATACCGCACAGTTTTATGGACAGCAGGAAGTGTTTTGTGCATTATCACCGTTGTAAATCCGTTAGCTTCTATCGCGCATCAGAATTTTACCATGCATATGTTTGGCCACTTGCTTTTAGGCATGCTCGGCCCGTTATTCATGGTACTGGCTGCACCAATGACACTGCTTCTGCGAACACTGCCGACACGTTATGCTAAAAAAGTAACAGCTGTTCTAAGAAGTCCGTTTTTTCATTTTCTTTCCAATCCAATTGTTCCTGCAGTATTAAATATAGGCGGACTTTGGCTGCTTTATACGACGGGTTTGTACAGCATGATGGAGACACTCATGTGGGTCCATGTGCTTGTCCACCTGCATGTTTTTCTAGCTGGATACTTTTTTGCGGCTACGCTGTTATATATTGACCCGATTCCATATCGATACAGTTATATCCATCGTTCCTTGGTATTGATACTTGCTTTAGCAGGACATAAGATTCTTTCCAAAGTCATTTATGCTTATCCTCCTGAAGGAGTTTCCAGAGCGGAGGCTGAAGCCGGGGGCATGTTAATGTATTATGGCGGGGACGCTGTTGATATCGTAATTATTATTATTTTGTGCTATCAATGGTATCAGTCAAAAAGAACAAGAGAAGTTCGTTATCCTGTGACGGGGTAAATAATGAACGGAAATGACAGGGTCTATGCTCTCTATTCCTATATATTGAATATAATCGGAAAATTATCTGGTTTATTCAATATATAGTTTTTTTGTTTGAAAGGTTTTGAAATGGAGTATTGTTATTCTCTCCTGCTAAACTTTTTCACTATCCAAACCTATAAATAAATCAAAATTTAAAGATAATCAAGAAGAATCGTGTCAGAAATCCTTGATAGAGCGAGCAAAAGGATTTAATATAAATATAACTTATTATAATCGTACACGTAAGCTGGTTGAAAAGAAGCAATTATCCCAGTGGACGGAGATGGATTATTCAGGAGGCTGAAAAAATGAAATGTAGTCCCAAATTAAGGTTATTTTCATTGAACTCCCATTATACCTTAGCAAAAGAGATCGCTGATATTTTAAATGTTCCTCTTGGGAAAAGCTCTGTGAAACACTTTAGTGATGGTGAAATCCAAATCAATATTGAAGAAAGTGTCAGAGGATGTGAAGTATATCTGATTCAATCTACTTCTGAACCGGCAAATGAGCATATCATGGAACTATTGATTATGATTGATGCGATGAAAAGAGCTTCAGCTGAATCCATCAATGTGATCATTCCGTATTACGGTTATGCACGACAGGATCGGAAGGCACGGGCCAGAGAGCCGATTACTGCCAAATTGATTGCTGATTTAATCGAAACAGCAGGGGCCTCCAGAATAATCACATTAGATCTGCACGCGCGGCAAATTCAAGGTTTTTTCGATTTGCCGGTAGACCAGCTTATGGGAGTACCTGTATTAGCGGAGTATTTTAAAAAGAAATTACCGACGGAAGAGGTTATTGTTGTTGCGCCGGATAATGGGGGCGTAGGTCGCGCCAGGAAGATGGCAACGATATTAGACGCGCCTATTGCGCTCATAGATAAACGGCGTCCCAAACCGAATGTATCACAGGTAATGAATGTGATTGGCAATGTGGCAGGGAAAAAGGTCATCCTTATCGATGATTTGATTGATACTGCCGGAACGCTTATATCGGCTGCTGATGCGCTGGTTGATAGAGGAGCGGAAGAAATATATGCTTGCTGTACACATCCTGTTTTATCCGGGCCGGCAGTGGAGCGGATTAAATCCTCCATTATCAAGGAATTAGTGATTACCAATTCGATTTATCTGCCAGAGGAGAAACAAATTAATAAAATCACATCCTTGACCATTGCGCCGTTATTAGCTGATGCCGTGCTGAGAGTTCATAACAATGCTTCTGTCAGTGTCCTGTTTGAATAAGTTTTTAGCATTTAGAAATACCTGTATTAATGACAAAAGGATTCAGTTTAGATACAACACCCCAAATGTGAGAGCAAGCAACTGACGTTTGGGGTGTTTTTATATAGAGGGAGGTTCAAATCATGTTATCCAAATCTACACAAGAAAAATTGAATAATGAAATCAATCAAACCTGTGAAGAGCTAAAAATCCCCGGCATGGCACTAACTATTTACCAACACGGCAACAGCATTTATGAAAAATATTATGGATACAGAAACATGAAAGAAAGGCTTCCTATTACAAAGGATACAATATTCGGCCTGGCTTCCATCACCAAATCCCTGACATGTCTGATGGTTATGAAGCTGGAGGAAGAAGGCCGGCTGCATAGCAGTGATAGAGTAACCGAATGGCTTCCCAATTTGAAATTGCCAAGAGAGGATTACTTGAAACAGCTGGAGATTAGGCATCTTATGTCCCATACCAGCGGTTTACCGGGATTGCCCTCTATTCATCACGCCCGCATGAAAAGCATTAGGAAGGATCCGGATGGCGATTTTTTATTTGGAAAATGGCAGGGGGAGGATAACTCTGCCATTCAAACTGCGAATGAATTGATTGAACAAATAAGCAGGATGGACTTTGCATTGTCAGGTCCTCCAGGAACGGTGTTCAATTACTCTAATGAAGGATATGGGATGCTGCAAAAAATTATTGAATTGGCGAGCGGAATGACGTTTATCGATTATGTGGAGAGAAAATTATTTTCCCCGCTGCGGCTAAAGAACTCCTTTTTTCTGACTGAATCCATTATTAACAAAGAAAATGTAACGGAATTATATGCCTATCAAGAAAAGCAGTCAGGTATTTTTCATTCGCCAGCCTGGTGGGATGTAGGAGCTATTTACACGAACGGGTCCTGGAAGGCTTCGGCTGACGATGTAATGAAGTATGCAGAGCTGCTTCGGTTAAATGGCAGGATACAGGGGCAAAGTCTTATTTCAGAAGATAAACTTGAAAAAATGACTTCCTCCGCTTTTTCGTTACCTAATGGCGGTGATTACGGCTTCGGGATAGAAATAAATCCGATTGGGGAATACATCCGGTTTGGTCATGGCGGCAGTATAAAGGGAGGTTCCTCTAATTTTCAAATCATTAAGGAAAAAGGAATATCTGCTTCCATTTTAATCAATATGGCCGATGTCCCGGCTGAAAAGATATTGGTTTCTGCACTACATATTCTTTTAGGGATATCAGCGGAGAATCCTTTCAAGAAAGATGATGTGTTATCTGGAAAAACATTGAATTTAAACCTGTTTTCCGGCATGTATCAATCAGGAGAAGGGAATAAAGCTTCCATATCGATACAGGATGATTTGCTTTATTTGAATCGGAATGAACAAATAACATGCTTTTCCCCGATATCTGAAAATGATTTTATCGCGGAAACGGGAGAGCGGATTTATTTTGCAAAGAATGGAGATTGTGTACATTCGGTTCTTGTTGGAAAGAGGGTATTGGAAAAAGTGGAATGAGAATAGATTCGATAACCCCTTGATTTCACGAGTTGATGAAATCAAGGGGAAGTGGTATAGGATTATGTTAAAATGTGCAGTAAGTATAATTATTTACGGATAAACTTATTCACTTATTTGAGTAAATTTATCATTTTGGGGTTGAGGAGTCATATTTGTCTTCTTATTTATTCTTTGAAGAAGAAAAGAAGACAAACAGGAAACTAGAATACCAACAATGATAGGTTGTACTATAGACTCTAAAAATAATTTTACTAAAAGCATAAACGACCCGGGGTGTATTAACACTAATTGCATATTTTCTATAGGCGAGTAAAAAGGAAACCACCCTTTACATATAAGTGATAAAATAGAAGTTGTAGTACTAGCATCTTTTGAAATGAAAGTAATTTCCTTAGAATTAAAAAATCCAAGAATATCATTGTGAGCATAATAGTATGAACCAAGAGCTAAACCTATTGTGCTAAAAATAATGATTATACTAAAGCCGGCATTAAACAATTGAATCAACTTCCAACCTCTTAAGTCTTTCTGCACACTACGAAACAATGCGAAAGAATAAACAATTGTAAAAATAATAGTAAACAATAAAAATGAATAGTTTTCAGGATTTTGGAGTACTAGTAATACCAGTAATAGTAAAATTTGAAGGAAGGTCATTAGCTTGACTAAATATAAACCTAGATTATCCCATTTATGAAAACCACCAGGTTTTGAGAAGAACCAAAACAAACCACTTAATAACATAATAAAAATAATAAGGTTAATAATATTTGGTATACGAGCATTTAAACTAAATGAATCTATAAAAATAATCAAAGAAATTGGAAGGATCAGCATACTGATATATAGCTTTTCTTTGGAGTGATTCATCATAAAATTCAAAAATAATTTATTTGATTTATTATATTTTGTTTTTACTTCTTCAATAATTTCTGTCTTTATTTTTTGAAACCAATGAATTAAATTCTTTTTGAACTGTGGAATTAAAAACTTTTTTTTGAAATTCAGTAAGTGATTAATTACTGGTATTAAAAGAGCAATTAATGTAGCAAAGAATATAGATCCTGAAATTATTCCTAATAGCATAAATAGATTCCTCCTAATTTATAATTAATTTTCCTACGATATCTTTCTTGTGATAGTTTCAAAATAATCAATAATTTATTCATCGCAACGACAAAAAGGTAAAATACAATCCTAATTTAATGGCTTTTAAAACAAAATCAGCTTAAAGATTTTCATAACATTATTCATTGATTATAGAAGGAGATGTTCTTGTCCGCCTAAAATCAAGTTTTTTAAACAGGGGAGAATAATAATTTTTGTTTACCAAAAATAAGAAAAGGGAATAGCTTTGAAAGAAGAAAGGAGGAGGTCAGACTATGCTTTGGACTATTATCATCGTTATTCTAGTTTTATGGTTACTTGGATTCATCGGAGACATCGCTGGAAACCTTGTGCATATCCTATTAGTTGTGGCTTTAATCATCCTGATTTATCGACTTATAACTGGCCGTAAATCTTAGCTGGGTTGGATGAAAAGTAATTTCATAATTGATATTAAAAGATAAATACCGTGGGGACATTATATTAAAATTACCGAGATCGTCCTATTTAATATAATGTCCCCAGTTATATAATCAGATACGATACATATGTAAATAAAAAACAATCAGTCGGATGGAAAGCGGAAAAGATGCCCCTAAATTAATCACACTATTAAAATTAGCAAATGTATTGCCTGAGAGGTAATCAAATTAATGATGAACAAGCAGCATCTATTTCAACTTTCGTACACCAAATCAGATAACGCGTCTTTGGTAGTCTTTGTATCTATCTTCTTTGAAGCACTCTTCATCCGCCTAAAGAAAAACACCCTCTCTATACGGAATGTGATTCTCGAAAAATCAAATCTTCCATATAAAGAGGGTGTTTTTTCTAGTTGAAAACTTCTTGCCTGCAAATACTAAACTTTATTAAAGTGCAGTCCAGCCGCCGTCAATAACCAGTTCAGCTCCAGTCATAAAGCGTGATTCATCCGATGCAAGGAACAGCACACCATATGCCACATCTTCCGGATTTCCGAAGTAAGGAAGCTGGGTGAATGTTTGATAATAAGGGGTTGCATCCGCAAAGGAATCTGCCGTCATTGGTGTTTCAATGATACCAGGGTGAACGGAATTGACGCGGATTTTATCTTTGCCATATTCTACAGCTGCAGATTTTGATAGAGATCGTAAAGCGCCTTTAGCAGCAGTGTATGGACTTGAACCAGCCATCCCAACAATGCCTCCGATAGAGGAAATATTAATCAGGGAGCCGCCGCCGGCTTTTTGCATTTCCGGAATAACGTATTTCATCCCGATAACACAGCCGTTTAAATTGATATCCATGACTTTATTCCATTCGTCCATCTCCATTTGTGCGATGGTTTTCGGACTGGATACACCTGCGTTGTTTACGAGCACATCAATTTTTCCATAATGCGTTACAGCTTCCTGGATAACTTGTTTCCATTCATCCTCTGATGTCACATTATGTTTTAGGCCGATGGCATCTCCGCCATTTTCTTTAATTTCGTTGATTACCTCATCTAATACGTTATCATTAATATCTGTTGCGACTACTTTTGCTCCTTCTTGTGCAAAAAGCTTTGCTTCTGAAGCTCCCATCCCATTAGCTGCCCCGGTGATAATTGCTACTTTCCCTGTTAATCGTCCCATTGTAATCATCCTTTTCCATAAATTATATACTCTGTCCATGCAAGCTTGTTACACACTCCTGTCTTGCCTGGTAGGAGAGTGTAGTAATATCTATTTTATTCCATGCGATCTGCAGCATTAAAGCTGCTGAATATCGTCCGGCCCCCAATAGGCATGCATTGTTGCAATTTTCCCGTTGGAATCAAATGTCATGACATCGGTGACGTCGATTCGGATTGGCTGGCCTTCCTTTTCTGTGTGAACCGCAAATGTAATGGCTGCTGCGTTACGATAAGATCCGCGCGGCGGCGCCAATAGCTCCAAGCTGGCGCCGGATATGCTTTCTTTGTAAAATGCTTCCACTTCTTTACGTCCTGTTTTTGGCGGTGTGCCAACAGGATCCTCCACACTTGCTTCATCTGAAAATAAAGCTATTAAACGTTCGATGTCGTTTGCGTTGAAAGCATCAACATATGCGTGTAATGCTTTTTTCATGGTGGCGTTGTCCATCAATACGATGCTCCTTTGCTTAATTGGAATGATCCTTTTATAAAGTCAACCCCCCGTCAACGGCAAGGATAGATCCAGTCATATAGCTGGCGCCTGGGGAAGCCAGAAAGGCAACCACATCAGCAATCTCATCTGGTTCGGACATGCGTCCTATAATCGGAAAGTCAATTTTCGGTGTGTTTCCGGTTTCTTCCCATGTTTTTTGGAAGCCGGATACCAAGTTTGTTTCCACACCGCCAGGACAGATTGCATTGATGCGGATTCCTTTATCGGCATATTCTTTTGCAGCTGATTTTGTCAAGCCGACCACGGCATGCTTGCTGGCAGAATAGACTGCTAAGCTGTGTTCCACGCGCAGTCCTGAGCTTGACGATGTATTGATAATTACACCGGAACCTTGTTCTTCCATGATTTTTAATACATATTTCATTCCCAGGAATACCCCTTTAAAGTTGATGGAAACGACGCGATCGTATTCTTCATCCGGGATATCCGCCAATAAATAAGGCTTTTGGATGACACCGGCATTGTTGAAGAAGACATCAATGCGGCCATAGGCTTTAACGGCTTCTTGTACATAATTCTGCACGTCTTCACTTTTGGAAACATCCGCTTTGACAAAAATGCCTTCTTCTCCTTGTTCCTTCACCAGGCGGAGTGTTTCTTCTCCGGTTTGCTCATTGAAGTCAACTAAGACTAATTTCATGCCCTGCTCAGCCAATTTAAGGCTGGAGGCGCGTCCCATCCCGCTTCCAGCACCAGTGATAACTGCAATTTGTTCTGCTTCAGACATACATCATTTCTCCTTATCTATTCTGTATTCTTTTAGATTATCTACCATTTTTTTATAATATCCATGCAGCTCATGTAATTCTTCATCGGAAAAATTTTTCCATAAGGAATCGGTCAGTGTGGAATACTTTTCATTGATTTGGTCAAGCACCTCGGAACCTAAGGGAGCTGTCAATTAATTGGATTCCCTTTACATATTTTTGCTTTTCAGACAAAGCTAATTTCACATAAGAACTGGGCTTTTGCCCATTTAATGAATACCTGCGTCAGCCTTCTATAACTTGCACCATATATGATATTATGATGAATAACAATGAAAGGGAGCGATATTCAATGGATTTAAAACTAACAAACAAAAAAGTACTTGTTTTAGCATCCAGCAGAGGCATTGGCAGAGAAATTGCCAATAGGTATGCGGAAGAAGGGGCTTCTGTTATAATTACCGGCAGAAATGAAGATACTCTGAAAAAAACAGCAGCTGAGCTTTCCAATCAGACGGGCAGCGAAGTAATTCCGTTTGTTACAGATGTTTCGAAAAAGGAAGATATCGCCCGTTTATTTGCTTTTGTGAAGGAACAGTTTGGCGTGCTTGATGTATTGGTAAGCAATGCAGGAGGACCGCCGGTTATTGATTTTGAATCCAGTGAGGAAACGGACTGGTATGATGCCTTTGAGTTAACCTTGATGAGTGCTGTCCGGGCGATGAAAGAAGCGATTCCTTTGATGAAGACGAATGGACAGGGGAGAATCTTATACATCGCCTCTACTTCTATTAAAGAGCCGATCAGCGAGCTGCTGCTGTCTAATATTTTTCGAAGCGGTGTCCAGGCTCTTTGCAAATCGCTGGCAGCGGATTATGCGGCAAATGATATATTAATTAATATCGTAGGACCAGGAAAAATTGATACGGACCGGTTACGGAGCCTCGATGAGAAAAATGCGGAAAAGAATCAGGTTGCATTAGAGGATTGGAAAAATAAAGTCCAGGCGTCGATCCCAATCGGCCGATACGGCACGCCGGAGGAATTTGCAGATGCGGCCGTCTTCTTAGGCTCCTATCGAAATAGGTATGTTACCGGACAGACATTATTGATAGATGGTGGTGTGGTTAAGGCTTATTGATGGTGTGATTTATCATTTTTAATGGTTTTAATTCAGCTAGAAAAAATAATCTGTTGGACAAGGCTATTCTATTTATAACGAATGTAAAAACGCTTCTTTCCTTTAACCTGAAGGTGGGAGCGTTTTTCTGTTGGTTTACTAATAAGCTTAAAAAAAGAGGGGGGTATTTTGTAGAGGAGGCAAGAGAGGATATCCTTGTTATGAAGGCCGGGATATAGCAATTTCCTATGGTGAACGTTCTGATTTAGAAAATATCAAACAATACACAGAACAAGAGCAACCAGACTTATGAGGTGAAAAACTCAGAAGAATGATTCCTGTGAGTGATTGTCTTGCTGTGAGATTGTTAAAAAACGTCACGCTTACTTCTGAGGCTCAACAGGTTCTTTTTGAATCAGCGTACTAAGAATCCTGCCTAATGCTTCAGATGGATCCTCTGAAGGCGGCACCCCATTTTCTTCGATGTTTTCAATGATTCCATTTAGCCGCTTGCAGCGCGAAAGTTGATTATTTAATTGCTTTTTAGAGATTTTTAAAAATAACGTTGTACCATCTTTGAATATGATATCACTTCCATCGCTTTTTTTTATGATTTTGGAAACATGCTGGTAAAAAATCCATACACACTTTTTATTGGAAAGCCCCTGCGTCGGAAATACAATAATTCCCCGGGCAACGCTGACGGGGACAGGGGTTTTTTGTGTATAACTTGTGTAATGAAGAACAGAAGCTCTTCTTCCAGCATAAGAAGACAGATTTTTTATGCAGTTCTGCTCAATGATTTCAAAGGGTTTTTCTTTGAAAGTAAGCATATGTTCATTATTTGATTCAAGGACTTTTGATGCGGATTTGGATGTTGTTCCTGGCAATATTGCCATGGTTTTCCCGGTTATTTCATAAATAGGTGCCATGACAACCCTCCTTATGTTTATATTTTTAACATATTATGTATCTCATAAAAATAGTTTACCATATTCAAAATAATAAATAAACATAAAATGTTTTTATTTTTCAAAAATTAATAACTATTATTTTTTAAAAATGAATTTTATAATTATTTCTATGCAATCAGAAAAATTACTGGACCTGTCTAATTTGTGTGCTTCTAAGAGGCCAATCTAGAATTTGCCTGCATAAAAAGAACCCCTCATAAAGCTTTAGCGCATTACGAAGAGGTTCTATTGCACATCTATTTCAACGAAACCTGATACCGGTATCAACTGCATCTGGTTAAGATGCTTCTTCAACCGCTTCATCAGGTATTTCAATGTCATCAACATTATTTACATCATCATAGTTTACAAGAATATTTATATCTACATTGCCGGTTTCATTTTCAACGGAGAGGTTGTATTCTAAATTCTCAATATAGAAATCCTTCTTGTTTACTTCAAAGGTGTAATCTAAAGTCATGTCCTCATCAGCAATATCCGAACCGCCTAACAGAATATTGAATGGGCCTTCAAATGCTTCATAAATATCCCGTTCAAAGCCATCATAATGAAAGGTGTAGGTTCCGCCTTCCGAATCAAATTCAGCATAATCAATGACAGCTTCCAGGACAGAAACAACCTCTCTGTAGGATGGGCTGAATAAAGGTTCATTTTCTTCCGCTTCTCTCACTACCCAAGGATTATCTGCTTCCTGTGTATAAATTTCCTCGCCGGCACGATACGTTTCGATGGAGGTTTCTTCTCCATCCGCTTCCGCTGTAGAAATCTGATGCAGTGCTGCAGGGTCCTCTGTCACTTGAACTTCTATGTTATAGCTTGTCGTTCTGGTAAGGTCAGATGTATCAATTGTAAAGTCAGCTGCGTATTGATTCACATCACGATGGGAACTTAGTACATTTTCAACAACCTCATCTTCACTTGCTTCCTGAGAACAAGCAATCAAAAAGAATAGCAGGGAAATAGAAAGCAAAGTGTATATCTTTTTCACGTTTTCACCACCTTTCTTAAATATGGGTAAATTATCTCAAACTCTAACTTATAGTCTATAACATTCACAAAGGTTTTGTAAATTAGCTGCAACATCAAAATGTATGCGATTTTTTCTTTATTTTGGGAAAATAAACCTTTTCTAACTCTGGAAAGGAAAACGATTGTTAGCTATTTTCCCTTTTCTCCTCCATGAATTGCGTAAACAGTATTTGAATATATTTTCCCTTATCCTCTAATTCGGTATGCAATAAGGCGTTCTGATAGGAATTCATGACGCTTTCCATCAAAAATAAATTGGGATTCTCTAATTTGAGCTGTTCTAGTAAAAAGTGATGATAATATGTCAGTTTATCATTTTTCAGCTTGTCTACTCTGCAGTTTAACGCTGTTAATATTTGCTGTAATTCCACTTTGCTGTCTTGCTCTCCAGCATCCTTTATCTGATGGTAGGGGAGAAAATAGTCAGCCTGTAAAAAGGGCGGATGTAAGTTTGCTCGTTCAATCTGCCCGAGAGCAAAATAAACCGTTTCTTCTATCGGAATTTCTGTTTTGTTGATATCCATTAATATTTTAGAGGTTAAATGGATGGTGCCAAAGCAGGTAACCGCATCGTCATAGGCGTGTTTTTGTTTCTTAGCACCGAACACGTCACAAATCCGTTCAGCCATCCACGTGACTTCCTCCAGGTATTGCTGGTTTAGGAATTCTTTTAATTCTTGATGTGCTGTATCTGAACTGGCCAAAGAAGCGAACAAGGCCATCAGGTTATGTTTTTTATCAATATGAAAACGGGCAGCAATCTGTTTAACAAAAACCTCTTTGTCTGAGGAGGATTTTCCAAGAGCAAGCTGATGGCGGTCGTGGATAACTTCCTCCTTGATAAATGACAAAATGGCCATTAAGCATTCCGTTTTGGAAGAAAAATAATTATAGAATGTTCCTTTTGATACATTGGCTGCTTCTAAAATATCCTGGATTGGAGTCGCAGAAAACCCTTTCTTAATAAAAAGCGTTTGTGCAGCTTCAATAATTTGTTTCTTTTTCTTGTTCATGTAACCGTCCCTTTATATAAAATTTTGCGAAAATAGAATAGGTGTACAATATTTATGATAGTCTACATCCCTTGATATATCAACATTTTAAAATCATTGAAAGATTTATGTTGCATTTATTGGACTACAGGTATAAAATAGTTAAGTCTTAAGTGAGAGGCTGCTTTGAAACAACAAATAAATGTTTTTTAACCCTCTTCTTAATGCCGTTATTTGTATGTCAGAAAAGCACTACGCAGCATAGAAACGTATTTCAGTGCAACAAAAATTTTAACATAACAGACAGAAGGAAACATGATTTTTCCTATGGAGAGAAAGTGAGGGTATATAATGACAGACATAAAAGAAATGCATAAACAACCGCCTTACGGGATGATTGCTATTTTATTTATCGGGGCGTTTGTAGCTATTTTAAATGAAACATTATTAAACGTAGCACTGCCTTCAATAATGACAGAATTTGAAGTAAGTCCGACTACGGTTCAATGGCTGACGAATGGATATATGCTTGTGAACGGAATTCTTATTCCGGCAAGTGCGTTTTTGATTCAGCGTTTTACAAATAGAAAGTTATTTTTAACCGCAATGACATTGTTTACATTAGGTACATTAATAGCGGCTATTTCACCGACCTTTTCCATTCTTTTACTGGCAAGGTTGATTCAAGCAGCAGGATCAGCAGTAATGATGCCATTGCTTATGAATGTCATGCTGACTGCTTTTCCAATTGAAAAGCGCGGTACGGCAATGGGAACTTTCGGTCTGGTAATGATTGTGGCGCCGGCGATTGGGCCAACATTATCTGGATGGATTGTGGAGCACTTTGATTGGAGAACGCTATTTTATGTGGTCTTCCCAATTGCTGTGATTTCCTTATTAATCGGCGTATTCAAGCTGAAAAATATTACGCCCCAGCGTGGTATCAAGCTGGATGTTCTATCAATTATTTTGTCCAGCTTAGGATTTGGCGGTTTATTGTATGGATTTAGTTCAGCAGGAGATTCAGAGATGGGATGGAGTCATCCGGCTGTCTATATGACATTGATTGTTGGTGTAATTAGTATTGTCGCACTGATTCTTCGTCAATTACGTATGGAAGATCCAATGCTTGAGTTCCGTATTTTCCGTTACCCGATGTTTGCCTTATCTTCAGCCATTTCTGTTGTATTGGCAATGGCATTATTTTCAGGAATGATTTTAATTCCGTTATATGTGCAGACTGTCCGCGGATTTACACCATTTGAAGCAGGGCTGCTCATGCTTCCTGGCGCGCTTGTGATGGGGATTATGTCGCCGATTACCGGACGTTTATTCGATAAATTCGGTGCCCGTACATTAACGCTTGTCGGGCTTACGATTACAGGTGTGACAACGTACTTCTTTACACAGTTGGATTTAGAGATTACGATCACATCGCTTATGGTCATTTTTGCGCTTCGTTCCTTTGGAATGTCGATGGTAATGATGCCTGTTATGACAAATGGGCTAAACCAATTGCCGATGCATCAAAACCCGCACGGCACGGCGATGAACAATACGCTGCAGCAGGTATCTGGAGCTATCGGATCGGCCTTGCTGATTACGGTGATGAACAGCCGGACGAACAGTGAGGCAGAATCGCTTGCTGAGGAAGCAATGAAAAATATAGATCCGTCACAAATGCCGACTGGTGCAGCAGCAGAGCAGATGCAGACAGAAATAATGAATGAGGCAATGCTTCACGGCATTAACTTCTCGTTCTTTATCTCCTTGTTGATTATCGGTTTAGCATTTATTCTGGCGCTGTTTATCCGGAGAGTAGGCACGGACGGGAAAATCATTACAAAATCAAGAGCAAAATAAGAAAGCAGAAAACTATCATCTGATGGACGGGTGATAGTTTTTTATGCATGGAGACGTTTTTCGCATGTTAAACTAAGGAAAGGGTTATTCATTTGATTTAAAATCTGATCAACAAAGAAAGCAGGAATAGAATGATTCACATATCAAAAGTACATAAGCAAGGCAGTGCTCCGACAAATGAAGATGCCTATGTAGAAAATTTGGGAAGAAAGCTGTTTGCAGTGATTGACGGGGCAACTGGAGTAGGAGGCTTGCCAGGGAAAATAGCAGCAGAAACCATGCAGCATCGCTTAGATAACACGAATACTGGTGCTTCGTTCATCGACTTGATTCATCAAGGAAATAGAGATTTGGCGGAGAGGACAAAACAGGAGCTGGGTCAGGAAATCAATGCCATTTCAAAAGAAAAACGCAGCACCTGCGGGATTGCAGCAATACAAATACATGAAACGTATATGGAGTATGCACAGTCCGGGGATTGCATGATTTTTGTAAAGTATCAGGATGGCGGAATACAGGCGCTTTCCTATGATCATGTTATGCGACTGGATGAAAAGGTAATCTCTGATTTATATGAAGCTATTTCCGAGAGAATCGGCGCAGATGTCAGTGGAGAAGCTTTTCAAAAGGTCTATCAAGAGGAGAAAGAACAGATTATTCCTGCATTGGCAGCGAATCGAAGGAAGTTAAATACAGTTCAGGGTTACAGCATTATGGATGGTACAGCGGAAGCGATGGATTTTTTAAGTTATGGAAGAATTCCGCTTCAACAGGTGGAAAAGGTTCTGCTGCTTACAGATGGGATGCAGCTCTATGGAGTGGATGGCGATGTTTGGAGAGATACGGCAATGTATGCGATGGAGTATGGCATTGAACGGTTGTTGAAATATGTTGTACAGCAAGAAGAAAGCGATATCTATCTGCAAAGGTATCCGCGGTTTAAGTATGCTGATGACAAAACGGCAATACTGTTGGAATGCAGCGATGAAGAGAGAGGTTTCATCGAAAAATCGAAATAACCTGGCAGCAGTTCATTTCCCCGGAAAGTGATATCGCTACAATATGCAACAAGAGAAGTGCAAAGCGAAGGAATAGGGAAACTGCTTGAGGAAGTTCAATAAAAGAAGCTATACTAAAGGAAGCAGGCTTCATTTAAAAGAATAGAGCAACAGGTAACAATAAGAAATTTTAGGGGAAGCAAGATTTTTCTGAGGAGGATCTGTATGTATAATGAACCACTTTTTTTAGAACCGGTTTTGCAGGAAAGAATTTGGGGAGGAACGAAGCTTCAAACAGAATTCGGTTATTCGACGCCTTATGAACGTACGGGCGAAGCGTGGGTTATTTCCGCTCATCCGAACGGACCATGCCAAATCAAAAATGGACCGCTCGAGGGCAGGACACTTCAAGATGCGTGGGAAAACCATAAGGAATTATTTAATAGAGCAAAGGCTGCAGGAGAGACGTACCCGATTTTAGTTAAAATCCTGGATGCGAATGAAAATCTTTCTGTTCAAGTTCATCCGGATGATATCTATGCCCAGAAACAAGAGGGCGTTCCTTATGGAAAAACAGAATGCTGGTACGTACTGGATGCGGAAGAAGGAGCAGAATTAATCTTGGGCCATCATGCCGACAGCCGGGAAGAGCTGAAGCAAGCAATGGAAAACGGTGAATGGGATACGCTGTTGAAAAGCGTACCTGTAACTGCAGGAGATTTTGTCTATGTGCCAAGCGGAACCATTCATGCCATTGGTGCAGGAATTGTCATTTTAGAAACACAGCAAAGCTCGGATATTACGTATCGTGTCTATGACTATGACCGCACGGATACCAGCGGGGAGCCAAGGGAATTACATCTCGAACAGGCTGCTGAAGTAACCAATGTACCTCATGAAGATCCGAGTGTGGGAACACTTCAGGAAGCAATAGAGGATTTGACAGTCCAAAAACTTGTTGAGGAAGCTTATTTTACGGTCTATCATTGGGATTTACAAGGAGACGCCATGATGGAAAGAGATAAAGATTTTCTGCAGGTGAGTGTGATCAAAGGGGAAGCTTCGATTTCGATAGATGATACATCCTTTGCTATTGAAAAAGGAGATCATTTTGTTATTCCTCATACGGTAAAAGCATTTTCTTTAAAAGGAAATGCGGAGATGGTTGTGTCTCATACGTAGCAGGTGAAGGGCATTGAAAAACAACCTGTGTTTATTGAGCAGTCTGAAGTGAATGAAGGGGAAACAAACATTTCCTGGTAATTAATAAATGAAGAAAAGAAATGGAGCTGTACACTCCTGTATCTGTATGCAGCTCCATTTCTTTTACATTCTTATGTATGCGAAGTAGATTTTATCTTTGTGACTGTTCTGGCAATATCGTCCGCATCACAAATAATGCGCGAGATCGTTTCTGATATTTCTTTCGGACTTTGATGCATTCCAGTTTTTATCCATTCATTTAATACTTCTATCGTACCGGAAACTTGAAAGGAAACATTATACTTTTCGAAATCAGCATTTTGAAGGACGCCATGCCGCTTTCTGTCTTCCAGTTCTTTTTCTGTAATTTTTTCTTTTACTTTTGACAGCAGCAGGCTGCTTCTTTGCTCATTCATAAATAGTTTAAAAATCTTCTGGTTTTGAAGAATAGCTTCTGCTACTTTTTCCATAAATTCTGTTAGCGTAATAGACTGACTGCCGCCGTATAGTTCATCAATCCACTGCAAAAGCTGATGTAATAATTCATTTTCTAACTGGTTGTAAAGGTCGAATATATCTTGGTAATGTAAATAAAAGGTTCCCCGTCCTATATCCGCTAAATTGGAAACTTCTGAAACGGTTATTTTCGTTAATTCTTTTTCTTCCAGGAGCGTTAAAAAGGTATTTTTAATTGCTTTTTGTGTTTTTTTCGTACGTCGGTCTGCCATCTTTTTCATCCTTTCTAAACACTATTTGAGAAACTGTTTATTTATTTACAGATGAACAGAAATTGAATATTGTTCCTTTATTAATGCGATTATATAATACATGTATACATTAATAAACAGATGTTCATAAAAGTATGTAAGAAGAGGCGGATAACATGGTTCAAAATAAACGTTCTACAGCAAAAAATATTGTAATTATTTATGCATATCCAAATGATAACGGATTTAATTCCGCTATTTTTTCAACCGTAGAAAAGAATATTTCATCAAAGCATCATGTGAAGGTTATTGATTTATATAAAGATAAGTATAATCCGGTTTTATACTTTGATGATACACATAAAAGAAGAAATTTACAGTTCGATGAAGAAGTAAAAGGATATGGAGAAATAGTGTCATGGGCCACGCATCTTATTTTCATTTTTCCAATCTGGTGGGGCGGAATGCCAGCTATTTTAAAGGGATTTATCGACCGTGTTTTTGCAAAAGGATTTGCATATGAATATAAAGGTATTGTACCAATCGGTCTGTTGAAAAATAAAACAGCATGGATTATTACGACGCACGATACACCGGCAATTTATGCGAATCTCGTACAGCAAGATTATGGAAAAGTGTTAAAGAAGCAAGTGCTTAAAATGTGCGGCATTACACCAACAACAGTACATACCATGTCTTTTTTAAGATATACAAAAGAAAAGAGCAGAAAAAGGTTTTTACAGCGAATGACAAAAGAAGCGCAAAAAATCTAAGTAATGCTTGAAATAGAAACTGGAGGATTATCATGCAATCGACGAAATACTATTTAGAAAAAATGAATGTAACGAATATCAATATAAAGGTTCTTTATAATTATTTAGAACAGGAATTTGGCCGGGGGGAGTTATTTCCCCGTTTTGTGATACGGCATAATTTCAAAAAGAGCATTTGGGAAGCTGTCTATCTTACGGATGGGCAGGAAAAATATGGCTATGCTATTTATCAGAAGGCGCCTGGGTTTAAAGGTGTTTTTATTGCATATCTGGCTATTCTTCCAAAATATCAATCAAAAGGCCTTGGCAGTGAACTCATTCGTCAGTTAAATGCGTTGTTTCCTGATGGTATTTTACTGGAGGTGGAGGATCCGGACGCTGCGAAGGATGAGAAGGACCAGGCAACGAGGCTTCGGCGAATCCGCTTTTATGAAAGAAATGGGCTGGCTGTGAATCCGGATATGAAGGTAAATACGTTTTTTGTCCCATTTCGAATGATGGATAATTTAGGTGGGACAGAGGCTTATGATATTTCTTTTTATCAAAAGCTGTATAATCGTATTTTGATATTGCCGTTAGGGAGTATATTTATTAAGGAGAATCGGTAATATGCCATCATGCAGGTAAATGAAAGAAAGAACTGTGTACAGCTTGATTAGCAGCAAAAAAGAAGTCGGAGCTCTGTTTCCGGCTTCTTTTTTTAAATTTCACAGTCTAAGGATGAAAAAGAACTTTCGCAGCGTCTATTTCTTTATGAATAAGCTGTTGGAAAATCTCAGGACCTTTCTCCAGCGGAAGATGATGAGAAATCATCGGCTTTACATCTAGCTGTCCTGTTTTCATATAATAGAGTCCCGTAGTCCATTCCTTCCCTGGAAAAGGTGCAGATAATGCATTCCAGGCACCTAAAATCTGCAATTCATTTCGGACGATCTTTTCAAAATAATAGCGGTGGAGGGTAATATCGCCATAGGGAATACCTAAGTATAAAACCTCTCCACCTTTTTTAGGGAGTGCTAGCACCTGCTCGCTTGTCAGGGGAGAACCTGCTGATTCTATGGCCAGGTCAACACCAGAGGAAGCGGTATGTTTTTTTATAACCGTTTCTGTATCTTCTTTCAGCGGGTTAATCAGAATATCAGCGCCCAGCTGTTTAGCGATTTTTAGTTTGTTTTCATCCATATCAATGGCGAAAATGGTTGCCGATCCAAAAATTTTTGCCCACTGCACGGAAAGAAGCCCAATACTGCCAACGCCCATGATTGCTACTGCTGCACCTGGTTGGATAGAGGTACGGTAAAAACCGTGCAGCACGACAGAAGATGGTTCCAGCAGGGAGGCAGTGTCAAAATCAATTTCATCCGGGAGCGGCAGCGCGTGAGATGCAGGCAAGACCACGTATTCGGCATAAGCTCCCGGCTGTTTTGCGCCAATAACCGTCAGGTCTGTACAGCGGGTTGGAAATCCTTGTCTGCAGTAGATGCAATTCCCGCAGGCAAAGGTCGGGCAAGCAGCTATGCGGTCGCCTTCTTTCCATTGTGTTACCGCACTGCCCATAGCAGCTACCACTCCTGAAAATTCATGGCCAAAAGTGGTTCCTGGAACATAAGGACCAAGCTTTTTGTAGCGGGATAAATCTGAACCGCATATGCCGGCGGATTGTACCTGAATAAGAATGTCCTCTTCACGAATAATTTGAGGAATAGGTGTATCTTCTTCATAACGTAAATCCTCTGTATCGTATAAATTTAGAGCTTTCAAGTCAGAACTCCTCTCTAATGCGATTGATTTGATTTCTTACTTCTTTTTACTAAGAAATAGGCAGCAATACCAACGACAATGGAATTGAAGATAACCTGGTATTCAAAATAAAATTGACTGATGCCGCGCATTGGACCGAGCATAAAATCTAAAAACATATCAACCATATTAAAACCTCATTTCGATTTATATTTCAGACACTTTAATCATCCAGAGGGGTGAGCATGACTTTTATGGCTTTCCCGCTTTTTATTGCCTGGTAAGCTTCATCCCACTGATTGATAGAATATTCATGTGTTACGAGGCTTTTTGCATCTACTTTGCCTTCTTTCATTAATTGGATGGAGGGTTCCCAGTCAGCAGGCTTTTGACTTCTGCTTCCGACTACCTTTATTTCCTTTTGAATGACTTTTTCCATATCAAGGGAAACCTGAGCTTCCGGGAAAATACCAATTTGCGCATAGTGTCCTTTTTTTCTTAATAAATCAAGACCTTGATTGGCAGCGTGAATCGATCCGGAGCACTCTAAAAGCACATCTGCACCGTACCCATCTGTCAGTTCATTTACTTTGTTTTTCAGGTTTTCTTTTTGAAGGTTAATGACATAATCGATGCCAATTTCGTTTGCTTTATCCAGACGAATCTGATCATTTGTCAGGCCGGCAATTAAAACGGATGCACCATTGCTTTTGGCTACTTGAGCTGCGAGTAAGCCTATTGGACCCGGCCCGAGAACAATGACTAAATCACCCTCGCGAATTTCTGTTTTTTGGATAGCGTGATATGTGCACGCCAAAGGCTCTGTCATTGCAGCAGACTGGTCATCCACTTCTTTTGGCAGGTGGTGAAGGCTTTCTTCACGCGCGATAAGATACTTAGCAAAGCCGCCATTTATTTGGCTTCCCAATCCTTTACGGTGATTGCATAAATTGTAGTCTCCTGATTGGCAATACTTACATTCTCTGCAGATATAGAAGGTAGTTTCTGATGTCACGCGATCTCCTACTTTAAACTTGGTAACGCCATCTCCAATCTCTGCTATTTCTCCAGAAAATTCATGTCCTAAGGTAACTGGAGCCGCGACTTTATAATGTCCTTCGTAGGTATGGATATCGGATCCGCAGATACCTGCCCAAGCTACTTTGATTTTCACATGATGACTGGATACAACAGGTTCCTCTACATCTTGCATGTGTAAATTCCCATGTCCCAGTTCTGTTTTTACAAGAGCTTTCATGATCTATTCTCCTCGTATTATATATTTTCAAATCAACTATATAGAAAAGCAGAAAAAAGATGATAGAATCTCGTTTCATGAAAGAATGAAGATACCTGGATAATATTTCGTAATACCATTATTTTCTGCTAGTTCCATATCAAAAGTAACTACTGATACGAATCAATCTTTTTATTAATTAAATAAGTCAAAGAATCTCCAGATTACCCAGTTAACGATATTACCTCCCTGGTCAATGCTGGACACCTGTGCAGAACCTTCCGGAAGATTAATGTCTGCACTCATTGCCATATCCGTGAACAATGGAGCGATATCCGTTGCTACATAGAGAGAAACCGCTATCATGAACGAGCCGACGATAACAGAGTGAATAATATTTCCTTTAGAAGCTCCGACAACAAAAGCTATAACAAATGGAATGGTTGCCAAGTCTCCAAAAGGAAGCACGGCATTACCTGGTAAAATAACAGCAATCAAAACAGTGACTGGCGTTAAAATCAAAGCCGTAGCAATAACTGACGGATGTCCCAGAAGAACAGCAGCGTCCAGACCGATATTGATTTCACGGTCGCCGAAATGTTTATTGAGCCATGCACGTGCTGATTCGGATACAGGCATTAATCCTTCCATCAGGATTTTTACCATTCGCGGCATCAGTACCATAACGGCAGCCATCGAAATCCCGATATTGATAATTTCACCGACACCGTAGCCGGCTAAAGCGCCAATCGCAGCACCAAGAATCAAACCGATAACCATGGAATCCCCAAATACCCCAAAACGTTTTTGGATGGAGTCTGGATCGGCATGAAGTTTATTGAGACCAGGAATTTTTTGAATTCCTTTAACCACAAAAATAAAAGGCGCATACGAAATCGTACTTCCTGTCGCCACGGAGACGCCTGGCATTTCATAAAAATCACGTACCATCGGCTGCGTCCAGTCTGCTATTTTTAAACAGACAATTTGGAATAAAGTTGCCGCAATCAGTCCTTGCACGATACTGCCGGATACGGTATAAACAATCGCGCCCATAAAGGTATAATGCCAGAAGTTCCAAATATCAACGTTCATCGTTTTCGTTGTTTTTGTTAATAGCATGACGACGTTTACAACTAATCCTAAAGGAATAATAAAAGCAGCAATCGTCGATGCCCATGCAATAGATGAAGTAGCCGGCCAGCCAATATCAATGGTATTTAAGCTGACGCCGAGTCTGTCTACCATTCCTTGTGCTGCAGGGCCGAGGTTTAAGGTCAATAAGTCGATGACAAGGAAAATACCTACAAATGCAACACCAATCGTCAGCCCAGAACGAAAAGCTTTTCCAGGCTTTTGGCCGAATAAAAGTCCAAGTAAAAAGATGACAACGGGCAAAATGACAGTAGCTCCCAAGCCTAGAAATGCTTGTATAAAATCAACAAATCCTTGCATTAGTTTTCCCTCCTATGGGTTAGGATGCTGCTCTATCCCTTAACAAGAACAGAGCAGCAAGATATTATTTTAATAATTCTTCTAAAATCTGTTTCTTTGTATCTTCTACACCAATTCCTGTCAGGAACGTACGGGCGTTGATAACAGGGAAGGAATATTCCTTCTTTGTCATTGCAGTAGTAACCAATAGATCTGCTGTATCTTCATAGGTGCTTACTTCTGCAATCCGGATTTGTTTTAAATCTATTTTTACGCCATTTTCTTTTGCTAATTCTTCAATCGCATTATTCACTACAGTGGATGTAGCAATTCCTGCTCCGCAAGCTACAAGTACTTGTTTCATAGCTTCTCACCTCCTTTAAAGTTTGGCAGGTCCAGCTTGTCAGCCAGTTGTTTCTGCATTTCTGATGCATTATCTGTCTGAAGTAATTGATTGAGAAAGTTCTCCTCTTGAAAAATCTTCATTAAATCCTGCAGAAGCTTCAATTGTGAATGAGGCTCATCCATTGCCAGCATAAATACGATTTGAACAGGAGTGGTCTCCGATTCTTCTCCCATAATGACAAAATCTACTGGTTTTTTTAAGGTAGCTATACTGATGGTTTTATGATTAACATGAACAGCATCTGTATGCGGAATAGCCACAGATACTCCAGCTGTCGGTAATCCCGTTGCAAATTCTTTCTCTCTTTCTACAATTGCTGGAATAAAGCTGTCTTTGACATACTGATGTTTTGCTAAATTTTCTCCCATTTGCTGAAGAACTTCTGTATAATCAGCTGCCTCTAAATGCATTAAAATAACTTCTTTATCAAAACGTAATTCACTCATGAAATAACACTCCTGCCTTAACTATTGATCAATGATATAATCTTGAATCAACTTGTGAATATATTCTTTGGAACTCGCTTGCGTCAGTTTAGGTAACAGACTGGGCGAGGAAGCAATCTTCATCAGCTGCATCAGTGCATGAATATGCTGTTTTTTGTCTGCTGCAGCAATCATAATCATCAAGTGAATCTGATGATTTTCTTCCCCGTACGGCACGCCGTTACGAATTTTTAACAGGCTCATGCCAACTTTTTTGACACCTTCCTCCGGTGTAGCATGTGGAATAGCCACGTGTTCGCCAATCGCAATATACGAATCTTCTTTCGAATGCTGGATGGCTGCATCAATATAATGCGGCGTAATGTATCCATTTGTAAGCAATGGAGCTCCGCATAACCGAATGGCCTCATCAAAAGAAGCGACAGATTCTCTCAGCGTAATATGATCCACTGTCAGAAAATCATGTAAATCCTTTTCTTCTGCTGCAGCGTCTTGTTTTGTAACGGAAGCATTTTTATCCCTGTGGATAAAAGCATAGAGTTCCTTCCGCAGACTCTTTTTATCGGAAATATTTGCATACAGCTGAATTTTAGCCATCAAATCATCTACATTGATTTCATTCGGGATGTAATCATACACCTCTAGCATGACCTGTTTACGAATACGCTGTTTGTCTTCCGTACGCAGAATGGGTTTACAGATAAATAATTTTTTATCTGTTTCTAATGAAACAGGCGAGAAAACAATATCGTAATCCAGCTCGTAATGTAAAAACTCTCTGACAGACAGCCAATCCAGAAATACGAATTCAGGAAACAACTCACGAAGCTGCTGGAACATTAAACGGGAAACGGAAATTCCCCGCGGGCATACGACCAGTGCTTTTATTTTCTGAGCCATGCTTTCTCCCTGTTTATGCATCCAGCCGCTAATCAACATAACAATATAAGTGATTTCATTTTCGGGAATCTTGCTTTCTATCACTTCTTCAAGCGGTGTAATTGCTAAATGGACCAAATGGCGGATCTGTTCGAATTCTTCATTATCGTTATCTTCAAAAAGAATGGAATCTGTCAGCTGATATTTGATCCGATAATATGCTGGTGTTAAATGCTGCAGAAGCTTATCAATCAACTGTTTTCGATCGTGAAAATTGATGCAGGCATTCTTTTCAAAGAGCCGGACCATTTTATCAATGGCTGGTACCAGGTCAGGAATGTAATCCTCGGCCATCCATGAATTTCGGTGGACGCTTCCGGTTAACAAATTGAGCGTAATAAAGATGCGTTCAGGTGTCGGCAGATTTTTGTCATATAGTATTTCTTCCGTTGCTTGATACTCCTTTGTATTGGAGAGTTCATCATAGCGGATAAATAAAGGCTTAATCGAATATCCTTTTTGAATTCTTCTCAGGATTAAGACAAAAATAGCTGGAAGTGTCATCATAATTTCATCAGTGAACTGAATGGTAAGCTTTTGTTCAACCCGCTCTAAACGGCGCTCGAACTGTGCAAGCAGCTCATCCTCAAGCATCAGAACTTCCTGCAGTTTACTCTTGTTGTCATCATGCAGGATTAATTCATTTGCGAGTCCTATCATCATTTTACGGGCCTGAAATTCGTTTCCTGTAATCTGATATCCGTCTTTTCTTGTATGCTGGATTTCCAATTGGTAAGCATTCAACAGCTTCTGCGCATGCTTCATATCATTTAGAATAGTGTTCTTGCTGACGTCTAACAGGTTCGTTAACCCGTTTAATGAAATTGTTTCTGTTCGCCCTAATATAGCCATGGTAAGAAATTTTACCCGATCCTGCTCTGACATGATTCCATCCTGGAATTTGGAGTCTGCAACAGCGTCTTGCTTCACGGTTGCAGTTAAAATAGATTGATCAATAATAAATTGACCTTTCTTGGTTCGTTCAATTTCGGGTAAACGGCTATCTTTTAACCACGTATTTATTTTTTGAAAGGTGTAGCCCAGCTGTCGGCGAGAAAGATTATATTTATCTGCGAGCTCTGAGCTTGTAATACATGTGTCATTAATCAATGCGTTAAAAATAATCTCTTCTCTTTCTCCTAACACAATGCCGCCTCCTTTGATTAAAATCATAACAATTGCTAAATAATAAATGAATGCGTTTACATCACAAAATAGAGAATTATCTTTGTATTATATTGTGATAATCCATCTTGTCCTATCTTACTTAAAATTTTGAAATGCTAGAAGTAACAGGAAAACAAACTGGTAATTTATTTTAACCGGAAAAGGAATTTATCATAGAGAACCATCCGTAAAAAAACCTGTAAAATGACGTTTGGTTTTGATAGAAAGAGGAAATATCACTCTTTTTGGAGGAGGTGGCATAACAAGAAATGTAAAAGGTAGGTGTATTGAATGCTTTGGAAAAAGACGGGGAGTAATTTGTGTGAATCAGCTGGAGAATGATTTAAATCAGATTGAAAGTAGAAAAATAGAATTAAGGTAAAAGAATGACGCAATAAAATGGCAAGGTTTAGGATGTTAACATTAAATTATTACTTATTTCGATATCGTTTGTAATAAACTATTAATATTTTTGTAACTTATTGTTTGGTAAAATGTGCTATTATTGAATTTGTCGAATATTTATAGGGGGACTACATAATGAAAAAATTAGTAGCTACAGTTGCTACGGGTGTCGTTTTAGGCGGCTCTTGTCTTTCAAATGTTTCAGCAGCGGAATATCAGGTTCAAAATGGCGATAACTTGTGGAATATAGCAAAAGAACATAGAACGACTGTTGACAAATTATTTGATTTAAATAATTTAAAGTCATCTCTTATTCATCCAAATCAAAAATTAATTCTTAACGAACAATACAAAGTAAAAAAGGGCGATACATTATCTAGTATCGGATATAAACTAGGTGTAACGGTTACTGATTTGAAAGAATGGAATAATCTTGAATCAGATCTTATTTTTATTGATCAAATGTTAACTATAAAGAAATCAAATGTTGAACAAAAAGGTGCACCAGTTGTACAAGTACCTGATAATAAATCAGCTAATGAAGATGAATTGAATGAAAATAATCAAGCAAGTGAAAATATAGAAGCAGCGCAAGCAGAAGAAGAAGCGGAAGCTGAAGCAGCAGCACAAGCGGAGGCAGAAGCAGAAGAAGCGGCGCAAGCAGAGGCAGAAGCTGAAGCAGCAGCACAAGCGGAGGCAGAAGC
>NZ_JBSSNH010000007.1:0-392193 GCF_053839645.1 Oceanobacillus sp. M60 | reverse complement strand
GCCATAGCCAAGCGGTAAGGCATCGGGTTTTGATCCCGTGTACCCCAGGTTCGAATCCTGGTGGCCCAGCCATTTTTGCGGAAGTAGTTCAGTGGTAGAACACCACCTTGCCAAGGTGGGGGTCGCGGGTTCGAATCCCGTCTTCCGCTCTAGAATAAATGGCGGTATAGCCAAGTGGTAAGGCAGAGGTCTGCAAAACCTTTATCACCGGTTCAAATCCGGTTACCGCCTCCAAACACATGCCGGTGTGGCGGAATTGGCAGACGCGCACGACTCAAAATCGTGTTCCGTAAGGAGTGTCGGTTCGACCCCGACCACCGGTATTCATTAATCCCCGTTAAAGCTGTTGAGATGCAGCTTTAACGGGGATTTTTTCGTAGAGAACCAACTGACATACTCAATATTGAGCGACTAGATTAGCTTAATTAAACGCACGGGGAGAGTAGTGGGCGATGTATAAAATGTACATTTATCTGAACGACTTGAGTTACTCTGGTTATAGTGGCACTTTCCATCGAAGATACTACTTATAGAGAACTTAAGTATGAGCATTTATCAATGTAAATATGCTGGGAATTTATGCTGAATAAAAACGTCAATCCGTTAATATTAGCGCTCTGGTAGGTTCTATGTAGATTTAATTGACTGACCATCCTTTGTCGAAATGGCCAGTTTCCGCAAGGTGATTACCGTGGCTGTCAACGAAGTATACGTATAGGAAATCGCTCGCTGGCGTTGCAAACAGTGTTGCTCTTGTAAAGTTTTCTATTTTATTACCTAACTCGTCTACAATAATTTGTTGATCAGTTTCCTCTAGATACTTGAATTCGTCAGTCAGCATAACGTAAATTTGGTCGTAATTATCTTCTTGAGAAATCTCTAATATAAGCCCGTCTGTTTCCACAATAAGTTCGTTGTAATAGTCAATAACTCGTTGTTCAGTTTCTTCTGAATACTTTCTTCTTTCATTAGATGATACATTTTCTTCTTCGTTTTCATCTTCCGCAGTATCTGTAGGATCGACGGATTCCTCTGCGCTCGCTGCTTGTTCCTCGGAAGCTGCTTCGCCCGAACTCACGGAATCATTAGCTACGTCCTCGTCATTGTCGTTCGGGTTAGTTACGTTAATTATGATAAATGCAATTGCGATAACCCATATTGCTGTTCCGATAATGGCACGGGAAGGGGTTATCTTCTTTTTCTCTTTCGCCATGTAAACGAACTCCTTTTCCATTAATGGTAAATTTCACGTTGGAGTTAGCGTAACATATCGGTGGATAATTTTACAGGGGATTTACATTGACGTTTCAAAGAACGCGAGAATGTGTCGTGGAGGTGGAAATCTTGCGAAGTGGTTAGGAGTTTGGCGAAGTTTAATCGACTTCTATCCGCATAAAATATAGGTTTAAGCATTTCGAGATACCTTGGCACGACTCAAAACCGTGTTCCATAAGGAGTGTCAGTTCGATCTCGGCCATCAGTAGTCATTAATCCCCGTTAAATCTGTTATGGCGCAATTTTAACGTATTTGTGGAAGCATTCATTAAGTGTAATATTCTAGATTTCGAATCACACGACTAAAATCGTGCGTGTAGATATGTAAAGCACATAAAAGAATTAGTGCGATAAAATATTTTAAATAGACTTTAATAAACATCTTTTCATTCTATTGGAAATAATGTAGTATGTTAGGGGTGAGCATATTGAGCTTAGAAAAATAGGGGGGAATTAGTAAATGAAGAAGATTTTATTAACGGTATTATTCTTATTACTATCATTGGTTCTTTTTGCGTGTGGAAGTGAAGCAGAAGGCGAAGAGGACGCGCAAAATTCTGAAGAAAGCACGGAAGAAGAAAACAAAGGTAACACAGAGGAGCAAACGGAAGATTCGGAATCGCCACAACCGGGCGAAACAGAAGAAACAGAGGACGGTACTCGCACACTACATAGAATGTGGGAAGAAGGCGAAACTTTCGAAACTGGTCCAATTGTTCTAACGATTGATAAGATTGCTACTGCTGAGGCTAGCTTTGAAGGAGAAACAGCGGATATGCTGGAGACGGATCATATCGAGTATATTCAAGTAGATGTTTCCGTAGAGAACACGTCGGATAATGATGTTACTTTCTACGCTGGACAAGGTAGAATGGCTACAAGTACGGGAGAGCAGATTGAGCCTGATTTGTGGTTAAGCGGACATATTGACGGAGAAATGATGGCTGGAACGAAAGCGAACGATACTTTCTATTACATGCTTGAAAATTCTGAAGCAGAAGACGTAGAGTCTGTTCGATTAGTATTTTCTGCTCCATATGATTCGGAAAGTTACGATGATTTAGGCGAAGAACTCGATTTCGAAATTGAGCTTCCAAAAGAATAAAAGAGATTAGTAACGACAAAGACTATGCAGTGGGACGCTCTTTGTTGGATTTATATAAAATATGAATTTGATGTAGATTTTTTCGAGAGATAATTTAAATATTTAACACGCTCTAACGTAGAATAATGTTACTTTAGAGCGTGTTTTTGTTTGTAAAAGTTTCCGTCGCTAACAATAGCAATATAACCAATGAAATGGCTTCTACAACAGAATTAGAAAAACTGCCTTCCGCCAAATTCAGCGGCTATCCACAATACTTGAATGGTTATCTTAACCTTTAAAATGGTAAACTTAAAATAACTACCCTAATTAAGAAAGAGGCAAAACAATGGAACTAAAACACATGATTTATTTTATAGAAATCGTCAAAACTGGCAGCATGACTAAGGCATCAGAAAAGCTGTATATTTCACAGCCTACGATTAGTAAGCTTTTACGGGATCTAGAAGCAGAATTAGGAATGGAATTATTTGACCGTCATAAACGGCAAATGGTGCTTACTGATGCGGGAAAAGCGTTTTTGCAGCAGGCAAAAGAAATTGTCCGGTTATATGAAAATCTTCCGACAGAAATGAATAATTTGTTAGGAATGAAGCAGGGGCATATTAAAATAGGGCTGCCTCCGATTATGAATGTAAAGCTGTTTATTCACACGCTTGGAGAGTTTCATGAGAGCTATCCGGATATCAGCTTTGAATTATTAGAAAGTGGCAGTAAGCGGATTGAAGAGAGCATCATTAATGATGAGGTCGATGTCGGTATTACGGTGCTGCCGACAGATACGGATACCTTTCATCAATTTTTTCTGCTTGAGGAACAGTTGAAATTGGTGGTTCCGCGCTCTCATAAATTTGCCGAGAGAGAGAAAGTAAGTCTTATTGAATTAAAGGATGATGACTTTATTTTATTTAGTGAAGATTTCATCTTAAATGATCGTATAACCGAGGCGTGTAAGACTGCTGGTTTTATTCCTAAGGTGATTGCGGAGAGCTCACAGTGGTACTTTATCGAACAGATGATTACGGCAAGCCTTGGGGTAAGTATTCTCCCGGCAAGTATTATTGACACGCTAAAGGAAGACGTTGTCAGTATTGAAATTGCGGATCCTTCGATTTTATGGCAATTAGCAATTATTTGGAAGAAGAATAGCTATACCTCCTTTGTTACCAAAGAGTGGCTGAAGTTTATGCAGGAACAATTGATGTTTAAAGATGGCAAAAATAATTAAATATGGCGCTTCCATAGATTTCATCTATAGTTCAAATAAAGAATAACTATTTTTATTATAGAACGATAGGATTTAAGATAAGTATAGAGTAAAAATAAAGCAATTTTATTAAGGAAGGGAACACTTGAAATATGAACAGTTATAAGCATCCAAACGAAAGCAGAGTAGTTAGTACGGATCAAGTGCTAATCAATGATTTAAATAATTACAATACCCTCTTTGGAGGTGTATTGATGAAGAAGTTAGATAATAATGCCACGCTTTCTGCAAGAAGGCATGCCAGAGTGAAGGAATGTGTCACAGCCTCTACGGACTCAATTGATTTTCTTCATCCGATTCGTCAGTCTGATTCGGTATGTATTGAATCCTTTGTTTCCTATACAGGCAATACATCGATGGAGATTTTTTGTAAGGTGATTGCCGAGGATATGATTACAGGGGAGAGAAAAATTGCTGCCACTGCTTTTCTTACCTTTGTTGCCCTGGACAGCAACAAAAAGGCTGTGAAAGTAGCACCCATTGTACCGGAATCAACAGAAGAAAAATTCTTATATGAATCTGGCGAAAAACGGGCAGCGATGCGCCGGAAGCGAAGAGAACACAGTAAAGAGCTGACACAAATTATTGGTTTGGAAAAACCATGGGAAAGAGGAGATATCTATGTTTGTTAATATAAATAGTTTATATCATATAGAGGAAGAGCTTGACCAGCTTCAAAGGGATTACAGAGAATTGTATGAGCATTTACAGCATATCGTGAGTCTGACTAGACAGTTGCAGATTCCTTACAAATATTTAGGGGAACTATTAGTAAGAAATGAAGAAGCAACCAAACCTCCTTTTATTCGGGAGTCTGTTATACACCTTTATCAGAAAGAAGTGAATTTATTAAAAGAGCAAAAGGATTTTGAAAAATTGCTGTCTATCCTGCAGCGTTTAGAACAAGTTTCCTATTCACAAGTATTTCTGTTAGTGCTGGGGGCAAAGCCGGAGCTTATTCAGGTCAATACAATCATTAAATAGCAGCCAGGGCTTATCACCATGTTGTTTGGAGTGATAAGCCCTGTTTTTGCGATTGTGGGCACGTAAATAAAATAGTCATGATTATATCAGCAGCTTTGTGTTAAAATAATTTGAATAATATTACTTTAATTAAATTAGCTGTTCTGTGAAATATCTATCAGGCTTTACGAAGAATGGAGGCTTTCTTGATGAAAAAGTATTCTTGGATCAGTTATCTATCACTCGGGCTGCCTATACTATTATTTCTATTATTGTTTGCCATGGCTGATATAGAACCATTAGTATTAGCTCAAACTATACTTATTGCTCAATTAATTGGCGCTCCGTTATCAATCATCTTAAGTGTAGCTGCTCTTTTTAAAAAGAATGAAAAAAAGGTTGTTGCCGTATTTGGATTGATAATTTCTCTCAACTTAACGGGAGCACTTGTTTATTTGCTTTTACTAGGTTTTGGTATGGGGGAGGCGTGAGAAGGAGTATAAGCAGGGGGGAATAAGATGAATAGAAAACCTTAAGTAGCTTTGTTAGTTTAATCTGGCGGATGGGATTAACGTCAGGGCAGGCATTCAGACGAAATGAAATCACGCTGACTACCCAGCACGCTTTTCTACACAATCCAATTATTTAACATCTCATTCTGAAACCTTTACAATAAACAGGGAGAAGTCAAAAAGAAAGGGTGAGTGTGTTGAATATCTTAGTAGTTGGAGCAAATGGACAAATAGGGAAGCATCTGGTCAAGCTGATTCAAGACAATGGGGATCAGGCACGTGCGATGATTCGCAAGGAAGCGAATTATTTTAAAGATTTAGGTGCGGAAACGGCCGTTGTTAACTTAGAGGATGAAGTCGATACAATTTCTGATGCAGCAGAGGGTGTGGACGCGGTCGTATTCACAGCTGGTTCCGGTCCGAAAACTGGAAAGGATAAAACCCTGATGATTGATTTGGATGGAGCGGTGAAAACCATTCAAGCGGCAGAACAGGCGAATGTTAAACGTTTTGTCATGATCAGTTCGTTTGATACCAGCCGTGAAGCTATTCAATCAGCCCCTGAATCGTTTGCACCTTATGTCGTAGCGAAACACTATGCAGATGAGTGGCTGTTAAACTCCGATTTAGACTATACCATTATTCATCCAGGACTATTAACGAATGAACCTGGCACCAATCAAGTAAATCTTGGAGCCAATGTGGAACGTGGAGAAGTCCCTCGGGAAGATATTGCGAAAGTAATTTATACCAGCTTGAAAAATGATACAACCATCGGCAAGAGATTCCGCGCAGTAGCTGGACAGACAGCTGTTGAAGAAGCGATACAGTCGGTGTAATAAATAAAAACGTCAGATTTTCTAATCTGTCTAGAAAGACCTGTGCTATGTAAAAGATGGGCACAGGTCTTTCTTTGTTAAATAGCCTTTTAATATGGGAGCAATTAATATCAGCTTGAGGTAATAAAAAAATAAAGAGGGCATAATGGTATCATTTCATTTCAATTTAAATAATTAGAATTATAAAAATCAATATTGTATAAGAAGAGAGGAATTTATAATGAATGCTTTAATCAAAAAAGTCTTTGAACAAGTAAAAACAGAAAATCTAATTCTTCGAAAGCCATCAGAAGCAGATGCTTATGCTGTCCTTGAGATTGAAGGAGATCCTAAAACAAATACATACCGGCCTTCCGGACCAATGAAAAACATGGATGAAGCTCTGGAAAAGATAGAGCTTTGGAATAAGGACTGGATAACACATGGCTGTGGTTATTGGATGATTTCTGAGCATAAGGGCTCGGATGTAGTAGGAATTGGAGGCGTAAGAAATATAAATTGGCAAGGGCGCGAAGTGTTAAACTTGTACTATAGATTTTCACCAAAGGTTTGGGGAAGAGGATATGCTGCGGAGGTAGCCAGATATTCTGTGTATTTAGCTCGTGAACACCTTTCTGAATTACCAATCATATCGAGAGTTCGTCCATCTAATATACCTTCGTTAAGGGCTGCGGAAAAAAGTGGGCTGCTGCGTCACCCAAGTTTAGATAGTGCGGAGCATATTGTATTTACTTCAGGATGGGATTGAATGTTGAAAAATATATTCAAATAAACTGGGAGGTTTTAAGGATATTGAGATTTCTTAGAATGTATTTTCCCAGCTAATTACAACAACATCTAGGAATATGTTAACATGAAAGAACAGAATATATAAAATTCTCACAATTAAATCGTATTGAAATAGAGAAGGGGATTAATAAATGATGGGAAATATCGGAATACCAGGGATGATTATTACGGTGATAGCTGTTGTCCTTGTTATTTATCTGATTAGAAGACTGTTAAAAAGATAGAGGGGAACGCTTTATTAAATAAGCTTTCCTCTTGATGTTATCAGATAAATGCGCGAAATAATAATTAATCTGCAAATCGATATATTGAATAATTATTCTTGTTAATTAAGCTAATAAAAAAATAATAGAATAGCAGGAGGAATGAAAGTGATAGAATCCAGAAATCCAAAGGATATACATAAACCGTTAGCTCCGTATAGTCATCAAATCGAAGTCTCCGGAGACATACGGTGGTTAAATTTGTCGGGCCAGTTAGGGATGGATGTGGAAGGCAATGTATCAGAGGATTCCGTGGAGCAATTAAAAATGGCCTTTGAAAACATTCGCATCAATTTACAGGAAGCGGATATGGACGTAGAAAACCTGACGAAGCTTGTTTTTTATATTGTCGGGGAAATGGATGCGGATAGAAGAAGAGAAGCAATTGGCGAATTTTTAGGGGATCACCTTCCTTGTACAACGATGGTCTTTGTTGCCGGGCTGGCCGGTCCGCAATTTAAAGTAGAGATAGATGCATGGGCATGTAAAGAAAATAAATAAGGAGCTATATAAAATGGATTGTCCAATTTAACAATCTCTCTTCATACATGCAACGGAATGATGAAACAGGGAGATACCTACAAAACAGAACAAGCACTATGGCGGGTAGGAATATCAGTTATACGCAGATAGGAATTTTTTCAGGCATTTCCTGGAAGCAGTGTATCTCCCTTAAAGAGGAGAGAATTAAATTGAAATCGATACTCATTAACCAAGATTTTAGACGGATGTGGGGTTCAGAGTTTCTTTCTATTTTAAATGGAAGGTTTAGAGAGCTGTTGATTCCTTTAGTTGTATTAGGTCTAACCAGTTCGCCGCTAGTTACAGCCCTTGTCGCTTTGTCCCAGCAATTGGGTACGGTTCTATTTGCCATCCCAATCGGAACATGGGTAGAAACGAAGAATAAGGTCAGAATTGCATCTTCTTGTCATTTTTTATATGGAATAGGCATTTTTATGCTCGCCTTTCTTCTGGCAACACAGAATGTCAATGCAGTAATTATTGCTTCCTTGCTGTTCGTAATGGGGTTACTTGCCTTAATCAGCAGAACGGCGTTTACTTCAATGATTCCTGCCATTGCCGGCAGAGAAAATCTGTTAAAAGCACATACCAATATTGAAGCTGCTGATGCTATTGCTACTGTTATCGGCCCTGCGTTGGGTGGAATATTATTAGCAAAAACAGACTCGGTATTAACGCTGCTTATTTGCGGGATTTTATCTCTTCTTTCTGCTCTGTTGATTGGTTTTATTCGTAATAAAGAAGGCTTTATCAAAAAAAGGAGAGAAAACTCCCTCTTCAAGCGCGTAGAGGTAAGGGGGGAGATGAATCTCCAATACACAAAAGATTGCTTTGGAGTGTCTCGACTGTCCAACACTAAATCGAACAAACGTTCCAAAATCATCCTTCTTCTGATATAATGGACAGGAGGAGGTAAGAAGCTATGAAAGTAAAAAAAGCATTTCGTTTTCGTATCTATCCGAACAAAAAACAAATCATCTTCATCCATAAGACAATCGGCTGCTCCCGCTTTGTCTACAACTATTTTACAGGAAAACAAAAAGAAAAAGACCACTATTGGCATACGGTGAATGAAATGGTACAAAACGGACAGCTTCTTCAAAATAATTGGAAGGGAGAATTTTTCAATAAAAATAAGGCGATTAAAGCAGTTCGGGAATTAAAGAAAAACTATCCCTTCCTCAAAGAAGTCGATAGCATTGCCCTTCAAAAAGCGGTGGAAAATGTGAATGATTCCTATACGCGCTATTATAAGAAGCAGAATAAGGCACCTCGTTTTAAATCAAAAAAGAATCCTGTTCAATCGTATACCACGAAACATGTCAATGGAAATATTGCTGTATTGGATAAACATATCAAACTGCCTAAGCTCGGATTGGTTCGTTTTGCCAAAAGTCGGGAAGTGGAAGGACGTATTATCAATGCAACGATTCGGCGCAATCCTTCAGGCAAGTACTTTGTTTCGATTGTAGCGGAAACGGAAGTTGCATACGATGAAAAGACAGGTTCCTCTGTAGGCATCGATGTCGGATTAACTGATTTTGCAACCCTTTCTGATGGAACTGTGTATGAAAATCCAAGGTTCTTCCGGATATTAGAAGAAAAATTGGCAAAAGCGCAGGTGATTCTGTCTAGGAGGCAGGTAGGCTCAGCAAATTGGCAGAAACAAAAACGAAAAGTAGCCCGGATTCACGAAAAAATTGCGAATAAAAGAAAAGACATGTTGGATAAAATCTCCACCGAGATAGTCAAAAACCACGATATCATCGGGATAGAAGATTTGTCTGTAAAAAACATGTTAAAGAATCGAAATCTTGCGAAAGCGATTAGCGATGTATCCTGGTCAGCTTTCCAAACGATGCTGGAATATAAAGCGGCCTGGTATGGAAAGCAGGTTGTTACAGTCGCTAAAAATTATCCATCCAGCCAGCTGTGTTCCCATTGTGGACACCAAAACCCAGACGTTAAAAATCTTGCTTTGCGTGCATGGACGTGTGGTATCTGTCAATGCCATCACCAAAGAGATAGGAACGCAAGCAGGAATCTTCGTAAGGAAGCATTACGAATAACCGCAGGGACTGCGGGGCTAGCCTAATCCATAACTGACCAATGGGTTGGTGTTCTTAGGAATCTCCCACTTCAAGCAACCTTGAAGGTTGGTAAGAGGGGGTAGTTCAAAGAAACAGAGACGGAAGAGCTGCAAAAAAGTAAATGGAATGTGTTTTTAAGAAGGTCCATCGCTGGATTGAAGATTTTAATCGCTAACCCACAACAGCTGATTAGCACAATAGCCATGGCAATATTAGCTTTCACAACGGTGTTTATTACATTAACTATAATCTTTTACGCTCGGATTACATTAGAGTTGTCTGAAGGGTTTATTGGTATTTTGCTATCGAGTGCTGGCGTAGGTAATATTGTTGGCATCTTTTTGATCAATAAATTCAAAAATCTAAATTGGGTGTTGCTGATGAGTTTCTTGCTGATTATCTCTGGGATAGGAATATTAATGATTACAGCAACAAACGTTTTTATTATGATGTGTTTTGGGATGGCCGTTTTTGATTGTGCGCTATCTATGGCTTTTATCGTACAAGGCGCTGTTCATCAAGGGATCACGCCAGATGAATTCTTAACAAGAGTCAGGAGCTCCACCTATGTTATTGGCGGACTATTCTCCATACTGGGAACTTTTTTAGCGGGAGCTATTCCGGAATTATTTACGGAAAAAATTGCTTTAATGATCGGGGCTTTTATTCTTTTGATGCCAGCTTGCATCTTCCTTCGTTTTGGAAAGGCTGGCGTTGCATTGAGCAAAGTAGAGCCAGTTTATAACAAATAGGAAAGTATAAACGAAGCAGCATATTAAAATTCTCGATAAGTATTTCGTTTTTCCGTCGAGAATTTTAATATGATTACGGGAGGGACATAGCATGAAATCGGTCAAAGTATATCATTATGATGCATTTAGTAAGGTGCCGAATAAAGGAAACCCTGCTGGAGTTGTTTTAAATGGGGATGAGCTGACAGATGAGCAAATGCAGGAAGTCGCATTTAAAGTAGGATTCAATGAAACGGCATTTCCAGTTAAATCAGAAACAGCAGACTTAGGGATACGTTTTTTTACACCTGGACATGAAATGAATTTATGCGGTCATGCGACCATGGCAACGGTGTATGCGTTAAAAACAAAAGGACTGTTCGGAGATAAAACAGAATTAACGATTGAAACTAAAGCAGGGATTTTACCAGTAAGGCTTGATTCTGCTCCTGAAAAGGAAATAACGATAACAATGAACCAGGCTGCACCGGAATTTGTAGCGTTCCATGGCTCTAAAATGGATTTAGCTCATTCGATTGGGATAGAAGAATCGGATATACATGATAACTTACCAATTCTTTATGGAAGCACAGGTGCTTGGACACTGCTGATTCCAATAAATAATTTAGAAGCTTTTCGTAAAATGAAACCAGAGAATAAAGATTTTCCTGCAATTTTAAAGGAGATGCCTAAATCGTCTGTACATCCAATTTGTATCGAAACGTATGATACAGATGCGGATATGCATGCAAGGCACTTCTCTTCTCCATTTTCAGGTACTGTAGAGGATGCAGTAACAGGAACAGCGTCGGGAGTAATGGGTGCTTATTATACTGACTATATAAGAGAAGATAGGAAAGATGTGATGAAGCTTGTGGTGGAGCAGGGACATGAAATTGGTAAAGATGGCAGGGTAGGTGTTCAGGTATCTAAGAATGGGGAGTCATATGATATTCAAATTACCGGGAATGCTGTTTTTGTGAAAGACTTTGAGATTATGTTGGAAAATTAGAAGAATACAAGTAATGTATATTGATGAAAATATCTTACTGTGAAAGTCAAAATCAAGGAGTGATTATTCTAATGAAGGTTATAGATAACAGAGGAGAAACGCATGAGTGGACGCTAATCGCTGTTGCATTGTTATCTCTGATTACTTTCAAGAAAATAAAGAAGGTAGAAAGATATAAAAATAAATTAAAAGGGACTTTTATTCCGTATTAAAGAGGTGAGGAAGTATGAAATCGGTAATTTTTGATATGGACGGAACATTATTTCAAACAGATAAAATTTTAGAATTGTCATTAGAAGATACGTTTACCTATTTAGCTTCTTTAGGGAAATGGGGAGACTCCATCCCAATTGATAAGTTCCGGGAAATTATGGGAGTTCCATTGCCGGTAGTATGGGAAACTTTACTGCCGAATCATTCTGTGAAGGAAAGAGAGCAAGTCAATGATTATTTTCAAGATAGATTAATTGAAAATATAAAAAACGGAAAAGGTGCATTATATCCGAATGTACAGGATATTTTTGAGTTTTTATTAAAGGATGGTTATACCATATTCATCGCCAGTAATGGAGTACCAGCCTATTTAAAAGCGATTGTGGATTATTATCATTTAGATGACTGGGTTTCAGAGACTTATAGTATTGAACAAATCGAATCATTTAGTAAATCTGATTTAGTCAAAACTATTTTAACGAAATATGGAATAGAGGAAGCGGCGGTGGTTGGAGACCGGATATCAGACATTAAAGCAGCAAAAGATAATGGATTGACAGCTGTAGGATGCAGCTTTGATTTTGCGAAAGAAGAAGAGCTTTCGCAAGCAGATGTTGTGATTAATGATTTAATTGAATTAAGAAGAATGCAATTCACCTAAAAAATAACGGATATTCAACAGACAGGGGGATATAATGTTTCTTAGCTCAAAAAAGAATAAAGATTTTGTTCCTATAACAGAACATGTCCTAAATACAGCGGAAAAGGTAACCTGCTCCGGAGCTGCTGCTTTTGTAATTCACAACGATAAAGTAGTATTAGAAGACTATTTTGGAAGCCAATCAAACAAATCAGGTTCAAGAAAAGTTCAGGAAGATACCCAATTTCATGTAGCCTCTGTCAGGAAAAGCTATATCGGATTTGCTGTGGCATGCGCAGTCTATTATGGGAAAATTAAAACCATAGATGATTTGATACTGCATTATTTGCCTGGACTTAATGAAGATATATGGAAGGATACAACAATAAGGCATGTATTAACCCATACACATGGTTTACATAAAAAAGAAGATACGGTATTTCGAGAATTTCCTGCAGGAGAAAATTGGTCATATAGACAGGTTGGAATAGATGTATTAACGGAGCTCATAAAACAAACAACTGGTAAAACGGTATCTGAAATTGTTCATGAACAGGTTTTTAATCCTTTCGAATTTAATGAATCAGATTGGTACGCACAAAAACATGAGAAGCTTGTGGATGTTATCCTTGGAGATGAATCTGATAAAAATTGGAATGTTAGTGAAAGCACGGAAGGCAACAAAATGAATATGTATGTATCTGCACGTGAATTGGCATATTGGGGCTATGTCCATCTTAAGGAAGGCTATCTAAACGGAAAACAAATGATACCGAAAGAAATAATACAGATGGCTGCAACGGTACAAAGCCCATCAACGGTAGATAAAAACCTTCCGCAAAATGGCTTTTTATGGTTTGTGAAAGACTTACCGGCTGAAAAAACAGAAATTGGACAAAGCGTTCCTAAAGAATCGTATCAGATACTGGGATATACAGGAGTAACGTTATTAGTGATTCCACAGGAAAATATAGTAGCTGTACGGATGTTTAACAGCTTCGGGTCACCTGAAGGGTATGATTATTTATCGGATGTCCGATCATTTGGAGATACGGTGATGCGTTGTTTATCATGAAGAAGAACAAAAACTCCCGCTGCGTGAAGTTTCGTTATATTGGTTCCACTCCTTTTTACAACTAGACTAGAGGTTTTGACCCCCCTATATAAAATAATAGTTCTTAGTCAGGAGGAAATCGTGTTGAGAAATGCTATTGAACTGCCAAAACAATTCAATTTTAAAGCTGCTGTTACCGATCACGGATGGTATTTACTGCCGCCTTTTCAAGCTAACGATGACAGAAGTGTTTTAAAAAGGGTAGAAGCGCTTTCAACTGGTAAAATCGTTCTGCTGCATATAACACAGAATCAAAATACATTGATGATAGAAACAGGGGGTAAGCAAACGTTAACGAGAGAAGAAAGTGAAGAGGTTGTTCGCAAGGTTAACTGGATGCTTCGTTTAGATGAGGATTTTCGTGCTTTTTATCAAATGTGCAGCGCTGACCAGAATATGCAGGAAATCGTAGCGGAAAATAAAGGAAGACTTTTACGCTCCCCAAGCATCTTTGAAGATATTGTAAAGACGATTTTCACAACCAATACGACCTGGAGCCGGACCATTGCCATGACAACGAATTTTGTGAGTCATTTAGGAGAAAGATACTCGAATGAGTCGGAATTATTTACTTTTCCTGCACCAGAAGCAGTTTTAAAAAAAGATAAAACCTTTTTAAATAAAAGCATCAAATTAGGCTATCGAAGTGATTATATTTATGATCTTGCATTAAACATATGTAATGGTGTATATGACTTAGAGGAACTTACCAATCCAGAAATGCCGACTGAAGATGTCGTTCACAAGCTGAAAGAAATTAGAGGCGTCGGACCTTATGCACTCAGCATTATTTTAATGTTATTAGGAAGATACGACTTTTTGCCAGTAGACAGCGAATTTAAAAAGCATGTAAAAAATAAATATTTCGCTGGTGAACTTCCACCTAAATCACAATTGCAGCAGCTATATAAAGAATGGGGAGAGTTTAAGTTTTTGGCTTATTGGTTTGATAAGTGATATGAAAATGCCGGGAATAATGGAATGGGGAGTATAATCGATTATGTTCACTTCACGCCCGGTCTTATTTCAAAGTATAATTTTATCTTAGAAAACTGTCTGTAAAACTCCCGTCAAAATCAAACGTAAAAATAAATTTATTCAGGCGTGGAATCAGATGAGCTAACTTCCTGAATCACTTAGGCTAACGCAGTGAGAGAAAAACAGCAGACTAAGTTCGCAATCTCCTGGGGCTGCGATTACTCACCCCATCGAAAACATTTGTGCGTTGAAAACTCCCACTGAATGAAGTTGCGTTTTATATGCTTCATCATAAATTTTTTCATAACGATTTAATAAATAAACCAGATTCTATTGCGAAATAAGCAATATAGAATCTGGTTTATTTTTGTAGATATATCAGTGTGTTTGTACCTTCCGTAGAAATTATTCAAAACCAATTTAGTTAAAAGACTTGCATTTTTATAAAATAACTCTTATGATAATTAACATAACTTTATATGTTAGGTAATATAACATATAAAGTTGTTCGAAAAATTAATATAAATTGTTGAAGCTGGCTATGTAATCTATTCTTCAATGCTGGATTAGAAATACCAGTTTGCATCCCAATAATTATCGAACTATTGGGAATAACGAGATGATTTTTTAAATGATGTATCATCATGTAAATCAAGGAGGGAAGCTGATGAATCTGTTGCCAAGAGAAACGGATAAGCTGATGGTTGTTGTTGCTGCTGACCTTGCAAGGAGAAGAAAGGACAGAGGTTTAAAATTAAACCATCCGGAAAGTGTTGCACTGATTACTTATGAATTAATGGAAGGCGCAAGAGATGGCAAAAGTGTTGCTGAATTAATGCGCTTTGGCACAACCATACTTACGGAGGAAGACGTCATGGAAGGGGTACCTGAAATGATTAAGGATGTTCAGGTAGAAGCAACGTTTCCAGATGGAACAAAGTTGATAACTGTGCATCAGCCAATTAAATAGGAGGGATTTTGATGGTACCTGGAGAAGTGCTGCCGAAAGAAGGAACGATAGAAATTAACCAAGGAAGAGATACAACGAAAGTAACCGTCATTAATTTAGGAGACCGTCCAGTACAGGTTGGATCACATTTTCACTTCTATGAAATCAACACACAGATACAGTTTGACAGGGATATCGCTTTTGGAAAAAGGTTGAACATTCCAGCAGGAACTGCCGTCCGTCTGGAGCCAGGGGATGAAAAGACGGTGGAGCTGGTGGACTTTGCCGGAGAGAAAAAGATATATGGGTTTAATAATATGACAGATGGAAGTGTCGGGAAGGAGAAAGTAAATGGCTTATAATATTCCCAGAAAACAGTATGAGGAAATGTACGGACCTACAACGGGTGATCGAGTGAGGTTAGCTGACACGAATCTCATCATTGAAATTGAAAGGGATTATACCTCGTATGGGGATGAAGTTGTTTTTGGCGGAGGAAAAGTCATACGGGATGGCATGGGTCAAAATCCGCTTGCTTTAAATGATGAAGCTGCAGATACGGTATTGACAAATGCAATTATATTGGACTACACAGGGATTTATAAAGCGGATATCGGCATTAAAGACGGTAAAATATGCGGAATCGGCAAGAGTGGTAATGCGCTGGTGATGGATGACGTCGATATTACCATCGGTGCAGCGACTGATATTATCGGAGCGGAAGGTAAAATTGTGACTGCTGGCGGGATTGATGCCCATGTTCATTTTATTTCACCGCAGCAGATTGAAACGGCGCTTGCATCTGGTTTAACAACATTGATTGGCGGCGGTACAGGACCATCTTCCGGTTCAAAAGCAACAACCGTTACGCCGGGGAAATGGAATATTCATAAGATGCTGGAGGCTGCAGAAGACTATCCGGTGAACATTGGATATACAGGGAAAGGACAGGCTGCTTCGATGGATCCGTTGGCAGAGCAAATCGAAGCCGGAGCAATCGGTTTAAAAGTACATGAGGATTGGGGAGCGACTGCTTCTGCGATTGACCATGCGTTGACAGTTGCGGATAAATACGATGTACAGGTGGCGCTGCATGCAGATACCTTAAACGAAGGCGGATTTGTTGAAAATACAATGGCAGCACTGAAAGACCGCGTCATTCATATGTATCATACAGAGGGTGCAGGCGGCGGACATGCTCCGGATATCATTAAGTCAGCACAATATCCAAACGTGATTCCTTCTTCTACCAATCCGACCATGCCTTATACGGTCAACACGATTGAAGAGCATGTCGATATGCTGATGGTTTGCCATCACTTAAGTCCGTCGATACCGGAGGATGTAGCGTTTGCTGACTCTCGTATCCGCAAAGAAACAATTGCTGCTGAGGATGTTCTGCATGATATGGGTGTACTCAGCATTATCAGTTCCGACTCACAGGCAATGGGGCGGATTGGCGAGGTTATTTTAAGAACTTGGCAGACAGCGGATAAAATGAAAAAACAGCTCGGTATACTTGAGGGAGATACAGAAACTGCAGATAATAATAGAGTAAAACGTTATGTTGCAAAATATACGATTAACCCGGCGATTACCCATGGTATTTCCGAGTATGTCGGGTCGGTAGAGGCTGGGAAATATGCTGATTTAGTTGTTTGGCCAACGGAATTTTTCGGTGTGAAACCAGAATTGATTGTAAAAGGCGGCTCGATTATTGAAAGTGTGATGGGAGATGCCAATGCATCGATTCCAACACCACAGCCGGTTATTTATCGCCCGATGTTTGCAGCGCATGGGAAAGCAGTGCAACGAACATCCTTAACATTTGTATCCACTGCAGCCTATGAAAAGGGGATAAAGGAAGAGCTGGGTTTAGAGAAAACGGTATTGCCTGTAAAGAACATTCGTAATCTGACGAAGAAAGATATGAAGCTGAATGATAAGACACCAACCATTGACGTGGATCCGGAAACATATGAAGTAAAAGTGGACGGTGAAGCCATAACCTGTGAACCGCTGAAAGAGGTGGCGATGGGGCAACGATACTTTTTATTTTGAGGTGATGACCAATGCTGGTTGAAAAAATTGAGATGAATATAAATGATATAGAAGAAGCAGAGCTTGCAAAGCTGCATAAAGAAAAGGTTTACCTGGATAGTGCCGATTTGCTGAAGCGTATTTTACGGGTGAAAACAGACCATGGAAAAGATATTGGTATTTCCTTAAAAGAAAGACAGGCCCTGACAAAGGGTGACGTTTTATATAAAGATACATCCAATATTATTTTTATTGATGTCTATCAGGACGACGTGATTGTTATCCGCCCTAAAGATATTCATGAAATGGGCGTCATTGCGCACCAATTAGGAAACCGTCATCTTCCTGCACAATTTGAAGCGGATAATATGATTGTCCAATATGATTATCTTGTAGAAGAATTGCTGAAACAGCTAGACATTTCTTATCAGCGGGAAGAGCGCAAATTAAAAGAAGCGTTTAAACATATAGGGCATAGCCATGACTAATTCATTGCTCACCTTTGTTCAGTTATGCGATTCAAACTTTCCGGTTGGCGGTTTCAGCCATTCATTTGGACTGGAAACCTATATTCAAGAAGATGTTGTGAAGGACAGGATCTCATTTCAAGAATGGCTGGATACGTATTTCAGGGAACAGGTGAAATATACAGAAGGGCTTGCTTTTCAACTTGTGTGCGAGGCGCTTTGTGAAAATGATTTGGAGCGGATTTGGCATATGGACCGGCTGCTTTATGTGCAGAACCTTCCAAAGGAAACAAGGGAAGGAAATACCCAAATGGGAGTCCGGATGCTGAAGCTGGCAGAAAGTCTGTTTGAATACGGAATACTTGCAAATTATCTAAAACGAATAAAGCAAGGGAAATCATTCGGGCACAACGCCATTGTCTTTGCAGTTATTGCGCATTATCACAGGATACAACCTCAGGAGGGACTTGAGTTTTATTTATATTCTCTTGTGTCCAACCTGGTACAGAATGCAGTAAGAGCTATTCCGCTGGGGCAGACAGACGGGCAGAAGATATTGCTGGAGAGTCAGCAATTAATAAACAGTGTCGCGGAAGAAATAGCTGCTTTAACGATAGCGGATTTTGGGATTGTTTCGCCCGGTCTGGAAATTTCACAAATGAAGCATGAGCATGTAAAAGTAAGGATATTTATGTCTTAGAAGGGAGATTTGGAGATGGAACCGATTCGAGTAGGTATTGGCGGTCCAGTAGGGGCTGGAAAAACAGAGTTAGTAGAGAAAATAACAAGACAGTTAAATAATGAAATGGACATGGCGGTTATTACGAATGATATTTATACCAAAGAAGACGCCAAAATTTTAATGAAAAATGGTGTGCTGGAGGATGACCGGATTATTGGCGTGGAAACGGGCGGGTGCCCGCATACCGCTATCAGAGAAGATGCCTCCATGAATTTTGCTGCTATCGAGAAATTAACCGAACGTTTTCCTGACGTGGAATTAATATTCATTGAAAGCGGCGGGGATAATCTGGCGGCGACATTCAGTCCGGAGCTTGTTGACTTTTCTATTTATATCATTGATGTAGCCCAGGGAGAGAAAATCCCCCGTAAAGGCGGGCAGGGCATGATTAAATCGGATTTATTTATTATTAATAAAACGGATTTGGCGCCGTATGTTGGAGCGGATTTAGATATCATGGCAAGAGATACGAAAGAATTTCGAGGAGATAAACCCTTTATTTTTACGAATTTGAAAAATAATGAAGGTTTGAACGAAGTAATTGATTGGCTGAAAGATAATGTGCTGCTTCGAGGGATTGTCTAAGATGCAGAAAGAATGGACCGGAGAGCTTCAGCTTGAATTAACGGAGAAGAAAAATAAAACGGTCCCTGCGGATGTATATTTCCGAGGTGCCTTCAAAGTAATGCGTCCAATCTATTTAGACAATTCCGGGCAATTAACCTATTATCTATTAAATCCTGGAGGCGGCTATTTATCCGGAGATACATATGCCATGGATATTAGGGTGAATGAAAATGCCCGGGCAATTTTGACAACGCAATCTGCAACCAAAGTATATAAAACCCCGGGAGAGCCTGCGTATCAGTTTGGGAAGTTTACCTTGAAATCGAACAGTCTGCTGGAATATATCCCGGATCCGCTAATCGTTTATCGGGAAGGGGCGTATAAGCAGCTTAATCAATTTTATGTAGATAATACCTCGACATTGATTTGCTCCGATATTATTACACCTGGATGGTCACCAACCGGAAAGCAGTTCAGTTATGACAAGGTAGATTTGCAAAATGAAGTGTTTATCCATAATGAATTAGGCGTTTTTGACCGTATTGTAACGGAACCAGCTAAAAATAATCCTTCTGTGTTTGGAAGAATGGAAGGGTATAGTCATTTAGGCTCCATGATGGTTATTAGTCCTTTTGTGACAGATGAAGTAATTGAAAATATCTATGATATGATGGAGCAGAAGGACGTGAACTTCGGTATCTCGAGGTGCCCGGTCCCGGGGTTTTCTTTGAGAATATTGGCCAATCAGACGCAAATCATCGAAGAGATACTGCAAACGTGTCATGGGTATTTACGAGAAACATGGTTTGGCATGTTTCCTGTATTTTTACGGAAATATTAAAAGGGTTTAAAAACGGTGGGGAAGACAAGCAGGATATCTGAAAGAGCATTTAGAAATATTCGATAGCTAGCTTTCCCGGCCTTTGGAAAGGTAGATAAGATGGAACGACAAATTTCTGGAAAATATTATTTGATCAGTACACTGCACAGTTTTTCCCAAGTAATCCTGCTGGCGAATTGGAAAACAGGGCTTTTCATTTTTTTGGGCATTCTTGTTGTTTCCTGGCAATTTGCCGTAGTATCCTTATTAAGTGTAATAATAGCAAATATCATAGGCTATGTGCTGACGAAGAATAGAAGTTTTATAGAGGATGGATTAATGGGCTATAACGCCGTATTAACCTGTTTAGCTATTCTTATTTTTTTGGATGGGCCGTATCTGTGGCTGCTTGCCTTTGCAGGAACTGGATTATCCGCAATAGCAACCGTAGCTTTAAATAATTATTTTATGCGTATTCCGGTTCTCACTTTTCCATTCATTATTACATCATGGCTGATATTTTTATTTCCTTATAAATTAGATTTATTCACAATGAGTGATCAGCTTATACCGCAGAATCTAATGCATTGGGAGTATATTGAAGGAAGCGGAATGGACTGGATTACCGCATTTTTTAAAAGCATCAGTGAAATCTTTCTATTGGATTCTGTATGGGCGGGAGCGCTGATCCTGGCAGGAATTCTGATTGCCGGGATCAGAGTGAGCGTGAGCACCATTCTATCCGCTGTCGCTGCCTTAGCTTTTGCTTACATATTAGGGGCAGAAAATGATCAGATGCAGCTTGGGCTGTATGGATACAATGCGATTTTGACGGCCATAGCAGTGGGCCATACATTCAATGCCAAGGGGTCGAAAGGTATGTTTGTGTACGGTCTGATAGGAGCACTATTGACGGTTCCGATTTCTGCGAGCTTATCTATTCTGCTTATCCCATACGGCCTGCCTGTATTAACCATTCCATTTGTAATCATTACATGGCTGCTGTTGAGCGCATCAAATTCTATCTTAAAACCGGGAAATAGAGTATAATAGAAAATGAATTTTTATGATGAAGCGTTGTTGCATGGTGACATCAATAGAGAAACGAGTTGATGTTGCCTGCAGCTATGAAGAGAGAACAACATGAAGGAATCAATCAGAGCAAGGAGACGCTGATAGGAAATGTCTATACAAACACCTGTAAAATATCGTGTGAAACAGGTTGAACAAAAGGACGCTGCGCAGGTAGTGGATTTTATGACAACGATTCGAAAAGAAGTATTTCCGATGTTGGATCATCAGCAATTACCGCCGGATATGCTTCATTTTTATGCACATTATATAAATAGGAAAGAAGCGGCGTTATTTGCAGCTGTAAGTGAAGAGGGCAATGTGCTTGGTACAATTGGTTATCTGCCCTATGACAATCGTTTTGACGAGCTGCAGCAATTTTACGGGCAAATGAAGACCACGGAATTGGTAAGATGCTATATAGATTCGGCATATAGACGTTTAGGAATTGGCACTGCCCTCTATCAAACGGCTTTAAAGTCGATTCAAACAGCAGGATACGAGAAGGTTTATCTGCATTCTCATCCATTTCTGCCTGGCGGTATTCCCTTCTGGAAAGCGCTGGGCTTTGAAGAAAGACTGGCTGAGTCAGATCCAGTCTGGAAAACACTGCATATGGATAAGGTCTTATAGTATTCCTTTTGCGTGAGCTGCTTCATCAGGCATGACACCAAGAATAATAGGAGTAATAAAATGAGAAAAATAAATATAGGGCTGCTTTCCGTATTGTTTTTGTTTTTATTGGCAAGCTGCAGCAATTCGGAAAATGATAAAGCAGCTAAAGATGAAATCGTATATGCCAGCTCGAAGGATATCCGCGATATTAATCCGCATTTATACAGCGGGGAAATGGCAGCCCAGAATATGGTGTTTGAATCACTGGTCAAGAATACGGAAGACGGTGTAGAGCCTTGGCTGGCGGAGAGCTGGGATATCTCAGAGGATGGGCTGGAATATACCTTTCATTTAAGAGAGGATGTTACCTTTTCTGACGGAGAAAAGTTCAACGCAGAGGCGGTAAAACAGAATATGGATGCCATCATGGATAATGAAGAACGTCATGCTTGGCTGGATTTAGTCAATTTGATTGACGAAAATGTGGTAGTGGATGAATATACGTATAAGCTTGTGTTAAAGCATCCGTATTATCCGACGTTAACGGAATTGGGACTTACCCGCCCGTTTCGTTTTTTATCTCCCAATGACTTTGTGGATGGAACGACAAAGGATGGCATCAGCGGTTATTCGGGAACAGGGCCGTGGGTTTTATCAGAACATAAAGAGAATCAGGAGGCTGTGTTCACTGCCAACGAAGAATATTGGGGAGAACAGCCTAAAGTGAATGCAGTAAGATGGAAGGTGATGCCGGATCATCAGACCATTCTGCTTGCCCTTGAAAAAGGAGAGGTCGATCTGATTTTTGGATCCGATGGAGATATGATTGACCTGGACTCTTTCTCCGCGCTGGAAGAGCAGGGAGAGTACGTAACCGAAATGAGTGAGCCGGTCGCTTCCAGAGCGATTTTATTGAACTCCAATCGTCCCATCACTGGCGAAATCGAGGTAAGAGAAGCGCTGCAATATGCGGTTGATAAACAATCGATTGCGGATGGTATCTTAAATGGATCAGAATCTGTTGCGCCGACCTTGCTTGCATCGACAGTTCCTTACAGCGACCTTGGACTGGAGGAAAGGAAATATGATCCGGATAAAGCTAATAATCTGCTCGATGATGCCGGCTGGGAGTTGAATAGTGATGATGGATATCGTTATAAAGATGGCGAGAAATTAGAGCTTAACCTGTATTATAATTCGGATAATGCACAGGAAAAGACGATCAGTGAATATATTCAGTCTGATTTGCGGGAGATAGGTGTGGAGCTGCATATCACTGGAGAGCAGAAGCAGGCGTTTTTAGACAGACAAAAATCAGGAGAATTTGATTTGCAATATTCCTTGTCATGGGGAACGCCTTATGACCCGCAATCTTACCTGTCCTCCTGGAGAATCCCGGCGCATGGCGATTATCAGGCGCAGACAGGGCTGGACAAGAAAGCGTGGCTGGACGAAACAATTACCGATTTGATGATTGAGCATGATGAGGAGAATAGAGAAGCGATGTATGCGGAAGTGTTATCGTATATCCATGATGAAGCAGTATACATCCCGCTCACATACTCACGTACAAAAGCAGTCCATCGACCAGAACTGCAGGGTGTCACGTTTAATGTCTCTCAATATGAAGTTCCATTTGAAAACATGTATTTTGATACAGAGTAAATTAAAAAAGCGGATGAAGGTCCGCTTTTTTGGTTCTTTAATGTAAGAATGTAGGTGGAGTAAATGAAGCGTTATATTACGAAAAGAATCATAAGCATCATTCCCTTATTAATAGGAATATCCTTTTTGGCGTTTATTCTCATTAATCTGAGCGAAAGTGATCCGGCGGAAGTCGCGCTGCGGGTAAATGAAATCACACCGACAGAAACAGCTGTTGCAGAGATGCGCGAGGAGCTGGGCCTCGATAAACCATTTTTTGAAAGATATATTACATGGGTGACCAGCAGTATCAAAGGTGACTTCGGAAACAGCTTTGTTAATAATAAACCGGTGATCGAAGAAATCGGGCAGGCATTGCCAGCTACGCTGATGCTTGCGTTGGTTGCCTTCGTAATGATTGTTTTTATCAGCGTCTCTGCCTCCATTCTATGTACGATTTATGAAGGAAGCATCATTGATCGGACCATTAGAGGCTTTGTCTTTATTGCAGAGGCCATGCCCGGTTATTGGATCGGGCTTTTGCTGATATGGTTTTTCTCGATTAAATTAAATCTGCTGCCGACAAGCGGGATGAGCTCTTGGACATCTGTTATTCTGCCGGCAGTAACGTTAGCTTTTGCTTATATTTCCACCTATGTGAGATTGATTCGAAATAATATGGTGCAAAACAAAAACGAGAATTTTGTACTTTATGCAAAAGCCCGCGGGATGAAAGAGGGTATTATTTTAAAGCGTATTTTCAAAAACTCTCTTCAGTCTGCTATTACAGCACTGGGCATGTCGATTCCCAAATTAATTGCAGGCACTGTCATTGTCGAGAATATCTTTGCCTGGCCGGGGATAGGCAGGCTGAGTGTGACAGCGATATTCAATTATGATTATCCCGTTATCCAAGCGTATGTCTTTCTGATGGCGGTTTTATTTGTCATCTGTAACTTACTGGTAGATATTGTTACTGCCATATTCGATCCAAGAATGAGAAAAGAGGTATAATCATGGGGGGTTTAAATAAATTGATGAGAGATCGTTCCGCCATGATTTGTATCATTTTCTTAACCCTTGTGGTACTGGCAGGAATTTTCGCGCCATGGCTAGCGCCGCATAGTCCAATTGATGTCAATGTAAAAGAAAAACTGGCGGGAATAAGTACAACCTATCCGCTTGGTACGGATCAGCTGGGGAGATGTATTTTTTCAAGGCTGTTATACGGGATTCGCACGACGGTTTTCATTGCCTTTATAACCATGATTGTCACGATTGTGATTGGAACATTGATTGGAGGAATCGCCGGACTGTTTCGCGGGAAAATCGACGAGATCATTATGAGGATTTGCGATGTCTTTATGTCCTTTCCAAGTGAAGTGATGATTCTGGCCATTATCGGAATGATGGGACCAGGGCTTACCAATATCGTGATCGCCAGTATTATTGCAAAATGGGCATGGTACACACGTATGGTCCGTTCGATTATCATTAAATATGCCGATAAAAACTATATTCAGTTTGCCCGAGTCTCCGGCTTCAGCAGATGGCATATTTTCAAAAAGCATATCATGCCAAATACGGTAGGCGAGATTTCGGTCCTGGCCACACTTGATGCAGGTTCGGTGATTTTAATGATTTCCGCTTTATCCTTCCTCGGGCTGGGAGTGCAGGCACCGACGCCTGAATGGGGAATGATGTTAAACGAAGCGAAGAACGTGATGACCATCTATCCGGAATTAATGCTTGCTCCGGGAATAGCAATTCTTGTTGTGGTAGCGGCATTTAATTTTCTTGGGGACAGTCTGCAGGATGCCTTTAATGTTAAGCGTGGAAAGCGCGGTAAAAGAATGAGGTGATTGCTTGGTTATGCTGGAAGTGAAAAATTTATCGATACAAGATACACAATCAAACGAGGTTATCGTTGAAGATATATCTTTTAAATTGGAACGCGGCCGCAGTTTGGGCATTGTCGGGGAAAGCGGCAGCGGCAAGTCAATGACGGTGAAGGGGATGCTGGGGCTTATAGCGCCCTGGATAACCGTTTCCGGTGCAGCCTATTTTGAAGATGCGGATATGCTGAGGATGAAGACAAAATCAATTCGAGATATAAGAGCCCGGCATATCAGCATGATTCTGCAAGATGCCATGTCCGCCTTTGATTCGTTAGATACCATTGGAAAGCAGATGCAGGAAACGCTATGTGAGAATTTGATAATTTCCAGGACAGAGGCAAAACAAGTATCCTTGAGAGAATTAGAAAGAGTGGGGATAAAGGAAGCTGCACAGGTGCTGAAGAAATATCCGCATCAATTGTCCGGCGGGATGCTCCAGCGATGTATGATTGCCATTGCAGCAGCCGTACAGCCTGATATTATTATTGCGGATGAACCAACCACTGCGCTGGACGCTATTACCCAAAAAGAAGTCATTGCAACATTTCAGCATCTCCAGGCTCAATCGGGGACTACCTTTATTTTTATTTCTCACGATCTCGGCGTTATCCAACAGCTGACGGAAGATGTGCTTGTGATGAAAGACGCGAAACAAGTGGAATATGGCAGGACAGAAAATGTATTTCAGCATCCACAAAATGAATATACAAAATACTTGGTGGATACAAGAATCAAACTGACCCGTGCGTTTGAACAATCGATGAGAAAGGATTCCTATCATGCTTGAAGTAAAGAAGGTCTATAAAACATATCCGAAAGCAGGAAAAGGCTTCAGAAAAGAAAGGTTATCCGTCTTAGCGGACGTATCCTTTCAGATTCATGCGGGAGACTGGGCTGCCTTAGTCGGGGAAAGCGGCAGTGGGAAAAGTACATTAAGCAGATTGATATTAGGCTTGGAAAAAGCAGACAGCGGCAGTCTGTTGCTGGAGGGGGAAAATCCAGCAGCGTGGAGGAAGGAAAAGAGAGGGCAGATGAGTGTTGTTTTTCAGGACTATACGTCCTCAGCCAATCCTGCTTTCCAGATAAAAGATATTATCATGGAACCCTTGAAGGCTTTCAGCCGGAATCATCCGATACAGGAAACAGCGGAAAGTTTAATGGAGAAAGTCGGTCTGTCTAAGGAGTTAGCAGAACGTTATCCGCATGAGTTAAGCGGCGGCCAGTTACAGCGGGTGTGTATCGCCAGGGCAATTAGTACGAAGCCAAAATTTTTGGTTCTGGATGAAGCAGTCAGCTCGCTGGATGTTTCTGTTCAAGCACAAATCCTAGATTTACTCGATACGTTAAAAAAAGAAATGGATATGACGTGTCTATTTATCGCACATGACTTGCAAACCGTTGCTTATCTATGTAATCAAGTGATGTTTTTAAATGAAGGAAAAATCGTTGAACAGATAGAGACAAAAAATCTGGCAAATGTGCAGAGTGCTTATGCGAAGAGGCTGTTGGAAGCAGTGGTTCGGTTTAGAGTGGAATAGAATTCTACTATATAAAACATGCCACTTGCCTGCTAACCCGGCAAATGGCATGTTTTATCTTTTATAATAATTTTTTCGTGCTTACAAGAATAATGCATGTACATAACACGTCGATTGCTTTTTCCACTTCTTCTAACGATGGGAATGATGGCGCAATACGAATGTTTCTGTCACGAGGATCTTTCCCATATGGAAAGGCTGCTCCGGCTCCGGTTAAGGTGACTCCAGCCTCTTTGGCAAGATGGATTACTTCAGAAGCACAGCCGTCCATCGTATCTAAGCTGATAAAATAGCCTCCATCCGGTTCTGCCCATGTTGCAATGCCATAAGAATCCAGTTTGGAATGAAGTATTTCTATTACGGCATCAAATTTAGGCTTCATAATTTCCGCATGCTTTTTCATGTGTTCCAGGAGATTACTATAGTTTTCAAAAAAGCGGACATGGCGCAGCTGGTTTACTTTATCAGGACCAATTGTCTGCACGCTTAACTGCTCTTTAATAAAGCTGATATTTTCCCTGCTTGCTGCTACGACTGCAACACCAGAGCCCGGGAAAGTCATTTTGGAAGTAGATGCAAACATAAATACTCTGTTTGGGTTTCCGTGTTCCTTACATGCTTCCAATATATTTTTTAATTTTGGAGGATGATCCGTCAGGTCATGAATGGCATACGCATTATCCCAGAAAATTTTAAAATCCTTTGCTTTCGTTTCCATTTTAGCTAAACGTTCCACGACCTCATCACTATATGTAATACCCTCGGGATTACTATATTTCGGAACACTCCACATTCCTTTGATGGACGCATCGTTGCGTACAAGCTCTTCCACCTTGTCCATATCCGGACCGTCATTCAGCATCTCTACGGAAATCATTTCGATATCGTATTGTTCACAAATCGTAAAATGCCTGTCATAACCGGGGACAGGGCATATAAATTTAATTGCATCTTCTTTACCCCAAGGAGTTTCGCTATCAATAACGCCTTTAATCAATGCTTTTGAAATCAAATCATGCATGATATTCAGGCTGGCATTACCTCCGATTAAAATCTCCTCTGTATCTACTTCTAATAGATCTTTAAATAATGCTTTTGCTTCTGGCAGACCATCTACCATCCCATAATTTAAAACAAAAAAGTTATCCCCAATATTTTTAGAAGTAACGCTGTCTAACAATTCCAATGACAATTGCAGCTGCTCAGCGCTTGGCTTTCCTCTCGCCATATTTAAAGATAGATTTTCTTTCTTGATTGCATCCAATTCTTTCTTTGTTTTTTCATGAAGATGTTGCAGACTGGAATGATCCATCTGTTGTAGCGTACTCATTTTATCCCTCCGGCATGTGTAACTTAATTTTATCTCTTGTTAATTATTTTATTTCATTCAATAAGAATTGCAAGGGAAAACATGAGAAGTTTACAAATCTATTTAACAAGGAAGCATTTCCTCTATAAATTGTTGAATAATTGAAACATTTCCCGGCTGTAACCCGTAAAGAAAGATAATAAGAAAGGAGAGGAATAGCATAATGAGTGACTGGTGGGAAAAGAAGAAATCGAAAACAAGGAAAAGCAAAAAGGGGAAAGGAGATTATACAAAGACCGATTTGTTTTTTGATATTCTTTTTTGGATTCCGGAAGTTATCATTCTTCCGATTCGGATTCTCTTTTGGTCATTTAGAGGCGTGCTGAGATGGGTGACGGATGTAATGTGAAGCAGGGAAGGGGAAAGTTAATTTGGAGATCATTTCTGCATTAATAAACTGTTTAAATTCAACTATAAGAGCAGGAGTTATAGTAAATATGTAGAATTCTATAATAGGAGCAGCTGCAAATCAGCTAACAGAGCAGCCTTAATTATGCTGCGCTATTTTGTATCGAAAATAAAATAGGGGTATTTATATGGGAAATGTAATTGAAAGACCATTCAGGTTAAAGCTGGGTTTTCATCTGTTAATTGGGCTTACAGGTTTTATCAGTGTTATTTTACACGTCGCCTACTCTCCGGACCCTTTGGTATCAATAACGAAATTTACGTTTCAAGCGAATTTAATGGTCGCGATAACCTTTCTGTGCAGCAGCGTCGCCATTTTAAATCGTAAAAATCAGAGTCCATTCTTGGATTTTTTCAAAAATGCTTCCGTTATATATATGTTTGTCTGCATTTCTACCTATCATTTTCTTCTTGCCAGCGGGGGTGAATATACTGGCATCCGCACCATCACGAATGTGACGCTGCATTATTTTATTCCGATAGCCGTCTTTATCAATTGGCTTCTTTTGGAGACGAAGAAAAGATACAGCTATCAATATATTTTTTATTGGATGATTTATCCGGTTATTTATTGTGTTATTTCAAGCTTGAGAGGATTAATGGACGGGTTTTACCCCTATTTCTTTTTAAACCCCAATGGTGAGATTCCGGCAGGCGTGGGAAGTTATTCAAATGTTGCAGGCTTTATTGCCGCTTTTTTATTTGTTTATATTATTCTTGGGTTTCTGCTGATTGTATCTAATCGAATATTTTTGTATATCGGTCATAAGAATAGAGCTATTTCGTCGCGATAGATTTGCATGAAAGAGTTTGAGGAAATGGATATATAATAAAAGGAAATAAAGGAGATTTTAATGGTGCTTCAAAATAGAGAAATTATCGTCACTGGTGCAGCTGCTGGAATAGGGAAGGAAGTGGTCCGGCAGTGTATAGAGGTAGGCGCGGCTGTTATAGCGTGTGATAAGAATCAAGAAGGACTGGATGATTTAAAGCAGAGGATAGATCATCGCGACAAATTATTTACATATGCATTAGATATCAGCAGCTATAAAGCAGTTTCTGCATTCTTTCATTATCTGGAAACAGAACATCCCAAGTTAGATGGATTAGTGAATAATGCGGGTGTCTACTTAGCAAAAAATATTTCAGATTATCAAGAGGATGAAATAAACAAGGTATTAGATGTGAATGTAAAGGGAGGCATTTATTTCTCGCAGCTGTTTGGTGAAAAGCTGCTTCAAGCAAAGCAACCTGGCGTGATTGTCAATATGTCCTCCGTTGCAGGGATGGAAGGGAGCTCGGATGCAATCTATGGTGCTTCAAAAGCAGCAATTCTGGGGCTGACGAAAAGCTGTGCCATGAATTTTTCTCCATACATCCGGGTAAACGCTGTTGCGCCGACGATGGTGGACACCTCGATGATGGAAGTCATCCCTTCGTGGAGAAAAGAAGAATATTTACATAGCGAATTAGTTGATACACCAGTAACTGCTAAGGATGTTGCTGAAACAGTAGTGTTCTTGTTATCGGATAAGTCGAAACATTATACAGGAGCTACTTTTGATATCAATAACGGCGGTTATCTGAGATGAAGCTGCACGTCAGGGGGGAGCGAAAAAATGAACAGACAGAACAAAGAGACTCGTCCTTATTTGGATGAGAACATTTCGGTAGAAGATTTTTTAGATTTCTATTGGTTGAAGGTGGAATTGCAGGATTTTTGCAGAAAGAAAGGAATGCAAACTTCAGGAGCTAAAACAGAAATTGCAGAACGTATCATCCATTATTTAAAAACAGGGGAGCTATCACAAGCTGCCAAGTCTAAAAAAGCACCTGCATATCCAGAAAAACGGAAAAAGGCAGATTCGATGAGCTTGGAAACGGTGATTGAATCCAATTTTAAATGCACGCAGGAGCATAGAGAATTTTTTAAACGTGTGATTGGCCCGAAGTTTCATTTCTCTGTAGCCTTGCAGAATTATCTCAAAGCCAATGCTGGAAAAACATATCAAGACGTAGTAGATCATTATTATCAATTAGAAGAAGATAAAAAGAAAGGAAAGCGTACAACGATTTCCGGACAATTTGAATATAATACGTTTATTCGTGCTTATTTTGATGATTCGGCGAATAAGGGAAAATCACTGCAAGACGCAATCAGTGCCTGGAAGGAAGTTCGGAGCAGACGCGGCGATAATGTATATCGATCTGCATCTGAAGCGGAATGAAGTAAGTTAAAACGAATCTGGATTGGGAGATTACATGCTATTTTTATCAAAAAAAGGAGAGAAAACTCCCTCTTCAAGCGCGTAGAGGTAATGGAGAGATGAATCTCCTATGCACAAAAGATTGCTTTTGAGTGTTTCGATTGTTCAATATTAAATCGAACAAATGTTCCAAAATCATCGTTCTTCTGATATAATAGACAGGAGGAGGTAAGAAGCCATGAAAGTAAAAAAAGCATTTCGTTTTCGTATCTATCCGAACAAAAAACAAATCACCTTCATTCATAAGACAATCGGCTGCTCCCGCTTTGTCTACAACTATTTTACAGGAAAACAAATAGGTGATACATATGATGAAAATTTGGTGGACAACAAGTATCGTTTGGATACTATTTTTTATAGCAGCATCTGTTGCTATCGGCGTTCGAGATGTTGACGGAGCAGGGGTGGTACAGACTCCTGAATTAAGATTTCTTGCATTTATGGTTTTAGGCGGATTTTTTGTACTTGTTCTGATAGGTCAATTGATATTTTTATATTTTGCAAGGAAAAGAAAGCATCCGTCTCTGGCAAAGAATTAAAAATAAAACAATTTACATATCAGAAAGGATGGATGACATGCAGGGATACGAGAGTAAACAAGCTCTAATTGATGAAATCACTAAGAGAGCCAATTTATTTATTAGTGAATTTGATTCAGTGAATCATTCAGATAAAGATGTCTCTGTAGATGATGTAGACAGAACGCCGGCACAAATGATTGCTTATCAGCTGGGATGGATGAATTTAATCTTATTTTGGGAGCAGGCCAATCAAAATGGGGAAGATGCTATCACGCCAACGCCGGATTATAAATGGAATAATCTCGGCGGCCTTTATCAAAGCTTCTATGATACGTATGCAGATGATTCATTGGGAAATCTGATTGAGAAGTTTCATCAAGATGTTGACCGGGTCATTCAGTTGGTAGAAAGCTATCAGGATAAAGAGTTATTTGAGCAGGGTGGCAGACAATGGGCGACGACGACTCCTTCCAGCTGGGCGATTTGGAAATGGATCCATATTAATACAGTGGCGCCGTTTAAGACATTCCGGACGAAGATTAGAAAGTGGAAAAAGGTTCGGGGAGTATAAGTTTGCATTGTTTCAATCTGCAAAATAAGCAGATACTAAAAAAGAATAGGAAGTTAATCGGGAAATTACTAACGTATCATGTTATTAATGGAATCCTATTAATCAAGAGAGGAGTTTATAATATGAATGGAAAAGAAATTTATCAAGCATGGATGAATGCCTGGAATGAAGACATATCTATTCTGCATGACATTACTGATGAGAATTGCACAGTACATCAAGCAAGAACAGATGGCAAAGATTCGGGCAGCGCAAAAGGGATAAAAGCATTAAAGGATGTTGTTGAATCTGCTAAATACTATTTTGAAAATGTAAACATGTCCCTAGTGGTTCAGCCCATTGAAGAAGGAAACTATGTTTCCGCCCGCTGGAATTTTGAAGGCATTTATAATGGTAATATGGAGGGAGCAAAAGCAGAGAAAGGAAAGCTTGTTTCCTTTGATGGAACGGACATATTCCGTATTGAAAAGGGTAAAATCAAAGATTATTGGGTTTCTTCTGATGTAATGGATTTTATGAATCAGCTGGAAGTATTTTAGTGGTATGTTCAGTTGGACTTACTTGAAAATTCATTAATTTTTGCTAGCTCTATATGAAGGATGGAGCTGTTGATGTATAGTATGATAACCTTTTGAAAATTAGTTCGGAAAGCGAGTAAGTTTAAGAAACATAACGTTCTAATCAAAATCTAGTTAAGAAAACACTGAAATGCAGCTGCTTCAGTGTTTTTTGATTTTTTTGGCGGGAACAGATGATTCATTTCGTGAAGACAATTCAATCATTAAGGGCTTCAAAAACTTAATGATTGAATGAATTTAAATGGCATTTTTGAAGTAACAGTCCGCAAAGTACTTCTTGACATTCAAGTTACTTAAAGGGTTATGCTTATAGTTAAGAAAGGGAATTGGAGGAAAACATATTGATGACGATACAGGTCTTTTCAATACAGACTGGAATACCAAAAAGCACCCTTCGTTTTTATGAAGAAAAGCATCTTCTGAAATCAGTAAGGGAGGAGAGCAGTAACTACCGCATGTATTCCGAAGATCAAATTCCTCTCGCCAAGCTGATTGCAAGCTTGCGGGCAGCTAAGGTTCCTATCCGTGATATTCAGCTTTATTTAGAAGCGAACGAAAACAGCCGGAAGCAGATGAAGAAGAAATGGATTCAAACCATAAAAGAAAATCAGAGACAGCTGGAAGTCAGTCTTCGCTATTTAGAAAGTGATAATGAGAAAGAAGAGATTTATATGTTTGAAAAAACGGGAGAGAAAGTCATTTGGTTTGAGGCAGAATCCGCTGCGGGACAGTTTAGCCGGGAGTTTGTTTTCAGAAGAGAACAGATGAAACAGCACTATATTCCGATTAACAACATGTATTTACGGTATATATCCGGAAACAGAAATCAAGTCAAAGCAGAGATTGGCTTCGGTGTATCCCGAGAAATAAATACAGCACTCTTTCCAGATGCTTTTTCAGAAAAAATGCGGGGCAGCTTCTGTGTCGGTCTTCCTTTTAATGAAGACTTTTCAAAAATTGAAAGAGCTTATCGCAGCTTAATGGATTATTGCGTGACAAACAGCTGGACTCCTGCTGGTTCTATTCTGGAATGGTATCGCGGTGACCAGATGGAAACAGCCGACATCATTATGCCTGTCAGTTATATAGGGGCGAAGCAATGAAGCATAGAAAAAAACTGCAGGTGGAAGTCATGGAACTAAAAGGGAAGATGTATGAAATCGGCAGGAAACAGGGCATTGCGCTGAAATCGAATGCAAAATGGAAACAGCAAACGGAATTACAGACGAATGGAAACATGCTGGAAGCAAGAAAACAAATAGAGAAAGTTTCGCCAAGTCTTTTGAACGAGATAGAGGGGCTGGCTGCAGGGATGAACATTCATGTAGATACAGCAATGCAGCTGTTTGGAGGGTACAATATACAAATGCCTTCCATGGGCTGTACCACACTGGCCAATGACTCTTTGTATGTGAGAAATTATGATTTTAGTGATGCATTATATGATGCTCGACTGGTTCTGCTCAATCCGGATAACAGCTATGCAAGCATCGGGTTCAGTCAGCAGATTACTGGCAGACTGGATGGCATGAATGAAAAGGGGCTTGTGATTGGGCTGCATTTAGTAAATGAAAAGGTCAGTCAAAAAGGCTTTTTGGCAACGACGATATGCCGAATGGTCTTGGAGCAATGTGCTGACATTTATGAAGCAATTTCACTTATCAAACAAGTTCCCCACCAGTATTGCGTGAACTTTTCCATCATGGATAGAGAAGGAAATAATGCTGTTGTGGAAGTATCACCTGAGCAACAGATTGTTTATAAAAGGACACCGCTGATATGTACGAATCATTTTGAATCTAAGCAGCTAAGTGAAAAAAATAGAGCATTCATTCAAGGTTCGCTGCACCGTAAAAATTATTTGGAAGCCTTGGAAAAGAAAAATGTTACTCCAATTTCTGCGTATCATATATTTAACGATGAAGAATCGCCATTATTTTTCAAGGATTATAAAGAATACTTTGGAACACTTCATACGGTGGTCTATTGCCCTAAAGACCGGGGTGTAATGGCGGGGATTGGAGGAAATGGTGATCCCTATTTCCTTTCGTTCAACGATTGGCTGAAAGGAAAAGAAAAACTGCCTTGTTTACTTGAAGGGGAGATAGCAAGCGGGAGCTTCCTTTATTAATATGGCGGGTTTAGATTGAAATCATGCCATCCTTTAAATACATCTTTTCTTAACCAAAGCGCATTAAATTTGTTGTTCTCTGCTTTAATTTCTTACCTTGCTATGGCGGGGAAATGTAAAGCACAATCGTCGACAAAACGAAATCATTCCTGTAACATGGTCACTATTGTAATTTGTTATATGAAGGAGGGTGTCATAGAAAAGTGCAATCATTTAATAAAACACCTATCATTATCGTACTTCTTACAGGTGGGTTCATATCAATTTTAAACCAGACGACGATGATTACTGCCATCCCGCCAATCATGGACGAAATGGATGTAAGTGCCAATACCGGACAATGGCTGACGACGGTTTTTATGCTCGTCAATGGCGTTATGATACCAGTCACGGCATTTTTAATGGCACGTTTCACGGCTAGGCAGCTGTTTATTACTGCGATGACCGTGTTTGCTGTCGGAACCGCTTTTTCTGCCATGGCTCCGAACTTTGGTATGCTGCTTTTAGGAAGGATCATTCAATCCAGCGGTGCAGGCGTAATCATGCCGCTGATGCAGACTGTGTTTTTACTACTTTTTCCTGTCAGGAACCGCGGCGTAGCGATGGGATTGGTAGGGCTGGTAATCTCTTTTGCTCCAGCGATTGGTCCTGCATTGTCCGGATGGATTATCACGAATTACTCCTGGCGCGCCGTATTTCTTCTTATTCTGCCTATAGCAATTATCGTTATTGTATTTGCAGCTAAAGTGATGAAAAATGTTACGGAATTAACGTATCCGAAATTGGATATGTTATCGATTATCTTGTCATCTTTCGGTTTTGGCGGATTTCTATATGGATTTACAAGTGCAGGAAACAATGGCTGGGCAAGTCCCATTACGATTACTACCCTGATTGTCGGAACGGTAGCGCTAGTATGTTTCATTATCAGGCAATTACGTATGGAGACGCCTATGCTGGAGTTTAGGGTATTTAAAAATCCTATTTTTACTTTATCAACGATTATTCCCATGATTGCATTTATGGGATTGATTGGCACGGAAACGTTAGTTCCGCTTTATATGCAGAATGCACGCGGTTTTACTGCGATGGAAGCAGGAATTGCGCTTCTTCCCGGCGCTTTAGTGAATGGAATGATGTCTCCCATCACGGGTAAAATATTTGACCGTTTCGGTGCGAGGTGGCTCGCAGTAACCGGCCTTATCATTATTACCATCTCTACATTTGCATTTACCAATCTGGGACCGTCCACATCAATGTTAATGATTACGATTCTGTATGCGATCCGGATGTTCGGTCTGTCTATGGTCATGATGCCTGTAACAACTGCCGGTTTAAATCAGCTGCCTAGAGACTTGATTCCACATGGTACGGCGATGACGAATACGATGCGTCAGGTTTCAGCCTCTGTTGGAACAGCAATTGTCATTACCATAATGACAACAACGGAAATGTCTGCAGAGCATAATCCGGATATATCTTATCCAATGATCCATGGTGTTAATACAGCCTTTATGGTCATTACAATACTCTCTCTGATTGGGGTTGTAATCAGCTTCTTTATGAAGAATGGCAATTCCCCTGCTGAAGAGCAAAGTCATATGCAGCGGGATGAAAGAGAAGAGCGGACAGTCCGTGAATCGAGGTAAAACAGGCCAGAGGGAAAATGAAATGAATTATCCAGCAGGTATTTGATTGAGCTTGCGTAAGGGTATTTTGAACTGTGTGTTATTTTATCTCTTTAAGGTTTTTTTTAGCAGTTTGTTAAAGTGTTATGAAAAATAGAGTTTGAAACAGCGTCAAGGGGACCCCTTGACGTTTGTTTTTCAATAAAGAGACAAAAGCAAATGGAAATGATGAATAGAATTTATTCAAAAGTGATGTTTCAAATTTGGATTTGTGCAGGACTCTTTCCATTTGTCTATTATAAAATTTGTTTGCCTTTTATAATTATAATTTACATTATTCATAATATTTAAATAAATATTTTTTTAGACTTTTAGTTAAAAATTTTATAAAAAACTAATGTCGATTGATATGCTGAAGAAAGTTGTTTAAAGCTTTGTGAAAAGGATTATATCAATCATTAGATATTAAAGTGAAATCCTACGAATACCGAAACAATGATAAAACATAACGGACTTCTAGAATATCGGCAGTCTGGAGACATTAAAATAATGCGTGAAATGAATTTATTTAGGCGGGAAATCTGGTGAGCTAACTTCCTGAATTACTCAAGATAACTCAGTGGGAGAAAGGAAACAGACTAAGTTCGCCACGCCTTGAGACTGGGCCTGCGATTACTCGCCCACTGAAACCATTGCGATTACCTACCCCGAAGAAGAACTTTTGTGTGTCTAAAACTCCTGCTGCGTGAAGTTTTTCGTTTTATAATTAATGAAGGTATTGGCTTCATATTCTGCATTGCTAAAAATATTATCGTTAATGACATGGAATATTTCCCGGGAAAGCGCATAATCTGACATTTTTGTTGAAAATGAGGGAAGAATAGCGAATATTGCTATAATGATTGGAAAGAATGTGTTTAGGCAGTTTATCTAAGTAAAATAAAAAAGTCGTTGGAAGAAGTGCCTTCAATTATGCGATGTTACTTTTATTGGATTTACGCCATCTGGCAGCATAGATGAGAGAAGTAGAGGCTCACCATGTTACACTGAGAAATATGGATTGGAATGATTTGATATAGAATGATAAATACCATGCATTATATTTTACAGAACCTATCATATATTTTTTATTACGTAGAACCGTCCGAAAAACTCCCACTGACTGATGTTTCGTTTTATGTTATAATTAGTACCAGATAATAATACTAACTTCTAATTATTTTGGAGGGATTCGATGATTGGAACAAGAATGACTGCGATCGGAAGCTATGTACCTGAGAAGAAATTAACGAATTTCGATCTGGAAGAAATGGTGGAGACAACAAATGATTGGATTGTACAGAGAACTGGAATTCACGAACGAAGAATAGCGCGTTCAGATGAATTTACGAGTGATTTATGTGTAGCTGCTGTGGAAGATTTAATGCGAAGATATAATAAAACAGTGGAAGATGTCGATATGATTATTGTAGCAACCAGCACGCCGGATTTTCCTTACCCGTCTGTTGCAAGCATTATACAGAATCGGCTGAAAATCAAGCAGGCAGGGGCCATTGACTTAGGTGCAGCGTGTGCGGGGTTTGTCTATGGTCTGCATACGGCGAATAGTTTAATTCGTTCCGGCCTTCATAAGAAGGTGCTTGTGATTGGAGCAGAAACGCTCTCAAAAGTAACGGATTATACCGACAGAAGCACCTGTATTTTATTCGGTGATGCTGCCAGTGCAGTGTTAGTGGAAAAAGATGAGGACGCAGAAGATTTTATCGGCTTCCATTTGGGCAGCGATGGTAGCGGCGCACAGCATGTATATCAAACCAGCTTAGCTAACAAGGTGAATGATGTAGAGCTAATTGACACAAAATATCTTGTCCAAAACGGGAGAGAAGTTTTTAAATGGGTAGTAAGGAAGGTGCCGAAAAGCATTGAACAGCTTTTAGAGAAAACGGAAGCCGGCTTAGATGAGGTAGATTGGTTTATTCCGCATAGTGCCAACCTGAGATTGATTGAACCGATTTGTGAAAAAATAGGACACCCGATCGAAAAAACACTTTATAGTCTTGAGAAATTTGGGAACACTTCAGCAGCAACCATTCCTTTGGCACTGGACCTTGGTGTTCGGAATGGAAAAGTGCAGAATGGAGATAAAGCGCTTCTGTACGGCTTCGGTTCCGGCTTGGTGCATGCAGGGCAGCTGTTAAAAATAAATTTTGATGAGGAAGTTAATACGCCGAGACCATTATAATTAAATATGTATAGGAGAGGATTTTCGTAATGCATTTATGTACGAAAGTCCTCTTATTTTTAATAAAATCATGGCGATACAATCCGTCAAATTCTAAAAATAGTTAGAGTAGCATTTATTATATATAACTGGCTGTATGATACGCCATTATAAGAATAAAAAAGATAGCCCTTTTGATTGTTTATTTTTTACAAAGAATTTTTAGTTGAAGAAAAATCCATACTGTTTATGATAAAATCAAAATGAAATATAAATTATAAAATACTTAAAAAGTGAGGATACACAATGATTGCAAAGACAGAAGAAGACTTTCAAGGTCTAAAAGAAATCGGTAAAATTTGTGGAGCCATTCGAAATGAATTAGTCCGATATACAAAACCTGGAATCACAACGAAAGAGCTGGATGAAATAGCAGGCGAGATGTTTGAAAAAGAAGGAGCACAATCTGCACCAAAAGGAGAATATGATTTCCCTGGATATACATGCATCAGCGTAAATGAAGAAGTAGCCCACGGTATTCCGGGGAAACGGATTATTCAGGAAGGCGACCTTGTTAATATTGATGTGTCAGGCTCGAAAAACGGTTATTTTGCCGATACTGGAATTTCCTTTGTAGTCGGAAATGGAGAGGAAATCCTGCAGAAAATATGTGACGTTGCTAAAGAAGCATTTGATGCTGGTCTGAAAAAGGCAAAGCCGGGTGCGAAAAAAAGCGGTCTTGGAAAAGCGGTGCACAATGCAGCCAAGCAAAATGATTTAACTGTTATAACAAACCTTACGGGGCATGGCGTTGGCCGATCTATTCATGAAGCACCGGACCATATTTTCAATTACTACTCCCGCTGGGATGATGAAATTTTAAAAGACGGTATGGTCATTGCTTTTGAACCGTTTATCTCTACACTGGAAGAGGAAGTTTACCAATCGGATGACGGGTGGACTTTCCTGACGGATGAAAGCTTTGTAGCGCAATATGAGCATACGATTATTCTGACGAAGGAAGGACCGATTATTACTACATTGTAAGTATGTTTTTAATGTTTTAAACCAGATTGTTTAAGTAGCCATTTTGTTTTTGAGCTTAGTTATCTCCATCGTTATTTAAAGACTATAGATTTTCATTCCATTAAAGGGCGGTATGGCATAATAAAGGCCATTACCGCCCTTTAATAAATTCGATTTAGAAACAGAATTAAATTACTGCCCATCCATAGGAAAATCGCAATTTGAGTCAGGACATAAACGGTTCGCTCCATGGCTGTTAATTTTCTTTCCTTTTTGATTTTTTTAAAATGAAAATAATAATAAACGGCGCATATCAAGAGGATTGCTCCAGATAATTGGGATATGTTTTCTAATAAGCCTGCCAATAAGATCCCCCTTTTTCCTTTGTTAGGTCATTCGATTATGGAATTGTCAAAACCTGCTTTCTGGGGTTATTGTATCAAAATTTCCAAACTACAAAAAGCGTGCGAAATACAGCGGCTGTTAGTTATGATTTTATAAATAATTTACATGTCCGTTAGACTGCATCATTCGGACGGACACGTTAAATAAGTAAAGTAAAGGACACTTGACGTCAAGTGTCCTTTACTTTAGCATTAATCATGAAGGGGCTGAAATCGATTGAAAAATAATATGGTGGAATTCAGACGAAAATTTGATTATTCTCAGGAAAAACTTGCTGAGCTGCTTGGCGTTTCAAGACAAACCGTTATTTCAATTGAAAAGGGAAAATACAACCCATCACTTCCTTTAGCCATGATTATTGCCGAACTTTTTCAAACTAATGTAGAGAATGTTTTTATTTTAGAGGAAGAAGATTATAAAAAATAAATGAGCAGGAGGGATATCGTGAATAAAGATGCAAGCCGGGGGCTATTTTTTAATTTTAGGTTTTTTTCAGGCAGGTATGTTTGGTTTTATTGTATTTGCAGCGGTGATGGCAAATGCATTTCCGCCAACTTCCACCTATATCATGCCATCATTAGGTATTATGGCTTTTTGCATGAGTTATCTTTATCCGCAATTCAAACAAAAAGATGAACGAATGAAGTTAATTAGGCAAAAGGGGCTGGAGTATGCTTATTTCGCCTTATTAGTTTATTTTATGATCCTAATGATTATTCTGCAGTTTAATCTCTTAACACTATCTGCATTAGACGTGCTCTATATTCTGACAGCATTAACCATTTGTACGGTCTTTATTTGCATGGTCATCGCTGCGAAAAAGTATTAATATTTTCTAGTTTGATGAAATAATCGATAATACATATGGACAGAAAAATATCAGAAAGAATGGAATCATATGAAATCATGTCCGTCTATTACTGTGATTTCTCTCATATACAAAGGAGTTTTTCATTATGAGTCAGGAAGAATTAATCCAACAATCCAATGCACCGCAAACGCGCAGCTCGCTTGCGAATGACTTCAGAAAGCTGGGCTTATATGAAGGTATGACGGTAATCGTCCATTCCTCCATGAGATCATTAGGATGGGTCTGTGGTGGCCCAGTAGCTATTATTCATGCTTTACAGGACGTGATAACTTCAAAAGGGACGATTATCATGCCAGCTCATAGTGGTGACATATCGGATCCAAGAGAGTGGAGTAATCCGGCAATTCCAGAAGAATGGATTCCTGAAGTAATGAAGGAATTACCGCCGTTTGATCCCGATGTAACACCGACCTTTGGAATGGGGACTATACCAGAGGCATTCCGAACATACCCCAATGTTAGGCGCAGTTATCATCCTGCACTCTCTTTTTCTGTATGGGGAAAGAACAGGGGTGAAATCGCAAGTAATCACTCATTAGATAATGGATTGGGAGATAAATCTCCGCTTGCTTATATATATCGTAACAAAGGCTATGTGTTGATGCTTGGAACGGATTATGGAACCAACACCTCCATGCATTATGGAGAACATAAAGCTGCAGGAATAAAAGAAGTTCATAAAATGAGTCCGATTTTAGAAAACGGTCAGAGGGTATGGAAAGAGTATAAAGAGCTCGATTATGATGAGGAAAAGTTCCCCGCAATCGGAGAAAAGTTTGAAAAGGAATTTGCCATTTGGGAAGGCTATGTTGGAGAAGCGCGCTCAAAGCTGATTTATCAGCCTGATTTAGTTGATTTTACAGGAAAAAATATAAAATAAAGAAACAGGATAACATGTAAGAATGATAAAAATGTTATCCTGTTTTTGTTTTTAGAAAAGCTTTCACTTATTTTAAATGGATTACGAGTGACCCAATTCCACTTAACACCAAATACAACATAACTGCTGCCCACAGATAAGTGATTGAAATCACTTCCATTCCCTTTATGGAAAGAATAATGAGACCTATAATGATGATTCCTAAATAAATATGCGGGGAAATAGCATAGAATTTTTTAATGTTATTCAGGGTTCTTTCGTCTATCGAAGGCGTTTTATCTTTTTTCGTTTTAACAATGATTATATTGATGATGATTATAATAAATAATCCGGCAAGCAATCCGAGAAGCCCGGAGAAATCAAATTGACCAGTAAATAAATAGATAATGGTCTTCACGAGCAGCGAAGTAATAAAACCAATGCTCCCAACGACCGTCCAAACCCAAGGTTGTAAATGCTTATTCATGATTTGTCGTCCTCCTTTAAAATGAAAATTTCTTCAATCGGAAGTTCAAAGTACTTAACAATTTTTAGAGCGAGTTCTAAGCTTGGATTGTATTTATTTTTTTCAATTGCCGTCATCGTTTGCCGCGATACTTGTAAATCCTCTGCTAATTTCAATTGCTTAATGCCTCTTTGTTTTCTTATTTCTTTGATGTTGTTTTGTACAGGCATTCGCTCGCCACCTTTATAAAATGTAAATATACCTTTACATAATTTATAACATGAACTTGTAATTATGTAAATATATCTTTACATAAATATAAATGAATTACTTAAAAATTCGTATTAAAGGCCAGGGATATAAATTTTAAACAATATTATTCTCTTAGCGACTGGGTGAGAATTTTTGCATCTATGGTTTCACCAATAACCTGCCTTTTTTTAATGAATAAAAAAACATAATATATTCTATTAACCCTTCTTATAAAAACTATAAAAAATTCAATAAATGTTCAAACAATTTTGATTTATACAAACGATTATAAGTTATAATAAAGGTATAGGAAGAGAGGAGGATATAAATTGAGACCAAAAACATTAAATTTTGAACAGCTTGTCGATTTAAACAGACAAGAATTATTAAACGATGAAAAAAGAATTTCCCAAATTGAAGAGAAGTTAGAGAAGAAACAAGAAGCTTTTTCAGGTTATAAAAAAAGCTGACCACTATAGTAAGGGCCCCTTACTATAGTGGTTTTTTAGTGCCTAAAAAAGGATTACATAGAAATATATTTGCAGTAACTAGGCAGCGATATCCGATAAGCCTCAAGGCCTATCCATAAATATTCCTCAGGTTCATTCTTAAACGTTCGTTGGCACGGTAAGATAGAATTAAAAAGAAAGAAGGCCAAAGGAAATAATGATGAAAACGAAAAGGAAAGTTAGACTTTGGAGGATTTTAAGGAATATATTATTGATTACCGTTGCTGCGTTTGTCATGTGGTTTCTTTTTAATAATATCATGACTGCATTTGGGCAAAAAACGTATCCGCCAATCGGAGAATTTGTTGAAGTGGATGGGAAGGATATGCATATTTATATAAAAGGGGAAGGAGATAATACGATTGTTTTAATGAGTGGACTAGGAACCGCCGCTCCAGCCTTAGATTTTGAACCGTTGTTAAATGAATTAGCAAAGGAAAATAAAGTAGTCGTGGTCGAGGGATTTGGTTATGGCTGGAGTGAATTAACCGAAAAAGAACGAACAGTGGAAAATATTGTTGAAGAATTAAGAACCGCTCTAAAGCAATCGGATATCCATGGTCCATATATATTGATGCCCCATTCCGTTTCAGGAATATACGGCATGTATTTTGCTAATGTGTATCCAGAAGAGGTCAAAGCTGTCATAGGCATCGACCCGACTTTACCAGAGGCGTTAGCGTACTTTGATGAAGCTGCCCCAGCAATGCCTGGATATATGAGCTATTTAGCACCTTCCGGATTGGCAAGGTTAGCAACATATATTAGCTCTGAAGACTTCCTGCCGCTTGCTGCCGACGGTACATATTCTGAAGATAATTTAAAAATGACCAAGGCTATTTCGGCTTGGAAAATAAATAACAAAAATGTTGTTGCCGAAGCCAATGAAATAGCCAATAATATTGAGAAAACGGCAGAGATGACATTTCCGGCGAATATGCCTGTTTTACTCTTTACTCCAAAAGAAGATCAGGAAACCGCGGATGGTAAAAATATGCTGACATTTTATCAAACACAGGTAACGGATACCTCTGCCAGTAAAATTGTTACCTTGGAGGGGCATCATTATCTGCATTGGACGCGTTATAAGGAAATAAGTGAAGAAGTTCGTGCATTTATTGGTTTAATTTCTGATGAAAAATAGAACATGGAGTTATAGCACCTATAAATATAGATATTTTTATCAAAGTGAAACATATCCAGTTGTAATCAGATTAATAGACGGTACATAGCTTCCATAAATTAAATTAGTTATTTCATTCTATAATAAAAAATGATATATTTTCCTGGAAAGGAAGATTTGATGAAAAAAAGAAGTATTTTCATATTTTTAGGTCTTATCATTGCCTATTATGTTCTTACAAATTACATTTTATATACTACTTCTTCTTTTGGCAGCTTTGAAGTAGTTGATAAACAAAAATCAGATGATAAATTTGAGTTGAAAGTTGAATTAATAGATGAAGGAAAGGAACAACTAATTGAAATTAATGACAAAACACAACTTATTTATAATAAAGAGAATCATAATTTCACGGAAGATGTTTGGGAAAATATTAATACCAACACAAAATATCATATGGGCATAGAGAAATTTCGATTTCCTACATCCTTTTTTATTGGAGAATACCGTTTAAATCTGATGTACTTAGATTAGAGAAATGGAACTTCTTATAACGAAAAGTTTGAAGGGCGGGAAATAAAACTAGATGTTATACCACAATATGGTGTTGCAGATTAACATAGAGATAACTACTAATTGGGGATGGTAATAATTCTGCAAATACAGAAGAAGATGGATCGGAAAATGAGGATAGTGAACCTTCTGCAAATACGGAAGGAGAAGCATCTGATAATGAAGCAGACAGCATATTGGATGGTTATTCCGCGGAAGAAATAGAATATGCTCGTATATGGCTGCAGCTTAGTGAATTGGAAGAACCTTCAAATGAAAATGTATATGTGCGGCATATTTCTGCAGGTGAACCATTGAATGAAGTTGATGAGGAAAGTGCTGGATATCCTGAGGATGTTACTGTATTAGATGGTGGCAGGCAGCCTGGTGTTATAACTTACAGCAGTAATGAGAATGGAACAATTAATGTATATAATATTCCTCCACGATGGGGAAATAATGCGGGGGAGGAAGCATTGCAGAACACATATAAAAAAATTTTGGAAGAAGTAGAACTAGTAGAGGTGGATACAGGCAATCCGGAAGATGTCAAAAAAGTAATTGATGCGTATCTGATTACGGAATAGGCGATTGTAATTATAAGAAGTAATGGTATTGTGGCGTTGCGTTAACATTCCAAATTTTTCATAGATATATGAGGTAAGGTGAAGGCGTAATTAGAGTACGCACGTATACCCAATGGATGAGCAGCTATCCATTGGGTTGTTGCTATTATATTTAATATAATTATTCGGATGAATTATCGTGATAGAGTAATAGAGTTGAGTGTTAAAATACTAGTTTATAATAATGAAAACGTTCACATATCGGGCAACAAGAAAAAGATAAACTGTTACGGGAAACTGCCTATAACGATTTATCTTTTAATCACAAATTTAATATCACTTTTAAAAAAGCTCACAGATTTTTTGATGCTATTTTAATTGTTATATGAAAGGCCACAGATAATTGACGGAAACAAAAAATAAAGAGATTGTTTCATTTCTCACTTTAGAAAATAAAATAGTCTATCCCTTTGCTGTTCCAGATACGCTTTCTTTTTCAGACCAGGAAGAACTATTAACAATTATAGATAAAGCAGCAAATGATACAAATATTATTAGAGAAGCAGGGAACGAACAGGAAAATAGAGATTGGGTAGGAATTATTCCCTTTTGGTAGTATAATGAACGTGATAGATTAGTATTTATACAGGAAGTGTATATGATGAATAAAACAGGATTTAGAACTGAAAAAGATTCTTTAGGACAAAAAACGATTTCTCAGGATGCTTATTATGGCGTTCAAACGGTACGTGCTCTTGAGAACTTTCCCATCACGGAAATCCCAGTTCATAAAGAGCTGATTCTCGCGCTCGCCGAGGTGAAAAAGGCAGCGGCACTGGCCAATATGCATACTGGAATGCTGCCAGAATCTATTGGGGGAGCAATTGTAAGCGCTGCCGAAGAAGTGATGGAAGGAAAACTATTGGATCAGTTTGTCGTGGATTCCATTCAGGGAGGAGCAGGCACCTCCATTAATATGAACATGAATGAGGTGCTGGCCAACCGTGCTTTGGAAATATTGGGAAAAGAAAAAGGCGACTATAATTTCTGTTCGCCTAATACCCATGTCAACATGTCCCAGTCCACCAATGATACGATACCAACGGCATTAAAAATAGCTTCCTATCGCATGGCTCAGGAATTGATAGCGACCTTGAAGCGATTGGAAAAAGAACTGGTGAAGAAAGAAGCAGAATTTCAGAATGTGCTAAAAATGGGACGAACTCACCTTCAGGATGCTGTACCAATCCTGTTAGGTCAGGAATTCAGCGCTTATTCGGAAGTGGTTAGCAGGGATATTAATAGAATTACGCAGGCAGCAGAGGCAATGCTGACGGTCAATATTGGTGCAACAGCTGTTGGGACAGGACTTAATGCCAAACCCGAGTACATGGAAAAGGCGGTAACACAACTATCTAAACAGCTTGGTGTAAAGCTTCATTCAGCGAAAAATTTAGTGGATGGCACACAAAATACAGATGCTTATACGGCACTTTCAGCGGCATTGAAAGTGTTGGCAATGAATATGTCCAAAATTTGTAATGATTTGCGTTTGATGGTATCCGGACCAATGACAGGCTTTCAGGAAATCATTCTTCCTGCAAAGCAGCCGGGTTCTTCCATTATGCCTGGGAAAGTAAATCCGGTCATGATTGAAGTGGTCAACCAGGTTGCTTTTCAAGTTGCAGGCAATGACCAGTCGATTTGTATGGCATCTGAAGCCGGGCAATTTGAATTAAACGTGATGGGGCCTGTTATTATTTTTAATTTGCTGCAGTCTCTTAAAATAATGGACAATGGCTTAGATGTGTTTACAAGCTATGCAGTAAGCGGTATAGAAGCAAATGTAGAGAGATGCCGTGAGTATGTGGAAGAGAGTTATGGCATTATCACCGCATTGAATCCACATTTAGGATATGAAACAGCTGCCAAGGTAGTTAAGCAGGCAATTGAAACAGGGCTGACTATCAAAGAAATCTGCAAGGCGCACGACCTTTTATCAGAGAAGGAACTGGATACGATTCTGGATCCAAAAGAGATGACAACACCTGGAATTGCCGGGAATGAGTTTCTGATGAAAAAATGAATATCAAAAAGGTAACTGATTTCTTGCTTAAAGAACGCAGTTACCTTTTGATTATCACTTCCTTCCAAAAGAAGCGCTCCTCACTAAATAACTAGTTAGGATTATACCGGTGAGAGTAGTTCACTGTGAAGACCTATCCTTCTAATCGAAAAGCCAATTTCCCCAATTTCACACTATACTTTTTGTTTTTTAGGGAAAAGTGTATAGCTGAAACTTATTACAAAATCGATGATTACAATAAGAGACCAGAGCAGCATAATACGCATTAATGATTCAGTCTGAGCATAATTGTTAATATAGAGAGTGATGATTATTAATATCCCGCCGCCGATGAACAAGGAGAGCAAATGCCGGTACCATCCTTCACGTTCTTTTCTGGCATGCGCTTTCCCGTACTTTATTTTTACCGGCTTATCACCGTTTCCGAATCGATAATTAAAATGGCCGTCTGCCCATTGAATCATCCGGTGGCCAAAGGCTATACTTACACCAATATAAACCGCGGCTATTCCATGTATCGTAGTAGCAACAGCGCCATTTTTTAAATCAATGACCGTTACAATAAGCAATATGAGATCTACAACAGGCGTACAAATCAACAGGAAGGTACCTAGTTTCTTCTTTTTCCATACATATCTGGAACATAATCCAGCTAAAACAAACACCCAAAATCCAATTTCACAAGCTATAATCAGCCAACCAATCAAATGAAACACATCCTTTTTATTAATTTAGTACAACTGTATTAAATTAATAATAGCATGATTGTTTATTTAATACAAGTGTGCTAAAATAAAAATATGCCAAAAAAAGTAGATCATCAAAAACGTAAAATTCAAATTGCAGAAACGACATGGAAAGTTATTGTAGAAGAGGGGATTGAACATGCAACCGTCAGAAAAATAGCGCAAGCTTCAGGTTTATCAGTTGGTGCTGTCAGACATTATTTTGCAACGCAGTCGGAATTGCTGCACTTTTCCATGGAGCTTGTATCTGATCGGGTTATTCAAAGAGCGAAAGCAAGGAAATTTTCAAAAGACAGGGATCCGTTAGAGCTTGTGACAGAGGGTGTAAGTGAAGTACTGCCTGTCGATGAAGAACGAAAAATAGAAATGGAGGTATGGTTAGCTTTTTCAGCAAAAGTTCTGGTCGATAAAACACTTCGGGAGCTAAGTGATAAAGTCTATGGTGACATGCATGAAGGATTTAAAAATGTTGTTCACGCATTGCAATTATTAGATATAGCAAAAGATGGACTTGACCTAGAGATGGAGGTTAACAGGCTTCATGCTATCGTCGATGGGATGGCGATGCATCACTTATTAAATCCAGAGCAGTTTACACATGAAGAAATGATGGAGACTTTAAAGTATCATCTTCATTCTCTTTTAAAGTAGTCTAAAGGCATCTAGCAGAAAGAAAAGTTACTCAACTTTTCTTTCTGCTAGATTAGTTGTGTACTATTTTTATACTCTTAATTACTTTACAGATAAACGTATACGAAATATTCAGGTTTACATAATAATTAATATAATGTATTCTTGTGAATATAAAATAAAAAAATTCATAAAATCAATAAAATGATTTTTTATAACAAACATCCTGCTCTTTTGAGAAAGGAAGGAAGGCATGATCCATGTAAACCAGTTATATTTTACTTACCCGGCAAACAAGGATGAAACCATTAAAGGAATGTGTTTTAAAATAGAAGAAGGGGAAGTATTTGGTTTTCTAGGTCCCTCAGGTGCAGGGAAAAGTACGGCGCAAAAAATATTAATTGGAATTCTTAAGGGGTATTCAGGAAGTGTAAAGGTGATGGGAAAAGAAATTAGGAATGTTAGAAAGGATTACTACGAGAAAATTGGCGTGTCATTTGAATTACCGAATTTATACAATAAATTTACTGCAATAGAAAATTTGAAATTTTTTAGTTCTTTCTACACCGGAGCAAAAGAGGACCCGAAACGGCTGTTAGAAATGGTTGGGCTGGAACAGGATGCCCAAACAAGAGTCTCCAATTATTCAAAGGGCATGAAAATGAGGTTGAACTTCGTGCGTTCCCTATTGAATAAACCAGAACTGATCTTCCTCGATGAACCTACATCAGGACTTGATCCAGTCAATATGGAAAAGATAAAAGATATTATATTAAAGAAAAAAGCGGAAGGAAAAACTATTTTTTTAACTACCCATAATATGAATGTTGCTGAAGAAATTTGTGATCGGGTTGCTTTTGTCGTGGACGGTCAAATTAATATCATTGACTCTCCTCGTGATTTGAAATTGCGGTATGGTCAGAAAAAACTGCAGGTGGAATACAGAGAAAATAATCAAATGAAGTCATCTATTTTTTCGATGGAAGGACTGGGAGATAATACAGATTTCTTAAATATGATCAAGTTCAAAGATATTGAAAGAATGCACACACAAGAGGCCAAACTGCAGGATATATTCATCAAAGTGACAGGGAGGACAATTACATGAGACTTTTATCTGCTTTGAAGTTTGATATGCTTTCTCTCTATCGGTATCGTATCGTTCATGCTTATCTCCTACTCACCATTTTTTATATTTTCTTACTTCATATGATGCCAGAATCAGGATCTGCTACAGCAAGTATTTTAGTAATATTTACAGACCCTGTTGTCCTTGGATTCTATTTTATAGGAGGAATCATTCTCTTAGAAAAGTCCCAAAATACGTTTGATAGTCTATTTGTAACTCCCTTTCGTATGGAAGAGTATATCATAAGCAAAGTGGGTTCACTGACTTTGCTAACCGTGGTAGTCTGTCTTAGTATTATCATTTTAACGACTGGATTTAAAATAAATATAGGCACCATTTTATTGGGAGCATTTTTAAGCGCTATCTTTTTTACACTTTTCGGATTGACGTTGGCGGTTCGAGCGAAAACACTTAATATGTACTTTATGATTTCTTCTCTCTATTCCATTATATTTTTTCTGCCTATATTAGATTATCTAAACATTTTTCATACATGGCTGTTTTATTTCATCCCTTCCTATGCAACACTTATTTTGATAGAAGGTGGAATGTTAGATATATCGGTTTGGGAGATGATATATGCTGTAGGTATGCTTGTTATTTGGATTGGGATCGCGTATATTTTTGCGAAGCATTCTTTTTATAAATCAATCATCTTACATATTGGAAGTAAAATGAGAACGTTTATCGCTTTTTTTGTGGGAGATATAAAAAATATCACACGTGATTCCATGTTGTTTGGGGCTATGTTAGCACCTGTTGCTTTAGCGTTATTCGTTAAATATTCTATTTCTTCCTTTTCAGAAGACCTTCAGGCAATGTACGCGTTTTCTATAGAACAGCATTTCCCTTTTATCATGAGTTTTGTCATCTTATTACCGCCATTTATGCTTGGAGTCATGGCAGGTTTAATGATTTTAGAAGAAATAGACGATCATATTTTGTCTTATATCGCTGTCACACCGGTGTCAAAGTCTAGCTATTTGTTATATCGGTTATTAGTTCCTATGGTAACCAGTATCATTTTAACAATTTTTGTTATGATATATACAGGTCTTGTTAATTTCACGATGAGCCTATTGCCTGTAGTTCTCCAGGCAGCACTGCTTACGCCGATAATCGCATTGTTTCTGGCAAGCTTTGCAAATAATAAAGTGGAAGGACTGGCTATTGGAAAAGCAGTAGGAATCATTGTAGTTATTCCTGCTCTAACATACTTTGTGGAGTCAAATTGGCTGTTTTTGTTCGGTGTGTTTCCAACATTTTGGATTTCGGAAGCATTCATGAAAAATAATGAAATCGCATTGCTTCATAATATTTACGTATGGATTGGCTTTTGTGTGCAGGGAATATATTTATATGTGTTATTTAAAAAATTTAACCGCAAAGCTACTTAATCCTGCAGTAAAATTGAACTGGATTTTAAAAACAGTAGTGTAGAGAGAAGTGTAGTTATGGAAAAGCTATCCCATTCAAAACTGTTTGATAATATTATCCGATATTTATTGTAAAATAAATAATGCACGATAGATTTGTTTTGTGATATGGATATGCGGTATATTGATTTCTTTCCTGGGATTGGTAGTTTATATTAAAGAAAAAGGTAAGCATGATGTGTATAAAGGAGCGGGGAATCTTGGCGGGAAAATTTAACGAGCAAGAAAAAGAATATATTCGCAGCAAGTTGTTAGAACATGGAAGGCAGCTATTTGGAGATCTAGGCTTAAAAAAGACAAGTATTAGTGATTTAACGAGGCAGGTTAATATCGCACAAGGAAGCTTTTATCTTTTTTATGAATCGAAAGAAGAACTATATTTTGAAATCCTGGAACAGGAAGAAGAATATATTCGCGAGGAATTGCTTCATAAGATACTGCTGAAAGAAAAGGTAACAAGGGAAACCTTCCGTCATTTCTTACAGCAAGCTTTACAATTCTTAGACGAAAGTCCAATTATCAAACAACTGTTTGATAAATCAACGATGGAACAGCTGCTACGCAAACTGCCTTATAAAAAATTAGAAAGTAATCATCAAGGGGATATCGATTTTTTAGTTCCCTATATTGAAAAATGGCAAGCAGATGGGGTTATGAAACAATTAGAACCAGATATTATTGTTAGTATGATTCGTTCTTTGGTTATTTTATCTTTGCAAAAGGAAATGATTGGTGAGAGGAATTATAAAGCGACGATGAATCAATTTATTACAATGATTGCAGAGGACTTAGTTAATGATTAATATTAAATCTCCACTTCTATGAAGGTTATGAATAAATCCAAAACAAGCAATGAAAAGCCTGGAAGTTAATCCAGGTTTTTTAGTATTTTGGAAAATATAGTTACTGCTCAATTAAAAAAGAACAAAAATATAATCATAAGTTTCGAAATTAATTGACAAATAGAGATGTAGGCTATACAATCCATTTTAAAGAAGTATTTTATACGATTGTTTCTCCTGAGTAAGTGAAGCTGGAGCATTTAAAAAAGAGAATAGGAAGCCGAAAGAAAAACTTTGTTTCGATTTTTACGAAAGCAAAGTTAATTTTATACATCTATATGACTGTAAATGCGAAATTGGTCATATAGATATAAGTTGATGAATTATAGAAAGAAAGGGCGTATCAAGGATGGCTAGAGGTTTTTCACAAGAAGAAAAAGAAAAAATCAAAGCAAATTTGTATATGGAATGTGAAAAAAGCTGGGTGAGTAATGGATATAGAAAAACGAATATTGATCAGCTTTGCAGTAAAGTTGGTATTTCTAAAGGTGCATTTTATCTTTTCTTTGATAGTAAAGAAGATCTTTTTGCTGATGTCATGGACAAAGTACAGGATAGGATGATTACGCACATGAATAAAGCGATAGCAAAATTTCCTGATAAAAAAGGATTTATAGAAGGATTTAAACTGTTGTATCAGGAATACGATCAAGGAAATTGGATTAGAACATTATCCGGAGATGATTTTCAGTCATTATTAAATCGCTTGCCTGAGGATCGGCTGATGATTCACAACGCTCAATACACAATGGATAAATTAGGTGAAATCATAGAAAAAAATAATTTAATTTGTAAGGAGCCGTTACCTAAGATAATTGGCATATTATCCACTTTGTTAGCAATCTCTGCGCAAAAGGAGGCGATTGCTTATGATGAGGAGGAAGTGTTGGACTTTTTATTGGAGCATATCATCGACGGTTTATTTGAATAAATGTAAAGAGACACAGAATAAACAAGGAATTCGTTGATTTATGCATATAGAAGCTGAAACGAACTAAAAAGGATAAAGCTTATTTTCAATTAAGGGAGGAATTAGAAAAGATGAAGCGGACATTTGATTTATCCAAGGTGGACCAATTGTCAATATTTTTTGAGAGAGGACAGGGAACAATCGAGCATATTTCAGGCAATAGTATGAAGATTGAATATTATTTTACGAAGGAGGAGCATGCCAAGTCATTTGTTTTTACGGAGGATGTAAAGGAAGGACGGTGTATCCTTCAATTAAAAAGAGCAAATTCTTTGAAGCCTTTTCAATTCTTTAATGGCGTTTATTTTCATATCAGACTTCCGGAAGCTTATGCAGGAAAAGTAGAAATCAAAACAATAACCGGCTCCATCACGGCGCAGGATCTTGCTGTTCCAACGATTTCCTTTAAAACGGAAACGGGAAGTATAGCGATTCAATCTTTAGCTGGTCAGGATATATCGGTTAAAACAACTACTGGGCATATTTCATTGGATAATCTGGAGAGTGAAGGAGAAAACAGTCGCAGTCATATTTCAAGTACTACTGGAAAGGTTACTGTTAATCATAATCGACTATTTCATGTGGAAAATATTAAAACGACAACAGGTAATATTAAATTAGCAATCAACCCCGATCTAACGGATTATTATATCCGCTATAAAACGCGTAAGAAAATCAGCGGAGATAACACAGAAATTGCAGGCAATCCGAAAAATAAGATAACTGTCAAAACTATCACTGGAAATATTACGAGAGTTTAAAAGGGAGATAGATAGAGACAAGTATGTAACAGATTAGCACATTAAATAGAGGAAGTGATTATGGTGCGGAAACAGAGCGCTTTAGCAGAAATCTATCAAAACTGTGTATAGACACAGTCTGAAGCAGGTATCTGACAAAGATTTTTATAAGAGGCTGTAACTGTACTGGATTATTGCATAAACATGTTTGAAATCTAAAAAGGTATAACTGAGAATAATAGAGTAGGTGCTGCTGAATGTTAAAGAATTTTCAAATCAAAATAATGGACCAGAAAGAAGCAATGGAAGTTGCTGACTGTTGGAAATATGATGAGCCGTATGATTTTTATGATATGACTGCTGACCCGGAGGACTATGAAGAAATCATTGATGCCCATCAAAGAACCGATACATTCTATTCCGTGTTAGATAATAAACAGTTAATTGGTTACTTCTGTCTGTTTCCCAAAGATTCCGCTATGAATGAGATTGAACTTGGGCTTGGTATGAAACCGGGAATAACCGGAAAAGGATTTGGGGAACAATTTGTTAAGGAAATATTATCGTACATCGAAAAGCATTTCTCCTTCCAGGTTATATAGCTGTCAGTAGCTGACTTTAATCAAAGAGCAATCAAAGTATATGAACGAGCCGGTTTTAAATATGTTACTGAAAAAATACAAAAAACGAATGGGGGAGAATACCTTTTTATAGTAATGAATAATTTGAAATAAGAGTTATAAATATTGGAAGTGAAGTCATATTGTTCTTTTTTATTACACGGGTGCATGAAAAACATAGTATAGATGAACTGGATTTATATGTAATACAGAAAACGAAAGAAAAATAGAAGAGCATAGGAAGGGATGAAAGTAAATGCACATTAGACCGTATCATGAAAAAGATAAAGAAAGCATAATCAGTTTATCAACTCGCTTTAATGATATCCCATTTATGGACTATAGAAATCGAGAAATTATGGAACAAAAACAATTAGAGCTAGCGAAAAATTCTATCGAGTCCAGTGAATCAGATATTTTTGTGGTTGAACACGATGGAGATTTCTTAGGATACATAGAATTGATTGAAGACAAAGACTATTTTACAAATAATGCTGTAGCGTATATTTCTGCAATTGCAGTAACCAGCTTAGGGGAGGGAAAAGGAGTAGGGAAAATGCTCATGGAAAAAGCAGAAGAGTGGTGTTTAGATAAACAATGTACCCAGCTTATGTTAGATGTGTTCAGGGCAAATGACAATGCGATTAATTTTTATAAGCACTTAGGATATGAAGAAGAAATTGTGAAAATGGTTAAAACGCCCAAATGAAGTTATGAAGGTAAAGTTACCATTGTTATAAGTTAAAATACATGTATTCCTGACAACCTTTAAAAATCGGTAGTAAATTAGAGCAGTTAGAAACTTCCACTATCGGCATTACAGGGGCAGAAGATGATGTTGAGATCATTACGGAATAATCGAGGTTTTTTGAAAAACTGCCTCCTGTTATTTGGTGAATTCAAGTAACAGGAGGTAGTTTCGTTATAAGGGAGTGTAAACTAAACTGCGTAGTAAGAGCCGTACGCTCTCTTACTTACACAGTTTAGTTTACACTCCCTAGAAATCCACAAAAAATATCAAAATGTAGAACACCTTGCTATAATTGATCCATTACCGAAGTTAGACTTTGATTTTAAATATGCTGGTTTTTTTGTTTTTTGTTATAAATTCCTTCTTCCAGCTTATTCTGACGCACCAAGATATCGTAATAATTCCTATCATCAATGCGCGAATACATTAAGTAAAATTGCTGATGGCTTTATAAGCGGTTACGCAGGTAATGATGAAAGGCTTACTGAGCGAATAATGAATGAGTATATTTTATGGGTTTTATTAGAGGTTTATGAACATTTTGAAGTCTTGAATGAAGAAAATGTAAGTTATAAGACTTTACAACAAATGGGAAATAAAGAAATCATAAAGAATAGGCTATCCTTATGTTTAAAACAATTAGAATATTTATGTTTAGATTGACAGCAGGCTGACAGATAAATTTGAAGAGGTAATCAGCTTCTATGCAGGGGGGAAGCTTAACCAAGTATAGAAGCGTCCGAAGAGAAAAGAGGATTTAAAGGCGTTATTTTCAGGCTGTCTCATATAGACTACTACTTAGAATTTATCACACATTAAGATGGCAGCTCTTGCCCAGCACATACAAAAGATAATCTAATGTTTTTATATAGAAAGTAAGGATGAAATGATGCATGTTGGTCATAGACCGATAAAGAAAGAATATGTAAAAAGTAGAGCCGGAAAATGAATACTGGAAAGAAAAAGGCTGTCGCTGTAGAAGATCCAGATGGATGGAGAGTGGTTTTTATGAACCATTCTTATATTTAATAAGGACAGGATGGTAGTTAATGATGATTACTGAATTAAAAAAGTCTGAATTCCATAAATGTAAAAACTTGTTGCATGCACAAGGTCAATTAGAAGCCAAAGCCGTAGTAGAAGGAGTAAATCCAGGTCGTATTTTTGTTGATAATATAGATGCTCCAACATCTGGAGTGATCTGGCTAGGGAATAATGATGGTTTTTTCTTTATTGGAAATGAAAGAAATAAGAAATTCAATAATGAATTAAATCATTTTGTTGATACAGTAATTACACCAGAGGCAAAGAAGGTAGAGCTATCCTGGTTTGAGGGAATTGGAAATCATCATAAATGGGATGATACGATAAAAAGCGTGTTTGCAAATCGTCGTTTAGGCAGCTGGAAACAGAGGGTTTACACATTAGAAAAAAATGATTACAAAAGTAACTTTAACCTTATGATTGAAGAAGGATATGATATTGTCGAAATCAATGAAGAGCTTTTTAAAAATAGGAATAAATCCATTAATAATATTGATTTCTTACACTCCAAAATTGCAGATAACTGGTCTTCAGCAAGCAGCTTCTTTCGCAAAGGAATAGGTTACTGTGTTACATATAAAAATAAAATTGTTAGTATTTGTATTTCGAGTTTTGTCGTTGATAATGTGCACTGTATTGCTATTGAAACATTGGAAGAGCATCAAGGTAAAAAATTAGCACAAAAGATTGCCTTAGCTTATGTAGAAGATTGCATGAGAAATAATTTCATTCCGTATTGGGATTGTATGGAATCTAACAAGCCTTCCATTGCGGTTGCAGAAAGAAATGGATTTAGAATGAAGTTTCATTATTTAGGGTACGATTTTAAGTTGGAGTGATTGTTGCTTCAATCTTTGTAATTTCTTATTCATTATCTGATATAAATTTGCTGCCTGCTTTGTGATAAATAAGTGAAGATAGGTGTGATTCGTATGAGGAAATATTTAGGGATTCTAACTATACCAATATTGCTTATTTTACATATTGGATATATAAATCTTCCATCGAAGGAACAGAAACGGGAGCAATGCCACTGCTGCTAATTGCATTTATACTAATATTTGCTTGTTGGCTCTTCAATTATCGAGGTTTCTGGAGAACATTTTCTTTGATCATATTAATAGCCATTCCGGCTGTTTTTCTTCTTTTTTCGGTAGCTTTGGGGCTTGGTTATTTGTTTCACTAATTCCGGATGTGTATGTATAAATAATTTCCTAAAAAAGGTGATAGATACTCGTCTTGTATCAATATCACCTTTATCATTACCTGAAATCTAATCTTTTTAATTTTCGGATGGAAGCACGAAAATCTACACTTCTAAATGCTAAAATAAAGATGAATGCAAAAAGGATATAGGTCACGCCAACGAGAAAAGAACTTTGCAAGGGGGAAAGCCATTCTGTTAAAAAACCTGCCCCAATCATCGCGATACCCATGGAACTATTCTGAAACATGGATAACGAACCAAATAAAAATCCCCGTTTAGAAGCAGGAAGTATTTTCATCAACACCGTATCAAAGCAGATGTCACTTATTCCTCCTACAAATGTTATAAATATAGCAAGCATTAGAGCTTGCACAAAAAATCCCGATTGGCTGAGTAGTAAATGACCTGTGCCCTCCAGTAAAATCATGAAAACTCCTATTACAATATATTTTCCGCGAATCCACTTAACCATTGTCGAGCTCAAGACAAAGCCCATTCCTAAGGATGCATAAATGGAACCAACTCCCAGATCTCCTTTCTCAAATACTTCTAACGCAATCAGGTTAAATATGACATTGTCTACGCCGTTTGCAAGCGGCATGAGCAGCATAACCATTAAAAATACACGTAATAAAGCAACTTTTATAATTAGAAATCCACTTTCACGCAATGAAGATTCTGCAGCTTTTATTTTTGAACTTTTGGTAATGTTACTTTTTGTTAAACGCCTTATTAAAATCGCTGCTGCCATTAGACAGATTGCATGAAGGGAAAATAAAACGTTCACATTGGTTAAAAAAGCAATGATTCCTCCAAGCATTGATCCGAAAACAAGTGTTATCCCTACGACATTCTGCTCTAACCCATTAACGGAAACCAGGTTTTTCTTTTCGACAATATCCGGAATAAGCGAAAAACGAACGGGTCTATACACAGCCTGCCCGCTGGAGATAATAAATGTACTAAGATATAACAGCCACAGCTGCTCTGTTATTGCTCCCAGTATCGGAAGTAATGCGAACGGTGCTCTCAACAAATCTGTCCAAAATAATAATTTGGCCTGGTGAAAACGATCAGCCAGATAACCGCTGATAGGAGCAAATAGAATGGTGGGTAAGACCAGCAGAGCCATAAGTATTCCTAATGCAATTCCGGATTCTGTTAATAGATAAAGGAGCGCAAAGGAACCGACTTGAGCGAATCTTCCACCAATCCCATTTAAGACAGAGCTCCAGAATACAATTTGATAGTTGGGTTCTTTTTTTAAAACATGAAAAACAAGCAAACTATCTCCTCCAGTAAAATAGATGGATATCTAAATAGATAAATATCTAATTAGTTATTTAAAAAAATAGCCTGATTAAACAGGCCACATATCAACCGGATTAAGTTCATAAATATTATTTTGGCGATACATAAAATGTGCCATCACAAATTCACGCCGAATCGTTGCATAATCTGGATGATATTGTTGAATATGTTCATTGATTTCTTTTTCTGGATACGTTTTTCCGTGCTCTAAACCACGCAGCATATATTCTAAGAGAATCAGCTTTTTCTTTCTTTGAGCAGGCAATGACTTTAATCTTCCTTGATGATCAATGAAATTCTGAATAACCATTGCTTTTTCTTCTTTTGTGATATCAAACTTTCCAAACATTTCATCACTCCCGATTCGAATAATCTCCTGCGCCATTCGTTCCAGTTTATCTTTATTTAAGTAAAAATAAATCGTATTTTTATCACGTCGTTGATAAACCACATCAATTTCTTTTAATTTTGTTAAATGGTGCGAAATGGTTGGCGGTTTCAACCCTAATTTGCCTGCAATTGCTTGACCATGGAGCGGCCCTGATTTCAATAAGCTAATAATGCGTATCCGGGTTTTATCTCCAATGGTTTTGTGAAAATGAACGATTCGATCTAGTTGCATCATTTTGCCTCCTCATCTAATTAGATTATAATCTAATTAGATGGATATGAAAACCCTTTTATCTAAATTAATATTTAGAGGCAGGGCAGTTTTTACCCAAAAAGCATTCGTACTCCCAAAGTATATTGTAATATATATGTAAAAATAAGTTAAATACATCGAATTGGAATTCATTTTATCACATAAATGGATTATACTTGTTAAATAAAGGTAAAAAAGGAATAATATGCCGTGAATAACCGAAGGAGTTAATGAAGTTGGAGAAAAGAAAGAATGGTATTTTTATTTTTTTAGGAATTTGTATTTTAATCGCGGGAGGATTTATTGGCGGCAGTCTCAGTGGTGGGGCAGACAGCATCAATCAGCAGGATGAAGAAACAGATGATTCGTACAGGTTAATTGTGCAAGAGGGGACGCTTTATATGTATGATACGGTCACAGGGCAGGTTTGGAGAAAAACAGATACTCCTGATTCGAAGTGGGAAGAGGATGAATCCTTAATTGACGATTATTGAATCCAATCAAATGAAGGAAGAAGGTAATTCACTATCGACAGACAAAGTAACATAGATAAGAAAAGCAATATATATTTAAACATTTAGTCACCTCAGCTATTCTAAGAAGCAGACCTTCCTTCGAAGCAGCTGTTCTGCTTGAACAGGATATATATATACTTATTCGAAAGGCTACTATACTTGGCAGCATGTATATCGTAATTTTCAAATGTATAATCTAGTATTTCTTCCGCTACAATTTCATCTTCCTCTCTTTCTTCCAAAGAAAAGTTGTTAGAAAATATAGTAATGATTACGATAAAAAGAAGAATTCCTGAAAATATAATTATTTTTTTCTTCATATAAATAATAGCAGAGGGGAAATAGAGTGTCTAAGTCATATTTTCTGATAATATAGTATTAATAGTCTGAGAGGGAGGTAATGTTATGTTAAATGATCCATGGTTTACCGTTCGAAAAATAGATGAAAAAACATATGCCATTAGTGAGCTTGGTCATTGGGAAAAAGTGCATTCATTTTTGCTTATCGGAGACAAAAAAGCAGCTTTAATTGATACTGGCTTAGGTATTGATAATATCAAGCGAATCACAGATCAGCTGACGCCTCTGCCCATTGATGTTATCACGACGCATGTACATTCCGATCATATTGGAAGTCATGGAGAATATGACCGGATATTTGTTCATGAAGCGGAAAGAGATTGGCTTGTTCATGGCATTGTAGGGTTGTCATTAGAACAAATAAGACAAAATACAGCAAGGGATATTACGATTCCTGTGCCAGAAAGCTTTGACCCGAATACATATAAACCCTTCCAGGGTGAGCCAACTGGAATTTTAAAAGACGGTGATAGGGTGGAGCTGGGGAACAGAACATTAATTATCTACCATACTCCCGGCCATTCTCCAGGTCATATTGTGATTTTTGATGAAGAGACCGGATATTTATTTACAGGGGACTTGCTATATGATGAAACTCCAATCTATGCTTTTTATCCGACAACCAATCCGGCAGACTTAGTAAATTCGTTAGAGAGGCTCACGCAAATAAATCATGTCTCCATGATTTATGGAGCGCATAATACATTGGGACTTCTTCCTGAAATTTTAGATGAAGTTAAAAATGCAGTGGAGTATTTACGGAAGCATGATTTTGTGCGATTTGGCACGGGAGTTCATACTTTTCATAGGTTTCGTGTGCAGTTTTAACTTCGAATATCATTAAGAGGGAAGGGAAATTCAATAGCTGAATCAAGGAGTGTAAAAAATGAATGTAACTGAATTTCAACAATGGGTAAATAGTTATTACCAACATAGAGGCTGGTCGGAATTAGATATTTTCATCCGGATCGGTTTTTTAGCAGAGGAAACAGGAGAAGTAGCAAGAGCCATAAGAGCACTGGAGATTGGCAGGGACAGACCGGATGAGATAACGGAATCAATTGCCGAAAATAGAGATGCTTTAGTAGAGGAATTAGGAGATGTACTGGGGAATGTTATCGTTATCGCCAATAAATATAATATCTCTTTGGAGGAAGTATTTCAGTCTCATAAAGAGAAGCTCTTAGAGCGTTATTCTGCGGACGGATAATATCGTATTTTATAAATAAGGAGCTGTCAACATGCAATCAGCGTATACGGAAAACAAGGAACACAATAAAACAATCTTAAAGGAATATGTAGAAATCAATGGTGCAAAGCAAGGGATCATTGTAGAATCTTTAAATCAAAATAAACCATTACTTTTATTCTTGCACGGCGGGCCCGGGTTTCCAGCTTATCCCGTCAATAAAGCACATGGGGTAAACCTGGAGCAATATTTTGATGTGTGTTATTGGGACCAGAGAGGAACTGGAATGTCGTATGATGCGGAGACAGCTAAAAAAGGGGTTATGGTGGAGCAGTTAATTGAAGATACAATTGAGGTAACAAATCATCTAAGAAATAAATACGCACGGGATAAAGTGTTTCTTCTTGGTCACTCCTGGGGCAGCTACCTGGGCAGTCTGGCGGCGCAAAAACGTCCGGATCTTTTTTATGCGTATATTGGAGTGGGGCAGATAGGTTCTCAGCTGGAATCAGAAAAAGAAGCCTATCAATATATTTTAAAAACGGCAAAGGACAGGAAGGATAAACGTGCTGTTAAGCAAATTGAAAATGTGACTTTTGATGAAAAATTTTATGAAAATCGAACTTATGGCGCTATCAGGACTAAATTTACCGAGAAGTATGGCGGGGGCTTTAAAAGAGAGGGTTACTCCAATCTGGAAAGGTTGAAGCACGTTTTTTCGTGTGCGAATTATACATTCAATGAACGAATCAATAGTTTTAAAGGGGCTGTTTTAGGCTGGCAGTCACTGGGGCATGTAATGGCCGCCGCAGATTTAGCAGAGCTTGTTCCCAAGCTTCCGTTGCCTGTCTTTATTCTTCAAGGCCAGCATGATTATCAAACAACCTACACACAAGCGAAACGTTTCTATGATTCCATCGAAGCTCCGTTCAAGAAAATGTATACCTTTGAAAATTCCGCACACACGCCTTTTATTGAAGAACAAGTGCTATTTTATCAAATTATTGAAAATGATATTTTGCCTGTGGTTGAGGAAGAGATCTATTCTATTTAAATCGTGTATTCAAATAAAAATATTAAAAAGCAGGTGGCAGTATGAAATTTAATAATTTTTCAGCAGTGCAAGTAAGGATAGCCAGACCGACAGATAAATTTGATGAAATAATCAGCTTTTACGAAACGGGTGTAGGTTTAACAAAAATAGAAGTATTTGAAGGAGACAGAGGGATTAAGGGAGTTATCTTCGGATTGCCTCATACAGACTATCATTTAGAATTTACATCTCATCAAGACGGAAGCCCATGCCCTGCACCTACGAAAGATAATCTGCTGGTTTTTTATATAGAAAATAAAGATGAAATCATGCATGTCGTAAATCGTTTAGCCCAAATGGGATATAACGAAGTAGAGCCAGAGAATCCCTATTGGAAAGACAAAGGAGTTACCATCGAAGATCCAGATGGCTGGAGAGTCGTTTTTATGAACCGCGCCTATGATTAAAATGAGATGTGTTATTTTTTAGAAAATTAGTAAGCTATCCTACCTTTCATGCTGATGTTAAAATGTAGTAAAAGAGGAGGTAATTATCATGACAGAAAAGAACGGGAAGGAAATTCTTTTAGCAAAGAGCGAACAGAATTTTAAAGCGTTATTTGAAATCATTGAATCTATACCGCCTAGAAAAAGAAGTATGACAATAGAGACAGAAGAAAGAGATAAAAATTTTCGGGATGTATTGATGCATTTATATGAATGGCATGCCATGCTTGAAAGATGGTACAGAGAAGGGATGGATGGAGATACGCCGTTTATGCCGGCACCAGGTTATATGTGGAGAACAATCAAGCCGCTTAATATGCAAATTCGGGAAAACTATCAGGATGTAACGATGAATCAAGCCATAAAAAAATTGAAGTTAAGTCATCATCGGGTAATGAAGTTGATCCAATCTCATACAAATGAAGAAATTATGACGAAGAAATATTATAAATGGACAAAGACCAGTAATTTATATGGATATTTTGCTGCGAATACTTTCAAACATTACATATGGGCAATCTCCAAATGTGAAGCTATTGCAAAGTCGATTAAAGAAGGGGAAAATAGCTTGAATAAAAGAAGAATAATTAGGTAAAGATTTGAGAAGGCATACTGGATATACTTCAGAGGACATGGCTTATACAATAATCAAGAAGAGCGAAATGATTTTCTTAAATAATTAATGTGCACAGCGTACATCACAGCGCTTTATAATGCTGATAACTGGGAGAAATAAAACATCATTTGAAGTAAGCCGAATTTGCGACAGCTCAAATGATGTTTTTTCCCATAAGGCTATAGGATAAATCAACCCAACTTACTCGTATCCATACCAAAGGATTTCTCTAATCCTTTTATTCCTGTATCAGTAACTTTTACAGCACGGCCAGGTAATCTCTCAATCCAGCCTAAATCAAACAATTGAAGTAAAATGGCATTTCCGAGAGATCCTGCCAGGTGATAACGTCTTTCACTCCAGTCCAGACATTTTCGGGCAAAGTGTCTTCGTTTTTGTCGTAAAGCATCCAGATCGATTTTAAAGCTGTTAAAGAATTCTTCTCCAGCCTTCGTTACTATAAAAACGTCTTGATCTTCCGCCACATATTCTTTTTCTACCAAGGCTTCTGTTATTAATACACCAAGCTTACCTGCTAAATGGTCATAACATGTTCTGGCAATTTGAATTTTTTCAGAGCGTGAAAAATCCTTCAACGAATTCACCTGGGCAGACGGAGCAAGAACAGTCAACATTTCGATTGCCTGAGCAACCTCGGCGTTCGCAATTCGAAAATAACGATGCCGGCCATGCTTTTCCACGCGAAGTAAATTTCCTTCTACCAGTTTTGATAAATGACCACTTGCCGTTTGCAAAGATACATTTGCCCTTTTTGCTAATTCGCTTGCAGGAAGTCCATCAAGATCAAGAAGAGCTTCTAACATCGCAGCTCTTGATGAATCAGCCATTAGTTTTGCAACATATGAAAAATCAGGTCTGCTGCCCATTATTATTCCTCCCAAAACATTTATACTTCGATTATAGCCGAAGTATCTGCGTGCTACAATAGGTTATACAATATGACAGGAGGATTATGAAATGAATACAAATGAATTGATTACTCTTAATTTTGAAGAAGTCCGGCGCAGAAGCGAAAAAGTTTGGAGAGCAATCCCAGAAGAATTGCTGCAATGGAGACCTGATGAAAATGCAATCAGCTGCTCTGAAATGATTAGGCATGTATTAGAAGGGGAGTTTCTCTATCATCAAATTATCCTTGGCAGAGGGAGTAGGGCGTTAACCAATATATCTAATCCTTTTGAGGATAGAGTATTTACAACAGTGGATGATGAATTGGAATTTGCTAAGAAGTACCGCAATGAATTTATTAAATATATTAAGACAATACATATAAATGATTTAGAAAATATTGAAATTGACCGTTCAGATGTTGGTTATAAAAGAAAACTGGGCGATATGTTATTGCGGATTGCATATCATGAATCTGTGCATACAGGACAACTGTTAAGTTATATGAGAACAATGGGGGTAGAACGCCCTAATATATGGGATTAATTTTTTTCTTTATTATGATAGATTATAAAAAGCTGTTTTAAGTTAAAATAAATTACCAATCATTTTAAAACCATTCATGTATCTCATCAATAGAGCACGCAATGGTTTTTTTATGAAATTAAACAGTGTACATCGGAAAAGCTTTTCATCAGCTTATCCATATTAACCAAAGCAAAATCCTTTGATGTAAAGAGGGCTTAACTGAATAAAAATGTTACAAAATAAGCGGAATGATTTGTTGTTCTCTTTCAAATATGATATTATGTTCTATTGTTGATTAAAAAGTAAATATTTTGTAAGGAAGTTGGTATAAAATGGAAAGCGAAAATACATTTGAAATTAAAAAATATATTCCGCTTTTCGCGGTATTATTATCCGGTGCTTTTGTCACCATATTGAACCAGACGCTGCTAGGGACTGCACTTCCACCCATCATGAAAGATTTGAATTTAAGTGAGAGTACAGCGCAATGGCTACAGTCGGTTTTTATGCTCGTAAATGGGATAATGATTCCAGTTACGGCTTTTTTAATTGATAAATTCACAACACGTAAATTATTTATGACTGCAATGGGATTGTTCACTATCGGCACGTTTATTGCAGCAATTTCACCAAACTTTTCATTGTTATTGGTTGGGCGGATTTTGCAGGCTTCAGGGGCCGGCATTATGATGCCGCTGATGCAGACGATATTATTCCTGACCTTTCCTGTTCATAGAAGAGGTACAGCAATGGGACTGTTTGGACTAGTTATTGCATTCGCGCCGGCGATTGGCCCGAGTCTCTCAGGCTGGCTCGTGGATCAGTTCCCATGGCGCAGTGTATTCTATGTTGTACTGCCGATTGCTATTTTAGATATGATAGCGGCTTACTTCTTATTGAAAAACGTAACAGAGCTGAAGAAACCGAAATTGGATATTTTATCGGTCATCCTTTCTACAGTCGGCTTCGGTGCAATTCTATACGGTTTCAGTGTCGCCGGCGACGCAGGGTGGCTCAGTCTTCAGGTCATTCTTACGATTGTTATCGGCAGCATTTCTCTCTATTGGTTTATTACCAGACAGTTGAACTTGAAAGAACCGCTTCTTGAATTCCGGGTATTCAAACACAGCACATTCACGTTAGCAACGGCGCTTGGAATGCTGGTCTTCGCTGCGATGATTGGGACAAATGTTATTTTGCCGTTATATATGCAGAATATGGTTGGCTTCTCGGCGCTTGAATCTGGGCTTGTCTTGTTGCCCGGTGCGATTATAATGGGATTCTCCAACCCGATTACCGGTTATCTTTTTGATAGATTCGGAGGAAAATGGCTTGCTCGAGGCGGCTTGTTACTGCTAGCCTTGACAACTTTTGCATTCACGAATTTATCTGCGGATACAAGCTTCAACTATCTGGCAACCATGAATGCCATTCGCATGATTTCGATTGCCATGGTAATGATGCCTATGACAACCATGGCATTGAACCAGCTGCCTAACGAATTGATTCCGCACGGGACAGCAATGAATAATACATTCCGCCAAGTAGCTGGCTCGGTTGGTACAGCAGTGCTTGTAACAATCATGTCCACTGCAGCTATACCAGGTGAGGATATCAATGGTATTATTCATGGTGTGAATGTTTCCTTTATCGTAGCAGCAATTATTGCTATCGTTGGATTTATTCTTTCTTTTAAATTAAAAGAAGAGATAAAACCGGGAAATCGTGTCAGCTAAGGCTCTAATATCAAGCTAAATAAAGTACCAGGCATTGTAACAATTTATCATTGTTAGATGTCTGGTACTTTTTTGATGTAGAACGGGGGAACGAAATTGTGTATTTCATCCCTTAAAGAAGTCTTAGTAAAAGATATGTGTAAATATAGTGGTAAAATAAAGATATATATTAAAAAACTTCAAAGAATGATAACAATGAAATTATCATATAGCAATATAAGACAGTTATTAAGATTTATAAGTGCTTTTTGAAAGTTAATACGATTTGGCGTTAAAAACGTGTTATAGCATATGGAGGGCTCTAACCATTGTGAATAAGAAACAAATAGATTGCGACCTTTATTGCCAATCTGCTTATTGCTGGTCTGCTAATAGCTAGTATTACGGCTATTGTCGTCAATCCAATGTTGATAACACATGGATTATCTAATATTTTAGCAGGCTGGAAACTTATCGAAATACAATTTTTTGATACTGTTTTTATGAATTTTCTTTACTTCGGCGGGTTTCTGTTTCTGTCTTATGTGTTGGGGATGCTGTTTGATTTGTTATACATGTTAATCCTTGAAGCAGCGAAAATAAAGCAGACAAAGGAAGTAATGCTTTTGAGTTATGTGGCTCAATGGTTCCTTAGTGTTTGTTTTTATAAATTTTTTATTGAGTCCTTATTTACGAGGAATAGTGTATCGTGGGAAGGAGCAGCTATTTTATTTTTCTGCTTGTATTTGGCTGCTTTTGTGATTAGTGAAGATTATAAAATTTTTTCCGATAAAAAAAGTTAACGTAATCTTGATTTAAAATCAATTGCAGCAAGGTTCCTATATTTTGGGATTCTCCTTGACGAATTCATTGCTTCCATGTAAAGTAAACTGTGATTATTCGTATAATTCCATATATTCTTATCGAGAAAGGTGGAGGGACTGGCCCGCTGAAGCCTTAGCAGCAGACGTTGATTTGTACTGTGCTAATTCCAGAAGCATTTTTGCTTGAAGATAAAAAGAGATTTTATCATATCGAACCTCTTCTATTTTCGGAAGGGGTTTTTTTAATGGAATATAGAATGAATATAGCAGATAAAGAGGAAGGGGTATTCGATGGCAATATCAGCAGAGACAAAAAATACACGGGCTCCATTCAGAGCAGATCATGTAGGGAGTTTTCTTCGTCCTCAGCGTTTAAAAGAGGCGCGTGCACAAAAGGCAAAAGGGGAAATCAGCTCAGAACAATTGCGTCAAATGGAAGATGAGGAAATTATCAAACTGGTAGAACAGCAGAAAGAAGCAGGACTTCAATCCGTGACGGATGGGGAGTTTCGCCGTGCCTGGTGGCATTTTGATTTTCTGGAAGGCTTAGATGGCGTGGAAGGCTATAGCGCGGAACAAGGCTTGCAATTCACTGGTGTGGAAACGAAAAAAAGAGGCATTAAGGTAACCGGTAAAATTGGTTTTAGTAATCATTATATGATTGAGCATTATAAATTCCTGCATGGTATTGCTGGAGATGCGGTTGCAAAATTTGCGATTCCGAGCCCGAACATGCTCTTTTTCCGGGCGGAGTTTGAAGAAGGAATTTATGAAAATGATGAAGCCATTATTGATGACCTGGTTGCTGCTTATCAAGGGGTGATTCAGGCATTATACGATGAAGGCTGCCGCTACTTACAGCTGGATGATACGTCCTGGGCAACCTTTTTCTCAGAGAAGGGCAGAAATTCGTTGATTGAAAAAGGAAGAAATCCAGAGAAAACAGCTGAATTATGTGCGAGAGCAATCAATGAATCGATTGCGAACAGACCAGATGATATGCTGGTAACAATGCATATTTGCCGGGGAAATTTCCAATCTACCTATATGTCAAGCGGCGGTTACGAGGCGGTGTCAGAAACGATTTTTGGCGGCCTACAGGTGGATGGTCTTTTCCTGGAGTTTGATGATGACCGCTCGGGCGGATTTGAACCCTTGCGTCATGTGAACCGTGATGATTTATTTATTGTGCTGGGTCTTATCACGTCTAAGTTCAGCGAGCTGGAAGATCCGGAAGCTGTTAAAGAAAGAATTACAGAAGCGGCGGGCTATGTACCGTTGAATCAGCTTTGCCTGAGTCCTCAATGCGGGTTTGCTTCTACAGAGGAAGGAAATTTATTGAGTGAGGAACAGCAATGGGAAAAAATCCGGCATGTTGTGCGAATTGCTGAAGATGTGTGGAAATAAGGGATATGAGAAAAAGGAGATTTGGAGAGGTGGGCTTTCCAAATCTCCTTTTTGTCGAACTTTTTTGAATACGTACTATGAATCATTTAGAGAAGATTGTTTTGAATGAAAATACTTTTGAGCTAATAAACCAGTATTGAAAACGGAAGCTAAGGTGATGAACAAAAATAAATTTGCCATTATGTCACTGATTTGATAAGTAAAATTAAAAAGTAAGTAAGTGTTTATGATGAATAATATTGAAACAACTGACGAAAGGATGAATTGATTTTTAAACGATTTGAACAAAAAAACGCTCCTCTCTTTGTCAACCTAATTTAAATCAAGGTTAACATACGGGCGTGAAAAATTATTCAAACAAAGAAAGAAATCATTATAATTTTTTGATATATTAGTAATAACAATAAGAATATTCAGCTGTTTTATCATGGTAAATAAAAGAATTTATACGAATGATAGTACATCGTTTCAAATAAAAGGGAGAATGTAGAATGGAAATTCGCAGTTTACAAAGTTCGGATTATGATGTCCTGATTCCGCAGATAAACGACTGGTGGGGCGGGCGTGATATGGCAGGAATGCTGCCTAAATTATTTTTTCAACATTTTAAGAATACCAGCTTTATCGCAGAAGAAGATGACGAGATAATAGGTTTTTTAATTGGATTTTTATCTCAAGATCAGTCAGATGAAGCATATATTCATTTTGTCGGTGTACACCCGGATTACAGGAAGAAAGACATTGGAAAAACACTTTATGAGAAATTTTTCACCAAAGTTAAAATGGCTGATCGGAAAATCATCCGCTCCATCACTTCTCCCGTAAATAAAACATCGATTGCGTTTCATCAAAAAATGGGCTTTGTGATCGAGCGAGGAGACAAAACAGTAGATGGTGCAGCAGTAAAAGCAAATTATGATGGGTTTGGCAATGATCGCGTTCTGTTTAAGAAAGAGCTGACATAAAAAAGGAGGAAATAAGATGAAAGCGGTTGTGATGAATGAATTTGGCGGATCAGACGTGCTGCAATTCAAAGAAATACCAAAGCCAGAACCTCAACCCGATGAAATTTTAATTAAAGTAATTTATACCAGCGTGAATTATGCTGATATTAAGAACAGAAATGGCAGTAAAGCGAAGGCGAATTTCCCGATGATTTTAGGTTTAGATGCCGCTGGAGCAGTCGAGAAGGTTGGAGCATCTGTAGAAAGTGTCAAGCCTGGTGACCGCGTTATATGCTTTCCAAAAGGGGGCGCCTATGCGGAATATGTCCTGGCCTCGGAGTTACTTACTTTTAAAATTCCAGATGAATTAGATTTTAAAATGGCTGCAGCATGCCCGACTGTCGGATTTTTATCTTATAAGTTAACACATGATTTAGCGCAAATAACTCCAGATGATACGGTTTTAGTCCATTCGTCGGCCGGTGGTGTCGGTTCAACGATTATTCAGATGGTCAAATTGCTCGGGGCCAAACGAATTATTGGTACGGTCAGCAGCCTTGAAAAAAGCAGCGTGCCGCTTGAATTAGGAGCGGATGATGTTTATACATATACGGATTTTGATGAAAAAATAAAAGAAACAACAGATGGTAAAGGTGTAGATATTATTTTTGATTCGCAGGCTGGAGAGATAACAGAAAGAAGTATGAAGGTTTTATCTCATTTTGGCAGGCTGGTTCATTTTGGGAATTCATCAGGCGGCATTGGAAATTTTAATACAAAGGACGTGCATGCGAGCTGCCGGTCTGTACTGGGATTCAGCTTAGGTACCACTAGAAAAGAAAGGCCGGAGACATTGGAAGCCGTATCTCAAAATGTCCTTGAATTGATAAGGAGCGGAAAATTAGAAATAAAAGTCGGTGCAGTGTTTCTTCTTGAAAAAATAGCGGAAGCACATGATTTTATCAGCAGCAGGAAGAGTACCGGGAAAATATTGATTCATGTTTCTGATTGATGGGAATGCGATGAGGAGTAAGAGAAGGAATGAATGTCTTACCTGAAAGAATGTAAAATTAGAAGCTACTATTGACGTCTATTGGAGGAAGCAGGATGATACGAAAACTGACAAAAGAGGATCATGTAAAAGTAATGGAGTTAGTTGAGCCTAAGGCTGCAGAAAATTTGTTTATTATTGGAGACATTGAAGCGTTTGGCTATGACTCAGATATTCAAGATGTCTGGGGAGAATGGAAACAGGAAGATTTAATCGCTGTTCTCCTGCGCTATCGTGAGAATTTCATTATTTACAGTGAAGGGGAGTATGATGTAAAAGGGTTTGCGGAGAGGATTAACGACTATAAACAGCGGTGCAATGTGAGTGGTCTGAAACTGGCTGTCACCCCTTTGCTTAAACACATGGATAAAGTCATTCATGTACATAGAGAAATGTATTATGCAGCTTGTGAAGAATTAAGCTACACAACGACTTTAGAACAAGCTGAGCAGGTAGAATATTTGCAGCCTGTTGATTATGAAGAGAACATCAAAATGCTGGAGTCTATTCCGGAATTTGCAGCAAGTAATATAACTGTTGAATCGAGGGAGCATGCAGAGAAAAATAAGACAGGACGCACCTATTTTATTCGTGATGAGGAAGGGACGATGGTTGCATCTGCATCGACGACCGCTGAAAATTCCCATTCTGCCATGATCGTTGCTGTTTGTACGCGCCCAGGGTATGAGCGTCAAGGCTATGCAACGAAGTGTATGGAGAAATTATGCACTGCATTATTAGCAGAGGGGAAGTCGCTTTGTCTTTTTTATGATAACCCTGCGGCTGGAAGCATTTATAAACGAATGGGCTTTAAAGATATTGGGATGTGGACGATGATTCGTTATGAAGCGGAATAGGTTTTGCGATTTAATCAGAATAGGGGGCTGGTTCATTTGAAGATTATTTCGTTTGAGCAAGAATCCGGTGTATCGATGGATTCAGAGACAACGAAATTTACTGCGCATCGTCTTTTATTTGATGCCGATGATATAAGAATGAGTTATATGTATTTAAGAATAGAGGATAACATTCCTTTCCACGAAGCACAGGCGGATCAGCTTTTCATGATTGTATCTGGAGAAGGCTGGGTCTGCGGCGAGGAGGAGAACAAAATCCCTCTGACTGCCGGTAAAGCAGCATTTTGGGAAAAAGGAGCGCTTCATGCTGCAGGAACAGATTCTCAGATGACTGTTTTATGTGTGGAGGGGAAGCATTTAAACACAGAAAACATGCCTATATTAAAGAATGCTGTAACAGGTTATTAATTGATTATTTTTTCTATATAAAGGAGTATGCATTTTAAATTTCCTATGCACTCCTTTATTTGTTTTGGTGAAGATTTAGACAGGTGCACTTTTCAAACGACAAAAGAGTGATTATTATAATAAAGTAATAGCAATCATACAAAAGTGAGTGGTAAACGTGAATGAAGAGAAACGAATTTTAATTATTGAAGATGATCAGGAAATCAGCAAACTGCTGCAGGTAATTTTAACAAAAATGGGGATGGCGCCAGTTTCTGCTTATTCAGGGACAGAAGGTCTGCTGCAGCTGAAAAGCAATCCATTCGATTTGATTTTATTAGATTTGATGCTGCCGGGGATAAGCGGCGAAGAATTTATTACCCAGGTCAGAGAGGAAAGCGCAATCCCCATTATTGTGATTTCCGCAAAGGTTGGAATAGAGGATAAAGTCCAAGTCTTGAAAATGGGAGCCGATGATTATATAACCAAGCCATTTCACCAGAAAGAAGTAGAAGCCCGTGTAGAGGTTCAGCTGCGAAAATCGATTGGCCAGCCCTCACAAAAAGACGAAAAGGTATGGCGTGGTCTGACTATCTTTCCTGAAAAGCTGTCTGTCACACTAGAGAACAAATCATTGCAGGTAACCAATGCGGAGTTTGATATTTTGTTCTTATTTATGAGTCATCCGGAGCATGCTTTTTCTAAAAGAGAGATTTACGAAAAAATTTGGAAAGGCACGTATGTCGGGGATGATAATACCATTAGTGTCCATATCTCCAATCTGCGCAGAAAAATGGCTGAAGTCACACCTGAAGAGTATATCAGAACCATTTGGGGTGTCGGGTTCATGCTGGTTTGATTCTGTTCTGTCTTTCTTTATGAATTCTTTATGATTTGCTTAAAGGATTTTAATGGCTCTTGCGCTAAACTGGAAACAAGAAAATAGAGTGAAGGAGCCGAGAAAATGAGTGCTGTTATTCAGACGTATACATTAACTAAGAAATTTAAGCAGGAAGAAGTCATTAAACCGCTTGATTTTTCTGTAGGAAAAGGAGAGATTTGTGCCTTAATTGGTAAAAATGGTGCTGGTAAATCGACTATTTTTAAAATGCTTGCAGGGCAGTTAACGCCGACAACGGGAGAAATTTACTTGTTTGGTAAGTCCGGCAAAGAAATGATGCAGGCGAAAAAAAGAATGGGATTTATGATAGAGACGCCGGTCTTTTTCCCGGATTTTACAGCAATTCAAAACCTGGAGTACTTCCGGATTCAAAGGGGAGTTGCGGAAAAGAAGCGGATATATGACGTATTGGAAATTGTCGGGCTGGCCAATCAAAAGAAGAAAAAATTTAGAGAATACTCTATGGGGATGAAGCAGCGGCTGGGAATCGCGCTTTCTCTTTTAAGCAGCCCGGATTGTTTAGTGCTTGATGAACCAATTAATGGTTTAGATGCGGAAGGTATTACGGAAATTCGCAGGTTATTGATCCGGTTAAATCAAGAAAAGCAAATAACCATCTTGATTTCCAGCCATATTTTAACGGAATTGCAGCTGTTGGCAACGCGGTTTGTATTTATCAAAAACGGGGTGATTGTCGAGGATGTAAGCAAGCAGCTTCTGGATGAAAAAAGCAGGAAACAAATCCATTTAAAGGTGGATGACACAGCCAAGACAGCACAGCTATTAGAACGCACTTATGAGGATATCCAATATAAATCCCTTCCTGACCAGGTTATCACGATACAAAACCACATTGAGAAGGCTGGAGAAATAAACCGCCTTTTAATCAAAAATGATGTATTGGTGATGGAATTCCGGCTAGAAGCACTGAATTTAGAGGAATATTTCTTAGGTTTAGTGGAGGGGGGTGGCGAAAAATGATTAACTATTTGAAAAGTGAAAACTACCGTATATTGCATAGGAAAAGCTTATATCTCACTACTGCTATCTTTTTTCTCCTAATTACAGGTGCTGCATTTTGTTTATATTTTTTTAGCAGTGTAGATGCAGATTTCCGTTACGGCACAAGCAGCTTTTTCTATTCGAATGTCATTGGTATGGGGATACAAATAATTATTATCTCTTATTTGTATAATAGCATATTGACTGGTAAGGATATTATGCTGACAAAACAGGCAATTTCTTTCGGTATCTCTCGAAGCGTCATCTTCTGGTCAAAATTGCTTGTGACGCTAGGTTATTTTTTGTTGGTTTGTGCAGCAGGTTTACTTCTGATGATAGGATTAGGGCAGAGTCTTTTTGCGGAGGACCAAGGAGTAGTCAGCAATTTCTTCATTGCAAGCTTTAATATGCTGCCGATTGTGCTCAGCGGTTTTATTTTGATACATGCATTAAAAATGCTGAAAATCGCTGATATATATAATATCATTATTGTCGCAGTTATCTATATTTTTTTCGATGATGTGTTGCGCCTTATTTTCCGTCAGGTGAATGGATTAAATGAGTTATATACATTTGCTCCAGGTGCGTTATTGACGGATAATTTAATGCACTTTATGAATCAATCTGTACAATTGGATTATCGTTATTGGGTGACCGGTGCTGTCATTAGCATCATTGCTTTGTGGATAGGAGCGGGCAGATTTACGAAACAGGATATGGATTAAGGAGGAGGGGTGACAGTGAGCAGCTGGTTGATTATTGTTATATTGAGTATATTATTAGTCGTTTGTATCAGCATGCTGCTGTTACTTTATTGGGATATCAGAAGGATAACCAGTCAGCTCAAAGGCATTAATGAGAACTTTGGCACAAACGAACTAATCCGTACAAATACACACAGCAGAGGTTTGCTCCGGTTTATTGAAAATATCAATCAGTTAATTCATCTATTTAAGCAGGATCAACAGCGTAAGCAAAGGAGAGAAGAAGCATTAAAGCAGGAAATCACCAATCTCTCACATGATTTAAGAACGCCGTTAACATCAATAAAAGGATTTTCTGAATTGATGGCAGATCCCTCTTTGTCGGATGCAGAAAAAAAAGATTTTTTGGCTATTATTCAAAAGAAAATTGATCATTTAACGATGATGGTGGATCAGTTTTATGAGCTTTCCCAAATAGAATCTTCGGACCAGAAATTCAGTATCCAGCAGGTATCTTTGAATCAGCTGGTAGTGGATACGATGCTGCTGTTTTACCATGATTTTGAGAAAAATAAGCTGCAGATAGAAATAGACGAGACGGCTGTACCCCCCATTTTAGCAGATGAAAAAGCAGTCCATCGGATTATCAGTAATATTGTTCAAAATGCGTTACGATATGCGGAAAGTTATTTTACCATCAGGCTGGCAGAAGAAGAGGAATGTGTCAGGCTGGAAGCAGAAAATGATATCACCGTATTGGATGACAAAACGGAACTCCATCGGATTTTTGACCGGTCGTATCGGATGGACAGCAGCAGAGCTGGCGGACAGCTAGGATTAGGCTTACATATTGTCAGGCAATTGGTTATGAAATTAGGTGGTCAGATAGACGCTAAGCTGGAGGATAATAAATTTCAGCTTGTTGTATTATTCAAGAAGTGGTCATAAATCGCATGGAATAAATAATCGCAGGGCGACTAGGGGCAATTCACAGATTTTCATAGAATGATTTCCCGGGTTTTCTTTAAAAAAGTATATAACATGGGTGCTGCCACAGTATTTTGTACTGTGGCATGTTAAATGGGCATTTATACCTTTTTTTCTCTTTCTCTCTAGTCAACCAGTTGTTCTCTCCGTATAATATATGTATAACGTTTACATTAAAAAAGAAGGGAGAGGGAGCTTTATTTTGAAAAATTATATCTTTGGAGCTGGATTCATTATTATTTTATTTTTAGCCGGGTGCTCCGAGCCTGAGGCTGCAGAGGTTTTGGAGGAAATGGAGCAGTTGGAGCAGGATATGACCTCGTTAGACGTGAAGTTTGAAGAAAATATCGAAGGCGAAACGTTATCGGGGAATGGCGTGTTTGACTTTGAAAAGGATATCGATTATTACAACCTGGGGAACTTTGCTCTGTATAGAGACAATAGTGACTTTTTGATGGAAACTGCTGAAGGGGAGGTCATGGAGAGCTTTGCAACAACAACCGCTGATCAGGAGGAACTCGAACATATCTTTAATAATCAATTAGGCAGGATGAAAATGCCATTTGCCTTTTTCGTATCCATAGACCCGGATATTCATAACAAATTTGATATGGAAGCAAGAGATGAAGATTATGTCCTTACATACAATGGGGATGAAACAGATATCGAAGAGTTAGGCAGAGGAATCGCGGAACAAACACTCCGAATTACCGAGGGCTCGGAAAGAGTGGATTTTGACCCCGCCGATTTTGACATTGATAAATTCACACTTGAAATGGTTATTGAAAAAGAGACCCATCATCTGCAGGAAATGGAACAGGAATTTACGTATACGTTTCATGATTTGACGAATGATCAGAATTATTTGTATACATACTCTAATCATAATGATGCTGAACCAATTGAAATTCCGGCAGTCACTGTGACAGCAGAGGATACAGAGCCCGCAGATGCGGAAACAACAGATATAAGCGAGGAAGAGAGGGAAACACTGGAAACAGGAGCATCGGATTATTTGGATGCACTTATTCAGGCGACGGTCTTCCAGGATGCGGAAGCCTCTATCGAGCGTTTGCCAGACACTTATTCGGAAGAAGAGAAAACAACAGAAGCTGAGACACAGCGGGATATGTTCAAGGATATATATATCCAAAACACGGAACGAAATATGCAAGGGACCAATGTGACAGAACAAGAAATTATCGAATTAGCGGATGCTGTGATGTATGCATTGTCTACTGCGGATTATGAGATTGTTGAAGCACAGGCGGAATCGGCAGATAGTATTATGGTTACGGTTTCCATAGAAGGAATCAGTGATACGTCCATTTATCAGGAAGTAGACCAGGAATTGCTTGAGCTTATTGAAAATGGTGACATTACACGTGAAGAAGTTGATTCGAAAACCATCGAGCTGTTGATTGAAAAATATAATGCCATCGATACGCTCCTGCCTCCTGTAGAGCTTACTGTTCATGTGATGCAAAATCCTGATGGCAGCTATGTCGTTATCGCGCAGGATCAATATTTAGCAGGATTTTTTCAATAAAGGATAACGAATGCCTTAGTTGGGGCTGGGACTGCGATTACTCGCCCCATCAAAACCGACTTGGTACCTAAAAATTTTTACTACATTGAAATTCTTCTTCGTTAAAATTTTATGCTTTCCTAACGTGTAAATAAAAGATAAGGCGGCTGGAATAGATACTTTCCAGCCGCCTTATCTTTAATCGATATTATATTCAATCAGGCTTTCTGCAAGAATCCCCAATCGTCTTAATCAATAATATACATTTTTTCAATAATAGCTATAACATCTTCCTCTTCACCAGGCTCAATGGTGACCGTCTCGGTATTTTCAATCATCTCTCGCATATCTTCCTTTACCTCTTCTAAATCAACATCATCCGGACGAGGCATTCCTCCGTACCAGCGATTTCCATATGGAATGTCATATACATTAATGGTACCGTCTCCATTTCCGCTATACGTAATCATGCCATCTGCGATACGGGAACCGGAGACCTGAATCACCTCTTCCGGGTAGCTGATATCATTTTCTTCATCGTTGGGATCAAGCGGGGTGCCGGCTGGAATATGTTCGACGTATAGTTCATCGATATCTTGATTTGGCCCAAGCTGCAGCCAGACGCGGGCATACTCAATTTCTTCGGAAGAATAGTCCGATAATGCCTGATCGTTCCCCGCTTCTTCGTCTTCCGAAGAACTATCGTTACTTTCTTCCTCTTCAACAGAGCTATCTTCCGAAGCATCTGTTTCTGCTTCATCACTTGACTGATCATCAGAGTCATTTTCGGAGGAATCTTCCGATGAGTTATCTGATTCTGAAGGGTCTTCTGATTCCTCTCCATCCGGTAAGTCTTCATCGTCTGCTGTACCCGGTTCTTCAGTAGTTTTATCTGTGGCAGAACCAGAGTTATCTTCATTATTTGTATTGTCTGAACAGGCAATAAGCAAAAAAATGAGAGGCAGCAGAAGACTGTAGCAGGAGAATTTTATATGTTTTTTCATTTTTAGACTTTCCTTCCTTTTGTGTAATTTCAATTCAATAAATAGGTAAGTATGTTAAATTAATCATAAAGTATTCTAGCCGGGTTGTAAAACTTCGATAGTCAAAGTAAATGGACATATAGAATTGTAAAAACTATTGGGAACGGGTTTGGCGACAGGAGCATAAAAAGAAATATTTGCACTAGAAAGAAATACGCAGGATTTTAACCAGGTACGGGCTTTGTTTTGAAGAAAAATACAGTGGCAGCAGAAGCGATAAAAAATGGAATCAGGCTGTGAAGGAATTTTTAAAGAAGATGTTTTCAGGCAGGGAAATGATGAAGATATAAAGCGGACAGGGCTTCTTTGACCCTCGTCTGTTTTTAGTATAATGGATAGCAACAAACATTTCCATATAAATATGAAAAAAGGGAAGCGGTTTTACAACTAGGCAACAAAAAAGCTGAGTCAACTGGTCACTCAGCCCTTTCGTAAAGATGCTACCTTTTTCGTTTGTTTTTCTTATTGTCTAAGTTCAGAAATTCACTATTTTCACTCGCAAACTCTGTATCATTGCCTGTCTTATTGTGTTTATTGCGATTATTTTGCTTTCCTTTATCCTTGTTGCGATTTTTATTTTGCTCAGACATGGGGGCACCTCCTGTAAGTAAATATGGTAATTACAATCACCAATGAAGCTAGTTTAACCATATAACGATAAATTATAAGCGAGCACGAATGATAAACTGCGGTTTTAGGTATCTATTAGAAAAAAAGTGAAATCTATGGCATAATAAGATATCGAACGAATGTTTCTAATATAAAAAAATGATAGCGAAAAACCAGCTGATATGGCTTTTAAGGAAAGGCGATGAATTCGAAATGGGAGTCCGATTAATCTTAGCAGAGAAACCATCTGTCGCAAAAAATATTGCAGATGCATTAAATATAAAATCGAAGAAAGACGGCTATTTTGAAGGGGAGCGCTATGTGATTACCTGGGCATTTGGCCATCTTGTCGAGCTGTATGATGCAAAGGACTATGATGGGAAAATGCGAAGCTGGAAAATGGATAATTTTCCTTTTATCCCTTCTGAATTTAAATATAAAGTGAAAAGCAATCCAAGAAATCGGGCGCAGACAGATGGCGGAGCTGCAAAACAGTTAAAAACGATTCATGCTTTAATGAAGCGGAATGATGTGGACGAAATTATTTCAGCATGTGATTATGACCGGGAAGGACAGCTGATTGCAGACAGTATCATCTATCGGGGCGGGGTGAAGCCAAAGGCAGCTGTATATCGCCTGCTTTTAAATGAATGGACGCAAAATGAAGTACTGCAAGGCCTGGAAAATCTCCAATCAAACGATAGGATGAAGCCGTTGCGCGATGCGGGAATCAGCAGACAATGGGCAGATTGGGTTATCGGTATTAACCTGACATCCGTGGCAACGTTAAAATATCAGCAGGGTAAAAGCAAAGCGTTAAATATAGGCCGGGTGCTACTCCCAACTCTAAAAATAATCTATGACCGCGATCAAGAGATTGAAAATTTTAAGCCAGAGGATTATTTTAAACTGACTGCAACCTTTCAAACGGCGGCTAACCACGAATACGAAGGGACTTATGTCGAAAACAAAGAGGATAAATTTAAGAAAAAAGAGTTATTGGAGCCAATTAACGAAGCGATTCAGAACAAACAAGCCATAATTACCGATAAGCAGGTGGAAAAGAAAAAGGAATTTCCGCCGTTTCTATTCAATTTATCCAATTTGCAAGGGTTTATAACGAATAAGTTCAAGGGATGGACATCTGATAAGGTATTAAAGGTGGCTCAGTCACTTTATGAGAAAAAACTGATTACCTATCCGCGAACTGCGAGTACTGCCTTAGAAGAAAGCCTGGTTGGAAAAACAGCCCATGTCTTAAAGGTGCATTCCGAAGAGCTTCCTTATAAGGATGAAATGAAGTTTATGAAAACAAAGCGTGTCTTTAATAACGCAAAAGTGGAAAGTCACAGCGCAATCATTCCCACTTATATGAAGCCTAAACGGCTCTCGGCAGATGAAGGAATTGTCTACACAGCCATCAAAAACCGCTTTATTATGCAATTTATGCCGATAGCAGAATATGAAGAGACAAAGCTGACTACCAAAATTCTGGATGTGGATTTATCTGGTGTTTTCCATTCAAAAGGGAAGGTACAGCTGGTAGAAGGATGGAAAAAGGTAGAGAATATCCAATCTAAGGATACCCTGCTGCCATCGGTGGAGAAGCAGGAGCGTGTCCAGGTGAGCGATTCTGAGGTCACTTCCCATGTTACCAAGCCGCCGAAGCATCATACTGAAAGAACCTTGCTGCGTGTCATGGAAACATGCGGGAAAAGCTACCAGGAGGATGAAAGCGAGGAGCTGATGGGCAGTATTTTGACCGGTTTTAGTATTGGCACTGCTGCAACAAGAGCTGAAACCATTAAAAAGTTGAAGGATATAGGCTATATTACAACGGAAAGTAAGCATTTGCTTTGTACAGAGCTTGGTAAACGGCTGGTTACCACTTTTCCTGTAAAAGATTTATTTGATTTAGAGTTCACCGGACGTCTTGAAAAAGCCTTATCGGATATTCAAAAAGGAAAAGCGGGCAAGCAGGAATTTCTCCGGCTCGTTTTTCATTTTACATCAGAATCCGTTGAAACAATCAAGCATGGAGAGGACGTTATTATCAATAAGGTAACGCAGACACGGGCAACCAATGAAGTAGTGGGAACCTGTCCGCAGTGCGGAGGCAAGGTAATAGATGGCTATAAAGCCTTTAACTGCAGCAACCGGAAGCAGGGCTGTACATTTGCCATTTGGAAAAATGATAAATATTTAGCTTCGATGCGGAAGAAGCCGACGAAAACCATGGTGAAAAAACTGTTGAAGGATAAGAAAGTCTTTGTGAAAGGTCTGACAAGTAAAAAAGGAAAGAAATTCAATGCTTATTTAAGCTATGAAAAGAATAAAGAAAATGACTACTACAGCTGGAATATGGAGTTTTCAAAGTAGGTTCTTCGAAGTTTTCAAGCTTTTAAAGTGAAAGTAGTGTATACTAAAGAGTAGAGGTAGCATTATTTAATAAACGGAGATTTTAAGAATGATATTTACCATGCTAAATTTTCCTCTAGACAGGATGACAAACATGAAAAAAGTTATCGTAAGTACAAAGGAAAATCTGGATTATGGTACTTTAATATGGATTTACGCAAACAACCGTAAAGTTTATCGCAGCAGTAAAAGCATTGATTCCGAAATGCCGTTCCATCATTACGATTCGCATTATATGGGAATGATGGAAGAACTGTACAGAGATCAGGAAAAACATCCCCTTTTATTTAAACAGATGATTGAGGAATCGAACCGGATTTTTGGCGTTTGCCTGAATAAACGCCGTAATGAGGATGGTTCCAGAGATATGAAGGTTCTTTTCTTTTCAGATTGGGACAGCGTCCAGGACTTTGCTGAAGATACTTATCCAAAGCTTGTAAAAGCAGAAGTAAAGCGAAGGAAAGAAGCCAAACAAAAATGGCTGGAAAGAGGGAAGCTCTTCTCCGAAAAGAAAAAAATGTCACAATAGATGTTACTGCAATGCAGTCTGGCTGCTCCATGAGGTATTTTACTTTATGGGGCAGCTTTTTTATGTGGAGATAGTTGTTAAGAAAGCATAGCACGTTTCATTTTTTTATAATAAAGAAGATTAATAGCGCGATATATAATTAAACAGTATACTGAAAAGTAGAAGTATTATTTAAATTCACTTGATCTTAATGGTTCATTGGATTGCTTAAACAAATAAGAGCAGGGGGGATTTATTTGGAAAGGAAATACAATGATTTAATTGGAGATATGATTAAAGAGAACGATTATAGCTATGAAAAGAATTTGCCGGGAAAGGGAAAACCGCTAACGAAGGATTATATGGAAAAGGATACGTTCCAGCATTTTCAAAAAATAGCGAAGGATGCAGGCTATTTACCGCCATGGTTGAAGCTGCAAAAGGAAATCAGTGTATTTGTGCAGGAAGCTCAAACTGAAAAGGATATTAAGAAAATAAATAAACAAATAAAAATGCATAATCGCATTTGTCCGCCTCCAATGCAAAAGAGCTTTATCAGTTTAACTGATTTGGAAAACGTAAAAAAAGTGTGGTGAATATAAACAACTGGACTTGCAAGATATATCTTACCTTTGCAAGTCCAGTTGTTTTCTGTAGAGTTATTCTACTTTCTTCCCTTTTTTATAAACAATTTTATCCGCTTGGACAGCTTTGATATCCTCCAATGGATTTTCTTCAATAATAATAAAATCAGCAAGCTTGCCTGTCTCAATAGAGCCTGCATAATCATTTATTTTCAACAGTTCTGCTGCATTGATAGAAGCTGATTGTAATGCCTGCAATGGTGTTAAACCAGCATCGACCATCTGTTCAAGCTCTTGAGAGGGCCCTTTCTCAAAGTCATTATAAGCAGTTCCGGAGTCTGTCCCCATTGCGATTTTAATTCCAGCCTTCGCTGCTTTGCCAATACTTTCAATATGTGCTTCTTGAACAGCAAGTGATTTTTTTACCATAAAATCAGGCAGTTTTTCCGGATGTTGATTGATTGCCCAAGGTGCCATTAAGGTTGGAACAAGATAAGTATCATTATCCAGCATCATCTGGATGGCTTCATCATCTAAATAAATCCCATGTTCAATCGAATCTACTCCAGCACGGATGGCGTTTTTGATTCCTTCTGTTCCTTGAGCATGTGCACAGGCAGTATAGCCTTTATGATGTGCCTCGTCCACCGCAGCACGCATTTCCTCGACGCTAAGCTGAACATCATTAGGTGTTTCCCCATCCATACTGACGCCGCCGGTTGCCATGACTTTAATATTTCGTGCTCCATTTTTAATATTGGTGCGGGCATGTTTACGAATCTCATCTACGCCGTCCGACTCCCATCCGAGTTCTACGCCATGCCCGCCTGTCATTACGATGGCAGGACCGGATCCGATAATTCCAGGGGCTGTTATTTTATTTTCTTTTTCTAATTTAGATAACTGTAAATCAATGTTGTCAGAAGAACCAACATCACGTATATACGTAACGCCGTGTTTTAAAAGTTTATTCAGGTTATCAATTGCAATATACGTGTTTACGACGGCTCCCGTCTGAGATGCATTGACCGAAGAAAGGCCGCCGATTTTGAAGAAAGGATCTAAGATAATATGCGTGTGGGCGTTGATTAAGCCGGGCATGACATATTTCCCTTTTAAGTCGATCGTTTCATCTGCGTTTGCTGTTTCTTTGTTGATAAATTGGCCTGCTTCTGTATCTACAGCAAAGTCAATCCCTTCAAAATCCGTATTTTTGCCGGTAAACACCTTGGCATTTTTAAATAAGATGGTTGTCATTCTTGTCTCTCCTCGTGATAGGTTTTTCTAAGGGTGTGTGAAATATTTTAGAATAAAGAACAATATATCATAAAAAGAGAAGAAATTGTGAGAAAAAGTTCTAGTTAAATTGAGGAGATGTTATAAACCTACTATGTGTATTTTGTTTGTAAGGGTTTTCTTTCATGTGACAAGAACAAAAGAGATAATCCATATTGTATATAGAAACAGGGCTACAACGAATCTAGTTCTCTTGCCCCAACACCAGATTTCCGATAAACTGATAATGCCATTACATAAAACGAAATAGTCTCATGGATCAATAGAAAAGGAGGTATAAATGTTTTCTTTGATTAAAAATATGACGATTCGAAAGCGGATTGTCTTTATATTTCTGACTTTATCTACTTTTCTTATTTTATTATTTATTTCTGTGTTTGCTTATTTTGAGATTGGCAATGCCCAGGATACATACAAGCAATTATCCAGACAGACGGCTAATGGACTGGCCTTTATGCCGGCTTTGGAGGAAGCTGTCAGCAGCAGTGACCATGACGAATTACAGGGAATTATTGACCGTGTGCGGCTGCAGGCAGAAAATCCGGTTGTGACCGTAGTTACACGAGACGGAGAATATATTATCCATCCAGATGAAAACCACATCGGTATAACGGAAGAAACAGAGCAATTTGACCAGACGCTGTTATATGGCTCTTATGTGACAGAGTCTGGGGAAGGGGCGCTTGGACCTGCTATTATGACCACTGCACCAATCTATGAAGAGGTGGATGCCAATGGCGGGGAAAGAATTATCGGTGCGGTTACAGTCGAGTATTTGGAAGAATCGATCAACGCTATCATAGTAAGTAAGCTCACAAGATTAGTTATCGTGGCATCCATTGGGATGATTCTTTGCGTTGGCGGAGCGTTGTTTTTAGCCAGAAGTATTCAGGAGGATACGCTGGGCATTGAGCCTGCAGTTATCGCAGAAATGTTCCGTGAGCGGGAGGCCATGTTAAACGCAGTAAAAGAAGGGATTATTGTGATTGATGATAAGCAAGCGATTTCCTTGATTAATCCCTCTGCGAAGGCATTACTAGATTCATCGATGGAGCTCCGGCAGTCGATTCAACTGCTTGGCCTGCCGGAGACGCTTTTCTCTGGAAAGCCGAGCTATGATGAGGAAAAAGTCTACCAAGGGAAAACATTTATTACGAATTGCATTCCTTTATATGAAAATAAACAGATTGTCGGTGCGATTTGCAGTTTTCGAGATAAAACAGATATGAAGCAGCTTCAAGAAACAGTGATGCAGATAGAGGGCTATGCAGATAGCCTGCGTGCCCAGACACATGAATTTAAAAATAAGATGTATGTGCTGTTGGGGTTAATCCAGCTTGAGCAATATGAGGAAGCGTTAAAAGTGATTCAAGAAGAAACCGCTGATAAGCGACAAGCATTCCCAATGTTAAAGAACATTAAAGACCCTGGAGCGCAGGCAATTTTATTAGGGAAACTAGCGAAGGCGGCTGAGAAAAAAATAGCACTTATCATAGAAGAAGCAAGTCATTTGGATAAAACGAAAATAGCTGCTGCAGATATGGCTATCATGCTTGGCAATTTATTAGATAACGCCATGGATGCTGTACTAGAATCGGAGGAACAGAGAATCACCGTGATGGTTACTGATGTTGGAAGTGATATTGTGATAGATATAGAAGATACAGGGCCGGGAATGACGAAAGAACAGACTGGGCAGATTTTTACCAGAGGATATTCCAGCAAAGGGGAAAATAGAGGCTATGGTCTGTTTCATGTCTATGAAGCGGTGAAAAAGTATTGTGGAGAGATGGAAGTGACTTCCCCAGCTGAAGGTGGAACTGTGTTTTCTATCTATTTACCAAAAGGAGAAGAGGTGAAAAAATGAATGTGGTTATTGCAGAAGATGATTATCGGGTAGCTTTATTGCATGAAAAGTATCTGCAGGCTTTTTCAGAGATCACAGTTGTTGGCAGAGCGCTGAATGGCAAAGAACTCAAGGAGCTGATAGAAAAAGAGAAAGTAGATCTGATCATCCTTGATATTTATTTTCCTGATATATTAGGGACAGAATTGCTTCATTACCTGCGAATGCATTCTCCGGATCTGGATATTATTATGGTCTCTGCATCTACAGACCGGCAGCATTTGCAGCTGGCAAAACGTTATGGCGTATACCAGTACTTAATTAAACCAGTGACGGTGGATGATTTTACAAATACGGTAAAACAATATGTAAAGGATCGGATATGGTTTGAAGAAACGGGAGAATTTAAAGCGAACGATACCGATTATTTTTTGACAGGGGGATACCAGCGAAGCATAGAAGAAAAAGGGACAAATATGCCTTTGCCGACAGGGATTGATTCCATTACATTAGAAAAAGTAAAAGCAGCGTTAAGGGAGCATCCAGAAGGGGTAACCATCGATAAGATGTGCCAGCTGGTCGGGATTTCAAGAACAACGGCCAGACGATATTTGGAGCATATCGTATCTGACGAAGAAGCTACTACCATTTTAAATTATGGGGTTATCGGCCGGCCGGAAAGAAGATATATTTTACAGTAAAACCTCAAAACATCCTGGTATCAGGGTGTTTTTTTATTCTCTTTTTTTCACTTAATGGATAAAAAGGACGAAAAGGCATTAAAGAATGTTAAGTGAATAAAATTCGAAATATTGTTTTTCCTCTTTGGGTTTGCAATAATTACCCTATCATTGAAAGCGTTTACTTAATTATTTATTTTGAGAGGTGTTGACATGAAGCGTTTATGCTTATTATTTATTGGCTGTATTCTTCTGGCAGGATGTTCAGAGAATACCAGTGAAGGGAAAGGGACCTTTCCTGAAAAAAACATAGAGATTATTGCTCCGGCAAGTCCGGGCGGCGGATGGGACAGGACAGCGCGTTCTGCACAGCGGGCGATGAATGCGGACGGGACCGTAGAAGAGGATATTACAGTAGTGAACAAGCCTGGAGGCGGCGGGGAAGTAGGCTGGCAATATTTGATGCAGCAGGATGCGCATTTTGCTGCATTAAATTCCAGTCTATTAATTACAGGTCCATTGCTTGGTCAGACAGAATTAACCCATGAAGAATTTACGCCATTAGCCATGTTATCTACGGAATGGCTTGCTGTGGCAGTCCGGGAAGATGCAGGGATTGACAGCGGTACAGAGTTATTGGAGCAGTTGAAGGAAGATCCAAAGTCGCTGGTGATTGGTGTCAGTCCATCTTTAGGAAGCGGGAATCATCTGGCCTTTGTCCAAGCTGTGATTGAATACGGCATTGATCCGACAGAATTACAGTTCCTTGTTTACAGCAGCGGCGGCGATATTATGAATGCATTACTTGGCGGACACATCGATGTCACCAGCAATTCGTTATCTGACCTGTCCGAACAATATTTAGCAGGAGAAGTGGATATATTAGCTGTTACATCGCCAGAAAGACTAGACGCATTTCCGGATATACCAACCTGGAAAGAGCAGGGTATTGATATGGAATTTCCGCATTGGCGCGGAATCATGGGCCCTCCGGGAATGAGTGAGGAGGAAATTGCTTCCTGGGACCTTTATTTGAGTGAAATGGTAGAAACAGAAGAATGGCAAACAGATTTAGAGAATAATAATTTGGAAGAATTCTATATGAACAGTGAAGAAACAAAGGAATTTTTACAAGATCAAAATGAATTTTTTGAAGGTATAGTAGAGGATTCTGGCTTAACGCCTTAGGAGGGAAAATAGGATGCAGGTAGCAATACGGTATGCCATGCCTGTCATGTTTATTATTGGCAGCGTTATCTATGGCACGATGATTATACAATTAGATCCGGCAACATTAGGCAACCCGGATGGACCAAAGTTTTTTCCTTTATTTGTTTGTGCTGGATTGCTGGTATTTTCTATCGCAGATTTAGTCAATGTACGTAAACAAATATATGCGAAGAATAAAGATTTAGAGCTGATTGCCCAGCTGAAATCATTTAAATTAATTGCAATCATTATTGGAATTTGCGTGATATATACGCTTATTTTTGAACATGTCGGTTATTTGATTGCAACGATATTATTTATGGGAGCACTTATGTTTTATTTAAACGGAATGAAGAAATGGCTCTTGAATGTAGTTGTAACACTGGTTGTTTCTGTTTCAACCTGGTATGGCTTCACAGAGCTGCTGCAAATAAGTCTGCCTTAGAGGAGGAGTGCGAGAATGGATGTAAATATTATTTTAGATGGATTATGGACAGCGCTCCAGCCTGCTAATTTGTTATGGCTTTTACTTGGAGCAGTTCTTGGTACAATTGTCGGTATTCTGCCGGGGCTTGGAGCGGCAACAGGAGTGGCAGTGCTTATTCCATTAACGTTTGGAATGGAGCCGGTCAGCGCATTGATTTTAATGGCAGCGATTTACTACGGAGCTTTATTTGGAGGCTCCCGCAGCTCTATTCTGATTAATACGCCGGGAGATGGTTCTTCGATTGCAGCTACGTTTGACGGATACCCGATGACGAAGAAGGGACTGGCAGGGCAGGCGATGTCTATTGCTGCGATGGCTTCGCTGATTGGCGGTGTGATGGCAATCTTCGGATTTATCTTTTTAGCAATACCGCTGGCAAATTTTGCATTAAATTTTGGGCCGGCTGAGTTTTTGCTGTTGTTCCTATTTGCCTTATCTGCTGTGGTGACCTTATCGCAAGGAAATATTATTAAAGGCTTTTTAACCATGTTTTTAGGATTGGGTATCAGTACAATCGGAGTGGATTTGCAATCCGGCGTACACCGCTTCACCTTTGGATTGCCGCATTTAACAGATGGTATTAATTTTATTGTGATTATCATCGGTATTTATGCCATAGGGGAAGTGCTTTATAATTTACTTAAACCGCAATACTCTGGAAAATCAAATGGGCAGGACATCGGGAGCAAGTGGTTTACGAAGGAGCAGTGGAAGCGATCGCTTGCCCCGATTATCCGAAGCGGCCCGATCGGATTCTTCCTCGGTGTACTTCCCGGTTCTGGCGGAACGATTGCTTCTTTGTTATCTTATAGTACAGAAAAACAAATATCCAAAAATAAAGATGAATTCGGCAAGGGTGCTGTAGAAGGACTGGTTGCACCAGAATCCGCAAACAGTGCATCGGCTGTCGGCTCGCTGATTCCGATGCTGACCATGGGGATACCTGGGTCCGGGACAACAGCAGTGATGCTGGGAGCACTTGTTATGATTGGAATCACACCGGGACCTTTGTTATTTGAAAATAGTCCGGATACGATTTGGACGCTGATCAACAGTATGTTTATTGGAAACATTATCTTAGTAATTATTAATATCTTAATGGTCGGTATGCTGGTGAAAATCTTAAAAACACCGCCGAATGTGCTTTATCCGATTGTTCTTATTCTTTCCTTCTTAGGGGCATATACGCTTGGATACAGTACAATTGATTTTTATATTTTAATTATTGCCGGTGTTATTGGGTTGTTGATGCGTATTCTGAATTACCCTGTTGTACCGTTAATTCTTGCTTTGATTGTTGGAGGAGATATGGAGCAAAATTTCCAGAGAGCAATGATTGTTTATGATTCTCCAATGGATATTTTATTTGCTTCTCCGATTGCGATTGTTCTTGCTTTGCTGACTGTTTTATCCCTTTGTTATCCATTGATTGCGAAGGTTTTTAAGAGAAGAAAGGCAGTGAAATAAAATATCATATACAAAAAAGCGAACATCTATTATTAACAAATAGGTGCCGCTTTTTTTGTTTGTAATTCTTTCGCACATTAAAAAGTAATTTCAATTCTATAGAAACAGGCGTTGATCGTTCCTTCGATAACACCCTTGACAAAGAATAAAAGGTGAAGTGTAAAGCACCGCTGTGGCGAACCATTTTGCTTTCCGACGTACAAATGTTTTCGATGGGACGAGTAATCGCAGTCCCAGGACGTACTAGTGCAGACGTTGCAACAACTCTTTTCGATGGGGTGAGTAATCGCAACCCCAGGACGTTGCGATGTTAGTCTGCCTAGGGGCACGCTCTTCAGCTAACTTTTGCCAAGAAGAGCACTTGGCAAAAGTGAATCTTCAGATGGTGCTGATTCCTCAGGAGTCAAAAGTCAAAACGATCCGCCTCTGCTAGCAGGATATTCTATCCGTGAAAAACAACTCACCAAATAGACATTTGATCAGATAGAACATATTTTATATGCTTTTGATAAAATATTTGGGAATATTTTAAAAGAGTAGTACGACCTAATGAAAAAGTATTTAACTCTGCGAACTATTTTGAATTACCATCGGTCTGCCCATATAGCGTGCATTATAGTAAAATACATAACAATAAACTTGTTGCGTTTAAATATATAGAGGGAGCAATAATATATGTCGGCAAGAAAGACATTGCAGAGCTTAGCTAACTTGGAGAAAGCAATCGGAAGACTGGAAGATGCTCTAAATGAAGGTGCAAAGAATAGCTTGTTTATCGATGGAACAATTCAACGTTTTAAGACTGCGTTTGAGCTTTATTGGAAAACGTTAAAACGAATGCTTGAAGAAGAAGGGATTGAAGCAAAATCCCCCAGAGAGACATTAAAACAAGCATATGCAGTAGATTGGATTCAAAATGAACAAGCTTGGCTGCAAATGCTCCGTGATAGAAATGAAACCTCCCATGTATATGATGAAAAGAAGGCAAGAGATATTTATGAAAATATTGCAGGTTATTTCCCTGAAATGAAGGAGACCTTTAAATTTCTAAAAGAAAAGTATAAAGAAGGAGGGAGTGGATTTTACGATGATTGAGCAAAAAATCATAAATCAGTTAACTCATGTTGGTCAACGTATCAATACCATTCATAAAATTATTCTTTTTGGATCAAGAGCTGTTGGGGATTATACACTAAAATCTGATATTGATTTAGCATTTGTTGCTCCAAATATGACGAAGGAAGAATGGGTGGAATTAACATTTGCTTTAGAAGAGGAGTTAGATACATTGCTATTTTTGGATTTGATTTAAGTATGAAGATGCTCCAGAAGAGTTAAAAGAGGAGATTTTGAAAAGCGGAAGGGTGATTTATTCGGAAGGAGCAGTTATTGATAAAAAGACTTCTTAGAAGCAAATACACTTAACTATAGCATAGTTGATTTTTATATTTTAATTATTTTATTGCCTGTGAGATAGATTTATTATTGAATGCAGGAGGAGAAAGGCAGTGAAATAAAGAAGATTTCAACATGTAAACACAGTATCTATGGTGATTTCTACATCGATAGATGCTGTGTTTTTTAACGTATACGAAACATTATTTGTACGGTTATCACAGGTGAAATTGAAATGAATTCTCTTATAAGACTATGGTATACTCAGTTGTAGAAGCATAATCAAGATAATATAATCAAAGCATTTAGCATTATATTTTTGGAGGAAGATAACATGCTGCAAATGAATTCACAAGAGCTATTAAATGAAGAAAATGGTCAAGCCGGCAATTGGATGAGAAGGAATCCGGAGATCATTTATTTAAATGAAACTGTAAAAGCTGCAGCAGCGCTTCTTCATAATTTGGCAGCCGATTTCCTTCCTGTTGTAGGGGAATCTATGAATCCGGTTGGAATCATTACGTCCAAAGCAATCCTGAAAGCGTACCTGGATGGGGAAAACGAAGCGTCGATTGCGAATTATATATCACAGGAGGATTTTTCGATTATTCGAGCCGATGAGTTCATCATCGATTTTTATAAAATGCCGTATACTTACTTTTTTGCAGTTAATGAGAAGCAGCAGCTGACAGGCGTATTAACAAGAAAAGAAATACAGCAATGTTTATCGTTTTATATGAACGAGCTGAGTCAAACCTCTCATACTGCCGAAATTTTGGATGTTATTCTTGAAAGCGCTTATGAAGGGGTTGCTGTTGTTAATCAGGAAGGAATCATTATTGAGTTTAATGAAGCCTACAGCCGTTTTACTGGAATTGATCAGAAGGATGCTGTCGGACGACCAGTACAGGAAATTATTGAGAATACCAATCTGCATCATACAGCCAGAAATGGAATGCCGGAGCGGGGAGTTATCCAATACATCCAAGGGCAGCCGATGGTGGTGCACCGGATACCGATATGGAGAGAAGAAAAGCTGGTGGGCGCAATCGGGATGCTTATTTTTGAAGGCGTAACAGAGCTATATCAAATCTATGATCGGTTTTTGGAAAAAACGATGCAGACAGCTGTAAATAAAGACAGAGTGAAGCAGCCTTTGCAGGAGAACAGAATAGAGCATGCATCGATTGAAAAAATTAAGGGATCCAGTGAACAGATAACGGATGTGAAGCGGATTACCCGAAAAGTTGCCAAAACAGATGCAACCGCTTTAATCACAGGGGAAAGCGGAACTGGGAAAGAAATGTTCGCTAAAAGCATCCATGAGCTGAGTTATTATCAACATGGTCCATTTATCAGTGTCAACTGCGGCGCCATACCGGAGCAGCTTTTTGAGTCTGAAGTATTTGGCTATGCAGATGGTGCCTTTACAGGTGCGAGAAAAGGCGGGAAACCGGGAAAGTTAGCATTAGCTAAAGGAGGGACACTGTTTTTAGATGAGATTGGTGAAATGCCTGAGATGATGCAGACAAAATTATTGCGTGTGCTGCAGGAAAAGGAATTTGAACGGGTAGGAGCAGTTCAAAAAGAAAAGCTGGAGGCAAGAATCGTTGTAGCGACAAATCAGAATTTGTTAGAAATGGTTCGGGAGGGAACCTTTAGAGAGGATTTATATTATCGGATCAACGTTATTGAAATCCCGATACCGCCGTTAAGAGAGCGTCCGAAAGACATCCCGGTACTGATTTCTCATTACTTATCGAGTTTGTGTAAGAAATATGATGTTCCGGATAAAGAAGTAACACCTGAAGCAATGGCTGTTTTTATGAATTATGCCTGGTATGGAAATATCCGAGAGCTGATAAATACAATGGAAAAGTTAGTTATTTTAGTTGAATCCGATACCATCGATGTAGACCATCTTCCAAACTATTTGAAGCGTTTTGACCTGCTGGAGACGCCTTACGTCTTCCAGCGGGAAGTGAAGAATAAAGAAAAAGAAGTTCTGATGAAAGCGCTGGAAGAGAACAGAGGCAACAAATCAAAGGCAGCGAAGGAACTCGGGATGCACCGTACGACATTATATAAAAAAATGAAAAAGCATGGTTTGGATAAATAGTGTAGCAGAATAACTACAACTTTTCAGTGAAGTGTAGCTGTTTAGCTACACTTTTTGTTTTAAAACGCTTACAGCAGCGCTCTAAAAATTTGGCATGATTTTTGCTATTTAAAAAGTGAAAGAAAGAGAGAAGGAGAGATACTTATGGGAGAGAGTAATGTGTTTCGTACACCACAGACTATTCATTATGGAAAAGATGCTTTTAAAAAGATAGGGAAGGAAGCATCGGAAAAAGGGCAGAAGGCGCTGATTATCAGTGACCGTATCATGGAGAAGCTTGGTTATGTCAGCGAGTGCAGAGATATCCTTTTGCAGGGACGGATTGAAAGCGCTGTCTATTTAGGGGTTGAATCAGAGCCGACAGATGTTTATGTTGCTGAGGCATTGGAATTATGTAAAAAAGAAAAATGTGATGTCGTTATTTCCGTAGGTGGAGGCAGCTGTATTGATACGGCCAAGGCAGTAGCTGTCGCTGCAGTAAATGGGATTTATATTGGAGAGTATATGGGTGGAAAGAAACAAATAGAGCAGCAGCCGCTTCCGCATATAGCAGTGCCGACTACAGCCGGAACAGGTTCAGAAGCAACAGATGTTACCGTAATCACTGATACAACGAATGATGTCAAGATGATGATTAAGCAGCCATTACTGATGCCGAATGTAGCGATTGTAGACCCTGTTCTAAGCATATCATCGCCTAAATCCGTTACAGCTGCTACCGGGATTGATGCTTTAAGTCATGCGGTGGAGGCTTATATTTCGAAAAAAGCACAGTCCATGACAGACACGCTGGCTTTATCGGCGATTGAACAAATCGTAAAGAATATAAGAACGGCCTATAACGAAGGAGAGAATGTGGCTGCCCGGGAAGCAATGTCTATTGGATCCATGCAGGCGGGGATGGCTTTTTCCAATGCCTCGGTGTGCTTAGTGCATGGCATGTCCAGACCGATTGGAGCGTTGTTCCATGTACCGCATGGGATTTCTAATGCAATGCTTCTTCCTGCTGTGCTTGATTTCAGCAGAGATGATTGTGTGAATCGATTAGCTGATTTAGCGAAATTTTTTGATGCGGACGCAGATAGGCTTTCTAAAGAGGAAGCTGCAGATCTGACGGTTTATGAAGTAAAAAAACTGTGCTATGAGTTAGATGTTCCTAATTTACAAGGCTGGGGAATCGATCAGAAGAATTTTGAAGCAGCTGTCAGTAAAATGGCGGAAGATGCAATGGCAAGCGGCAGCCCGCAAAATAATCCGAGAGTACCAACAAAAGAAGAGGTAGAGGAGCTTTATCATGTTTGTTTCTCGTATCAGTTTAGCATAGAAAAAACGTCGTAATAGAAGGGATGATATCAAGGGGGATAAATGGGATGGAAATAATCAGTTTTATCGGATTGATAGCTGCGCTTGCTTTGCTCGTCTATCTGACAATGAAGGGAATTCATATTATCGTTGCTGCGCTGATCAGCTCAGTAGTTATAGCTGTTACAGGGGGATTGAATTTAGAAACAGCATTACTGGATAATTATATGACGGGCTTTACAGGGTATTTTGCTTCATGGTTTTTAGTATTTTTATTGGGTGCTATTTTTGGAAAGTTTATGCATGAAACCAAATCAGCGGAAAGTATTGCCCAGTGGATTAAAAAGAAATTCGGCGTCAAACGGGCCGTGTTTGCCGTGGTAGCGGCAGCAGCAGTGATGACATATGGAGGGGTAAGTTTATTTGTAGTTGGCTTTGCGGTCTACCCAATTGCTGTTTCCCTGTTCCGTGCGGCCAATCTGCCGCATCGTTTTATTCCTGCTGCACTTATTTTTGGATCGATTTCGTTTACGATGACTGCACCGGGATCACCGGAAATACAAAATATTATTCCAACAGAATTCTTTGGAACTACACCGACAGCAGGCGGCTGGATTGGAGTTTTATGCTCCCTGCTGATTATGATTGCCGGCGGATTGTACCTTGGATCAATGGTGAAGAAAGCGGTTGCCGGCGGGGAAGAATTTTCTCCTCCAAAATCCGTTCTGGAAAAAGAAAAAGAGGAGGCAGCTGCCGCTGTGGAAGAAAATGAATCACAGGCGCTGCCGAATATTGTGGTTGCTATTTTACCTCTCTTTTTAGTTATTGTTTTACTAAATATATTAGGTCAGTTTATGAACCCGACAACGGCATTATTAATTGCATTAATTGTAGGGATTGCTGTTTCCTGCTTAACGATGTTGAAATTTCTTAAGGAATTTTGGAGTTCAATGGCAGCAGGAACACAAAATGCACTGGTTGCACTGGCAAATACCTGTGCGGTCGTTGGTTTTGGAAGTGTTGCCGCAGAGGTATCGGCATTTGATACCTTGATAACTGGACTTGTTAATCTGCCTGGACCGCCATTATTGGGACTGGCTATTGGGGTAACGGTTATTTGCGGAATTACTGGTTCGGCCTCTGGCGGGTTAGGGATTGCACTGCCTATTCTAGCGCCTATTTATTTGGCGCAAGGAGTAGACCCTGGTGCAATGCATCGTGTTTCTGCGTTAGCATCCGGCGGTCTGGATTCGCTTCCGCATAATGGAGTCGTTGTTACGACGGTAAGAGCTATTTGCGGCGAGACGCACAGCCGGGCATATAAACCCGTTTTCCTTGTTAGTATTATTGTTCCAAGTATCGTATTAGTATTGGCGATTGTGCTTTACAGTCTTATTTAATAAAGAATATTACAGGAGGTTTTTTCATTGACACAGACAACAGTAGAAACATTAAAAAATTATGTAGGCGGAAAATGGATCGAAGCGAAAACAGCAAAAACAGAAGAGGTAGTGAACCCGGCGACAGGAGAAGTGCTTGCTCACGTGCCGTTATCTACTTTAGAGGATATTAATTATGCAATAGAAACAGCTGCAGAGGCATTTGAAACCTGGAAAGAAATTCCGGTACCAAAACGTGCCCGGATTCTATTTAAATACCAGCAGCTTCTTGTTGATAATCATGAGGAACTGGCAAAGCTGATCACTCTTGAAAATGGTAAAAACTTTGCGGAAGCGTATGGAGAAGTACAAAGAGGAATCGAAAATGTAGAATTCGCAACAGGAGCGCCGTCATTGATGATGGGAGAGCAGCTTGCTTCGATTGCAACAGAGTTGGAATCCGGATTATACCGTTATCCAATCGGAGTTATTGGAGGAATCACACCGTTTAATTTTCCAATGATGGTGCCGTGCTGGATGTTTCCGATGGCGATTGCGACTGGAAATACGTTTGTAATGAAGCCTTCTGAACGGACACCGCTGCTTGCCAATCGTTTAGCGGAATTACTGGAAGAAGCTGGTCTCCCGGGCGGTGTGTTCAATATCGTTCACGGCGCACACGATGTCGTAAACGGATTATTAGATCATCCGCAAGTGGCAGGGATTTCATTTGTCGGTTCGCAGCCGGTGGCCGAGTATGTCTACAAACGCGGGACAGATAATTTAAAACGGGTACAGGCTTTGGCAGGCGCAAAGAATCATTCGATTGTTCTGCAGGATGCCAACCTGGATAATGCTACAACACAAATTATGAATGCGGCATTTGGTTCGGCTGGCGAGCGCTGTATGGCAGCTTCTGTAGTAGCAGTAGAGGACAGCGTTGCAGATGAATTTATCAAGCTTTTGACACAAAAAGCCAATGGAATTCAAATTGGTAATGGTTTAGATGAAGGAATTTTCCTTGGACCAGTGATACGTGACAAGCATAAAGAACGTACGTTAAGCTATATTGAAGCTGGACAAGAAGAAGGGGCTAATCTGGTTCGGGATGGCCGAAAAGATGAAGCTGTGAAGGAAAAAGGCTATTTTGTCGGTCCGACCATTTTTGATCAAGTTACTTCGGAAATGAAGATATGGCAGGATGAGATTTTTGCGCCTGTATTATCTATCGCTCGTGTGAAGGATTTAAGTGAAGCAATTGAACTGTCTAATCAATCACGCTTTGCGAATGGAGCATGTATTTTTACCAGAGATGGGGGAAGCGTCCGTCAATTTCGGGAAACCATTCATGCAGGAATGCTTGGTGTGAATATTGGTGTACCGGCGCCAATGGCATTTTTCCCCTTCTCCGGGTGGAAGGATTCGTTTTATGGGGATTTACATGCCAATGGGAAAGACGGGTTACATTTCTATACGAGAAAGAAAGTTATTACGACGAAATGGGTGTAAGGAGAAAGAGAGGTCGCTGTATTTTTGCAGCGGCTTCTTTTTTTTGTTTGTAAGCAAGCTTCTAGTCATCAAATAAGTAAAATAGATTTTATAATTTTTAAAATAGTATATTGCAAAGCTAACTTATCTGATGTATATTATATTCATCAGATAAGTTGAGAGGAGGTATCTTTTTGAGAGGGAATTTTAACACAGTATACGATAAATTAAAAGACGAAATTATGAGCGGAAGTCTTGAGGAAGGCACAAAGTTACTTTCTTTGGCTAAGTTATCTGATAAGTATGATGTTGGCGTGTCTACTGTCAGAGAGGTATTGAGAGCGCTGCAAAGCCAGTCTTTTGTTAAAATCGAGCAAGGAAGAGGCACATTTGTTACATACGATGCAAAAAGAAGCAATGACTCTATATCGAAATCAGAAGTAAGAGATTTAATGGATTTAACCAGTTTTAGAACAATGGTGGAACCTTCTTTTGCTGGAATTGCTGCAGTACAAGCATTTCAATTTGAGATTGATTTAATTGTTGAGTCAGCAAATAAGATGGCGGAGTTAGCTAAAAAAGGAGAAGACACCAAAGAAGAGGATTTAACTTTTCATCTATTAATAGCTAAAGCAACGCATAATGCTTATACGATAAAATTTTATGAGGATTTTCAAGAGCAGTTATCGATGGGAAGAAAACATACCAATGTTCCAGGAATGATTGAAAAGGCAGCACATTATCATTTGATGATAGCGGAAGCAATCAGAACTAGAAATAGCAGTCAGGCAAAGATGTACATGCAGGCGCATATGGAATCAAATGAAGAATTAGCTTTAAATTTGTTATTCTAAATTTCTTAATTTTTAACAACGAGGTGAACTATTTTGAAAAGGGTTACATCATATGGAGACAAAGGATTTAGTGAGTATATAAAAATGGCGTTTCAAAGAAATCTTGGATATGACGAGAATGATTATAATAAGCCTATTATTGGGATATGTAATACGTTTAGTGAAATCAACAGATGTCATGCACATTTAAAACCGATAATTAATTCTATAAAAAATGGAATTTTAATGGCAGGAGGGATTCCTCTTGAATTTCCAACGATTTCTGTTGGAGAAATGTTTACCAGTCCTACTACGATGCTGTATAGAAATCTAGTAGCGATGGACACGGAAGAAATGATAAGTGCACAGCCTATTGATGGTGTTGTTCTTATTGGAGGCTGTGACAAAATGGCCCCAGGACAATTGATGGGAGCTTTTAGTGCCAATAAACCTGCCATTCTATTTACTGGAGGTCCGATGGAAAATGGTGAATATAAAGGGAAGACTCTGGGAGCCTGCAGTGACTGTAGACATTATTGGCAAGAATACAAGGCAGGGACAATCTCGGAGAAAGAATTATCCGAGATAAATGCCCAATTAGCTCCAACAAATGGACATTGTATGGTCATGGGATCAGCGAGTACGATAGCTGCTTGTTCAGAGGCATTAGGCATCATGCTTCCAGGGAGCTCTACTCCTCCAGCTACAGTGAATGAACGATTAAGAATGGCAAAAGAAACAGGAAAAGCTATCGTTAATTTAGTGGAAAAAGATATAAAACCTGCCGATTTTATTACGAAAAATTCATTTGAAAACGCTATCACCACTTTAATGACAGTAGGCGGTTCAACCAATACGGTTATACATTTAATAGCAATAGCTAAAAGACTTGGGATTGATTTAACATTAGATGACTTTGAAAAAATATCGCAAAGAACTCCGATATTAGCTAATTTAAGACCGGCAGGAGAATTCCAAATGCAAGAATTTTATCATGCGGGAGGCGTTTCTGCATTATTAACAGAGTTAAAACAGCTGCTGCATTTAGAAGAATTAACGGTTTCGAATAAAACGCTTGGAGAAAATATTGAAGGTGCAGAAGTAATAGAAGAATATAGAAAGATAATTAAACCATTTCATAAGCCGCTTTATAAAAATGGAGGGATTAAATTATTAAAAGGGAATCTAGTACCTTCCGGGGCAATTATAAAGCCCAAAGCAATAGCAAACCCTAAATTAATGAAGCATACTGGAAAAGCTATCATATTTGATTCCATACAAGAGATGGAGGAGAAAATAAATGATGATAATTTGCAGGTAGATGAAAGCAACGTGTTGGTATTAAGAAATGCCGGACCCGTTGGTGCGCCTGGAATGCCAGAAGCGGGAGGGATCCCTATTCCCAAAAAACTTTTAAAAGAAGGAATCAGGGATATGGTTCGAATTTCAGACTGCCGGATGAGTGGAACGGCTTCCGGTACCGTGGTTCTTCATGCTGCACCTGAAGCCGCTGTTGGAGGGCCGTTAGGTCTTTTGAAAAATGGAGATAAGATACATTTGGATATAGAAAATGGAATTCTTGAAGTACTGGTTTCTGAGGATGAATTACAAAAGAGAAAAGAGTTTTGGAAGCCTCCTGTATTTAAAGAAGGACGAGGCTATCCCCAGTTATACAGAAATCATGTTCTTCAAGCCTCAGAGGGGTGTGATTTTGATTTTTTACTCCCTTAAGCAATAGTAATCTAGTGAATACCCTTGAATAGAGCAGTATATAAAAGAAGGAGGATTAATATTTTATGGAAAGTACTGCGTGGATTATTACGGTAGGAATACTAGCGATGGTAATATTACTTTTTCTGATTATCAGAACAAAGCTTCAAGCCTTTTTAGCCCTGATTATAGCCAGCTTATTTGTAGGGCTAGCTGTTGGCATGCCGCCGCAGGAATTATTGGCACATATCGAAGAGGCGATGGGTGGTACGCTTGGTTTTGTGGCATTAATTATTGGAATTGGAACAATATTCGGGGAAGTATTGAGAGCATCCGGGGCATCTGAAAAATTGGCTTTAACCTTGATGGACAAATTTGGAGAAAAGAATATTGTCTGGGCGCTAGGGGCAAGCGGATTTCTGATTTCTATAGCTGTTTTTATTGATGTTGCTATCGTCATATTGGTTCCGTTAACCTATGCCTTAGTAAGGAAATCAAAAAAATCATTACTTTATTATGGAATTCCTTTAACAGCTGGTCTTAGTGTTACGCATACGTTTATTCCTCCAACACCCGGACCTATTGCAACTGCAAGTATAATCGGTGCTGATTTGGGTTATGTCATTTTATTTGGAGTAATTGCAGGTATCCCAGCCATGATAATTGCCGGACCGCTTTTTGGAAAATTTATATCGAAAAAAATTCATGTAGATGTTCCTGAACATTTTAAAGAATCAGAGGTAAACTATGATCCAGATAAACTGCCGGGATTTGCCGGTGTTGTTATTATGTTGATTGCACCGCTGATTTTAATTTTAGGAAATACTACGGCAGATTTATTATTGGATGAAGGAAATATAGTTAGAGAAATTCTGATGTTTATTGGAAATCCTATCATTGCCTTATTAATTGTAAGTCTTTTAACCATATGGTTATATGGAACAAGGCGAGGTTTTACTAAAGGGGAACTGCAAAAAATAACTACAAGAGCTTTAGAACCGGCAGGGATAATCATTTTGATAACTGGTGCTGGAGGAGTATTTGGACAAACGTTGATAGCTACTGGAATTGGAGACATTCTTGCGGATGCAATGCAGCAAATTAATATGCCGATTATCTTATTCGGATTTATCACTGCAGCATTAATTCGAATAACACAGGGATCAGGAACAGTATCAATGATTACTGCTGCCAGTCTGGTTTCACCTTTAATCCAGCATTTTGATGTCAGTGAACCAATGCTAGGATTGGTGACAATCGCAATTGCTTGTGGAGGGACTGCTTTTTCTCATGTGAATGATTCCGGTTTTTGGATGGCGAATAGATATTTTGGAATGAGTGTAGCCGACACGTTAAAGTCTTGGACAGTTATGAAAACGTTAGTTGGATTAACTGGATTAGCAGTTGTTTTAATATTAAGTTTATTTATAAAGTAAATATAGAGTGCTCCATCGATCTTATGCCTTTTAGAAATATATAAGATGGATGGAGTTTTTATTTATTGCTTTAAATAATAGGAATTCTTTTTTGCCTCTACTTTTCAAAATTTATCAAGAAGAACCGTCCGTAAACCTCCCGCCTCAAAATAAAGCATGAAAATAAATTTATCTTGTTGAATAGTTATCTAAAAACGGAATGAGCTAGAATCTATGCATTTTAAAAAACACTATGAGATACTGTACACAGAAAATTAGAACTATAGTTAGAAGAGGAGAGATAATCATGAAAATACTATTAGTCGGAGCAACTGGCTCCATCGGAGAAGTAGCGTATGAAGAATTAAAGGACGATGCAGAAATCATCCAAGCCAGCCGGAACACTTCAGAATATCCAGTAGATATTACCTCTGAAGCAAGCATTAGAGCGCTTTTTAAAAAGGTGGGCGAGGTAGACGCCATCATTTGCGCAGCAGGCTCGGCTCATTTTGCAACCGTGGATGAACTGACACCTGAACAGAATATGATTGCGGTAAACAGTAAGCAGCTGGGACAGGTGAACTTAGTATTAATTGGTTTACATTATCTGAGAGACAACGGAAGCATTACGCTGACAACGGGTGTTTTGATGGATGATCCATTGAAAACAGCATCCTCATCGGCGATGGCCAATGGCGGTGTATCCGCGTTTGTTAAATCAGCAGCCATTGAAATGCCGCGTGGAATCCGGATTAATCATGTCAGTCCATCGATGCTGGAAAAATCAAAAGAAAAATATGGTAAACTATTCCAAGGATTTGAACCTGTATCTTCCAAACGGATTGGCTTAGCTTATCGAAAGAGCGTTTTTGGTGCGCAGACTGGCCAGGCTTATAAGGTTTATTAAGCAATTTAAAAATTATTGTTTAACTAGACAAATAGAAAGCAGATCAATTTAGCTGTAATTGGTCTGCTTTCGTATGAGCAATAAAAATATGAAAATAAGGACGTCTTTATAATTGAAAAGGTTCTTCATAAAGTTCTTTGGTAATAGAGACAAAAAGCTGCGTAGCATGGGACGGGCTAGTTGGCGTACATAGTCCTATAATTCGATAAGCATCCTCTTTTAATTTGATAATCCGAATACTTTTAGATGTTTTTTCTCTTTGCAGTACTAGCTCCGGTCTAATATTTATTCCGAAATTTGCTTCAACCAGCGCAATAATCGGCAAATCTTCAGATACTTCATATTTAATATTGGGAGATAGATTATATTTTGAAAATAGTCCATTGATTTCATCATCCCAGCTCTTTTTGGGTTTGATAAACGGATAGGAAGACAACTCCTTTACGCTGATTTCGTTTCTGGAATGTAAAGGATGCTGATTGGAAACAATACAAAATAATTCATCTTTTTTTAGCGGTGAAAAGGTTAGACCGCTGTTTTCAATCGGAGTATTAAAACAACAATCCAATTCCCCGGTCAGCACCCTTTTTTCAAGGGATTCATAATCACCTTCATGAATATTCACTTCAATTCCTGGATACTCCTCCTGCATTTTCATAACAATGTCAGGAATCCAATTGCCTGTCACACTGGAAAAAGAACCTACATTCACCGTTCCGGTCTTCAACCCATTCAAATGGCTTGCTTCCTGCATTAACGCCTCATTCATTTTTTCTATCTGCAACGTATACTGATAAATTTTTTCTCCTTCTTTGGTTAAGGTAATTCCATTTCTGTTTCGATTCAATAATTTTAAATTTAAATCAGATTCCAAACTTTTAATCGCGTTACTGAGTCCGGGCTGCGTAAGGTGAAGTTCCTCTGCTGCTTTGCTGATATTTTTCAGCTGAATTACTTTATTAAATATTTCATATCGCTGCAATGTCATGGGCGTGCTCCTTACTATCATTTTTTTGAATGGTAGACATAATGAATATTTATTTTACTTATGCTAATTATCTAAATAAAATGAGAATATGTCAAACAAATTCCAATTAAAGGGGGCATACGATGTCGACGATAAGAACGGTTGAACAGATAAGTAATTTTATAAATGGGGAATGGGTAGAACCCACTTCAGGAAATTATACAGAAGTTTTTAATCCAGCAACGGGAGAAGAAATTGGCAAGGTTCCGATTTCAGGATTTGAAGAAATTGATAGCGCTGTCAAATCAGCGGAGCTTGCTTTTAAAGAATGGAGAAGAGTTGCTGTTCCAAAAAGAGCGCGAATGCTATTTAAATATCAGCAATTATTAATTGAAAACAGGGAAGAGCTGGCTGAAATCATCACATTAGAAAATGGAAAGACATTTGATGATGCAACGGGCGAGGTACAAAGAGGAATTGAATGCGTAGAATTTGCTGCTGGTGCTCCAACCTTGATGATGGGAGAGCATCTGCCGGATATCGCTACAGGAATCGAATCGGGAATGTATCGCTACCCGATTGGAGTCGTCGGCGGGATTGCACCATTTAATTTTCCGATGATGGTTCCATGCTGGATGTTTCCGTTAGCTATTGCCTGCGGGAATACATTTATTTTAAAGCCATCTGAAAAAACGCCATTGCTTGCTAACCGATTGGCTGAAATTTTTAAAGAGGCCGGTTTGCCTGACGGTGTATTGAATATTGTTCATGGTTCCAACGATGTTGTGAATGGAATTTTAGAACACGAAAAAATTAAAGCGGTATCATTTGTCGGGTCTCAGCCTGTTGCAAAATATATTTATCAGACAGCTGCAGCAAATGGAAAGCGTGTCCAGGCGCTAGCCGGTGCTAAAAATCACAGCATTGTGTTAGAGGATGCAGATTTAGATAATGCAGTATCAAATATTACTGCTGCAGCATTTGGCTCAGCTGGGCAAAGATGTATGGCAGCCTCTTTAGTAGTTGCTGTTGGAGATGTTGCAGATAAACTGACGGAACGCTTGAAGCAGGCAGCGGATAATGTGGTTATCGGAGATGGGGCGGATAAAGCATCTTTTCTTGGACCAGTTATCCGGAAAGAACAAAAGCAAAGAACGTTAGATTATATTGAAACTGGTTTAGAAGAAGGGGCGACCTTACTGAGAGACGGAAGAGAAGATAAGAAAGACAGTGACGGATATTTTGTCGGGGCAACGATATTTGATCATGTTCGCACCGATATGAAAATTTGGGAAGATGAAATGTTTGCGCCAGTGCTTTCGGTTGTACGTGTGAATACGATTGATGAAGCAATCGAGGTAGCGAATGCATCGGAATTTGCGAATGGAGCCTGCTTATACACGGATAGTGCAAAGGCTATAAGAACATTCAGAGAGGAAATAGATTCCGGGATGCTAGGGATTAACTTAGGCGTTCCTGCTCCAATGGCATTCTTCCCGTTTTCAGGATATAAGAATTCATTTTATGGAGATTTACATGCAAATGGCAAGGACGGTGTTCAATTTTATACGCGAAAGAAAATGGTGACGGCGCGTTATTAAGTGTATAAGGAGGTTGGCCAATGCTTCAATCGATGAATCAAGCAAATGATATTAAGCAAAAAGATGCTAAACAGCTCTGGCACGCAATGAGAGGGTCTAAACCCGATCCGAATCTTCTGGTTGCGGAAACTGCTGAAGGAGCGTGGGTGACAGATATTGACGGAAATAAATACTTAGATGGAATGTCTGGATTATGGTGCGTTAATGCCGGTTATGGACGGACGGAAATTGCACAGGCAGCATATGAACAATTGGAAAAGCTGGCATATTTTCCGCTGGCACACAGTCATCAGCCGGCGATTCAATTGGCTGAGAAGTTAAACAGCTTTCTAGATGATGATTACGTGTTCTTTTTCTCTAATAGCGGTTCGGAAGCAAATGAAACAGCCTTTAAGATAGCGAGGCAATACCATCAGCATAAAGGAGAAGGACAGCGGACAAAATTTATTTCCAGATATCGTGCTTACCATGGAAATACCATGGGAGCGCTCGCTGCAACCGGCCAGGCTGAAAGAAAATATAAGTATGAGCCGTTAGCACAAGGTTTTTTGCATGTAGCACCGCCTGATCTTTATCGCAACCCGGACGATGAAAAGACTTTATCCTCTGCGGAAGCAATTAATGAATTAATGACATGGGAGCTTAGCTCAACCATCGCCGGTGTGATTATGGAGCCGATTATTACCGGAGGAGGCATTCTGATGCCGCCTGAGAATTATCTGAAGCGGGTCAAAGAAATCTGTGAGGCGCATGGAGCATTGCTGATTGTCGATGAAGTTATTTGCGGCTTTGGCAGGACGGGCAAACCGTTCGGATTTATGAATTATGATGTAAAACCGGACATTATTACGATGGCAAAAGGAATTACAAGTGGTTATATGCCTTTATCAGCTACTGCAGTCAGAAGAGAAATTTTTGAGCAATTTGACGGTGAAGATATATACGATCGTTTCCGTCATGTGAATACGTACGGCGGGTCCCCAGCAGCCTGTGCTGTAGCTTTAAAGAATATTGAAATTATGGAAGAGGAAAATCTCTTCCAGCAGTCGGAACAGCTGGGAGCACGATTACTAGAAGATTTTCAAGATTTATTAACGCATCCCAATGTCGGGGATGTCCGCGGGAAAGGCTTGTTGCTGGGAATAGAGCTGGTAGAGGAGAAACAGACAAAGGAACCAATTCATGTCGATAAAATCAATCAGATTGTAGCTAAATGTAAGCAAAGCGGATTGCTGGTTGGTAAAAATGGGGATACGGTTGCCGGCTTTAATAATATTCTTCAGCTGGCTCCACCGCTCAGTATTACAGAAGAGGATTATCAATTCATCGTCAAAACAGTGACGGAGAGCATTTCAGAGTTGAATTGATTGGATTCTTCAAAGGATAGATACAAAGGAGGAAGGTATCATGAGTGACGCAGCAGCATTTGAAGCAGTTTTAAAAGATACGGAAGAAGTTCAGAATATGTATATCGCTGGGGAGTGGACCAGCGGGAGTACCGGAAAATCCAGAAAGGTTTATAACCCTGCAAACAACCAAGTCATTGCAACCGTTGCTGACGGCGGCGCTGAGGATGCAGACAAAGCAATCGAAGCTGCCAGAAAAGCCTTTTATGAAGATGGCTGGCGTGAAGCCTATGCGAGAACAAGGGCTGACCTGCTATTGAATGTAGCAGAGAAGCTGGAGGCGCGGAAAGAGGAAATAGCAAAATTAGAAACATTAAATAACGGAAAAATCTATGAGGATTCTATTGTTGATGTGGAGGATGCCATACATCAATTTAAATATTATGCGGGACTGGCGATGCAGCCGCATGGTCAAACCTATGAAGTGCCCGATGAAATTCAGGCCATGGTGATTCGGGAGCCGGTTGGCGTGGTCAGCATTATTGTTCCGTGGAATTTCCCGCTGGTAATGGCTGCGCAAAAGCTGTCAGCTGCGCTTGCTGCAGGGTGTACCGTGGTGGTAAAACCAGCTTCTCAAACGCCGTTAACCGTGTTGAGATTATTTGAAATTATTGATGAGGTCGGCTTTCCAGACGGGGCAGCGAATCTGGTGTTGGGTCCAGGCTCTGTGATCGGCAATCAATTAGTACAACATAAGGATGTCGATAAAATATCGTTTACCGGCGGAACAGATACCGGGAAGCAAATTATGAAGGATGCAGCGGATACCATTAAAAAAGTCGGCTTAGAGCTGGGAGGAAAATCTCCAAATATCGTATTTGCCGACGCGGATTTTGAAACGGCAGTCGATTATGCCATGCTGGGCATCTTCGCCGGACAGGGGCAGGTTTGCTCGGCGGGCTCCCGATTAATTTTAGAGAAAAGTATCTATGAGAAATTTGTTGATGAATTAGTAAAACGCACGAACAAAATCAAGATTGGACCGGGATGGGACCCGCAAACTGAAATGGGACCGCTTATTTCTCCGGATCATGCCGATTCTGTTCTGGAATATGTCAAAGTCGGCTTGGATGAAGGCGCGGAATTATTATGCGGCGGAGAACGTTTAACAGACGGTTCTCTTGCAGAAGGGAATTATGTAGCTCCGACGATTTTTGCAAATACAACACCAGATATGCGGATTGTACAGGAAGAAATTTTTGGGCCAGTACTGGTTATTCAAGTATTTGAAACAGAGAAAGAGGCACTGGAGCTGGCAAATGGAACAGATTTTGGATTGGCGGCAGCGGTATTTACGAATGACGGTGCGAAAGCGCAGCGGGTGATTCGCGGATTACATGCAGGAATTACCTGGGTGAACAGCTATCATCCAACATTCAATGAAGCTCCTTGGAGCGGCTATAAGCAGAGTGGAATTGGCGGAGATTTAGGCACATATGGCTTTGAAGAGTATCTGTATAAAAAGCAGGTCAACATTGCTTTAGAAGTGAAGCCTTCAGGCGCTTACTCCAATGCAGACAGTTAATCTATCAATCTATTTTTAAAAAGGAGGTGGCAGATTGAATAGTTTTGATGTGGTTGTTATCGGCGGAGGCATTATTGGTTCAAGTGTAGCTTATTACCTCTCTAAAGAAGGGTACCAAGTTGCTTTGGTGGAGAAGGGAGATATAGCGGCTGGTACGTCGAGCAGATGTGATGCTGTTGCCCTCATTTGTGATAAGAAACCGGGAATTGATACAGAAATCGGCTTTCGAAGTATTCAGCTGTATAAAGAATTAGCAAAAGAATTCTCTTTTGATTTCGAGTTTTTCTCCCGGGGAAGCCTGTATGTTTGTGAAACAGAACAGGAATTGGAAATTGCAAATGGGTATGTCAAGCAGCAGGTCGCTGCCGGCTACGATATGAAGATGGTAAGTAAAGAGGAGCTTCCCGATATCGAAAAGCATTTGGCTAACGATTTGGCAGGCGGTGTCTGGACAGAGGTTGACTCTACGATGAATCCATATCTCGTTTGCTACGCCTTTATTGAAGAAGCAAAAAAATACGGATTGCAGCTTTTTACGAATCAGGAAGTAAAAGAAATCACACAGGGTCCGGATGACTCTGTAGAGTCTGTAAAAACCAGCACCACAACGTTATATACGAAAAATGTGGTCAATTGCGCCGGTGTCTGGGCAAGTCATATTGGGGAAATGGTCGGGATAGACATTCCGATTCGGCCAAGAAAAGGAATGGTCCTTGTGACAGAGCGGACAGACAGGATCGTTCATCAAAAAGTACATGAATTTGGCTATATGCTCTCTAAATTTGAAGATATCAACTACAAAAGAAATGTCAGTAAACTTGTAGAAGATTATAATATTGCCTTTACCATTGAACCGACAGAAGCAAGTAATTATTTAGTAGGCGGACATCGCGCATTTAAAGGCTATGATACCAGTGCGGAACATGATGTGATGCGGGGAATTGCCGAACGGGCAACGCGGTTCCTGCCGATGTTAAAGGATGTCAATTGTATACGTGCCTATGCCGGCATCCGCCCATGGGTAGTGGATCATTTGCCGATTGTATCCGAGGTAGATGAGGTGCCGGGCTTCTATATTGCCAGCGGCCATGAGGGTGACGGAATCAGTATGGCACCGATTACCGGGAAAATGATGACAGAGCTTATTTCAGGAAAAGAAACCGAATTTAATATTGATCGCTTGAAATTTTCAAGATATAAAGCGCAAGAAGAAATCTTACAAACTATTTAATTATTGGAGGAATGAATGATGTATAAACCAACTGGAATGATACCTGCAATGCCAACACCATTTAATGAGGACGGATCGATTAACTTTTCTGCCTATCAAGGCTTGATTAATCACCTGGTTGACGGCGGAGTACACTGCCTGCTTGCTGGAGGAAGCACAGGAGAATATTCGCTGATGTCGTTAGAAGAAAGAAAGAGTCTATTAAAAGCAGCGGTAGAATATGCCGGCGGACGTGTGCCTGTCATGGCAGGTACGAGTGCACACCGGGAGGAAGAAACGCTGGAGCTGACAAAATATGCAGCAGAAGTTGGCGCGGATTGTGCGCTTGTCGTAACACCATATTATATGACAACAAGTGAAGAAGGAATGAAAGCATATTATAAAAAATTAGCTGCCGAAGCAGGAATTGGAATTGTTATCTATCATTATCCTGCAGCAACCAATGTAGAGCTTTCCCCTGAATTTATTGCGGAATTAAGTGAAGAGGAAGGAATTGTAGCGGTCAAAAATACAACAGACCAGGAGCATACTTGTAAAGTGATTGCTTTAACCAAGGATAACGAGGACTTTACTGTATTAACCGGATTTGAACACCTGATTCTGCCGACGTTATCTGTAGGTGGGCACGGGGCGACAGGAATTATTCACAATCTGGTTCCAAAAGAAATCGTAGAAATGTACGAGTTATTTACAAAGGAAAAAGATATCGACGGCGCATTAGCTATCAATCAGCGTTTACTTCCGCTATATGATTATGTGGAAGCAGAGCCGGTGCCGGGACCTGTGAAAGCCGGTTTAGATATTATTGGCCTGGAAGGAGGAACCGTACGGAAACCATTAGTGCCAGCTTCCGAGGAGCTAAAAGAGAAGATGAGCAAAACATTAAAAGAATTAGGCTATGAAGTAAAGCCGGTTTAGGTTTTTAGCAGGTGAAGGCACAGAGAAAAACAGCATAAAAATATATTTTGTTTGATTTCTCTGTGCCGCTGCTTTGAATTGAGATGATGGAGGAAAAAAATATGGCGAGCAGCAGAAATCAAGAATATGGCTTTGTGAAATCGGATCACGGTCAGCTGATTGAAATGAAAAAAGGGCAATATGTAGCGGGTTTCTCCGTAGGAATTCTATTCCTGGATGATTGCTGGTACCCGGTATTACCTGGCAACGTAGCTAATTTATCCACCTATGATTTTCCTGTTGTACCACGGGTTGTGTCGAATTGTACCCAGGACAGAATTCACGTCGGCGACCCGACGCTGGTGGGCGATGTGATTCAAACAGCACAGCAGCTGGAAAGAGAGGGAGCGAGGGTCATTTGCGGAGCATGCGGCTTCTTTGGGAATTATCAAAAGCAGGTTGCCGATGCAGTAGACATCCCCGTCTTTATGTCGAGTGTTGTTCAGATTCCATGGATTAAAACAGGATTAAAAAGCCATCAGCGTATCGGCATGCTGACGGCAGACAGTGATGGCATAACGGAAAGTCTGTTTGACAGCTGTGGAGTGACCAATGTAGATGATGTCGTGGTAAAAGATTTGGGGAAATTACCGGAATTCTCTGCCATCGTGGAGAGCAGAGGAAGCTTTGACAACGGAGTAGTTAGAGAAGAGGTTATTCAAGCGGCAAATGAGCTGGTGGAGGATCATCCGGATATTGGAGCTATCCTGCTGGAATGCAGTGATTTACCTCCGTATGCCGCAGCAATTCAACAAGCGGTCGGATTGCCAGTCTTTGATTTTATTACAATGATTCGATGGGCGCATATGGCAACTGCTCAGAAACCGTATTATGGTTTTATTTAAAACAAAGGAGGAGTACGGATGGCGGATGAAGATATCATCATTTGCAGATGTGAAGAGATAACATTAAAAGAAATTAATCAGACGATAGATCATTACCATTGTTCCTCTCGTGAAGTGAAGCTGAGAACAAGAGCAGGGATGGGATATTGCGGAGGAAGAACGTGCCGGAGTATGATTGATCAAATTGTTCAGTCCCATGACTCTGCTCCAAGGACAGATGGTATTTCTCTCAGCTATCGTCCGCCGGTCAGACCAGTATCATTTGGCACTCTGGGAGGGATGGATCATGTCAGTGAGGATTGAGGAGCACCCGATTTTAGGGTCTTTATCGAATAAAAATAAATTAACCTTTACATTTAATAATCAAACGATAGAAGCGCTTGAAGGAGATACCATTGCTTCAGCATTATTAGCAGAAGGATATCGAGAATTACGAAAGCATGATGTAAGCGGAAAAGGCAGAGGAATCTATTGTAATATCGGTCATTGCTTTGAATGCAGAGTTCAGCTGGAGGACAGGCAAGTTGTCCGCGCTTGTGTAACTGCTGTCAAGGATGGGATGACTGTTTATTCTTTAAGGAAGTGATGGTTTATGTGGAATTTGGTGATTATCGGTGCTGGTCCAGCGGGTTTAACAGCAGGAATAGCAGCCGCAGAAAATGGAGTAGCCGTTAAGGTGATTGATGAATTTCCCCGCCCGGGAGGCAGGTTATTAGGCCAATTGCATGAGGAGCCGAACGGGGAGTGGTGGAATGGCATCCAAGAATCTGAAAATCTGGTAGATAGAGCTGAATCTCTAGGTGTGGAAATAGAATGTGAAACATCCGTTTATAATTTGGAAAAAATAGAAGCTGGCTGGAGAATTTATACTTCCAGCGGCGCTATCGATACGGTGCATCTGCTGTTGGCAACAGGCGCAAGTGAAACACATATTCCGCTGCCGGGGTGGACGCTTCCAGGGGTAATGTCAATTGGAGCGGCACAGGTAATGGGGAATGTCCACAGGGTAAAGCCGGGGAATTCTTGTATTATCATCGGAGCAAATGTATTATCGATGGCCATTGCCAATGAGTTAAAGCTGTGCGGCGTAGATGTGAAGGCCATTATTTTACCAGTAACCGAACAAATAGGAAAAGAAGCTGGTCAGCCGCAGGAAGTATTAGCATCATTAATGCGTTTGACCCATCTGGCTCCTTCTCCTTTACTAAAACAGCTGGGCAAGCTGGGAAAACATATGCCCGTGAGTTTTGCGACAAAATTTTATCCAAGTAATGGATTGAAAATGAACGGGATTCCAATCAAATTAAAAACGGCTGTAACAGAGATTATCGGGGAAGATGTTGTTGAAGGAGTGAAAACCGTAAAAATAAACACAGCAGGCGAACCCATTCCAGGAACAGAAAAGACGGAAACAGCTGATGTGGTTTGTATTTCAGGGGGACTGACGCCAATGGCAGAGCTTGCTTCTGTTGCCGGTTGTTCCTTTAAATACGTGGAAGCATTAGGGGGACATATTCCGGTTCATAATGAAAAAATGGAGACAACACTCCCTGATTTATATGTATCTGGCAATATCACAGGAGTAGAAAGCTCAAAGGTTGCCATGGCACAAGGGGAAGTCGCCGGATTAAATATAGCATCGAAAGTAATTGGAGAAAATCCCGCATTAACAGAGCGTATGAATCGCGCAATTCAAAATGTAAAAAAGGTAAGAGCAGCCGCTTTAATTCAATTTCATCCGGAAATTAAAAAGGAAAGAGAAACATTGTATCAAGATTATCAACAAAATGCTTGAAATGAAGAAGGTAAGGAGACATGTCATATGAAAATACTATTAATCGGAGCAACCGGATCCATCGGAGAAGTAGCGTATGAAGAATTAAAGGACGATGCAGAAATCATCCAAGCCAGCCGGAATTCTTCAGAATATCCAGTAGATATTACTTCAGAAGAGAGCATCAGAGCGCTTTTTGAAAAGGTAGGACAGGTGGATGGCATCATTTGCGCTGCAGGTTCGGCCCATTTTGCCACAGTGGATGAACTGACACCGGAACAGAATATGATTGCGGTAAACAGCAAGCAGCTGGGACAGGTAAATGTAGTATTAATCGGTTTACATTATCTGAGAGATAACGGAAGCATTACGCTTACAACGGGTGTTTTGATGGATGATCCATTGAAAACTGCATCCTCATCGGCGATGGCCAATGGCGGTGTATCCGCGTTTGTTAAATCAGCAGCCATTGAAATGCCGCGTGGAATCCGGATTAATCATGTCAGTCCATCGATGCTGGAGAAATCAAAAGAAAAATATGGTAAACTATTCCAAGGGTTCGAACCTGTTTCTTCCAAACGGATTGGCTTAGCTTATCGAAAAAGTGTCTTTGGAGCGCAAACGGGTCAGGCATATAAAGTATATTAACCGATTTTCTGGTGCGGGGCCTAAAATGGATTCTAGTTTTTAGGCCCGTGAACAAGGGGGATAACATGGGTGAATTTATAGGGCGATTAAACGATATTGTATGGAGTCCAGCGTTGGTTATTTTTATTCTGGCACTGGGATTGTTTTTCTCCATAGCAACGCGTTTCATTCATTTTCGATATATTAAGGACATGTTTAAACTGACATTTACTGGCGGAAAGTCGGAGGCAGGTATTTCTTCGTTTCAAGCATTATCGATGTCGATTGGAAGCAGAATTGGTATTGGTAATATAGCCGGTGTAGCGACTGCAATCACATTAGGGGGTCCGGGAGCTGTATTCTGGATGTGGATTTTGGCTTTTTTCTCTGCCAGTATTGCTTTTATGGAAACCACGCTTGCACAGATTTATAAAGTGAAGCAGGATGGGGAATACCGCGGAGGCGTCCCGTATTATATTGGTAAAGGGTTAAAGAAAGAATGGTTTGCTGTCATTTTTGCAGCCGTGACCATGGTTTCTATGACGATTCTTGTCCCGGGGATTCAAGTAAATACTATAGCGCTTTCTCTTGATGACGCATTTGGTATAGCTCCGGCAATAACAGGTATATTACTCGTGATTTTACTGGCTGTTGTTATTTTTGGAGGGGTAAAAAGAATTGCAAAAACGGCGGAGACGATTGTTCCAGTTATGGCAATTGGTTATATCGGCGTATGTGTTGTTATTTTAGCTGTTAATTTCACATCCATACCAGATGTACTTTCATTAATTGTTTCCAGCGCAATCAATCCAAGTGCAACATTTGGCGGAATCATAGGTTCAGCAATCGCCTGGGGCGTACAAAGAGGAGCCTTTTCGAATGCCGCCGGCTTTGGAAGTGAAACCTTTGAAACAGGAGCAGCAGAAGTTTCCCATCCTGTTAAACAAGGATTAGTGCAGGCATTATCCGTGTATATCACCACCCTGGTTATTTGTTCTGCTACAGCATTTATGGTCTTGATTACTGGTATGTATAATGTTCAGCTGGATGATGGCACGATGGTTGAGAACAATATTGGTGCTGTGGAAGCAGGTTCCAACAACGTTCAATTAAGCGTTGAAACGATTTTACCGGGATTAGGGGGACCTTTCGTTGCTGTTGCGATCTTCTTCTTTGCATTTACCAGTTTGATTACGTACTCCTATAAAGCGGAAACCAGTCTGGCCTATCTTAACAGTAACCGTAAAAAAAAGCTGCAGTGGCCATTAACTGTCTTGAAATGCGGCCTGTTAGTCACCGTTTTTTATAATAGTACAAATTCAGCTGCCCTGGCATGGAGTTTTGGCGACTTAGGGTTTGGGGTCATGGCTTGGTTAAACATGATAGCATTGCTATTTCTGACAAAACCAGTCTTAAAGGCCGTAAAGGATTATGATGTGCAGAAAAAACAAGGAAAAGATCCAGTATTTGATTCGTTGAAAGCTGGAATTAAAAATGCAGATTTTTGGGAACCGGAACAAGAGGAAAGTGTGCAGCCGGCTAAAAAAGAACGAAAAGTTATTTAGTGTATTGTAAGCGTTTGCTGGTTGGCCCAGTTTAGTTTAATGGTGTCTTTAGATTCTTTTGGGGCAGGTTAAGAAAGCATACGGGTTCATTCGGTTTTTAGGAGTGGTCGATTTTATGAAAACAGTGGTTATTACAGGTGCTGGAAGCGGTCTGGGTTCAGAATTAGCGTATGCTTTTTCTGAACTTGATTATAAGGTATGTCTGTTAGGCAGGACGCGTTATAAATTAGAGGAGGTGTCCCAAAATTTAAAAGGAAAATCTTCCATCTTTGAAGTGGATATTACAGATCCCTTAAGTGTGACAGAAGTATTCAAGAAAATAGATGAATCACATGATTCCATAGACTGTCTCGTAAATAATGCAGGGGTCGGTATTTTTAAATCATTAGCTGAAATGGATAATAAAGAAGTCGATTTGTTGATTGATACAAATGTAAAAGGAGCGATTTATTGCACCAAAGAAGTTTTACCAGATATGCAACGCAGGAATAAGGGAGATATTTTAAATATTATTTCCAATTCTGGAAAAGCTGCCAAAGCAGATGAAATCATATATAGTACCAGTAAATTTGGAATGCGGGGGTTTTCAGAAGCATTAACGGATTTAACAAAAGACACAGATATTAGAGTGCTTGCGGCATACATGGGGAATATGAACACCAGCCTCTGGCGGGAGGATAAGCCGGCAGAACGGAAAAGCTACGCAAGTCCAAAAGATATGACGAAAATAATTATGGATCATTTCCAGGATAGAGAAAATGTAGTTAGTTCGGACATAGTTATAGAAAACCAATAGAATCGAATGACTTTAGATAACTGCTAACAGAGGAAATCGCAGTAAGATTAAAAAATCTGAAATAGATAAGGGAGAGTTATATGAGCGCATTTATAGATTGGTTAAGCGGAGCTGTCTGGAATCAGTATTTTATTTTCAGTTTTTTAGTGATTGGTTTATTCTTTTCTATTATGACCAGATTTGTGCAAGTGACACATTTAAAAGATATGATCAAGCTAATGTTTGTGAGAAGATCTTCTGAATCCGGCGTGTCTTCCTTCCAGGCAATTTCAATGTCACTGGGGAGCAGAATCGGAACTGGTAATGTTGCAGGAGTTGCAACAGCAATCACACTTGGGGGACCGGGAGCAGTATTTTGGATGTGGGTAATGTCTTTCTTTGGAGCAGCTACAAGTTTTATTGAAATTACATTATCGCAGGTTTATAAAAGTAAAGTGAATGGAGAATTGCGTGGCGGGACGCCATATTTTATTGAAAAAGGTCTTGGATTTAGAAAACTGGGTATTATTTTTGCAATATTAACAACTTTGGCAACAGGATTTTTTCTGATGAATATTCAATCTAATACGATTGCGGCTTCAATGGAGGGAGCTTTTGGGATTCCGCCATATGTTATTGGGATTATCCTTGTTCTTTTAATGGGGTTATGTGTCTTTGGCGGTGTAAAAAGAATTGCTAAAACTGCGGAGTATTTAGTACCTTTTATGGCAATTGGTTACATTATAGTCTGTATTATTATTTTAGGGCTTAATTTTCGGGCTATTCCAGATTTGTTTTCATTGATTATATCGAGTGCATTTGGTGCAGAAGCAACGTTTGGTGGCATGATAGGAGCGGCTATATCATGGGGGGTTCAAAGAGGATTTTTCTCGAATGCTGCAGGAGCAGGTTCAGAAACTTACGAAGGAGCTGCTGCTGAAGTATCTCATCCGGCAAAGCAGGGGCTGGTTCAGGCGCTGGCTGTGTATGTAGATACTTGGATTATATGCTCGGCAACTGCCTTTATGATTCTTATTACAGGGATGTACAATGTAGAAGGGGCAGCATCTGTCGTGAATGTTCCTGGTGTAGAAGCTGGCTCAGTAAATGTGCAGCTGGCAGTAGATACCGTTTTGCCGGGTATTGGATCTGCTTTTATGGCTATTGCCTTATTTTTCTTTTGTTTTACCACAATGATAACTTACTATTATAAAACAGAATCTAGTGCTACGTATATTATTGGCCATTCCAATAAAAAGGAAAAATTATTTTTATTTCCGTTACGTATAGGCATACTTATTTTTGCCTTTGTCGGCGCTATTGTTTCCGCATCTACAGCATGGGCAATGGGAGACATCGGATTAGGAAGCATGGCGTATTTGAACTTAATCAGCACGTTGCTGTTATCTGGGGTAGCACTCAAGGTTTTAAAGGATTATAAAGAACAGAAAAAAGCAGGTAAAGATCCTGTGTTTGATCCAGTAAAGCTAGGAATTAAGAATGCGGATTATTGGGAAACACAACAAGAAGAAAGTTCCCGATCATCTAAAAGCGGAACAAAGGTTATTTGAAGTATTGTAAGCGTTTGCTTAAGTGTTGAAATAATTTAACATGATAAAGTGCGAATTCTTCGTTTAATGGAGAATTCGCACTTTATCATGTAAAGTAAGACACGCTTTCAAATTATTGAAGGAGGAGTTTCATGGCCGGTGCTACATGAACAATCCCAGTTCCGCTTGTATCTGTCACAAAATCTGCACCAATCACGACATATCCGTTAGAAACAGTGATAAAATCGAATGGAGGATGGTAGGAGAGACCAATTAAATCCTGTCCTTTGATAATTTCTAAAACGTTATAGTCTTCCTTCATCACATTTTGGACTAATGATTTTGCTGCGATATATATTTCATTTCCCTGCTGCACACGCATATACTCCATTTCCGGATTCACTGCGAGAGCCACATTGGCTGGAAGTGTCCAAGGTGTTGTTGTCCAGCCTAATAGATATTCATTGTCTTTTCCTTTAATCTGAAACTTGGCAGTAGCAGATAAATCAGTGACGTCTTTATATCCTTGAGCCACTTCATGAGAACTTAGTGACGTCTCACAATGGGGACAATAAGGAACAACACGATGACCTTGATATAAATAATCCTTCTTGTGAATGTCAGAAAGGATATGCCACACCGATTCGATATACGCATTGTTCAGTGTGACATAAGGGTTCTCCATATCTATCTAATATCCAAGCGCATCGGTGAATTGCTTCCACTCATTTTCGTAGGTGAAAACACTTTCTTTACATTTCGCGATAAAGTTCTCCACACCATATTCTTCAATTTGTTCCTTGCCGCGGATATTCAATTGTTTTTCTACTTCCAATTCAACAGGTAATCCATGGGTGTCCCAGCCAGCTTTTCGTAAAACCTGATAGCCTGACATGATTTTATATCTTGCTACAAAGTCCTTGATGGTTCTGCCTAGAGCGTGGCCGGCATGCGGCAGTCCGTTAGCTGTCGGCGGTCCTTCGTAAAAAACAAAGGTTTCTTTACCTTCTCTGTTGGAAATAGAGTGCTGGAAAGTATGATCTCTTTCCCATTGGTTTCGAATTCTTAATTCACGAGCTGCACTTGATTCCTTCAATTTTTTCACCTCATTATCAAAATTAAAAAATCCCGATTCTGCGCAGAGAGAATCGGGAGGCTTACATTCTTCATAAAAATAAAAAAACCAACATAAGCAGTGGTTTTCGGAATGGATTTTCACTACGTACTATCATACGCATTCTGGATATCGGTAGAATGCCGTCAAAGTTTAATGTACTGTCTAGTTCCAAGCGCCAAACTTTAGAGATTTCACGTCACGCCCTACGATAAGTCAACATCGGTTCGTCACCTCACCGTGTTTCCTTTATCTCAGTTGTGCCGCTCCAATCTCTACGTTTTTAAACGGGCACTTTCCACTTTTCTCTTCAACTTTGCTTCTCAGGGAGGATTTTCATTAGCTTTCTTAACGTTGACTTTCAGCACAGGGTCAACTCTCTGTAGATAAGAAGGAGATAATTACTCTTTCCCGTCATCGAATTAGATTTTAAATTAACAACAATAGTAAACGATTAAAATTGAAAAGTCAACCTGCTGGATTTCTTGATTAACAATACTTCTGTGATTCATCATTTTTCATGATTCTTTTTGTTATCAAGTGAAATCTTTAATATCACGACCAGCAGAAAGAAAATAGTTAAATCAAAGAATCCGCGTAAGTTCCCAACAGTAAACAGGTTGGCTATAAAAGGGAAAAAGGTTATGACGGCAATGGAAGCTATCATGCAAAATAATACGGTTAAAAAAACATCTTTCATGATTTGTAAACTCCTATATACTGGAATATGAAATGTTCAGTATATCAATATTTACATATATTGACTAGTCCTATTTAACGGAATATTTTGGATAGAGTATTTCCAAATAAATAACAGAATTATAAAAGTATTATGATGGATATTTTTCAAAAAATAAAATAATCCTCTATAATAAAGAGAGAAGGGAGAAGGTTAATATGAACATTCAAAAAATAATTATTGCCAGTCCGTTAATAAAGGAATTAGAAAAACACATAGCACATTATAAGCTGGATAAAGAAATTCGTTACATAACAGAGGACGCTATAACAGAGGGAGACCTGGAATGGGCGGATGCTCTTTGCGGGTTTCAGCTGCGGAAGGATACGGACTACGGCAAAGTGAAATGGGTACATTCTCTAGGCGCCGGTGTCGATGGATTTTTGTATGATCAGAATTGGAATGAAAATGTATTATTAACACGTACTGTCTGCTCGTTTGGACAGCGCATCGGGGAATATTGCTTAAGCTATATGTTAAGGGATACCCAAGCGCATCAGACGTTTGCAGCCCAGCAAGGAGAGAAGGTCTGGAAGGAATTTTCTCCTGTATTATTGAGTGAGAAAACAGCAGTGATTTATGGAACCGGTGAAATCGGCAGAAGACTGGCAGAGATTCTATCCGGATTTGGAATGAAGGTGTACGGCATTTCTTTAAGCGGGACACAGAAAGCACCTTTTAGCCAAGTTGCAGCTATTGACTCTCAATTTTCATTTATAAAAGAAGCGGATTATGTAATCAATACATTGCCGTTAACAGAGAAAACAGCAGATTTATTTGATAAACGCTTATTTGATCAAACGGACAATATTGGATTTATCAATGCAGGCAGAGGAAAGTCTGTTGCTGAAGCAGATTTGCTGGCTGCCTTGGAAAAGGAGCAAGTACGGTTTGCTGTACTGGATGTTTTCCATGAAGAACCGTTGCCTGCATCGCATTCATTCTGGGAGCATCCAGCTATTACAATAACACCTCATATATCTGCTGTGACAACGGCAAAAGAAGCGGCGGATTGCTTTGTTGACACCCTGAAAAGAGTGGAAGCAGGGCAGGACTTGGAAAATAAGGTGGATATTCAAAAAGGATATTAAAGCTAATTTTATGCTGGTTCAAATAAGAGGGGAGGCTAAGCTGATTTATAATCCGAATTTGACAATGATTCCAAGGAGCTGGTCAGCTTTCCTTCATCTCTACTATAAAAAATAGCAGCACAGACCATGGCTTTGGTCTGTGCTGCTATTTTTTATAGTATGTTTTTCTATTTTAATACTGCTTGCGCTACAGCTAAACGAGCGGCTGGAATACGGTATGGTGAACAAGAAACATAATCAATGCCGATTTGTTGGAAGAAAGCAATCGATTCTGGATTGCCGCCAACTTCGCCGCAAATACCGATCATCATGTTTTCTTTCGTTTGTCTTGCTTTGTCGACAGCGAGCTTAATCAATTCGCCGACACCGCTTTGATCCAGAACCTGGAACGGGTCTTGCTGCATAATCTGTTTTTCTTTATAGGTATTGATAAACTTACCGATATCATCGCGAGAAAATCCAAATGTCATTTGAGTTAAATCATTGGTACCGAAGCTGAAGAAATCGGCATTTTCTGCTAATTGGTCAGCAATGATACATGCGCGCGGTAATTCGATCATGGTCCCGATTTCGTAAGGGAAGGGCTCCATTTGATGCTCCTTGAATGTAGCTTCGATGGTTTCGGTTAAAAAGCTTTTAACGTAGTCCAGCTCGGCTTTTTCTGAAATTAAAGGAACCATGATTTCTGGACAAATCGTCAAGCCTTCTTTTGCTAATTGAATGGCACTATTGAAAATTGCTTTGACTTGCATTTGATAAATGAGCGGTTCAGTAATACCTAAGCGGCAGCCCCGATGGCCCAGCATTGGGTTGGTTTCTTGTAATTTTTCGATTTGTTTCTCCACAGCAGACGGGTATCTGTTTAGTTGATCAGCCAATGACTTGATTTCATTGGCATCATGCGGCAAAAATTCATGCATTGGCGGATCAAGCAAACGAATCACCATTGGTTTATCTTGAACTGTTTTTAACATTTGATAGAAATCTTCTTGCTGGAAGCTTAGTAATTTATTTAAAGCGGCCTGGACTTCCTCTTCATCTTTAGCGAGAATCAAGCGGCGCATTTCCAGTACACGCTCTTCCCCAAAAAACATATGCTCTGTTCGGGCTAAACCAATTCCTGTTGCACCAAAATCAATCGCTGTTTGTAAGTCTTGTAATGTTTCAGCATTCGCACGAACCTTCAACTCAGCGCATTCGTCTGCCCAAGTAAGTAATTGCTGCAAGCTCTGATCGTTTTCAGGAACAATTGTCGGGATTTCCCCTAGATATAAACTTCCAGTACTGCCGTCAACAGAAATCATATCGCCTTCCGTCAGGGTATGGTTACCACATAATACAGTTTTGGCACTTTCATTGACTGTTAATGCTTCACAGCCGGTGACACAGCAAGTTCCCATTCCTCTGGCAACAACTGCTGCGTGCGATGTCATTCCGCCGCGGCTCGTAACAATTGCTTCGCTGACCACCATGCCTTCAATATCTTCTGGCGAGGTTTCTTGACGAACCAGAATCACTTTTTTTCCTAAAGCAGTGTATTCTTTTGCTTTATCAGCTGTAAAGACGATTGATCCGGTTGCTGCGCCTGGACTGGCAGGTAAACCTGTTGCGAAAGCATCCACTGCTGTCAGTTTTTCGGTATCAAAGACCGGATGAATCAATTGATCGATCACCTCAGGAGAGACGCGCATAATCGCTTCTTCCTTTGAGATTAAACCTTCAGCTGCTAAATCTAAAGCTATTTTCAAGGTAGCTTTGGCGGTGCGTTTTCCATTTCTGGTCTGCAGAATATACAGCTTACCATTTTCGATTGTAAATTCGATATCCTGCATATCCTTATAGTGCTGCTCCAGTTTATGAGAATGTTTAATAAAATCATTATAAGCTTCTGGCAAAATGGTTTGCAAAGATTCAATCGGCTCCGGTGTACGAATCCCTGCAACGACATCCTCTCCCTGCGCATTGATTAGAAATTCACCAAATAATTTATTATCACCGACAGAAGGATTGCGAGTGAAGACCACTCCTGTTCCGCTTTCCTCACCGCTGTTGCCAAAGACCATTGACTGGACATTAACCGCTGTTCCTAAATGATGAGGAATATTGTGCAGGTCGCGATATACCTTCGCCCGCTGGTTATTCCAGGATTTGAAAACAGCCTTCGTTGCTTCGAATAATTGCTCCATTGGATCCTGTGGAAAGGCTACTTTATTCTTAGAGAACAAATTCTTATACGATTCAATCAATTCTACATGCTCTGCTTCGTTAAAATCAGTTACTTTTTTATTCAAACTCTTCTCCATTTGATGCAGCAATACATTGAATTGTTCTTTATGGATTCCGTAAACGACATCACCGAACATTTGCAAGAGACGGCGGTAGCAGTCATAGGCAAAGTTCACATTGGTCAATTTGGCAAAATCTTGAACTCTATAATCATTTAAGCCAAGATTTAAAATGGTATCCATCATGCCGGGCATGGAAAAGACAGCGCCGCTTCGAACAGAAACTAATAGAATATTTTCAGTAGATGTAAAAGATTTCCCTGTTTCTGACTCTAAATTTTGAATCGCTTTCAAAACTTCTGCTTTTAATTGCTTTTCAAAAAAGGAAGCATCTGCTAAATAATTCATACAACATTCTGTAGTAATCGTAAAGCCCTCAGGTACAGGTAATCCCAAATGAGTCATTTCTGCAAGATTGGCTCCTTTGCCGCCCAGCAATTCTTTGTTCCCGCTTCGTCCTTCATCAAATGTATAAATTAATTTTTCCATAAGAAACCTCCAATGATTTAATTGTGTGTCACATTTATTTAATAATCATCATATATGACAAAAATATGTGTGTCAATACATAAATATGTGATTATTAGTTTAAAAGATTCATTAATATGTGTATAATGAAAACATAATAATAACATTGTTTGATAGCTTTATTTGGAGGTCCAAGTATGAAATTAAGTGAAAGACAAGAACAAATCATCCAATTAGTAAAAGATTATCAGCCGGTCAGCGGGGAAAAAATATCTGAGCTGTTAGATGTTTCTAGAGCTACGTTACGTTCAGATTTATCGTTTTTGACATTAGCAGGTGTTTTACAAGCTACACCTAAAATCGGCTATACGTATTCAGGTTCGGATTTAGAAGCCTTTTTCTTTTTTAAGACCTTTGATACGAAAATCGATGAAATTATGATTCCACCCTTAGTGATTAACCAAAATACATCGATTCGAGATGCCATCACTAATTTGTTTATTTATGATGTTGGTTCCCTGTACGTGGTGGATGAAGAAAAACTTCTCGTGGGTGTTTTATCCAGGAAGGATTTATTAAGGGCATCATTAAATTCAGATATTGATAATACGCCAGTTGTAGTGTGTATGACACGAATGCCGCATATTAAAGTCTGTCAAAAAAATATCAATATACTGGAAGCAGCCACTATCTTACAAGATTTTGAAGTTGATTCACTGCCAGTCGTTGAAGAAGAAAATCACAAAAAAGTGATTGGTAAAATTACGAAGTCTCGAATACTTAATTACATTACGCAGCAAGCCAGAAATGCAGAATTAAATAAATAAATAAAAGGGGATATCCATCTATTATGAAAAATGAAATCATCATCTACTCTATTTCTGATTCACTCGGAGAAACATCACAAAAGTTACTAACAGCCGTCAGTGCACAATATCCGGATTTGAATTTTAATAAAAGCTATCGCTTTCCATTAGTAAATCGAGAAGAGGAGTTATTGGGAATTTTGCGGGATGCCTTAAAGGATAAAGCGATTGTTGTTAGCACCTTAGTTAATCATCGTCTAGCTGAAACTGCCCGGAATTTCAGTCAGCAGACAGGTCTCATGTATTTAGATTTGATGCACCCATTTTTTGAAATGATTCAAGCAAGAACCGGTTCGAGACCCATTGAAGAACCTGGAACAGTTCATAAATTAGATACGGAATACTTTAACCGCATCGCAGCTATTGAATTTGCGGTGAAATATGATGATGGCAAGAACCCGCAAGGCTTTATAGATTCCGATTTAGTCTTGTTAGGTGTATCACGAACCTCAAAGACACCATTAAGTATGTATTTAGCGAATAAAGGGTATAAAGTTTCCAATTTACCTCTGATTCCGGAGGTTCCCTTACCACAGATACTGGAAGATGTAGATCCGCATAAGCTGGTGGGTTTAGTTTGCCATCCAGATAATTTATCTAGAATTAGAAGTAATCGTTTAGATTCATTAGGTTTAAATCATTCCACCAGTTATACCGATTTAGAAAAAATATATAACGAACTCGACTATTCACAACAGGTTTTCAAACGATTTGGTATTTTTACGATTGATGTGACAGATAAATCGATTGAAGAAACAGCGTATGTGATTGAAGAACATTTTAAAGAAATGGAATAAAATAATCTTTTTATGGTATGTATTAATATGAGTGACAACTGTCTTTTATAAAATAGGGAATAGGTATTTTTCATGACTTTATATTCATTCTGCAGGGTTTAATGTAGTATTATTTGCTATAATACTAGAAAAAGAGAGAATCATGTTAATATACCATGCTTTTTATGATAGATTTTATTCTAAAAAATATAAAAGAATTGGCCAAGTCGTGAAGTGAGATGTTCTGGAATGGAGCAATCTTGCTGTCGTTCAGCACCCCTCAATGGGTGCTGATTCTTATAAAAAAGGCTGTTCTTTAACAAATAACGGCAGGGCGGTCGCTGCGATGAAAAATAAGAATACCTATACATACTTCAAGGTTTTTGCCATTTTATTATTATTTTTTACGTGCCTGATCAGTTTTCGATTCATGTGGATTAATTACCATAACAAAGGAGAGCAGCCTGTCATCACAGAGGGCGTGCTTGATTTAACAGATTGGGATTTTTCTGACAAAGAGACGATTTCTTTAAATGGGGAGTGGGTTTTTTACCCCAATCAATTCATAGATACACCAGCTAATTCTTCTGCGGCGGACCAAACGTTGATTCAGGTTCCTGGTGATTGGCAAAATGAGCTGAGGATGGTTAATGCAAATCAGGAAAACAGCTTGGGATATGGCAGTTATTATTTGAAGGTGTTGCTACCGGATGCGAGTCCTCCTTTTCTGGGACTCCGTCTGAATAACATACATACGGCAGTTAATATCAGGGTAAATGGTCAGCTTGTAGAATCGGTGAATTACCCAACTGCCGAGAAAACGGAACAGTCACATATCCGCGGGCCGATTACCAGTCTGTTTTATGCGGATCCGGATAAGCGTGAACTGGAAATTATCTTGCAAATTTCGAATCATGAGCTTCCGTTTGCAGGTGGAGTCGATCAGACGGTTTCCTATGGAACGGCAGAAGCTGTCAATCAGGAAACCAATCTGTCCCGCTTCCTTCAGTTAACCGTTATTATCATTCTATTCTTGCATGCCCTGTATGCTTTTGCCATTTTCCTTATGAATAAAGGGAAGCGGCAAACCGAATTAATTTATTTTGGATTCATGTCATTCTTGATTGCTGTGGGGAATTTATTAGACGATGAAGTATTTGTTCAATTGCCATTTAGTGCAGATGTCTCCTTCCGGCTGCTGGTTGCCATCTATATTTTGGTGTTATTTGTCTTGATTAAATTTATTCAGCATTTGTATCAAATGCATCAGAAGTTTATCAAGGTGTTGGCCGTTATTGCTATCGTGATGGCGGTATTGACCTTGACCTTCTTTTCACTGGAGCATTTTACCGTTTTATCGATGCTGTTGTTTGTATATGATGCTGTTGCTATTGCTTATCTGTTTATCATTACGCTCAGGCAGATTGTCCGTGGTGATAAGAACGGGATTCTGATTTTACTCTTGATATGCAGCTATACCTCTAATGTAGCGTGGGGAGCGGCAATACAAACAGGTCAAATAGACTTTCCTTTTTATCCCTTTGATTTTTTTGTGCCCATTGTTATCATCGCTATTCTATTAATAAAACGCCATATTCAACTGACACAGCTGAGTGAAGAGCAGGCAGTGAGATTAATTGAAGAGGATAAGAAAAAGGACCAATTCTTAGCGAATACGTCTCATGAGATTCGCAATCCTTTACATGGAATGGTGAATATTGCTCAATCAATTATTAATAAACATAGAGACAGCTTAACCCCAGAAGCAGTCAATAATTTACAGCTTTTAGCTCAAATTGGCCATCGATTAACATTCACACTAAACGATATTTTGGATATTACAAGACTAAAAGAGCGGAAGATTCCGTTACAAAAAGAGAACCTTTCATTGCATTCTATTACAGAAGGTGTTATCGAGATGGTGCAATTTACATCCCCAAAAAAGTCCATTACCGTACATAACGAAATTGGATTGGATTTTCCGCCTCTATATGCAGATGAAAATCGGCTGATTCGAATTTTGTTCAACCTAATCCATAATGCAGTGAAATATACAGAACGCGGCAAGGTTATTATTTCTGCTGTAAAACAGGAAGATATGGCCCTTATTACGATTCAGGATACGGGAACAGGGATCGCTCCGGATGCTTTGGAACGAATCTTTCTTCCTTATGAGAAGCTCAGCAAGTCTGATGTGGATAGCGGGGGAATCGGGTTAGGGTTAAATATCTGCAGACAATTAGTTGAGCTGCATGGCGGTGAAATTAGTGTAGATTCTGTGCTGGGGAAGGGAACGTCCTTTTCTTTTAGTATGCCTTTAGGCTCAATGGCAGGTATAAATTTGGTACAGTCAGAGAGTGGGAAACAAGGCAGCATTTATGATGACTATGCCATTCATACCATGGTATGGCATGATAAAAATGCCGCAACAGGCAAGCCTTTTCTGCTGGTTGTGGATGATGATCCTGTTAATTTAAAAGTAATGCAGAATCTTTTAGAACCGGATTATCAGCTGCATTGTACAACGGATCCGGAGACTGTTATAGAGTGGCTGGAGAGACAATCTTATGATTTGGTCATCTCGGATGTGATGATGTCGCCGTTTTCCGGCTATGAATTAACGAAACGTATTAGAGAACGCTTTAGTCTTTCCGAATTACCTGTTCTATTATTAACGGCTCGTAACCAAACGGAGGATATTTATACTGGTTTTATATCCGGGGCAAATGATTATATCGCCAAGCCAGTTGAAGCATTAGAATTACAAGCCCGGGTCAGGGCATTAACAGACTTAAGTCATTCTGTCGATGAACAATTGCGGATGGAAGCGGCTTGGTTACAAGCTCAAATCAAACCGCATTTTATGTTTAATACTTTGAATGCCATTGCTGCCTTAAGCAATATAGATATCGACCGGATGATGAATCTGCTGAATGAATTTGGCAGATACCTTTCCAGAAGCTTCCACAGCAATAATACGAAGCCGTTAGTATCGCTGGAGGAAGAGCTGGAGTTAGTAGATTCCTATATGTATATCATGCAGCAGCGATTTATGGAGAAGCTGACCGTGCATAAGGATTTTGATGACGTTCAGGATATCTTTGTACCGCCGCTGTCCATCCAGACAATCGTGGAAAATGCAATCAATCATGGGATTATCTCCCAAAATAAACCAGGTACACTGTGGCTGCAAGGGAAACAATTAGCAGATGGTTACCACATTAAAATTATCGATGATGGGGCAGGGATGGAAGCAGAGGTATTGGCCGGATTATTAAATAAAGAGGAAGAAAAAGAAGGCGTGGGTTTACTGAATACGAATCAGAGATGGAAAAAGCTTTTTGGACACGGAATGAATATTAAAAGTACAGCAGGAGAGGGGACAGAGGTGACGCTGTGGATTCCTAAAAATAAATAATACAAAATAGGATAAGTCCCCACTAGCGCACTGTGCAACTAGAGGGGACTTATCCTATTTTGGAGCTGTGACAGTGTTTGTGTTATTCTCTTATAACATTTGGTTATTTTCTTTTATAGTAAGCTTTCTAATGAACATAAAAATTCCTTTTCCTACTTTAAGCAGGATATACCCGGGAATCCATCCAAATAGAAGAATAATAATCTCCGTCGCAAAAATAAAGATACCTAACGGCGGAATGTCGGTGAATACCGAGATAATCCATACAGGAATACTATGACCTGCAAAGAGGACAGCGAAATAAATGAACGGAAGAAACCATTTCGTATAAGCCCTCCAAAAAACAGTAATAATCGGCAGCAGGATGTTGACACCATATACGCCAATAACAAATAATATTCCCATTTCCCAAAAGGTATTATCATCAGCGACAGGCTGCCAGGGAAGTACAGTTAAACCAAGAATGAATGCATAAGCTAACAGAAGTATTCCTATTCGAATTTCCCATTTTCTTGTCTTTTTTCTCAATGAAACTTCAGGTTTTTTCTCATCAGGCTCCCATGGATGAAAAGGATTCTTATATATTTTTCTTCCTATTTTTTGTGGGAATTCCTCCCCGTTCCATGGCTCTCCTTTGAGCTGGTTAAAGTCCGTATGATATTTTTGACGTTCTAAAAGGGCAGGACGGAGATCATCATCTGTTTGAAACAATGGCAATCCTTTATCCTGAAAACGGGCTGTCCAATCGTAAAATTCTTCTTCATTAAAAAATTCTCTCATATAATATTGATCGTCTTTGTATTTAAAAACCATAAGTTTTCCTGCATAATACAATTTTTTATTAGAGGAAGATTCTTTGATACTATTTCCTATAATGACTTCCCAGACAGAATCAAATAAGATGGATGTTTCTTCCCTTTGTCCGGCCTTATGATCAATAGCAGTTTGGAAATACCCTTTTTCATTTAATTCATAGAAAATTTCATATCTTTCTAAGTATTTTTTCTGCTGCATAAAAAAAGCAAAAATCAGGCCGGATATAAAGCTGATAACAGCAAAAATGCTTACAAGTATCCAGTTAATAGGTTGTAAGAATAAAAAATAGATTCCGCTTCCCATGAAAATAAGACAAATAATAAAAGCAATGGTTGTTATGCGACGGAGCGCATCATTTGTTTCGGAAGGAGGCTGATTTGTATCTTTGATTGGTTTATGTAGGTTGTTTTCGATGTGGATTCCCTCCTTTGGTTCTTCTTCTAATCAGTTTATTTTATTACAGCCTATGTTTGATAATATGGTACCACATCCAGATTTTGTTACAAATAAAAAAGAGATGTACAACAATGAATTTTTGAAATATATTTGAAAAATTTTTGTCTGTTTAAATATACAAAGGAGGGGAAAAAATACAAAGGAAGCAAATTTTATGATTTGTTTATTGAGTTCAAGGAGGGGTTAAGATGAGAGTGCAGGACAAAGTTACGTTGATTACTGGAGCTGGGACAGGGATTGGAAAAGAAACAGCTCATTTATTTGCAAAAGAAGGCGCAAAGCTTATTTTGACAGATGTGAATGTCGATGGTGTCAAAGAAACAGAAAAGGAAGTCAACGAGCTTGGAGCAGAAGCTATTTCGATAAAGCATGATGTCAGTAAAGAAGCGGATTGGCAAGAGGTTGTTAAAAAGGGCGTTGACCAATTTGGAACCATTGATGTTTTGTTCAACAACGCAGGGATATATATTATTAAGCCAATCACGGAAATCGAATTAGAGACATGGAATAAATTAATGAATATCAATGTGACAGGCACATTCTTAGGGATGAAGCATGTATTGCCTGTGATGCAGAAGCAAAAAAGTGGTTCAATCATTAATGCTTCCTCTGTTGCAGGACTGGGCGGAGCGCCTGGACATGCATTATACGGTGCAAGTAAAGGTGCAGTCCGTATTATGAGTAAGGACGTTGCGATGGAAGTTGCCAAGGATCAGATTCGTGTGAATTCGATTCATCCAGGTTATATTGACACACAAATGGCGGATTATGGAGCAGAGCAGCAAGGGAAGACCGCAGATGAAGTTGGGAATACTTATCCGCTTGGACGTTTAGGAAAACGGGCTGAAGTGGCAAAAACAGTGTTGTTCTTAGCATCAGATGATTCTTCGTATACGACAGGCGCCGAGTTTCCGATTGATGGCGGGTCTACCAGCTCGCTTTAGCAGCATGACTTAAGAGGAAAACCTTGAATCATAGCTCACTAAAAATAACTTAAAAGGGTTCCAATTATCCTAATTAGATAATCGGAACCCTTTTATTTTGGTTTATTATCATTAGCTGATTAGCGTACAGAGCATTGTATTTTCACTTATCTTATAAACTGAAAACAATTGGCATCCAGAAGTATACGGCAGCAGTGATGACCACAACGGATATGAGGTTCAGCCATACACCGGCTTTTGCCATGTCGGAAACTTCTAAATATCCAGCGCTGAACACTGCTGTGTTCGGCGGAGTAGCAACAGGAAGCATATAACAAGATCCTGCAGATAATGCTGCGGCTGCCATAAACGGAAGCGGATCAATTCCAATAGCAATCCCGAGGCCGACAGTCAGCGGCAGGATTAAGTTAGAGACAGCGGTATTTGAAAGAATTTCGGTAATGCTGAGTACAAACACAACAAGTAACAGTATTACAAAGATATATTGCATGCCTTGAAGCATCTGCAGGACTTCCCCGATAGAATCATTCAATCCTGATTCACTAAATGCTGTTGCGATTGACATACCGCCCCCAAAAAGAATAAGAATCCCCCAAGGCAATTCCGTCGTGTCTTTCCATTCGAGGATACGTTCAGCTTTATTTGAGCTTGGCAGGAAGAATAAGAGTGCTGCCCCAAAGATAGAAATGGTCGCATCATCCAAATTGTCAAAAAACGCACTAATACTTTCAGGCATGAATCCAATGCTGGAAACAAATGGAGAAATAATCCATAACATGACAGTAATCAGGAAGACAATTCCAACCTTTATTTCGTCCGACCTGAGCTTGCCAAGCTTATGAAGTTCATCTTTTACGAAGCTTAATGCACCATCGGCTTCTTCTGAGGATTTCACTTTAAATTTAACCTTTGTAAGATAAAAATATAAGATAACTAACAGGATAATTGCAATTGGTCCTGTGAAGAACAGCCACTCTGCAAAGGTAACTGTCCGGTCAAGCTGTGAAGATGCAATACCTGCCAAGAGCGCGTTTGGAACGGCAGATACCAGTGTGGCAAGACCGCCAATTGTAGCTGCATAGGCTACAGCGAGTAAGATGCCTTTTGAAAAAAAATCAAAGTTTTGCCCCTTAAGTATTTCTTTATCCTTTACTTCATCAATGAGTGCGATAGCCACCGGCAGCATCATCAAAGCTGTGGCAGCATTGGAAACGAACATGGAGATTCCTGCTGTGGCAATCAGAATTCCCAGGATCATCCGATTGCTTTTTGTTCCAATCATTTTAATAATATTGAGCGCAATACGCCGATGCAGATTCCACTTTTGTATGGCCAGGGCAATGACAAAACCGCCTCCATACATAAAGATGACGGAGCTGCCGTAAGCAGGTGCTACGGTATCGATATCCACACCATGAAAAGCAGGAAACAGGACAAGCGGCAATACGGAAGTTGCAGCCATTGGGACAGGTTCTGTCACCCAGAAAGTCGCGACTAGCAATGTTACTCCCAGTACTACCTTCTGTTCATGCGGTAAAACGTTTTCAGGAATAAGGAAATAAACGAGTGCAAATAATACTGGTCCCAGGATGAGTCCGACCCAGTTGCGTATTGTATAATGGGGTTTATTTTCTTGATTTTCACTATTTTCTTTGGATTCCATTGTGTGGCCCCCTATGCTTTAGTAAAGCTTGATTGTCTCTTTTTTGTGAACCTTCAATTAGTAATATTTATCCTTATAACTGGATAGAAGGCTTGCTAAATATGTAAACTCACTTCAAATATTTCAACAATACAATAGCAAATGGGTTACTGGTTTTTCTTGTAATACTATTCCCAGCAGATTTCTTGATAAAACTTGATAAAAGACAGGTTTATTATGAAATACAGTATAATAATGCTATGTTTGTAATAGAATTTGATAAAATGACATGAATAGCTTACATATGGAAAGGCGGATAATCATGGAGATTATAAAAAGATACGGGATTCTTATTCTATCCACTATCCTGACGATAGCGGGCTATTTCAAGCTGAAAACCAGCGTTAGCGGTGGGGTAGAAGGAGCAAATAATTATTTAGCCACTACTGGAGGCACGATGGATTCGGTACAATTCAATATGATTCAACAAGGGTATATTGCAACTAATATTGTTATAGGCGGAGCATTGCTTGTTATAGGGCTGGGATTTCTATGTTTCTCTGTTTATCATATTTTAAAAGGGATCTAGCTGACTTTTTAAAGTCAGCTTCTGTTTTATATCAAAGAATCAAAAATTATACTCTAAATATGAGGATATCTTACGCCTCTTTTTCAAGATAGTCTTTTATGGATTAACTCTTTTATTTCTTTAATTACTAACTGAGGCTGATCGAAATAAATATCGTGGCCAGCATCTAAAGCAAAAAGCAGTTTAGCATTTTTATAAATAGCTTGTTGCTCGATAATTAATTGATGCCAGGTTTCTTCCAATAATTCTGCCTCATCTTTTGGGATGCCGCTCTTCACATGATTTGATATACATTTTTTCTTATCCCGACCAATAATCGTTACTGGAAATGAACCGGTGAAAGGTAAGGATTTAATTGTTTCAGCATCTTTTTCCCAACTTGTAATTTCTTGAACCATGGTTTTATATAATAAAGGGTTTATATAAAATGCAATTAATTTTTCCTGAATATTTTGCGGAAGCTTTTTTTGATTTTCTGTCAAAATAGGCGCTAACTGTTTCGAAAGTTCTAAGGGAGATAATGAAGCGTATTCTATACATTTTTCAATCCATGCCGCGTCTGAATCGTTTTCGTTTAGATAGGGTAAATCTAGTTGGTCTAGTTTATACAAATCTACAGAGGTAGAATCTAATAGTAATAATCCTCTTATTTTATTTGGATATATTTTTGATAAATGCTGTGCACATAAACCGCCATAGGAATGTCCTATAAGAACGACAGGCTCGGTTATATTTAATTTCTCTAGTATCTGTATAATTTCTTTTGTAACATTTTCAGTAGACTTTTTTGTATTAGTGAACTCACTTTCACCTAGCCCTGGACGATGAAACATGATAATTTGACTGTTTTCCTCGAGAGCAGAGATAATTTCTTCCCATTCATAAAAAGGAGACCCCATTCCAGTCAAAATAAGTATTGCTGGTTTACCATTCCTTTTAGATAGAATTTCTATCTTCTTACCGTTCATGTCAATAAACTTCAAAAAATCACGTCCCTTCATAATAAAAAAATTTATTATCATTGATAATGATTCTGAAAACTTCACTAATTGACATTTCGTTTTATCTTGATACTTAAAGCAAGTTTATCATATTGGCGAAGTTTCATTTTATTTCAAAATGAATTTTTTTGATTATAAGAAGGAAGCTTTACAATTAAAATGATTTGTTAAAGAAATGTGCTTATAGAGATGTATAAGGATATAGAAGATTTCCCAAAGAATAATGTGAAGAGCAGGATATAAAAACAAGCAATTATTGATTTGAAGGATTGTAATAAGCTTTTAGATTATTCGGTAGATGAGACAAATCTGTTAGAGATGGAAAGAGCTATCAAACAATCAATCCACTTTGCAACCAAGCTGCGAATAAAGTTATCAAATCATCCCATTATTCATGACAAACCAGTAACTTATCCGATATAGTATAGATAGATATGTCTAACGTGATAAGAGGCGAGTTAAAATGGAAAACAATGAACCAAAATTAACGAAAAAACAAATCGCAATATTAGAAGCTGCAACGGATTTATTTGCAGAAAAAGGGTATGCAGGCACATCAACGAGTGAAATTGCCACGAAAGCAGAGGTGGCAGAAGGAACGATTTTTAAGCATTTTAAATCGAAAAAAGGACTGCTGATGGCGGTTGTTTCGCCAATGATGGTGAAATGGCTTGCTCCCATGATAAAAAAAGATCTGAATAAGGTGCTTGATCAGGAATTTGAATATATTCAAGATTTTATTCGGGCGATGATTGAGAATCGAAAAGAATTCATCCAAAAGAATTTGCCGATGTTAAAGATTTTAGTGCAAGAAATTCCATTTCATCCCGATTTAAAAGAAAAGTTTATTGAATATGTAGGGAATGATATTTTTGATAAACTGAGGGAAATCGTCACGTATTATCAAGACAAAGGACAGCTGGCTGACATGAAGACAGACACAATTATACGCACGGTTGCTACATCGATCTTATCGTATATTGTGGCGCGTTATGTGTTTCTTCCGGAAATAAATTGGGATGAAGAAGAGATAGAGACAGAAAGAATTATTCAAATATTGGAAAGCGGGATTATACAGAAAAACAGCGGGCAATAGGTATGCGTTTCTTTATCAAAAGATTCCTCAGACCTTCCCATTAACGGAAAGGTCAGGGGAAACTTTTTGCGTTTATTAAAATAGACAATTCGGCTATTATTTTCTGCGCTTTTCCTTTATCGGATATAAAATATAGTAAAAGATTGCCCCCGTGAAAAAGGAGAGAAAACATCCTAATAAAGATATTTGAGAGTAAAATCCGCCTTGACTCGTCTCCATTTCAAATAAACCGGAGCCAAAGATAGAAGCATGCTGAGGCAGACCTAACAGATGAAGCAATGTTAGAATGAGTGGTGCGCAAAGTATAATAAGGACATAAATCATTACAAAGCAGAAACCAGATAAGATACTTTGGAATATTTTCATGATATATCACCCTCCTTCAATACATCATTCATCGTTATTTACGGTTACCTTACTATGTTATACCCTAAAAATTATTATTTACATCATTTGTGTAGGATATGAAGGATCTGTTAGGATAAACAAAATGCCCGCATGGAAGGAAAAAGGAATACGAATATCTATTTTTTAACAGGTATCATGGCCATCATGAAACTTGCCGCTTTTCCAGAAATATATCCGTGATTTTTCCCATTCTATTTTTTGATGATAAGTATCATTTGTTTTGTCAGAAATAAAACGAAAGCTGAACAGGTTTTTTCTTATGTTTCCTTATTATTAGCAATAGGAAGCAAGGTTCTTTTTTTACTTCTTTTAAAAAGCAAAAATAGTGCTTCATGAAAGGAACAGGCGTGATTCCTCTGTCATTCTATGATGGAGGAATCACGCCTGTTTTGAGATGTAAGCAGAAGCTTTCAACTCTAAATAAATGCGGATGCACTATCTCTTTAACGTATACCATCTGCTAAAATCTTGGCACCATCCAATGGGAAGGTTGTTGATCCTTGTATACATAACAGGTCTTGCGCGATTGCTTACTACGATAGAAGCTAATCCCAGCTTTTGCTGTACGATATGACGTGTCAGCTGCAATTCCGCTATTTTAGTTCTCTTAGATAAGAAAAATTTTGTATTAAAACCGCCAGTCTTAATCTGTACAATGGAGTCGTTCACTGTATAGCGCGTCTGATAGAAATAAAGCAGTCTTGACATGATTACCAGAATGAAAATAAAGACAGAAAATATCCACCAGGGTATTTCCAAGCCTAAAAAGTCAGGTTTAACATAATAAAGCAAGCCTGTTGCAATCATCCAAACCCAGCTGGGCTTTAGCATCTGAAGCAGCCAAGCTTGTTTAGGCAAACGATTCATTTCTGAAGTTACCTGATAAGACGGTAATATTTCTTCAATCATTGTGTATGCACGCTGTACAGGAAGAAAAGGATACAGTCTGTTCACTTCTGCATCTTCACTGCCTGTATTTCCTGCACAAATCAATTTTATTTCCGCAATTCCAAGAGCTCGTTTGATCCATGATTGATGTACGCTGACAGCTTGCACATTTGCTTTGGAAATACGAAAGGTAGTTCTCTCTGAAAATCCCTGTGTAACGTAAATCTTTTCGATATCAGAAGCAATTTCATATTTGCCAAATCGAAATATGGTTAACACGGTGCCGGCAGCTATCGCAATCAGTATGATCAAGATGATGGAAACGAGAATAATCCACCAGGGCCAAGCGTCCAGAATATCGGTGAACACATCTTCCGCTTGTGCGCCGAAAGAAAAGAATTGTATGAAGTTTGATAGAAGCGACCATACAATGGGAAACACAGCTATAAAACTAAAGGATGCTAAGGAAGCTTTGAAAATATCATAGGCTGTCGGCGAGAAATGAACGATAGGATCTGCATTATACGTATCTGTTTGAATGTTTTCAGATACCGGGCCCGGGAATTCTTTCTCATAGGTATTTTCTGAACGGTTCAAGCTTCTTGTTGCACGAATGTGTTTTTCCATTTCCTGTGCTTCTTTCTGTGTTAGAACATGAAAGGTTACCGTGCTATTATCTCCAGCTGTGCTCGTTTCCAACGTAAGTGAGGTCATGTTGACCATGCGATGGAATAGGGAAGCTTTCCGCCTGGTATGCTGAATTGTTGCATAGGGTATCGTTCGGCTGCTTGTTATCACGAGACGCCGGTTTAGCTGCAGATTTTCATTTCCAACTTTATATTTGCTGGTAAACCATCGAATGGGAATGGCCAAAAGAATAAGCATAAATATCAAAACGATTGCCAAACGTCCATAGGTAAACAGCCAAAAATCAGAATTTGCTCGAATAATAAATAAAAACAAGAATAAGAAGAACATGTTTTTAATCAAGCGCCAAATATCGTAGATCATAAGCAGGGGATGATACCGTTTTTCTTGATTCATGCGTCCCGCTCCTTTACATTCGCATAGGTTGCGATTTGCTGTCGCAGTTCCATGGCCTCTGTTTCATCTAAGGCGGGAATGGTATGCTTTGTTGTTATCGTGTTGACCTTCAGCTGATAAAGCTGATATTTTCTCATGAATGGTCCTTGATGAATGGATACGGATTGGATCTTCGTCATGGGTATCATCTGATGTTTTTGAAAAAGCGCTCCTGACCTTAATTGTAAAAATTCCTCACTGACCCCAAAACGCCCATGCTGATACCGTCTTTGGAGCTTGAAAGGGGTGAAGCTCATATCAATAATCGTGAACAAAATCAGCCCCATGATGATCCAAACTATCCATTCTCTCCATGAAAAATAATAGCTAAGATAGAGGAATAGACCAAGTATACCTAAACCAATTACATTCGAAAGGACTTCATTCATAAGCCAAACCTTGATACTATATTTGGATAGTTTGCGTTGTGGTGCTGGAATGTCTTTTATCAAATTAAATCACCTTTCATTTTTCCTGCTTTGTTATACAGACTTCATTTACTCTAGATTAAGAAAAATTTCCTCAAGGGACGGTTCTTCTACTTCTAACCGAAATACATCGATGTCCTGTCTTACAAATTGTTTATTTACATGCGGAATATACTCTTTTGAAGCCACAATGATTTCGGAAGATGTTTCTTCGATTTGAATTTTTTCGACAAGCTCTGTGAAGGAAGTCTGTAAGTGTACTTGCTCCTTTTCAGAGAGGGAGCGATGATGAATATGAATCACGATGTCCTGCTGATACTGTTCCCGCAGCTGTTTCATCGTTCCCTGTGTTTGAATGCTTCCCTTGTTCATAATCGCAATCTCATCACATAATTTCTCTACTTCATTTAAATTGTGAGAGGTTAATAGAATCGTAGTTCCTTGTGCAGCAATTTCCTTGATTAATGCATGAATGTTCAAAACGGCGTTGGCATCCACGCCGGATGTTGGTTCGTCTAAAAAGAGCAGCTTAGGCTGATGAATAATGCTTTGAGCGATGCCCAGTTTCTTTTTCATTCCAAACGAATACTTTTTCACTTTGACATGGACAGCGTCCTCTAAACCGACTTGGGTGAGAACATGGATAATATCCTGTTTGGAAAGCGATTGTTTGACTAATTTTTGAAAGTAGTTTAAATGATGGTATGCTGTTAAATCATCATAAAAGGTAGAGTAATCCGGCAGTACACCAATTTCTTTTTGAATCGATTCCAGCCTTTTTTCAGGCTGACCTAAAACTTCAAAGGAACCGGAGCTGGGCTTGATAAGCCCGGTTACCATATTAATAAACGTGGATTTACCTGCTCCATTTTTCCCGAGAAAGCCAAAAATCGTACCCTCGGGAATGTGTAAATCAACGGAATCGACAACTATTTTCTTTCCGTATGTTTTAGTTAACTGATGTGTTTGCAAAGCTTCCATTTATAAATCCCTCTTTCTAAAGATGAATAAGCTTAATACAATAAATAAAACGGGGAAAAGCACTACGAAATAAGCATAGTAACTGTGCGTTTCTTCCTGTATGTAATAAAAATAAGGTGTAATATAGCCAATGGCCTTCACAAAAAGATTGTCTGTCCCTGTACTCCATAAACCAAGCACCGGCAGAGCAACCGAAATAATGATTCCTAAAAACATACTTAAAGATGGCTTTGGAATAACGGTTGATAGAAATAGTGTCAGGCCGATAAAGTAAGACACAAAAATAATCGCTTGAATCAGATTTAAAATAGAAAACGATTTTGAAAATGGAATGATAAGTAACAAAGCGACAGTAAGGCATACAGCCCAAAATAAAAAACTCCCGATAAATTTGCCAAGAATAATATGATTCCGACTTGTCTTTGTTGCTAAAAAACGGATGGTTCGTGTATCCATTTCTTTATTGACGATGTTGTGGGATAAGCTGGTTACAAACAAAGGCGCGGCTAAAATCAATAAGAGCATTAATCCCATCACGTAAGCATCCTGTCCAAGTCCTAAATCCTGAAGGGGAGCTTCAAATTGGCGGACTAATCTGGCAGCACCGACTGTGACACCAAATAAGACGGCAATTATTAAACCTGAGCGAATGCTCGTAAATAAACTTTTAAACTCTCTAAAAGCGACTGTAAACATAAATTCATCTCCTCGTTTCCTAGGTATGCTTGCTGGCAGAAGCGCTGCGGGTTATCACCATGATTCCGGCAATCAAATAGATCATACCGCCAAAAATCCCTAAACCGATTGTTGAAAGCGTGCCAAGTATGGCTATTCCAATTAATAGAACCCCAGCCGATTTTCCTCTGGTTTCTTTTTTCAATAAGTAAATAGCTGCGGACCCTAAGATTATCCAGGTGAAGGAAATGACAGCTAAATAGATAAATAAATAACCTATATAAGTGATGATTTGTTGTTCGCTGAATTCAACTATATTTTCATCCTCCATAAAAGACTGGACTAACTCCAGCGTCTTGGGGCTTCCTTCGACATTGCCATACAACAGGATGCTTCCTGCGAATAGTACGCCAAATAATAAAATGCCAATGGCTGTTAAAACCGTTTCTGCTTGGTGCTTCATATCCACTACTCCTTCTTATGTTTCTTTACGTTCACTCTAGCAAACGCAGCTGTCTGCTAGTTGAACAGAACATACCAATAAATTAAAAAAGCTTCGATTTGTTCAACTGTTCGTAAACTTGCTATGGTACGATACCAATGGAGGTGTCATTCATGGAGGATCAAACAGATATTTTGATTGTGGATGATGAGAAAGCAATTGTAACTATGTTAGAAATGATGCTGAAGAAAGAAGGATTTCAGCGTGTACATAAAGCTTATACCGGGCAGGAAGCCATTCAGATATTAAAGCAACATAAAATAGAAGTGATTATTTTGGACGTCATGCTTCCGGATGGGAGCGGCTTTGATTTTTGCCCGAAAATCAGAGAGCTGACAAATGCGTATATTCTCTTTTTAACGGCAAAAGTTTCTGATTTAGATGTGTTAACAGGATTTGCAACAGGGGGTGATGATTATGTCACCAAACCATTTAATCCGTTAGAGGTGGCGGCAAGGATTAAAGCGTATTTAAGAAGATCTGCTAAAACAGAAGCCGCTATACCAGAGAAATCCAGCAAATATAACTTCGGTCGTTTTGTGCTAGATGAAAGCGCAGGTATGTTAACGGTTAATGGAGAGGATGTTCCATGCCCGACACAGGTCTATTTGCTGCTTCTTTATTTATGTAAGCATCCAAATAGAATTTTTTCCAAAGCAGATTTATTGGAGGCGGTTTGGGGCTTTGAACATTTTGCAGATGAGAATACGGTTTCGGTACATATTAGAAGAATCAGAGAAAGAATTGAGGTCAATCCGAGTAAACCAGAATTTTTACTCACTGTTCGGGGATTGGGGTATAAATTGGTGAAAGGAAATGTCTCATGAAGAAATTACGGAGCCGGTTGTTTTTTCATTTTTCAATTCAGTTTGGGTTTATTTCTTTGTTGATGATTGTTGTTGTAGTCGCTGCTTTTTTTATCGGTTTGTATTCCCTTTCTAATGTGGAAAGAGATGAGGATTATTATCAAACGCAGCTAGAAGAACTTGCAATTGAGATTGGCGATCCGTACGAATATAAAGAATTTGGGAACGAAATCAGCGATGCATTACCTGAGAAAACGTGGCTGCAAATTATTGATGAAGAGGGAAAAGTGGTTGAATCTGCAAATGTACCGGAAGATATAAAAGAGAATTACAGCAGTTTTGACATTGTACAAATGAAGGAGAGAGAGCAGCTAGGGGAATATGCTATCAAATATACATTAGAAGAGCTTTTATTTGCGAGTGACGATGCATATTTATTTGTGCTAGGTTACCAAGAACCAGGAAAAATTCTTATTAATGAATTATCAGAAAATACGAATGCAAACGGCAGGATTTCCGAAACAGACCAGCCTGAGGTGGAAGAGAAATTAAACCAGCTTGAAGGAACACTTTCTATTTATGATGAAACAGGAGCTATTATTCAACAGTTTGGTAATCAGGAGCAAATAGAAGGGCAGCCATTAGAAATAATTGAAAAAGACACTTCTCCCGATCTTTTCACTGAAAAACAGTATACTTACCTAGATAGAGGTTCAGGTAATTCGTGGATTTTATATACTTCAAATGAACAAAGTCAGGATATGCCATTAACATTGTATAGAGATATTACGCTAGTATTCGTTGGTTTAACTGGGGTTATATTGCTAGTAACATTCTTAATCTCTTTTTGGACGAGTTTTCGTTATGGAAGCCCTTTGTTTATTTTTTCAAATTGGCTCAACCGGATGGGGGATGGAAACTATAAGGAAGTTTTAACAGCACAGGAGAAGAAAAAAGTATATCGAAAAAATGGCAAATTAAAAAGAAGATATAAGTTGTATAAAGAGGTTTTTCAGGCATTTGATGAGATGGCAGAAAAGCTGGATGCTTCCCGAAAAGAAAGAGAACAGCTGGAAAAAAGCAGAGAGGAATGGGTGGCAGGGATCTCCCATGACCTCCGCACACCTCTGACCACCATGGAGGGCTATGGGCGCTTGCTGGGAAATAAGGAATACGATTGGTCGAAGCAGGAGCTTCAAGAGATTGGAGATACCATCACTGAAAAAAGTGATTATATGGTAGATTTAATTGAAGACTTTACGCTCAGCTTTCGATTGAAAAATGATGCCAGCAGCTTAACGTTTAACGCGGTGAGTATCAATGAATATATGGAGCAAATCTTAGAGAAGTTTCAAAAGGATGTCACCTTTAAGGATTATCCAGTTGTATATGAACCGATTCATCCAGATAGAAAAATAGAAGTGAATGAACGGTTGTTTGAAAGAATGATTGATAATCTGATGTATAATGCCTGGAAACATAATCCGCAAGCAACTGCTGTAAAGGTAGAAGTTGCTCAATCTGAAGAAGAAAAAGCACTGGAAATCAGAATTACCGATAATGGAACGGGAATGGATGAGGAAACGCAAAAGCATTTGTTCACCCGCTATTATCGCGGCACCAATACAGAGGAAAGAAATGAAGGGACAGGGCTTGGCATGAGCATTGCCCTGCAAATCGCCAAGCTGCATCAGGGGGCTATTTCGGTACAATCAGAAAAAGGTCGTGGCACCACCGTAACGGTATTTTTGCCTTATGACAGAGATTAATCAAAGAACGCGTTACAGCAAGGGAAAACTGTAACGCGTTCTTACATAGAAATTATTAACTAAAAATAAAGAATTCAAAGACAGCGTCATGCATGATTTATACTCAAAGTAGTCAGAGAGAGGGGTTCCAATGGAAGAGAGAACAAACATTTTAATTGTAGAAGATGATTATGAAATTGCCCGGATTATGAAGGATCATCTGGACAGGGAAGGGTTTCAAACGACATGGGCATCTACTGGTGTAGAAGGCTGGGAGGATTTTAAAGCAGGTGACTTTTCCATCATACTTGTTGATTTGATGATGCCGGAGATGGATGGCTATGATCTGTGTGAAAAAATCCGTTTGGAAAGCGATGTACCCTTATTAATCGTCAGTGCAAAAGGAGAGGATGACAGTAAAATACGCGGATTGAATTTAGGTGCAGATGATTATTTAACCAAGCCGTTCAGTCTTAAGGAATTAACGGCGCGGGTTCAATCCCATTTAAGAAGATATCAGCGTTATACAAGTAAAAGCTATGATGCGCAAATGTCACAGTATGCACATGGATTAGCGATTGATTTCTTAAATGACGCAGTATTTTTGGAGGGTGAGCTTCTTGTTCTGACGGCGAAGGAAAAGGAAATTTTATTCTTACTTGCCCGGAATCCGTTTATTACGTTTGAGAAAGCACACATTTATGAGCATATTTGGCAGCTGAAAAATGTGAACGGTAATAATACGGTGACCGTGCATATTAAGAGTCTTCGCACGAAATTAAAGGATACTGGAAAACAGGCGAAATTTATTCAAACAGTTTGGGGAGCAGGCTATCGTTTTGTAGGAGAGCCGTTATCATGAAGATTAAAAATTGGCTGATGGTGAGCCATCTTGTGGTGATGCTGCTGCCGGTTGTGGCGGTGTATCTGCTTTATGTCAGTTTACAGAGTTATAATCAAGAAGAAAATTTAAAAGAATATGTTGATTTTCAAATACTAGTTTCCAATCTAAATGAGACTTTGAATGATGTTTCTTTATATCAATCTTTGGATAATAACCGTTTTCAAGAATTAACAGAGATTGGTGATGATAATCTGAGCATCGATTTATATCGTTATGATGGCCTTCATGTATTCTCAACGATGGAGGGGAATACTGGATATTATCCATTACAAAATCAGGATAGAATACTTAAAAATCTAAATGAGATGCAGAGACGACCAAAAACGTATGTGTATAAGAGGCCTGTATTTGATGAGAATGAACAGCTGACTGGTGTTTACGAAATTACACAAGGAAGAACGGATTGGGTTGAGACCTCCAATCAGCAGCTATTACTTACAATCATTCTTTCAGGGATTTTTTTCATTCTGCTCTATGTTATTGTCATACGAGCGATAAACCGTAAACTGAATCGCCCGCTGCATCAGTTACAAGCGCATATGCAAGCTTTTGCTGTTGGGAAAAATACAGATAAAAAACTAAATCAATCAAAAGATGAAATTGGAGAATTAAATAACCAATTTGAGGAAATGAAAAAACAAATTACGGAAACAAGAGAGGAACTTGTCAAACAGCAGGAAGAAAAAGAATATATGGTAGCTGCTTTATCACATGATTTAAAAACACCTCTGACGGTAATCCGCACATATACGGAGGCTATGGAAAATCATGATTTATCAAAGGAAGAAAGGACAGAATACCAATTGATTCTCAATGATAAATTAAATCATATGAAGCAATTGATTGATGATTTATCTATTTTCACAGCACTGCAATCCTCTAAGAATATTCTCCAACCGGTGCAAGTAAATGGAGAAGAGTTTTTTGACATGTTATTTTCAGGCTATGAAGAACCCTGTGCGAAGAAAAATATTCAGTTAACTACTGAATGGCATGTTAGAAACGCTTATGAATTGGATCCAAAACAAATGATTCGGCTGGTAGATAATCTCATGGATAATAGTATTCGTCATACACCAGAGCATGGTGAAATTTGGATAGGGGCAATAGCATCAACAAAATCACTGCCAGATTGGGTTTTCCCTGAATTAAAAGAAGAAGTAAATCTGTGGAGAACAGATGGAACGGTACTTCTGATTCAAAATGAAGGAAAAGGAATGGAAGAAAGCCAGATGAAAAAAGTATTTGAACCATTTTATCAAGATGATATTTCCAGAGGGAAAGGAACAAGCTCAGGCCTTGGCTTAAGTATTGCAAAATTTATTATGGAAAACCATGAAGGAAAAATAAATATCTGGTCAACAGCAGGAAAAGGAACGTTGTTTGCCTGCTGGATTAAAGAGAGGAGATAAATTATGTCTAAATTTAGATGGAAAGCAAGCTTGATAGCAGCTAGTATTTTGTTTCTGGTATTAGGTGGATGTTCACAAAATGTGGAGGTATCTGCAGAGGAGATTATTCATAATGTGGTGGAAACAGAGGTAGAGGAAATAGATGAATTTTATGGAAAATCTGAAATGACAGTATATGAGGGAGAAGACATCATAGAGGAATCGGTAATGGAAGAATACGCTTCAGGAAATAATCGGAAAATAATCATGCGTGGAGATACAGAAGCAGGGGAAGAAGAAATAGAGACGCTTAATAATGGTGAAAAAATGGTGATGTATAATAAAAGTGACGGAACAGCGCAGGAAATGGATACATCCGTTTTCGAAGGTATTCAAATCAGTCCAAAAGAGATTTTTCAAAATATGCTGGCTGGAATGGAAGACTCTCATGACTATGAAGTAATTGGAGACGAACAATTATTGGATCGAGATACCTTTCATATGAAGCTGGAGGCGAAAGAAGCGAATAGTTTAATGGGAGATATGGAGATTTGGGTAGATAAGGAAACGTGGATAATTCTAAAAACCATTTCAGAAACAGGTGATTCTAAAATGGAATCAGTTTATACAGAGCTGGACTTTTCGCCTGATTTTACAGAAGATACATTCACACTTGATATTCCGGAAGAGATAGAAATTACAGATATGGAGGATAATTTTTCTTCTGAATTTATTTCCGTAGAAGAAGCAGAAGAAGAGCTTGGGCAAGCTTTCTATATGTTTTCTGAAGAAGATTATCATTTGGGCGAAATTGAACTATATGGTTCAGACGGGGAATTGCAGAGAAAAGAATTAAATTTAACCTATATATCAGATGATGAAATACCTATGTTTAATTTATCTATATTTGAGTCTCCAGCGGACATGGAAATAGAAGAATCAGATGTTGAAATTAGAGGGAATGTTGCAGCGTATGAAGAATCCATCAACAATTATTACTGGGATGAAGATGGTTTGCGTTATTCTTTACTGATTAATGATCCGGATATGGAAGAAGAAGTTTTGGAGTTGACGGAAGAGATGATATTAAGTTCAGAACAATAGAAAAGATCAGTTTTTCAAATGCATTTTCCACATCAAAAAGGCTGCATACCGTCCAATGTATATAAAAAGAACATAGGCCCGTATGCAGCCTTTTACCAAATCAGGAGGCGAAAAGATATGAACGTATCTGCTGAAGAAATCATGCGCAAGGCGGTTGAAGCAGGAGAAGGAATGGATCATTATTATACGTTATCCGAATCAAAAGTATATCAAGGAAATGCACTAATAGAGCACAGTATCTTAAAAGAATACGTCGCAAATGGCAAAAGAAAAACCATTACGCATGACCAGCTGGCAGGGAAAGATAAAAGAACGGAAGCTTTGAATGATGGTACAAAAACAATTATTTATGATAAATATAATCATCGTGCGTTCGAGATGGAAATAACAGCAGAGGAAGATGCAGAATCACATGATTCTAAAGGGAAAATGAATGGAATGCTGGGCATCACGAAGTATTCTCATGCGCTTGAATTAATGGGGGAAGAAAAAATACTAGATTTTGATACATTCCATATAGAAGCAAAAGCAAAAGTTTCTGATCATGTATTTGGAGATACAGCATTGTGGGTGGACCAGAAAACTGGATTTATTATTAAAATGATTTCCGAAGCGGGCGGCATCCGAACAGAACTGGAATATAAAGAAATCGATTTATCACCAGTATTTGCAGCAGATACCTTCGCTTTGAATATTCCAGATGATGTTGAAATAAAGGATTTAGAATCATTTGCTCCAGATACAGTAACATTAGCAGAGGCAGAAGAAATTCTCCAACAAGCATTTTATCTGTTTCCCGAGAATGAATTTGATTTAAAGGATATCGAAATGCATCACATCGACGGAATAATAACCCGTAATGAGTTAAATTTAACGTATTATTCCAAAGCGGATATGCCCATGTTCTACTTATCTATTTTTCATTCTCCTGAAGAGATGGAAATTGAAAAAGCTGATGTGGAAATCCGGGGAAAGAAGGCGGACTATGAAAGGGTTGTCAATAGTATTACTTGGGATGAAGAGGGGTTAAGATATTCCATCATTATGATTGGTTCCGAAGTTGAGAAAAATGAAATGATAGAGAGGGCGGAAAGTATGGTGTTGAGCTCGGACTTAAATAAACATCCTTGAAACAGGAGGTGACTCCCCGTGAAAAAAGTAAAGATACATCCGCTTATTATTGTCGCTTTATTCATCAATACATTAGGAAACGGAAATGATCTTCTATCAATGTTTGAATGAAGGAATTTTTTATGGAAAATACAACGATCTTCGCTTTATTTATCTTCGTATTTACTTCAATGATTTAGGATTATATATATTTGTATTTTGATAGATACAGCAGAGAATCATCCCCATCTAAAAAGGCAAGTGAAATTTTTAATCGTAGCAATGGAGATTATATTTATAAGTGTACAGCGTGCAGAATAAATAGTGAAAATAAACTTATGAATTTCATTATTTTGTAAAAATACCGATAATAAAGACAACAATATTATATGGAGGGAACTTTTTGGAAAACACAGCAATGAAACTAATTGATTTAAAGAAAACAATTGGAAAAACCGAAATTATTAAAGGGCTAAACTTTGAGATTAAGTCAGGAGAAGTCTTTGGCTTCATCGGCCCAAACGGTGCGGGTAAAACAACAACCATTCGAATGATGGTAGGTCTGATAAAAATGTCCGGTGGAGACGTACAGATACTGGGCAAAAGCATTAAAAACGATTATAAGGAGGCTATTAAAGAGGTTGGAGCCATTGTTGAGAATCCAGAAATGTATCCGTTTATGACAGGGATGCAAAATCTGGTACATTTTGCGCGTATGCTTCCGGATGTCAGCAAGGAGCGGATACAGGAGGTTATTTGCTTAGTAGGCCTGGAAAAGGCGATCAAAGAAAAAGTCGGCAAATACTCGCTAGGAATGCGGCAAAGGTTAGGGATTGCTCAAGCCTTATTACATAATCCGTCTGTTTTAATCTTAGATGAGCCGACAAACGGGCTTGATCCTGCAGGTATCCGAGAGATACGACACTATATTCGACGATTGGCTGAAGAGCAAAATGTTGCAGTTATTATTTCCAGTCATCTCTTATCAGAAATCGAATTAATGTGTGACCGGATTGGAATTATTAAAAATGGAGAGCTTATTACGATTCAAAATGTTCATGATGCAGCAGATACAGAGCAGAATTCCCATCAGATTCAGATGGAAGTAACACCTGCAGAGAAAGCAATAGAACTGTTAAGCACAGAGCATATTATAGAGGCCGTTCTCACCAATGGTTTCATATCCTTTCAAAGTCAAAGAGAAGAAATTCCTAATATCATTCAAACATTCGTGCGAAATGATATTTTGATTTATCAAGTAGAAGTATCCAGAGCGACATTAGAAGAAAAATTCTTTAATTTGATTGGAGAGAATGTCATTGAGTAACCTGGTGAATTTAATCCGAAACGAAATAAATAAAATATATATACAAAAATCAACCTGGATCATGTACATACTTTTAGCAGTTATTATTGCGGGATATGGCATGTTAACAAGCTTTTTTGGTGACGTAAGAGAGGATTACAGTCAGGATTCATGGCGTGCGGAGCTGCAGGAAGAGAATGAAGAGCTGACGAAGGAGATGGAAGAGGAAGAGCTCCTGGAAGACTTTAATATGGGTTTGATTGAGCAAAACAATTACTATTTAGAAAATGATATTCAGCCGGCGGGGTATGATGCGTGGCAATTTGTGATGGAGATGAACATCATGCTGTCCATCGTAAGTTTATTAACAATCATTATCGCAGCAGGGATTGTTGCGAATGAATTTAGATGGGGTACGATAAAACTTTTACTTATCCGTCCTATCTCCAGATCAAAAATACTATTATCCAAATATTTGGCAGTCCTGCTATTCGCTTTGATTACACTGTTATTTGTGGTTGTCTTTTCATGGGTGATTGGTGCCGTGTTCTTTGGTGTGGAAGGATTAAATCCGCAAATCGTCATGGATAAGGTCGGCGGTTTGGAATACGTATCGGTTATTCATGAGATAATTACAAACTATGGCTATAAACTCGTTAATTTAGTAATGATGGCAACCTTTGCCTTTATGATTTCAAGCATTTTCCGCAATAGTGCACTTGCCATTGGAACAGCGGTATTTCTAATGATGGCTGGGAATTCCATTGTCAGTTTTTTCTCGGAGTATGCATGGGCTAAATATATCTTATTTGCGAACACAGATTTAAGCCAATATGCGAATGACGCACCTTGGGTGGACGGGATGACGTTGCCGTTTTCCATCATGGTTTTACTTGTTTATTTTGTAGTGTTTTTAGCAGCTTCTTGGGGAATATTTACGAAGAGAGATATTGCAGGTCAATAAGAGATTTAGGGAGGTATAAAGATAATGAAAAGAACGGTTGAAATTGTATTAGGTGTCATTGGAATGGTCGGATATGGACTGGTTGCAGCTTTAGGCGGGTTTATGTTATTTCTGCAAAATAATGAAGACCTCCTTCAAGAAGTAGTAGAGCAAAATCCAGAAATGGGTCTTAATGATCTGAATACGGTCATGGAAGGAATGGGCGCAGGAGGGTGGGCGCTTCTCATTACTTCTATCCTCGCGATTATTTTAAGCCTTGCAGCGATTTTCTTGATTAAAGGGAATAAACAGCCGAAAATTGCAGGTTCGATTTTCATTGTGATTTCTATCTTAGGATCGATTGTTACCGTAGGGTTTGGTATTATTCCTGGCATCTTCCTGCTTATTAGCGGTATTATGTGTCTGGTTCGGAAGCAAGGGACTCTATAAGAGTATTTTAAAGAGAAGAAGCTGTCATCAAAGGAAGGATATATTTGATGACAGCTTTAGAGTTTTATTATTTAACTGCGAAATGAAAGGAATTGATGAAGCAAAGAGGAAGCGGAGGTGTTAAAAGTGAATAATAAGATTACATATGTCATATTTGCAGTAAGTATGCTGCTAATCCCATATTTTATCTTTCAAATTATTCATCATACGGGTAATCTAGGCTGGCAAATTTATTCAGGTTTGATGATTAATTGTTCAATTATCGCTGCACTGCTTATTGTCAGTCATTGGAGAGACGTGAAAAATCAATAAGTTATGGCATGATGAAATCTATTTAAAAAGCTAGTATCGTACTTTAAACTATTTTACACGCAGGGCAGGATTTGTAATAATTAGGGTGCTGAGTAATTAATAATGCACAAATATTAGCGGAATCTATTTGAAAGGAATTAATTGAAAGTTAATAATATTTATTGTATAAAAAAACAAATAACAAATGTATTGATTTGATTGTTGAAGAAATAGCAGAAAATTAAAGTTACTCTTTTACCGAATAAATGAATGGGATATACAAGGAGGCAAAAAATGAGTGAACGATCCATCAAAATTTTAGAGCTTGAAAAGAAATATGGAAATCAAGCTGCTGTCAAACAGATTAATTTCGAAGTGAGAAAAGGGGAGCTGTTTGGATTTTTAGGGCCAAATGGGGCAGGAAAAACAACGACGATTAAAATGATGACTGGATTGCTTGAGCCAACAAATGGAACGATTGAAATAAATGGTTATGATATTTGGAAAAATCCGCTTGAAGCGAAAAAGCAGATTGCTTATGTTCCAGACCAGCCAAATTTATATCCGAAATTAACAGGCTGGGAGTATTTGGAGTTTGTGGCGTCTGTATTTCAAATACCATCGGATCATTTTAAAGAACGGGCGGAGCAGTTACTGTCCATATTTGGACTGACGGACCGGGCTAATGAATTAATAGAAGGATATTCTCATGGGATGAAGCAGAAAATTGCAATCTGTGGAGCACTCGTCCATGATCCGGAAATTTTATTTTTAGATGAACCAACCGTGGGGCTTGATCCTAAAAGTGCACGGAATCTTAAAAATTTGCTCAGAGAAGAATGCGATAAAGGCATGACGGTGTTTTTAACAACACATATTCTTGAAATCGCGGAACAGATGTGTGACCGGATCGGTATTATTTCAGATGGTGCTATCATCGCACTTGGAACAATGGATGAATTAAGGGAAAAAGACGGACGTACAGAGGGAAGTCTTGAAGAAATTTTCTTAGAATTAACAGGCAGTGATGACCAAGAAGCGATTATTGAGGAGATGGCGAAAGAAAATCAACCAGGTGGTCCATCATGATAAAGGTTTTGCTCAAGAATCAGCGCAGAATATTTGTAAATACACTCAAATCACAAAATCTTAAAAATTATTTTGCCTATCTTTTTGTTTTTGCAGTCTTGGCTGTTCTGTTGTTTTTTGTCTCTCAGGCGATATGGAACATTGCCGGTTCGGTGACTGAGCCCATTTTAGATGGGATCTTTTCTTTCAGCTTGTTAATGATTATTGGAATGATTATTTTAATCGGGATGCCAGAAGTGTTTAAACACTTGTACTCGGCAACCGATTTAGAGTTTCTGTTCACCATGCCGATTAAAACGAGACAAATTTTTATAATGAAGTACATGCAAAGTTTTATCGGCGCACCTTTGACTGTTTTTTTATTTCTTTTAGTACCACTTACAGCTTATGGGGTGGCCAGCGGCGCAAATATTATCTATTATTTCGTACTTGTATGTATGTTGTTTACAGCGGCTACCATTGGGCTTTCCATTGCCTACCTGCTTAATTTGGTTGTCATACAGCTTATTCCTGCAAGACGAGCAAATGAATTGATGACAGCGATGACCTTTCTGTCAGGATTGTTTGTCTATTTGATATTTATGTTACCGCAAATATCAAATAACCGTTCATTATCAGAGTCTCTTATGGCAGGGCTTCCAGTTTTACCGGATTGGGTACCGGTAAGCTGGGGAAGTGATGCATTAATTCAGGCAGCAAATGGTTCAATGAGCTTTTTCCTGCCAATGATTTTATTGATACTTTTTGCCGGAGTGTTGATTTTACTTACGACGACATTAGTTGAAAAAGGATTCCGCACGGGTTGGGTTAGACTAAGTGAAGGAAGCGGGAAAAAGAAAAAGCGTAAACCTAAAAAAGAGCGTGCGCAGGGTGTATCACATCCAGTTATTGCGATCGGGAAGAAAGAATGGTTTTCCATTAAGCGTGATATGAGAGAATGGATGACATTTTTACCGCTTGCCTTTTTCATCGTTTTTCCGGTTATTGGTTTCTTCAGTGGTGGCATCCGCTTAAGTGATCTTCGCGGATTTAATGATATTTCATGGCCCATTGCTCAAGGCTTCTTTTTATTTATTTATGCATTGTTTAACGGACAGCTTGCTGCTGCGGCTATTGCACGGGAAGGATTGTCTGCGTGGATTTTACGCACGCTCCCATTATCAGGCCGCGATATTGCCTTAGGAAAGCTATGGATCAGCTGGCTGCTGCCATTTATTATTTTAACGATCTTGGAATGTATTGTAGGAGTATTTCTTGGCTGGGCATGGTGGCAGTTCATCTTTGGAATTGTGGTGAAAGCTGGAATTACCATCGGAATCAGCTCCATCGGCATTTGGATCGGAACAATTGGTGCACGGTTTAATCCGGGCAATCCCCAGCAGCGGTTAACCTTTGGAACGTCTATGTTTCTATTATTGTTGGCATATGTGTATTTGGCTGTTTTAAGCATCCCTTACGCATTAATGCTCGTACCTGGTGAGGCAGCTCCATTTGTTGTTGATCTGGGCGCGGAAAGTTCTGGATTTTTCGGTTTCGTATTTAGTTTATTTGGCGTTTTACTTACATGGAAAGCAAGTAATCCAGTGATCGTAATCAGTCTGGGCTTGCTGCTGATGTTCGTATTGTCTATTGGTCTTGCGTGGTTGTTCTTGTATGAGAGTGCGAAGCGGATTAATCGTGGTGTTACTATTGATATAGTGAGTGAGACGAGTGGAAAGACTTTGTTTAAACAGAAATCTGGAAAAAGTTTGTATTAAGCTTTATTTTTTTAGTGAGAAAGCCAATTTTGCTGAAAGATAGAGCAGTAGTTAATGTAAATATAACTATTTTATGTTCGGTAAACATGAATTAGATAAGGCGAAACATCCTTCAGCAGGGGATGAAAGAACCCCGCTGAAGGAAGTTTCACTTTATAATGTTTACGAACATTTAAGAGTTTATCGATTAATATTTTAGTGCAGTATTTGCCCAAGAGGTTAGTCTTCTCTTAGCCTCTTTGAGTATTTTCATTAATCATATTCTTCGATCCAGTATACTCAGAAAGAGGACGGAATATCCGATTGTTTTCTGCTTGCTCCAGAACATGAGCACTCCATCCGGCTGTCCTGCTTGCAGTAAATGTTGGTGTATACAGCATTTCCGGCAGATCTATAGCTTTGAAAACAGCTGCTGCATAAAACTCAACATTGGTATAAAGTCTTCGTCCAGGTTTATATTCTTTAAGCAAGCGAATTGCGGTATTTTCCACATACCTTGCAAGGGCAAACCAATCATCATTAGCCGATAAACTTTCAATGACATCGCTTAATGCCTCAGCCCGGGGATCATTTGTTTTATAAACACGATGTCCGAATCCCATCAGTTTTTCATTGTTATTTAGTTTTTTTCTCAACCAATCTTCGGTATTTTCCATTGTACCTATCTCGTTTAACATTGACATGACACCGGTTGGTGCACCTCCATGTAATGGCCCTTTCATAGCACCAATTGCTCCACAAACGGCAGAAAACAAATCAGATTCAGTAGATGCAATTACCCTGGACGTGAACGTTGCGGCATTCATACCATGTTCTGCCGTAAGAATAAAATAAGCATTTAAAACTTTGATATGTGCGTCTTTCGGTATTTTACCAGTAAGCATATACAAGTAATTGGACACATGATCTAATTGATGATTAGGCGCAATAAATTCTAAATGGTGTAAAGATCGATAAAGATAAGCAAGTATAGTTGGTATGATAGCTGTGATACGGGTTGCTTCTTCTAATGTTGGCGGCCATTCTGGATTCGCTTTCAAAGAAGATATACTTGTTCTTAAAACAGCCATCATTTCCATATCTTCTGGTAATTCATCAATAATACGAATGATGTACTCCGGTAAATTTCTTGCTTCATGAAGCTGCTTTTTCAATTTTTTTAATTCATTTTGTGCCGGCAGTTCCCCATACCAGAGTAAATAGATAACTTCTTCAAACGTATACTTACGAGCTAATTCATCTGCATGGTATCCACGAAAAATCAAGCGGCCATTTTCACCATCTACAGAACTCAAATTGGTTTGTACTGCTGTAATACCTTCAAGACCAGGTCGAAAATTCATTATAATTCCTCCATTTTTACTATTTGTGTCTATTATAAATGAGATATATAATAATGAATATTAGTTATTTATTAACTAAATGATTAAAAATCATAATCAATCAGGGGGAAGAGATGAATATAAATTGGTTACGGACCTTTATTATGGCTGCAGAAAGTGAAAATTTTAGAAAAACGGCAGAAAAGCTATATATGGCACAGCCAACGGTAACGGCACATATTAAACAGCTTGAAAGAGATATTGGCACACAATTTTTTAGCCGGTCTGGACGTAATATCATTCTTACGGAAGCTGGACGCCGATTTTTGCCGCATGCCCGGTTAATATTATCCAGCTATGACCGTGGAACTCATGATTTACTGGCTTGGGAACAAGGGTATAAAAGAAAGTTAACCATCGCTATTTCTCCATTATTAGCTGCCTCCATTCTTCCATATATTATTAGACAATTTATGGAGCGGCACATGGATGTAGAAGTGATTGTGCAGATAAAAGAATCAATGGAAATAAGCGAAATGATTGAAAAAGGAGAAGCAGATCTCGGATTATTGCAGATGAAACCCGTACAAGGATCATTGCAAGTGGAGAAAATAAAAGAAGATGATGTGATTTGCGTATGCTCCCATGATGGCGGTGATTTAGAAAGCAGCCCGCCAATTGATATTCATGATCTATTTGAAAATCAGACATTATTCACCTATAATCATCCAGAATACTGGGATGATCTATTAAATGCGATCCATGTAAAGTATCACAAGGTACGTACTATGGTTGTTACACAGGTCCACATTACGAAAAAATTTATCGAGGAAGGGCTAGGTTTCTCTTTTCTTCCTAAAATCGCTTTGAATCGGGAACTAATAGAAGGGAGATTACTGGAAGTAAGAACACCGGAGTTAAAGCTTCCAAAGGCATCTACTTATATCGTTACTCGTGCGGATACAGAAGAAAACAGGTTGTTCCAAGATTTTCTTGGAGGATATTTCTCGTATTAATATATTTAGATTGGTAAGGGATAAATATTTGAAAGAATGCTTTCTATATTTAACTGCAAGCCCCTTTTAAACAGCTTGCGATTGGCAATATTTTTATACATTTAAGTAAATCTTAGTACTATAATTGTTTCAATATTTTTGCGCCTGGTAATTAAGGGGTTTATTGAGTGAAATTTCAGAGTAATTAATTACATATATATCTTTTACATTGGGTTTTAGAGAAAATGAAATGATATTTTATTTTCCATAACAAAATTAAGCTTACTCTCTATCGAAATCAGAATAAAAGTTTAACTAATCCGAATAAAGGTCTTAAAAATCTTTAAAGAGTAATCATAAATAGTTGACGCAAACATGATATCTTGACAAAAGAAAAAACATATTCTTATAATGGTACTATATTACGAACGCGAGTTTATATACTGAACTAATTCATTGGTCAAAGAGTTATATTTTAAACAAATCATATATAGTCCTTTGTAAACAGATAACGTAATTGGGGGGAGCTAATTGGAAAAATATCACGTACCAGCTTTGGAAAGAACAATTAAAATACTAAAACTTATTAGTGAGTCGAAAGATACATATACGGGAACAGAAATTTGTAAAATGCTTGATTTACCAAAAGCTACGGTTTTTGCAATTATGAAGACGCTTGAGTACCATAATATGGTTCAAAAAGATCTCAATGGTCGTTTTCAAATTGGTCCCAAAATGTTTCAAATTGGAATGACGTATGTATCTGATAGTAATATGATAGAATTGGCAAAACCATATATGAAACGTTTGATGGGAGAATCGGGTTTTACTGTACATTTAGGCATCCTTCATGAAAATCAAATCATGTATATAGCAAAAGAAGAACCGGATAGTTTCATAAAATTCTCCACGTATCCCGGCCTGAAGACGGAAATTCATTTAACGGGATTAGGAAAAGCAATAGCAGCTTACTTGAGTGAATCGGAGCTTGACCAAATAGTGACATTTGAAAATTTGGATAAGGCAACACCGAATACAATTACTGATATGACGACTTTCAAGGAATCTCTTCGTGCTGTCCGCCAGAACGGTTATGCTATTGAAGATGAGGAAGGCGAGATTGGTGTTAGATGCATTGCTGCTCCGATAATTAATGCTCGCCATACTACTCCAACTGCAATTAGTGTAACAGGCCATACCTCTCAATTACCTAAAGATCGATTTTCAAAAATTGGAGAACTAGTTCGTGAAACAGCACAAGACATCGCAAAAAGTATATAATAGGTGATTTCGTATACCTGTTTCTTTATGATTTATATGACATTAAAAGAAAATGGTATGTGATATAAAGGAGAGTCCGAACCGATTGAAATTCTAACATTCATTTGAATTTCAATCGGTTCGGACTTTTTCATGTATTTTTCAACGGTTAACAGATAAAACAGAAAATTAACTATTGACAAAACTAATATTAGCACATTATACTTGTTCAACAAGGAGAACTAAGTTCAGTATTATGTATTTCGTTTGCTTTATTCGTTAGGAAATGTCTCATGTGTATTTATTTTGTAGACTATTTTAAATTGTAAAGGGGAGGATCATTTTAAAAACAATTAGAAAGCGCTTTCGTTTGGTGATGTCGTTTCGCTCTACATTTTGCATGATTAAAAATAGGGAGGTTTTTTAGAAATGTTAAATACGAAAAGTAAAGAATTATATGAAGAGGCAATAAAATATACCCCTGGTGGCGTACACACTTCTATAAGGAATGTGGATCCCCATTTAATTTTTACTAAATCAGAAGGCGCTTACATTTATGATGCGGATGGAAACAAATATGTTGATTATCAATCCGCATTCGGACCATATATATTAGGTCATAATTATAAAGCAGTAAATGATCAAGTAATTGAAGCTCTTTCAACAACAGACTTATATGGAGTAGGTACCACTGATTTAGAGATTAAATGTGCAGATAAAATAACAAAGAACGTTCCTTCGGCGGATCAGGTATTGTTTTGCAATTCGGGTTCAGAAGCTACGTATCATGCGATAAGACTTTCAAGGGCTATAACAAATAGAACTAAATTAATTAAATTTCAGGGGTGTTATCATGGATGGCATGATTATGTAGCGAGAAATATGTTAAGTGCTCCTGATATGATAGGCAAGCGTGACCCAGGTTCTGCTGGAATGATGGATGAAGCAATTGATAATACACTGATTTGTACATTCAATGATTTAGACGATGTTGCAGCTACTTTTCATAAAAACAAGAATGAAGTTGCGGCAATCATTGTAGAACCAATTCCACATAATATAGGCTGTGTGATGCCAGAAGATGGATTTTTGCAGGGGTTGCGTGATTTGTGTGATGAAAATAATGCGGTATTGATTTTTGATGAGGTGATTACAGGATTTCGCCATGGCTTAGGCGGTTTTCAAAAGGTTGCTGATGTAACGCCTGATTTGACAACAATGGGGAAAGCAATGGCGAATGGTTTCCCGATGGCCGCAGTCGCCGGCAAGAAAGAATATATGGAGCGGTACAATACCAATCCTGGTGGAGACGTTTGGTTTGCTGGTACATACAATGGGCATGCTGTTGGTACTTCAGCAACGATTGCTACCATGGAAATTATGGAAACAGAACCGGTTCATCAACATATTTTTGAACTTGGGGATAGAATGAGAAATGGCATTCGCGAAATACATGAAAGACTCGGCATGAAAGCATATGTAGCTGGATTTGGATCTGTTTGGACAACATATTTTATGGATTTTGAACCGAAAAATTATACAGATTTAATGAAGAACGATGCGGAAATGTATGTCAGTTATCGAAAGAAACTGATTGAGCGAGGCTTTTTCAAAATGCCGATGAATATTAAACGGAATCATATTAGTTATAGCCACACGAAAGAAGATATTGATAACACATTACAAGCAATAGAGGATGTTTTAAAAGAGCTCATTTAGTATCTTTTTCATTCATTCAAAAGTTTTAAAGTGGCTTCGTAGAGTGGGATCATTTAATATATGAATAATAACCATCCTCAAATGCTAAAAAATGGGTTTGAGGATGGTAGCCAAATATCATGAATAAAAAAGTTAAACAAAAGATGTTACATTAGCTCGTTTAATTTGTAAATTTCATAAATTTATTTAGGAGAGATCTTATATGAATAAACTGAAGATTGGAATAGTTGGTACAACACGAGGAGCTGATTTTTATGAAGATTTTAACTTATTTAATGATGTAGAAGTGAAAGCCATTATGGATACGAATGAAGAAGCTCTGATGAAGTTTTCAGAAAAGTATGGTGTGAAAAGAACCTTTTCTAACTATGAGGAATTCCTTAACGATGGTATTGATGTCGTTGTGTTAACATCTCCTATTCATATGCACGCGCGTCAAGCAATTTCAGCTTTGAATAAGGATATCCATGTACTGTCAGAAGTAACCGCGGCAACAACTTTGGAAGAATGTAAATTATTATTGGATGCAGTCAAACGAAGTAAGGCGAAATACATGATGGCGGAAAATTATTGTTATATACGAGAAAATGTTGCTATACAAAATATGGTTAAGAAAGGTTTATTTGGCGAGATTTATTATTCGGAGGGAGCGTATATACATAATGTGAAACATTTACAATACGATGAAAATGGTGATCCAACGTGGCGGAAAACAGACACCATGGGAAAACGCGGTTGTAATTATGGGACACATAGTCTTGGGCCTATATTAAATTGGTTTAACGAAAGCGTTCAATATGTAAATTGTTTAGGTTCCGGATCACATACATCTCCAGATAATGAAATTGATGACACAACGATTATGTTATGCAGAACAGAAAGTGATGCGCTGATAAAAATACGATTAGATTTAACTTCTAATCGACCACATATTATGCGGTATTATTCCTTACAAGGAACCAAGGGTTGTTATGAAGCACCAAGCGTTCCTGGAGAGAAGCATCGCGTATGGTTAAAAGATTATAATCCATCTAGTGAAGAATGGATGGATCTTGAAGCATTTTATCCTGAATTTTTACCAGAAGATTATTTGAAAATGCCGGTTGAACCAAAAAACGCTAACCATTGGGGAGCAGACTATTATATGATTAAAGATTTCCTAGATTGCATTATGCATGACAAGCCTCTGAATATTGATATCTATAAGGCTTTACAACTGACATTGCCTGGAATTTTATCTGAGGAGTCAATCACTTCAGATGGAAAACAAGTCACAATGCCAGATATAAGTAAATGGTAAATGTTTCAATCTTGAAAAGAGAGAGGGTGTTCATGTGCAAAAAAGAGTGTTAGTTACTGGAGGAGCTAAGGGCATAGGAAAGGGGATTGTTCAAAAGTATCTAAAAAACAATTGTCGTGTTGCCATATTGGATAACGATGAAGAGCACTTATCCATTTTAGCTGCGGAGTGTCGTACCTATCATAATCGAATTCTGCCCATTGTCTGTGACTTGCAAAATGTTGAAGATATAGAAGAAAAAGCGGAGAAGGCTTATGCCTATTGGGAAGGGATAGATATTTTAGTTAATAATGCTGGTTTAGCTGTTAGGGAACCTGTTATTGAAATTCCAATAGAAAATTGGGATCAGATCATGCAAGTGAATCTTAGGGCAAATTTTATTCTCAGCCAATGGATAGCAAAGCGAATGATACAAGATCAAATTCCTGGCTGCATTGTAAATATCTCATCTAAAAATGGCTTGGCTGGCAGTTCGTACTTAGCCCATTACAATGCTTCAAAAGGGGGAATTAATTTATTGACACAATCGTTAGCTGTAGAGTTGGCACCGTACAATATTAGAGTAAATGCAGTAGCACCCGGCTTTATTGATACACCATTGGATAAAAAATTAAAAAAAGGAGATGAGACATTGAATTTAACGGAGAAAACACCTATGAAAAGATTAGGAACAGTGGAAGAAGTAGCGGATGGGGTCTACTTTTTATCTTCTGACCAAGCAACTTATATTACGGGTACTGTTTTAGTCATTGACGGTGGTCATTTAGCCAATGCGAGCGAATTGTAAGACGAGTGTTTTTAAATTAGTAGTGTGGTGAGGTGGGATAGTTGGATAAAACTTGGGAACTAGTCCAAGATGAAAAGGCGCATTTAGGAGAAAGTCCTTCCTGGGATAGCGAAGGCCAGGTACTCTATTGGATCGACAGTGCTCGAGGGAATTTATATATATATGATCCTAAAAATGAACGAAATCGAAAAATGGAAATAGGCGAGCATATTGGAAGTGTTGCTCCTAAGAATGAACAGGAAGTGATTATGGCCACAGAAAGCGGCATTTATTTATTCCATCTTGAAACGGAAAAAAAGACATTTATCACGAATCCCAATAAGCATTCTGAAAATATATTTAATGATGGCAAATGTGATCCATTCGGACGTTTTTGGGTAGGAACTGTTAATGGAGTAGATGCTGAAAAGTTTACTGGGGAATTATTTTGTCTCCAACTAGATTATTCGATAGCAACGAAGATTCAATCTGTTGGATGTTCCAATGGCATAACCTGGTCTCCGGATTATCAAACCATGTATTATATTGATACGTTAGCATATAAGATAGTAGCTTTCGATTATGACTTGAATACAGGTGATATTAACAATAAGAGAACTGTTGTGATTATACCAGAGAAATTTAAATTGCCTGATGGCATGTCAGGTGACATGGAAGGGAATCTATGGGTGGCACATTGGGATGCAGGGGTCATTTGTTGCTGGGATCCTAATAATAGAAATTTATTAGAAACAATCAAACTGCCAGTGCCTCGTGTTACTTCTTGTGTCTTTGGTGGAGAGAAACGGAATGAATTATACGTTACGAGTGCTCGTACAGGATTAACAGAAAAGGAGTTAGCATCTCATCCTTATTCTGGGGGATTATTCCGTATCAACATGGATGTACAAGGATTACCAACATTTTCATTTAACAATCGATAGGAGGTACTGTCTTTGAGTAACGAAACGAGAAAAAGTGAGACATATTTTGCTGATCAAACCCTGTGGGGATTTGTACATCGTTCTTTTACAAAATCAATGGGTTATACGGAAGATGATATAAAGAAGCCAATCATTGGTATATGCAATACGTTTAGTGAATTAAACAAGTGTCATTCGCATTTTAACGAACTCGTTGAACATGTAAAGAGAGGAGTCTGGCAAGCGGGTGGAACACCAATGGAATTTCCGACGATCTCTCTTGGGGAGCCATATATTAAACCAACATCTATGCTGTTACGAAATTTAATGGCCATGGATACAGAGGAAATGATGAAAGCCCATCCTATTGATGGAGTTGTTTTATTGGGAGGCTGTGATAAAACGGTCCCCGCTCAATTAATGGCCGCTGCCAGTGCGAATATACCATCCATCATCCTAACGGGAGGGCCGATGTTGAATGGCAGGCTGGGCGGGGAAAGCCTCGGTGCTTGTACAGATTGTTATCGTTTTACCTTAGAACATAAAGCAGGAAATTTGGATGGTGCTCAACTTGCAGAAGCAGAAAATGCTATTTGCCGGAGTGACGGACATTGTATGGTAATGGGGACAGCTAGTACGATGGCATCGATTGCAGAAGGATTAGGAATGGCTCTACCTGGGTGTGCAGCAATACCTGCTGTCGATTCAAGAAGGCGTCATATGTCACAGATGACAGGGAATCGAATTGTTCAATTAGTAAAAGAAAATTTAAAGCCTAAAGATATTATGACAAGAGAAGCTATCGAAAATGCGATCACCGTAACGATGGCGAGTGGTGGCTCAACAAATAGTATTATTCATATGGTTGCTATTGCCCAACGTCTCGGTATGAAACTTCCGTTAGAGACGTTCGATGAGATAAGCAAAAGAACGCCATTTTTATTGAATTTGCGGCCATCTGGACAATACCAAATGGAAGAGTACTTTGAAGCTGGTGGTGTACCTTCTCTAATGAAAGAGTTGGAACCTCTTTTACATAGAGAATGTATGACGGTAACAGGTAGAACAGTGGAAGAGAATTTGATGGATGTCCATGTCTTGGATAGAAAAGTTATCTTTCCGTTGACTGAGCCAATTGAATCAGACGGGGGCATTGCTGTTTTAAAAGGAAACCTTTCCCCTGGTGGTTCACTTATTAAGAAAACAGCTGTATCCAAGAAATTCTTTCAACATAAAGGAAAAGCAGTAGTATTTGATTCTTTGGAAGATATGAAGAAGCGGATTGATGACCCAAATCTCGATGTCGAGGAGAATAGTGTATTAGTTTTGAAAAATCTCGGGCCAAAAGGTGCTCCAGGTATGCCGGAAGAAGGGCAAATACCTATTCCACAGAAACTATTAGAAAAAGGTGTGCGTGATATGGTGCGTATATCTGATGGAAGAATAAGCGGAACTTCTTATGGAACGTTGGTAGTTCATATATCTCCAGAATCTGCTGTCGGAGGACCGTTCGGATTAATTGAAAATGGAGATGAAATTAAATTGGATATCCATGATCGGCGTCTTCAATTACTTGTTGATGAAGAAGAATTAGAGAAGAGGAAGTCAAAATGGGTACAGCCAGAGCCATTTTATGATCGTGGCTATGGGTTGTTATTTGAAAATACAGTTTTACAAGCGGAGTTAGGATGCGATTTTGATTTTTTACTTCCTAAGGAATTGAGGGATGAATTAAAAAGCAACAGTTAAATAGAAGGTTTATCAACAAATAGGAAGAATCAGAATAAACGAGGAGGGGTTGCTTGCCATGATATTTGATAGTCACACCCATTTATTTGGACCTGGTCATGTAACGGGGGCGATGAGAGAAGCCTGTCAAAGAGCCTGGGGAGAAAAACATGAATTAATTGCATTACCGGAAGACCATCAAGAAAGTATAAAAGATGTAGATGGAGCGATCGTTTTAGCGTTTGATGCACCGGCAACCGGCACGAGGGTTCCGAATGAATATGTTTCTGAATATGTTTCCAAACATGCGGATAGATTATTTGGCTTTGCGAGTGTAGATCCGAACAATGATTTAGCGCCTAGTATATTAGAAGATGCAGTTAAGAATTTACATTTAAGCGGATTAAAATTGGGGCCGATGTATCAAAATTTCTATCCGGATGACAAGAAACATTTTGCCTTATATGCAAAAGCGAATGAATTAGATATTCCCATACTATTTCATCAAGGGACATCTTTTGTTCCAGAAGGTTTTTTAGATGCATCAAGACCAGCCGCTTTAGATCCCATTGCAAGGGCTTTCCCAGATTTAAAAATAATTATTGCTCATATGGGGCATCCCTGGGTTGGTGAATGCATTTCAGTAGTTCGTAAAAATCCGAATATGTATATGGATTTATCCGCTTTAGGGGGAAGACCATGGCAATATTACAATGCAATGGTATTAGCTATGGAATATGGTGTAACACATAAAATCTTTTTGGGTTCAGATTTCCCGTTCTTTACCATAACACAAACCATAGATACATTGTGGGAAATTAACGATGTTGTAGAAGGAACCAAGATGCCAAAGATTCCCGATCATATTATAGAGGATATTATACACCGGAATGTACCTGGAATTTTAAAATTGCGTAAAGGATAGTCGACATTATGAAATTGGATAGAGAGGAGAATAATGATGAAATTTTTAACTATTCAGAAGGAAGATAAAGAGGTTTTAGGAATTCAAACGGATAAAGGTATTATCGATTTCGATGAATTGCTCCAAAATCATAGGAATGCCACTATTCCAACGGATGTGATGGAAGTTATCCATGGAGGAAAAGATGCGGTGAAAGAAATAGCGAGTTATATAGAACAAGTAGAAACGGAATCGATTCGTTATTTGAAAGAGGGAGATATTCATTGGGGACCAGCTATTACCTCACCAAGTAAAATTATTTGCGTTGGGTTAAACTATCGAAAACATGCAGACGAAACGGGTTCACCCTATCCCGAAACACCGATTCTTTTTAACAAATTTAATAATACATTAACAGGACATAAACAAGCTATTAAAATTCCGAAAACCACAAAAAAGCTAGATTACGAGGTAGAACTAGGAATGGTCATTGGAAAAACAGCAAAAAATATTCCTGTAAACGAAGCACTAAATCATGTATTTGGCTATGTTACAGGAAATGATTTATCCGCTCGCGATTTACAATTTGTTTCTAGTCAATGGTTGCTTGGCAAGAGCTGTGATGATTTCAGTCCAGTCGGTCCCTATTTAGTAACTAGTGACGAAGTGGAGGATCCAAATAATTTGCAACTTAAAACGATTGTAAATGGGGAGGAAAAACAAAACTCAAATACTTCCGATATGATTTTTCATTGTGATGAGATTATTAGTTATATCTCTAAGTATATGACATTAACACCAGGCGATCTTATTTTAACCGGCACACCAGAGGGAGTGATTATGGGGGAATCAGAAGATAAACAAGTATTTTTAAAACCTGGGGATGAAGTAACTGTGGAAATAGAAAAACTAGGAAGTTTAACAAATAAATTTGTATACGAATGATTTTGAAAGCGCCTCAATTTCATCAATTTCCAATTGATTTGAGTTTCATATTAGCAAGGTAAGAGAGGTATAAAAATTCAAGAAACTGCTTCACATGGGAAAAGTAGGCGAGGAGGAATGAGCGGTTAATTCTCTACAAAAATCAATGAACGACATTAGAAAATAATTATTTTGTTAAAAACTATTATCATAGGAGGCCTTCAATGTCATTCATAACAATTATATCGTTTTTGTTTTTTATGGGATTGGTTGCTTTGATTTCTTATTTTTATACGCGAGGTGAAAACCTCCAAACTACAGAAGGCTATTATTTAGCAGGTAGAGGGCTTTCTGCATGGGTGATTGCTGGGTCGCTATTGTTAACAAACCTTTCTACAGAACAGCTTATTGGTTTAAGTGCGGAGGGGTATCAGTTTAGCTTATCTTCCATGGCATTTGAAGTAATAGCTGCCATTGCTCTTATTATTGTAGCGATATTTTTTCTTCCTCGGTATTTAAAAGGGAATATTATAACGATTCCTGATTTTCTGGCTGATCGTTATGATGAACAAACGAAACAAATTGTTACCATTCTTTTTTTACTTGGGTATATCACGAATTTAATGCCTCCCGTTCTATATACAGGTGCTATTGCATTTAATGGTATTTTTAATATTGACGAAATTCTGGGCGTCAGTAGATTAACCGCATTTTGGATCATTTCTGTCACTGTTGGAGGAATCGGTGCCATTTACGCTATTTTCGGTGGACTAAAAGCTGTTGCTATCAGTGATACGGTAAATGCAGTTGGTTTGTTCATTGGAGGCCTATTAATACCAATATTAGGTCTAGCCGTTTTGGGAGATGGTTCCATATTTGAAGGGATAACCACGATTGTTAATGATACACCTGAAAAATTAAATGCTATCGGCTCATCCGCAGAACCGGTCCCTTTTAGTACTTTATTTACCGGGTTGCTTTTAATCGGACTATTCTATTGGGGGACCAACCAACTTGTTATGCAACGTGCACTTGCAGCCAAAAGCTTAAAGGAAGGGCAAAAAGGGTTATTAATTGCGGCGGCATTTAAGTTATTCACGCCGATAATCATTATCTTGCCTGGAATTATTGCTTTTAATATATTCGGTCCTGAATTAGTACCTGAAGATGCGTATCCTAGACTTGTGGAACATGTGTTACCGAGCCCGTTACTTGGATTTTTTGCTGCTGTTTTAGCAGGAGCAGTGTTATCAACATTTAATTCAGCACTCAATTCATCGGTGACTCTATTTATGATAAATGTTTATAAGCCTTATATTAATCCAAATGCAACACAAGCGACTCTTGTACGAAAAGGAAAGTATATTGGTACTGGCATTGCCCTTTTTGCTATTATTGTAGCGCCGTTAATTGCACTGGTTCCGGAAGGATTTTTTGTTTATTTACAAACGGTCAATGGGTTATACAATGTGCCAATCTTAACAATTATAATTGTAGGATATCTGACAAAACGTGTACCTACCATAGCGGCGAAAATATCTTTAGCAGTATTTATCTTCGCTTATGCTTTAACACAATTGGTCTGGGATTTTGGATTAAATTACATTCATATCTTAGGAATATTATTTGTTATTTGTGTAGGATTGATGTTGATTATCGGAAAAATCAAACCGAGGGAAACAGAATTTGTTCTGAAAGAGAATAATTCCGTTGATGTTACAAATTGGAAATATTTATATCCGTTCTCTTTGGCGATAATCGCATCGATTCTTCTGATGTATATCTTTTTCTCTAAACTGGGTATTGCTGGGTAGATAAAGTGTGAATATTGTATCTTTTTAGAGAATCGAAGTAATGAGTAAAGTAGCACGACATACAAAAAATAATATGATGTTTATATAAAAGATGAGTTCGTAATTGAACTTACTATTGTTTTAACACATAAACATTTCAGGGTAGAAAATCATTTATATTCTTAGTAAATTTTAAGCAATGCTTAAGTTGGCAATCAAGCAAATATTAAATATAAAAATAATCACTACTTTGTAAAAAACAAGTAGTGATTATTTTTATTTATAAAGCTGTTGAGGATTTATTAATCAGATACTTCAAATTATTATTGTGGCATGTTAATAATCTTCACAGAAGCGACAAATTCTTTCTGTAATTTTGTTCTAAGCTTCTAACAAGGAATGGATTACTAAACTAACTTCAAAAATCCAAATAAGTCAAAATATATGTGAATTGAGAATAGATAAGGTAAACTAATCTTATTAAATAGAGCGGAGAAAGATATAATAAAAAAAGGAAGTTTTACAGCATTTATTTTTGTTCTGTTTTTATTTTTAATTGCTTGCAATAATGAAGAAACCAAAACAGAGAATCAAGAAAATGATCAGGAAAAGACTGCGGATGAGAAAGAGATATTAAGTGAGGAAGTGGAAGCCTCTTCTAATGTATAAGACCCCGAATAAGAAAAGTTATTTGATGTTATAAGACACAATATTTTAGCTAAAAATCAAGAGGATGAAGATAAGTTTTTGTCTTATTTCCATAGTGAGTCGCCAATAATGCAAGATGTTGAGGGAGAACTCACAAGCATCATGGATATAGGTGGGGAAACATGGATTACAGATATCGTTTTGGAGGAAAAAGAAGAAGATAACGCAATTATCTATACGTCACAAGAAACATATTTTGAAGATGAGTCCATACATAACTATCAACAAACGATACTGTATTCACTCCAAAAAGAGGATAGACATTGGAAAATCTATTCGATGGCTGGTACCGAAATCAGTTATATTGATGAATATGGAAATTTCCTGGAAGATATCTCTGGTTCTAGTGAGGGCGTCACATCCATTGATGAATTAGAAGGAGACTATGCAGCCCTTTTGAAAGAGATAGACTTGAGTTCGATAAACGAAGAGCTGACAGTGGATTAAGTGAACAGAATATTAACGATGGAGGTAATCGTCGGCCTTGGAAACTACTATTCAACAATGGAAGATTTAGACGGCGTACCGAATTTATTTAATTTATATCGTGTGTTTTACGAACAAACATCAGACATAGAAGGTGCGAAAGCGTACATAAAGCAGCGTTTAGAACACAAGGGTTCTGTGATATTTATGGTGAGAGATCATCAAATGTATGTCGGATTTACCCAGCTTTATCCGACATTCTCATCCATATCTATGAAAAAAGCATGGATACTAAATGATTTGTATGTAGATGCAGAAGCAAGGAATCAGGGAATAGGAGAAAAGCTTTTAAATAAAGCAAAGGATCTTGCTATGGAAACAGATGCGAAAAGCATTGTTTTGGAAACAGCACCGGATAATACTGCTTCTCAGGGATTACATGAAAAGAATGGATATATCCGGGATTCACAATTTTATCATTATGAATTAAATTTAAGTTAATCGCTGTTTGGATGCGTATTTGATTAAAGGGAGGACTCTATATCTTAGTAAATATAATTGGAATAAGCTCATTCATTATTATCTTAGGCATGGCTATTACACATACTTCTTTCAGTAAGGTTGTAGTTGTATTATTCTTTAGTTCTTTAGCTCTGTTTATCGCGAGGCTAACGATGGAAAAGGAAAGCCTGCTGCATGCTTTTATGGATTCGTTTGGCTTATTTTCTTTGATTGCTTTTATCGTGATTGTTATCAATTACTTTCGAAATCGTTCTGTTCATAATGAAACTTAATGAATCATATAATTAAAGGGAATAAAATCATATTAATTACAATCCGGCTAATAAATAAGCTCTCTAAAAAGGGCTTATTTATGCTTTGCTGGGAGTTTTAGAAGTATCCTATAGAGCATTAGCATTTAAACAACTACTAGTTTACTAAAGTGATATACAGCAAGTGAATCAGCGTGAGAAATAAGCAATGGAATTATGTTATAATAAGTGCGAATATTGCATAAGAATGAACTTAAATAATAAGATGGCAAAATGAAATGCCACCCTACCAAAACTGGGCAAGTCATTGAAGTAGGCTTCAAATCTTTTTAAGACTGTTTATTCTTAAATGTGAGAAAAGCAATCGAATTTTGGTCATTTACAATACCTTGGTAGTACCAATGGGCAAACAATCGTGACTTTTAGTATGAATAGCACTTGTTATGTTTGGCTTGTCTGTTTGTAGAATGAACTTTTGAAACAAAATTACAGGAAAAAGCGATTGGAACAAACTTGTTGATCCTGCGCTAGATTCCACTTAGGAGAATAAAAATGAGAGAAGAAGAAAAAATCTTTAAAGGTACCCTTTTTTCACCTGGAGAACCGGATTTAAAAAAAATAAAGCTGAGAACTCATAACCTATGCTCCGAATATAACCGCACGTTCGAAGATGAAACGGAAAAGAGACAAGCACTCATTTCAAATATTTTCCATGAAATTGGAGAGAGCAGCCGTCTGCAAGGTCCTATTTATATTCACTACGGAAAACATACAAAGATTGGTAATCATTTTTTTGCAAATTTTAATTTAACCATTCAAGATGATGCAGAGGTGGTTATTGGCAATCATTGTGATTTTGGTCCAAATGTGACGATCGTTACGCCTGTACATCCAATGCTTCCAGATGAACGCCGCGCCATTATGGATAAAGACGGTGTGCCTAAGCATATGTGTTATGCGAAACCGGTTAAAATTGGTAATGATTGCTGGCTTGGAGCAAATGTGGTTGTTTGTCCGGGAGTAACAATCGGGGATAATTGCGTAATTGGGGCAGGAAGTGTTGTTGTGAAGAACATTCCAAGCAATACCTTTGCGGCTGGCAACCCATGCAGAGTGATTAGAGAAATTACGGAACTGGACAGCATGAAACATAAGCCGGAAATTTTGGACGATAATAGAATTATAGAATAAAAATATTTCGGACTATGAAAGGCCTTACAGATTCCCGTTTAATACTGCGGGGCAAACGTAATTGGCGTAGTGGTTGTAATCAAGTTTTAAGAAAATATTCTACTCACTAAAGTAATTAATGGGCTATATTTTGAGTGAGAATAGAATCGTATTCGTACAATTTGACTTGAGTTGAGGGCTGTTACATAATCAGGTAATTGATTATGTAACAGCCCTTCTTTTATCAAAATAAAAAAGGAATCTATTTGAAAAACACCTGCATATCTTGAAAGCTTATATTTCCAGGTGGCGGCTTTATTCATGCATTCCGGATTTTTGATTGTTCAGTTTGTATGCAAATGCTAAGTATAGAAAAGCAAAGAATGAGATAAATATAATCACTACTAGAAAGTAAAGAATGGTCGTTGTATTTGCCAGTATATCCAATATAATTGAAACACTTATTACACCAAAAATACTGCCAATTTGACGTGCAAGGTTTACTAATGAAGAAATTTCATTATGATATTTTTCTCCCGTTGATAAAAAAGCTGCATTCATTAATACGGGAGCTATAGCTCCAGAAAAACCGAAAAGAATAAAACTAATTAAAATAAAAACAGAGTATGCTGCTATTGTGAAGTAGGTAAACAAAAATATACTGCCTGCAATAATAGCCAATAAGCATAGCTGCTGAGTCCATTTTTGTCCTAATTTATTGACCAGAACAGGTGACAAAAATGAGGATATTAGCATACCGGAAACCGTTAAGGGCAAAAATTTCACACCCGTCTCAAGCGAAGACAAAAATAAATGTTCCTGAAAATGAATAGAAAGGAAATACATCACTCCATAGATTGAAAAATTATAAGTAAATCCATTTATTAAGCTGGCAACATTCTGTTTTGTGAATAGTTGCCGCTCTATTACTTGTGTCTGATTATTTCTAAACTTGATACTATATGCATATCCAAAAATTAGTAAAGTGATTCCTCCTAAAGTAAATAACAGCGGTAACTGATAGATTACTTTATATTCCTGTATCATAAATACGAAAATTAAGATAAACAATGCAACCAGCACCTGTTCCTTGAAAAACATCGGAATTTTTTCTTTTTCTGTATCCTTGATTGCAGCAAGTCCAGTCCAGATGACAATTAAAGAAAAAGGAATATTGATAAGAAAGGTGCTTTGCCAACCCCACAATTCATTTAAAAAACCACCAACCATCGGCGAAAAGGCAAATGCGATGCCTGATGTTCCGGACCATATACCAAAGGCAGTCGCTCTTTTTTTTGGCTCTGTTACTGTCGATGATAAGAGCTTTGTTGCAATAGGTGCAAACATAGCTGCACCAACTCCTTGAATAATCCTAGAGATTACCAATTGTTCATAAGTGTTAGAGAAACCACAGAATAGCGAACCAACCATAAAGATTGAAATCCCCGTGATAAAGGCATTTCTTGCACCTATTCGTTTACTGAACCTGGCAAAAAATAGGATGAACGAAGCAAATACCAATACATAGCTATTTACGACCCAAGAGGTTTGTAAATTGCTTAAATATAATTGTTCTCTCAAAGGTGGAATAATTATATTTACGATATTTGTATCTAGAATAATTAAGAAAGATCCGATGCAAATACTGATTAAGCTTATTGTTTCTCGACGTGTGTATTTCATAAAAATCACCTTATTTCAATTTTTTTTGAACTGTAACTATTATTTCAAAAAAAATTGAAATGTCAAGAGGGAAATGTTATAATAAAATTATGAAAAATACTCATGTTACTGATATTTTTAAGGTACTTCAGGATCCAATTAGAATTCGAATTATTGAGATGTTGCGATTTGATCAAGGAAGGAGGGAGTTTTTTCCGGATTCATCTGAAGCAGAAGGTGGCTTTTGTCCAATGGATATCCTGACGATTTTGCAGGAAGAAGGGATCCATATTTCTAATACCAAATTGTCTTACCATCTCAAGGAAATGAAAAATACTCATGTTATTTACTTAGTCAAGGAGGGGAAACGTAATTTTTATCTGTTTAATAAAGATAGACTGGAAATGATTCAATCCTGGATAAATTTTATATTAAAAGGATAACCACGCATCAATTATTAAAATTAAAAATGTTAAACATTTTATTTTTAACAGGGATAATGAGTGGGTTCTTTAAGGCTAAATGAATAAAGAAAACTCTTTCCCATGAAAGCGGAGAAAGAGTTTTCGATTGATAATAGTTATAACAAATCCGTATTCTTTTTAACCTGCAGCAATCACATTAAATTCTCACACCTTCCGATACCGCCGCATACCCAAAATATTCAACGTTACAAAAACAACAATAAATAAAAACAAAATAGAGAGGGGAGCCAGAATCTCTCCAAATGTAAATCCTTTTAAAACAACATCGATCATCGCATTTCCTGCATAGTACAAAGGCATAATCGGCGCAATCCATTGCAGCCACGATTCCATGGTATCTACATTCAGCATTCCAGAGAAGAATATCTGTGGAATAATGACGAGCGGGATAAATTGAATCATCTGGAATTCACTGCTGACGAATGTAGATAACAGAAGACCAAGCCCAAGGGCAACGAAGCTTAGCAAAATATTAATAATAAACATGTTGGTGATGGAACCGGCGATTTCCATATCTAAAATATATACTGAATATAGGATGATAATCGCTGTCTGCAGAATAGCAAAAATCCCATAGCCGAATAAATAACCAAATACGATCTCAGATTTTCTGATTGGCGTGGATAATAATTTCTCCAATGTGCCGCTGCTTCTTTCTTTTAACATCGACATACCGGCGATTAAGAAGACAAAAAAGAATACAAAGAAGCTGACTAAAATGGGATTTAAAATTTCAAAAAAGGTATTGCTTTCATCGCCATAGATATATTCTACAGTAATCGGGTCTTCATCCATATCGATTTCAGAATCGATGTCTGTATCGATATTCGTGTCCATATTTATATCCATGTTCTCTGCGATTTCTGGAGGTAGCTGCTCCATCATTTCTTCTACGCCTGCTGACATATCTTTCATATTACTTATCATCTCATCGATATTATCCGAAAGGTCATTTAAATTTGTTTCCATTACAGCCTGTGAGCTTCCCTGAATAGCAGGACCCTCATCCATCGGGTTATCATTCAGAATGGTCAATGTCCAATTCCCATCCTTTTCCTCTAAAACACCGCTGGCATTTCCTTCTTCCAGATAAGATTGTATATCCATCTCGTTTTCCTGTTTTACGATGATATCATTATCTTCTAAAATATCGATTACCTCATCATTGACATTAACTGCAGCGATTGTTACCTCGTCATCCGGATCTGGAAAAATATAATTCAATAGCGTAATGACAAAAATAGGAGCCAGAAATAATAATGCAAGAGTACGTTTATCACGTAGAACCTGATTGCAAATTCGTTTAATCAGCTGAAGCATTCGCATATTCGATTTCCTCCAATTTTAAAAAGACTTGGTCAATATCGCTGACGCCAAAGTTCTCTAATATTTCCTGCGGCGTACCGCTTGCTGCAATTCCTTTATTTTTCATTAATAACAGCTGGTCACATTTCATGGCTTCATCCATAATGTGGGTCGTAATTAACAGCGTACTTTCCTTTTTCAAATCATGCAGTTGATCCCAGATATTTAATTTAAGCACGGGATCAATCCCGACCGTAGGCTCATCTAAAATCAAATACTCAGGCTGATTAATTAAAGCAATCGCAAGTGATAAGCGGCGTTTCATTCCGCCAGAGTAGTGGGCTACCAATTTATTTTTATCCTGTTCAAGCTGGACGAGATTCAGCGTGGACTGAACTGCCTTATTGGATATTTTCCTCCCGTACATATGAGCAAAAAATTGAATGTTTTCCAAACCGGTTAAATCATGGTATAGCGAATCACTTTGCGCCATATAGCCGATTTTGTTTAAAAGTTTACGGTTGGGAACCGCTGTATCATCGATTTGGATAGAACCAGTATCGTATTTTTCCATTCCCATCAAGCATTTAATCAATGTCGTTTTCCCTGTACCTGAAGGACCAATCAATCCGGTGATTTGATTGGCGCTAATATCTATGGAGACATCTTGCAGAATCGTTTGTTTTCCAAAGCTCTTGGACATATTGGATAATTGCATCATAAAACACAACACCTTTCATATAAAAGTGAGTACTCACTCATTATAATATCAGAGTAAGGCTATGATGACAAGAATCTTTTTGGAGAAACTGCTTGGGTTTACGATAAAAAATGATTGCAACAAATACAAAGTTTATCGGATCGCTATTCTGTCGCTTCTCTGAAAGTGGCAATGGCTGGTTTGCTTATAATCCATTTTTTGTGTATCTTTTTTATTGAAAGGGCTGATAGGATAAACATAAGCTACTGTTGGTGTTTCATTCCTTATCGCTTTTCTGACAGATGTATAAATAGAGGGTTATGGAAATACTATCGGAGAAAGAGAGCAGTTTTTCGTTTCCCGATATATAGACCGGAGGCAAAATGATGAAAGTACGAATCGAATATACCTATCAGACACCCAAAGGGGTTACTGCAGCTTTTACTTCTGAGGACATGGAGGCATCAAAAGCGTTATTCATCGTTGAAGATATAAGGAAAATGGGACGTATGAAAAATGTCGTATTCGTCGATTCTCATGAGCATACATGGAGTTTAAAAGAATTACGTAAGCAGATGGAAGAAATTCAAACAGAACCGCATGATATAACTGTTTATTTTGATGGGGGATTTGACCTCGAAACAAGCCATTCCGGTTTGGGCTGTGTCATCTATTATCAACAGAATAATACCTTTTACCGTTTACGAAAAAATGCAATGGTGGAAGAACTTTGTTCGAATAATGAAGCAGAATATGCTGCATTGCACTTGGCACTGGTGGAATTGGAGAGACTGGATGTCCATCATCTGCCTGTCTCTTTCTATGGCGACTCCCAGGTTGTTGTGAATCAATTAATGGGAGAGTGGCCTTGTTATGAGGAAGAATTAACAAAATGGGCAGATCGAATTGAAAATAAAATGAATCAATTGGGAGTTATCCCGGAGTATAAGCACATTTCACGTAAAAAGAATCGGGAAGCGGATCGATTGGCTGGTCAGGCATTGAAAGGGATGGAAATAACAAGCAAAAAAGAACTAGCGGAGTGAGGCAGGGAAGGGATTCTCTGCTTCTTTTGCATGTTAACGTCATTTGACTCCATACAGCTTGCATGATGACAAGCAGCTAATAACATTAAAAAGACAAGGATTATCCCTGTCTTTTTGTCGTTATGCTTTCCCATTTTCTTTGTTAAATGCTCTTGCAGCAGAAATCTTCCGGGTAATATATTTCTCGATTTCAATAATGGTAAAGGTCATCAATCCAATCGCAAAAGGATAGACCCAGTATTGCGCCTCGATTGGATATAAATCAAATACATTCCTTAAGAATGGAATATACGTCACCGTTAATTGAAGAAGGATCAGAACGCCCGCAAGCATAAAAGCGATCTTGTTTGAGAAGAAATCCTTATTAAATGCAAAATGTCGTTCATTTCGCACATTAAACACATGGAAAACCTGTGCGATTACAATGGAATGCAGCGTAATCGTTGTTAACTGTTCCGGTGTATAGTGTTCCGGATCACCAAGCAGGGTTACATTCATGGTCATAATGGCTCCGCCGACAAGCAATGATACGAGAATAATCCGGAAAATATAGTAGGGACTGAGCAGTTTTGCGTTAGCCGGGCGCGGCGGCCGCTCCATTGCTCCTGGCTCCAGTTTTTCGAATGCCAGTGCGAACGAAACGGTTACTGCTGTCACCATATTTACATAAAGGACTTGAATCGGGGAGAGCGGCATATTCATTCCTACGATTAAAGCAGAAACAATCAAGAATGCTTCCGCGCCATTGGTTGGCAGGATAAACAGAATCGTTTTCTTCAAATTATCGTAGACACGCCGTCCTTCCTTCACGGCATTGACAATCGTATTAAAATTATCGTCGACCAGCACCATTTCGGAAGCTTCTTTGGAGACTTCGGTTCCTTTGATGCCCATGGAAACACCGATATCTGCCCGTTTTAAGGCTGGAGCGTCATTGACACCATCACCTGTCATCGCTGTGATTTCTCCGTTTTCCTGCATGGCGGTTACCAACTGCAGTTTGTTCTCCGGACTGGTGCGGGCGAAAACATCTACCTTTTGGGCTGCAGTCAGCATCTCCTCTTCAGACATCTGGTCTAAATCGCGACCTTCGAGAACATTGTCTTGTTCGGTAATGCCCATTTGCTTAGCGATAGCCAGAGCTGTTGCCTTATGATCTCCTGTAATCATTTTCACCTGGATGCCAGCTTTTTTACAAACTTTCACTGCTTCCATCGCTTCTTCTCTAGGAGGATCCAGAATGCCAGCCAAACCAATTATGTTCAATTCTTCACAAACGTCTTCGTGATCAATCTGTGTTTTGTTGTTATCAACGTATTTATATGCTGTGCCGATAACTCTTTCTCCTTTGCTGGAGCGTACGAGCGTTTTATCCTCCCAAAGCTTGCGTTGTTCAGAACCTTCTGCCAAACCTGCCATATCAAACAGCCGGTCGGGGGCTCCTTTGACATAAATGATTTTTTCTCCGTCTTTTTCCACGAGTCCTGCCATGTATTTATAGCTGGAATCGAAAGGAATTTTAGAGAGGAGGGGAAGCCGGTCTATTTCCTGATTTGCTTTTTCTGCCAGCGTGACCAAACACCCTTCTGTCGGTTCGCCGCTGATTGTCCATTCTTCATCGTCATCTTTTCGCAAATAGGCATCATTGACTGTTAATACGTTACTTAAAAACAGTTGCAGTTCTTTATCCTCTGCAATATCTATTTCTTGATTATTTTCAAGAATTTTTCCTTCTGGTGCGTATCCTGTACCTGTAACATCCAAGTGCCTGTCGGAGAGTTCAATGGATTGGACGGTCATTTCATTTTTGGTAAGCGTTCCTGTTTTGTCCGAACATATCACGGTTACTGCTCCGAGTGTCTCTACAGACGGCAAATTACGCATAATAGCATTGTTTCTGGCCATTACCTGCATACCTAAGGAAAGAATGATGGAAAGAATAGCAGGCAATCCTTCGGGGATAGCAGCAACAATTAAGCTGATAACGTAGAGTAACAGCTCTCCAATCGGATAGTCATAGAAAACTGCTGCAAAAACAAATAATAAAGCAGCAATGCTGACGATAGCGATGGAAATCATTTTTCCAAAATGCGCTGTTTGTTTTAATAAAGGTGTCTTTAATTCTTCCACTTCTGCAATGGACTGGTTGATTTTACCGATTTCCGTATTTGCTCCGGTGGCTGCGACAATCCCTTGTCCCGATCCAGATACAACCGCTGTTCCGGAAAAAGCCATATTTAATCGATCTCCAAGGACCGTATCCTCCGGCAGGATGTCTGTATTTTTTTCGACGGATGTTGATTCACCAGTGAGAAGGGATTCTTCTATTGTCAGCCGGCTGGCGGCAGTCAACCGTAAATCTGCGGGAATTTTATCTCCTGGAGACAATAATACGATATCACCCGGTACCAGATCGCTGGAAGCGACTTCCTTGCGCTCCCCGTCACGAATAACTGTTGACTCCAAAGAGAGCATCTTTTTAATGCCTTCCAATGCTTTCTCGGCTTTGTTTTCTTGGAAATAGCCGATAACCGCATTAATCAGAACCACCATTAATATAACGACAGTGTCTGCATAATGTTCTAAAACAATCGTAAGAACAGCGGCAGCTAATAAAACATAAATTAACGTGTCATTAAATTGGCGTAAAAATTTTAGCCATTTTGGATCCTTCTCCGGCTCCGGTAATTCATTTTTTCCCCATTTTTGTCTGCCTTGTTCCACTTGCTCTTTGCTTAAACCATGCTTTATATCTGTTCCAAGCTCTGATTCCACTTGCTCTGTCTGCATGTTAAACCATTTTTTCTGTGCCATAAGCACGTGCCCCTTTCTTCCTGAACCCGTTTTATCTTTTACGAATAAATAGGAGTAAAACGTTTCAAGGAGGTTTAAACTAGAAATGAACGTTAAGGGGTGTTTTTCTGCTGCTTATGAATCGTTGATACAGAGGTAATGAAAAGTATCCAGCAGAAAATCACGCCTGATTTTTTATAGCTGTAACCATCATCCATCACCTCTTTCTATCTTGAAGTAAATGTATCCTCACTTATAATGATGAAGGATATATAAGGACAGTTCAAGGAGCATTGGTTGAAAATTTTCGACAATTTAGTGATGGTCTTTTTGTTAATACGGTATGAATGCTTTTAAAATGGAGGCAAGTAATCTGAAAGGAATTTTTACAGTACAGCTATGCGAAATGAATACTCCCACCACTTAATTTCTACTGAAATTTGAAGTGGGGGTTTCTGGGGTGTCGACTTTCAAGATGACGATTAACCACCAGTGGAGTTGACACGTTGGTGTGCTAAAAACACCCAACCCCGCTATCCCATTGGTCCTGCCTTTGGGACTACTTTTATTTGAGAATGATTGCTGCCGGTCGAAGCAGCATCTCAATGCAAGCGAAGGGTTCTTCAAATGCTTCCCGAAATATTTTCCTCATAATATTTCCGGCTCCATTGACATCGGCGTTCATCATAACTCCATTCTTGGACTGATAAAGCCCGCGTTTTATTCGCTTACCTGAAAAAGCTTTTTTTGAAGTCTTTTCACCGTAAACAGGGATTTCATCCTGATCAAGAAAGCTCGCTTTCGATGTGTAGGATTCTTCTGTCATAATGACTTTGATTCCATGTCTCTGAGCTTTGTATTCAATCATTTCCATCAAAAGACGATGCGGAATGGTTGTAAACGATTGGTTGTTTCGTTTCCCCATCTTGGCATGTTGTTTCCACGCTTTATTTTGCCCAATAATGATGGTATCAATATCCTCTTCCAGGGCTATTTTTTCGATTCGGTAACTCGCTTTATGAAATAAATCTTTGATTTGATTAAAGCGTCTGTAGTTGATTTTCTTCAATCGTTTAGACGTAAACAGACCTTCATTGGTGTTTTTACCCTGTCTAAGAATTCCGTGGTAATGCGCTTTCAATTGGTTGTAGCGTTGATTGATGGATTTGATATTTTTGCCCTTCACTACAACAGGCTTTCGTCCTGTATTGGTGACAATGGTTGCAAGGTTATCCATTCCTAAATCAACGGACATGTACCGTTTTTTCGATGCTTTCATTTTTTGTTCTGACGGTACTTGAAAAACCAGTTCTACGACGTAGTGACCATACTTTGGGATAAGGCGGACTTGTTTCAGTCTTCCTTCCGTAAACCCTAATTTACCGATGTTTAAACGTTCCTTCGTTTTAGGAAACTTCAAAAACTTATTCTCTTTTATGACACAATCTTGGTTTGAAAAAAGAACTTCTTTTTCTTTCTTACGACTATATCCTGGAATTTTTGGTCTTGCTTTAAACTTTGAAAGGTTCGTTTTATATTCTCGTAAACTGCCATAAAATGCTTTCCAATTTTGGAACACCGTTTTCATAACCCCTTGACTCGATTGCGTTGGCAGAGAGCGATAATCGTCTTGTGCCATGGATTTAAAAAGAGCATCCAAAAAATTGTAATCAACATAAGGGTTTTCTCTAGAAGGTTCTTTGAATACATGACACTTGATTTCTTTTCGTTCTCGGGCGGGTTTGGAATGTTCTTTTACGACCTTCTTTTGATAAACAACGAATTGGTTATCGTTGATTATTGGCATATGTTTTTGGATAGCGTCTAACACTTCTTCCTGAAGCGGCTGCAACGCTTTTTCCTGCGTGAAAGCTGTAAATACTTGCCGGATATAAAAATTGGTCGTGTTATGCATATTCTTTGCATTTTGACACATTTCTTTGAAATATCCGTACATACGGTGATTCATTTTTACCCATATTTGCATCGTTTGGTAATTCGCCATTTACTTTCCACCCCTCTAAAACGAACTAACGTTCTGTAATTTATTTTACTATAAAGGGAATAAAAATTCTAGCGAAAAAACCGCCAATTCACCTCCCACCTAAAATTCCATCGAATTTTTGAGGAAGGAGTCCTCTTGGCTGAAATGATAGATTGAACTAATAATAATCAAAATAGTTTAAAATAGGATTCGATATGTTAGCATGGAAGGGAATTGAAATAGAACACAGGGGTTGTGATACAATGCTATGGTTAATTTTATTAGCTGTTCTGATTTTAGGGGGTTATTTGATTATCAAAGGTTCAACCAGAGGGTATAAGATACTGGGATATGTCATTATAGGATTCACAGTTGTATTTGCAGTGGTGATTTTATCCAGTATCGGTGTTAAAACAAATAACATAATAAATGAACAGCCCTCAAATGAGGGGGATTCCATAATTGTTGATTAACATAAGAAAACCGGACCGCCTTTTGCCCGGTATTCTTATGTATCCTTAGGTGTATCCTTCGGGAAGAACCATAGAATAATAAAAGTCAGTGTACCAATTACGAATAGACCAAAGAACACCGTGTGAAATGCCTGGGTCCACCCATCCTGCATTAAAGCCAGTGTATCTGGCGGGATAGATTCTCGTAATCCTTCATTTAAAATAGCATTTGTATTTGGCATATCTTCATCGATTGCTTGCTGCTGATAATATTGCTGCAGGCGCAGATTAAGAATACCGCCTAACAATGCAGTACCGATTGCACTGCCAATGATACGCATAAACATATTTAAAGAGGTAGCCGACCCTCTTGCCTGCCAGGACACACTATTTTGAATGGCTACGATAAATGTTGTCGAAGTCAGCCCCATCCCTATTCCAACAATAAAAGAGCTGAAACCGGCATAAATGGGCCCTTTTTCTGCATCAAGCAGGAAAAAGAGAAATGTGCCCACAAATAATGCGATACCGCCAAGAAATGCTGTTTTTCTAAAGCCGATTCGTAATACCATATGACCGGCGGCAGTGGCTGCAATTGGCCAGCCAATGGATAAGGTGCTCAAGGTAAAACCGGCCACAATCGCTGATTCTTCCATGACTCCCTGTACATACGTAGGAAGAGAGCTGCTTAAACCTAAAATAATCATACCGGAAAGTAAGGTAGCGATATTGGCAACGATTATTAATTTGTTCTTCCATAAAGATAAAGGCATCATTGGCGCTGCGCATCTCTTCTCCTGCCAAATAAATAAGGAAATACAAATGACAAAGAGTCCAAGGAGACCGAGCGTTTCTGGTGACAACCAAGCCCAATTTGTACCTGCCTGTACAAACACGATAATCAGCGATGATATGGCTATAAAAAAGAAGCTTGTCCCAAGATAATCGATGGTTTTCTGTTCTTTATCCACTTTTTCATGAAAGAATAGGACAACTCCGGCCAAGCCGATAAGGCCAATCGGAATGTTCATCCAGAATATCCAAGCCCAATCAATGTATTGTACAATGACTCCTCCCAGAAGCGGGCCGGCAACAGAGGATATTCCCCAGACACTTGCTAAATAACCCTGTACTTTGGCGCGTTCTTCCAAATTATACATGTCTCCGACCATGGTAGTTACTATCGGATGAATGGCCCCGGCGCCCAGCCCCTGGATAAGCCGGAAGATAATAAGGGCAGTCATCGTTTCTGCTAATCCGCATAATAAAGAACCAATCAGAAAGATAACCACACCAATGACAAAGATTGGTTTGCGGCCAAATAAATCAGCTAATTTGCCATATATCATCGTGGTGACTGCCTGCATTAATAGGAAACTGGAAAAGACCCAGCTGTACAGCGTGAACCCGCCTAAATCGGATACAATGTTAGGCATGGCAGTGGCAATAATGGTTCCTTCAATTGCAGCCATAAACATAGATAATACGAGGGCAATAAGCACGATAGGCCGTTTGGTTTGTTTATGTACCATCTATAATTCCTTCCTTTACTCTAGCTATTTGTTTCTACCCACTGTGCAAGACTCTCTGGCCACAGGTGATTTTGCGAACTATCAAAAGTCTTTTCAAACCGCAGTACTAATCTATAATCCAATTAGCTTTATTGTAGCAGATGCTTTCTTATTTTGTAAGAAATGGAATGCCAGTTTCATAGTTCATTGTCCGAAATGCGTCAGCAGGGGAGGCTCGTTGAACAGATTTAATATTCCTTTGTTGGAAACCGGATAATCTATTCTTTGTTATGATATTTTCATAGAGGGTGAGGAACTATCAGTTAAAATGGATAGCTCCTATATTTTTCGCTTTCATTTTAAGTTGATTATAACTGCCTGCAATAATAAAGAAAACTTGGTTGTCACCTAGACTTTAAGTGACAACCTTAGTTACACTTATGCAATAAGAAAGTGTAAACTTTCTTAACTGCCAAAAAAAGGCTATTGCAGCCTTTTTACCGTCATTTAAACTAACTCTATTTTATATACTCCACGATCCGTAGTAATAAAAAACTTCTGTCCATTAAATTCAAATAAAGAGTTATCCTCCAAAGGGATTTCATAATTGGATGACGGAAGCGGTTCATCGCTCATCGTTGGCAGCGCTTCGATTTGTCCGTCTCCGTTTAAAAGTAAGCTATGTTTTGGAACATAGTCATCAATTCTGCGGGTATTCTGGTCATAGGATATGCTTTGCAGATGGATTACTGTTTGATCGATATCGTTTATTTCATGCTTTGTAATTTTAATTGTTCTTCCGTTCCACTGTTGTATCAGCGTATTAAACTCCTCAATGGATAAAAAACCGTGCTCCATAGAACAACCCCTCCTGTGTATAATTTTTCCTTTATGCAACGAAAATATACAGGAAGAAAGGAAATAAAAAGAGGGAAGGCTGCAGGCGGATTCTGAGCGGGAAGAGAAAGAGAATCTGAAGGGATAATGCAATGAAGCGATTCGGTTATTGAACCGAATCGCTCCGTTGTACCAATTATTTTTCATGTGCCCGTTTATCAGCAGCGCGGCTTCTTGCTTGAGCTTTTCTGTCTTCTGCATCAGCAAACTCATCTGAAAATTCAACATCTATGCCGTCAGATATTTGATTTTTTGGAGTTTGTGACAAAAAATTATTTTTTCTTTTCTTATGCTCATCTCTGCCCATTGGGAACACTCCTTTTAGGTTGTATATAATTGGTTAGTCGAACATTCGGCCAGACAGATTGAAGATTGCAATACATCGAGCCGCTCTGTGAAGGCAGCTGCTGCACCGCCTTATCCCCTAGATAACATAAGGGAAAACTGTACTGACATATCTGTATTTTTAACAGGTTTACGATACTTATTCATTTTTTCCGCTGGTAAAATTAGAACATACTGTACCGCTTAAACTTGTGGCAGTAATCTGTGACGGTTATTAAAATTTGTTCAAGCAGAAATTTTCGCATAATAATGTTTAGTAATCTGTTTAGAAAGGAAAAGTATTAAAAAGACACAGAGAGGTGGATGAAAATGTCCAACAATGAAAAGCGTTCTTCAAAAAGCGGAAAACCGAATCGGAATGAAGAGCGAAGAACCATGCTGGATGAACATGAAGAGCAGATGTTTGTCGATGACGTTCCATTGGAAGATTTAAAAATAGAAGCTAAGGATGAGAAACGAAAAACGAAATCGAAGGATGATTCGCAAAGTGAAAAGAAGCATAAGGAGAAACAAAATAAAGACAACGACAGTAAAAAACCCTGAGCATTCTTGCTGAGGGTTTTTTTGATATGGAGAGAATCTCTTGAAATTCATTAGAAGCTGCCATCGCAATGAATTAAGTTCTCTATAAATAAATAGACGGGTTTAACTGTGTAGCCAGTTATTCAGTATAATTATTCGTTAAAATGCATAAATATTAGGTATTTTGTTTCATTTATTTTTATCTTTTCCGTGATAGAATAAGGAACATATATTAATTAGCAATAATTTTTATTTTCAATTTATCATGGAGAAAAGCAAAACGCCACTGAATGAAGTTTCGTTATCTTATGAGATGAAATAACTGATAAGGATGTATGTACATATCATTCATACTTCATTTAGCAAAGCATCAAGAGAGAAGGAGAGGAAAGATGGAGCATATGGGATGGCTATCGCTAGTTCCGCCAATTTTGGCAGTGATTTTAGCGATTCTAACGAAAAACGTTATTATTTCATTATTTTTAGGCGCCTTTGTCGGCGTACTTATTATTGTAGGAGGAAATCCATTAACTGCGACAACCGAAACGATAGGGAATTTTCTGTTTCCGCAATTGACGGACAGCTACAATGCGGCGGTGCTTGTCCTGCTATTTTTTATCGGAGGATTTGTAGCTTTAATCGAAAAATCAGGGGGAGGCGCTGCACTTGCAGCAAAAACCGTCAAATCGATTAATTCCAAAGTGAAAGCTCAATTATCTGCCTGGCTGGGCGGTTTGATTATTTTCTTCTCTGATTTGGGAACACCTTTGATTGTAGGCCCTATTTTTGAAAAAATATTTGATAAAGCAAGAATTTCCAGAGAGAAGCTGGCATATATCATTGATTCCACGTCATCTCCAGTTGCAGTACTGATTCCTTTCATTGGCTGGGGAGTCTATATTATGGGGCTGATAAGAAGTGAATTTGATGCACTGGGAATAACCACATCGGAGTTCGATACCTTTGTTCAAGTCATTCCATTCCAGTTCTACGCTATTTCCGCAGTGTTAATGATTCCACTAATGGCCGTATTTAAATTAGATTTTGGTCCGATGGCAAAGGCAGAACGGAGAGTGAGAGAAACCGGAGAACTGTACTGGAAGGATTCCAAGCCGCTTCGGAGACCGGATAAGGAAGCGGACAGTAATCAAGAAGGCAAGGCGATTTTAATTTGGCTGCCTTTATTGGTATTATTCATTACATTGTTTGGCTTGCTTTCCACAAAAGGATTTCCATTTGAGCCGGTAGATGGAAATGACTTCCGCGTCTCGCTGACAACAGCTTATTTATTTTCGGCTATTACTATTTTTATTTTATTAATCAGCTTCCGTCTGAAAAAGTTTGCGGAGATTTTTGATATTTATACCTCCGGGATGCAAAAGATGGTGTATGTTGCTGCGACGTTAGTGCTTGCATGGTCGCTTGGAACGGTTATCAGTGAGATGGGGACAGCGAATTATATTGTAGAATTGATGCAGGGAAGAGTGCCGGCGTTTATCATACCAGCATTACTCTTTGTTATCGGGGCAATAGTTTCTCTTGCTTCCGGCTCTTCCTGGGGAACCTTCGCCATTATGCTTCCAATCGCTATTCCGATGGCGGTTGCATTAGATGCACAAGTACTTGTCTGTATCGGCGCTGTATTGTCAGGCGGTATTTTCGGAGATCACAGCTCCCCGATATCTGATACAAGTATTCTGTCATCAACAGGAGCTGGTGCAGACCATATTGACCATGTGAAAACACAGTTCCCTTATGCATTGACCAATGCAATCATTGCGATAATCGGTTTTGTGATTGCAGGTGTGACTGGCAGTCCGTGGACCGTAGTACTGACAATTGTATTGCTTGTGTTAGCAGCTTTTGTATTATCAAAGTTGACAAAAAATAAATATGAATCGAAAATGAATATATAACAGAAACATGCCTTGCTGGTGAAGTGAGGCATGTTTTATTTCAATTTTTTAAATGGAGGAAGTAATAATGCAATGGAAAAAGCCTGGTAGTGATGATTACGCTGCCTTAATTGAATTATGGGAGAAGTCTGTTTTGGCAACACATGATTTTTTAGCATCTGAGGATAGAGAGGCACTTAAGAAGGAGATTCCTGCTTATTTTCCGCAATTAGATATGAAAATGTGGTTTAAAGATACTACATTCGTTGGATTTTCCGGTGTGAATGCGTCTCAGCTAGAAATGCTGTTCTTAGACCCGGATCAAATAGGGAAGGGGCTTGGCAGCAGGATTTTAAATGATTTAATTGAAAAGGACGGTATTAAGACAGCAGATGTCAATAAAGATAATACATCGGCTATTGCTTTTTACCTGAAAAACAACTTCCAAGTTACTGGAGAGTCAGAACAGGATGACCAGGGGAGGGATTATCCGATACTGCATTTGTGTTTGAATGCGAAATAATATACGGACGTAAAATTGCAAGGTAAGGAGAACGAGTATTCTTTTTAACAATAGCATAGGAAAAAGGACCATTAAATAAAGCCGCTTGCTTCTTCGTGAAGCAGCGGCTTTATCTTATAGTAAATTATTTTCGTTAGGCAATTTGATGCTTTTTCACTGGTACTGCCCGGTCAAAGCTTGCATGTTTTTCTCTGACAGTAATAAAGCAAACAGCTCCAATCAAGCTTGGTACGGCAAATGCCATAAATGCATGCTGCGGGTCTAAATTGGTTGATAACAGGAGGGCGATGGCTACGGGAGCCATGATACCGCCAATCCGTCCGACACCGACAGCGATACTTAATCCGGTCGTACGAATTTCCCTCGGGTAAAATTCTGAAATATACGGATTCACTAAATTTTGAGTACCTACTGTACAAGCGCCGGTTAAGGTAATGATTAAATACAGTAAGAGCGAGCTTGTAGTGATGCTTAATAAAACAAAACAGAGTGAACCGATAAAAAACATCAGGATTAAGACGGAACGATGACCGAGACGATTCACTAACATCCCGCCGAATATGGAACCGGAAATTTGACCGACAGCAAGCATCAGATTAAAGGATAAGCTGGATGTCAGACCGTGACCGGCGTCCACCATAATTTGCGGCAGCCAGGTTGTCAGCCCGGAAATAACGAGCATGGAGCAGGTAACTGCAATCCAAAAGGCGATGGTACTGCTGGTCCGCTTATTAGAGAAAACCTTTTTAATCGGAATTTCCTTCGTGCTTTCCTTGAACGCTTCATATTCATAGTTATCAGAAGCTTGATAGTTACCGCCAGGATCAACTTTATTGAGAATCTCTGCAATTTTATCGCCTTTTTTCTTGGTCAGATAATAAGAAACGGATTCCGGAAATTGCTTTAAAAACCATGGCAGAGCAAGAAGCGGAATAATACTAATCCAATATAATAGTCTCCAGCCCACCATTTCCATCAAGTACATACCAATCAAGGAGGCAATAATAGCGCCGATGGAATAACCGCAATACATCGTAGCAATGGTTAATGGCCGTTTCTTCACCGGAGAATATTCACCCATAATAGCTACGAGGATTGGCATAATTCCTCCCAAGCCCAGCGCCGCAATCACTCTCATTATCATAAAGAGGGTGGGGTTCTGTGCAAACCCGGCTAAAAAGGTGAAAAGGCTGAACAAGATTAAGCAAATTGCAATCGCTTTTTTACGCCCAATAAGATCCGAAATAGAACCCAGCAGGAAGGTGCCAACCATCGTACTAATCAGCGTATAGCTGCTGATTGCGCCAGCCTCGATTCTGCTGATATTAAAATCCTCCATCATCAATGGCAGCCCAATCCCATAGATCGCCACATCGAAGCCATCAAAGGCAATGGCGAAAAAGCACCAGAGAAAGATAAGTAAATGAAATTTATTAAACTTACTGTTACCTAAAACCTGTGTTGTCTGAACCGTCCGCATGTTTAAAAAACGTCCTTTCCTTTAAATAATCGAAGTGTAATGATTATTTAAAATACTACCATGAAACCATGGTTATAAGGTAATTGTAAAAAGGTATCGTTCGCTATAGGTAAAAGCTATGTCAAAAAAGGAGAGGATAGAAGCAGTTGTTTGTAATAAATAAGGTACGTAAAAAAATCCTCTGATAGAAGCTATTCTTATCAGAGGATTTTAGAAAGTAATTTATTCTGTTAAAAGCGGATAATATCCTTCTTTATTATGCGTTTCTGTTCCAACTAACGGCGGGTTGAAGACACATACCATACGCATTTGGGTGCGTGCCCGCAGACGGTGCTTATCATTTTCATCTAGCAGATACATCGTGCCAGGCTTAAGCTGGTGTACCTCTCCGGTGGAGACCTTTTCGACTTCTCCTTCACCTTCAATGCAATAAACCGCTTCAATATGGTTCTTATACCAGAAGAAATTATCTGTCCCTGCTTTGATAATGGTATCATTCATGCTGAAGCCGACACCATCTTTATTTAAAATAAAGCGGCGGCTCTCCCAGTTTTCCGATTTTGTTTCATCTTCTGTTCCAATTAAATCTTCCAGTGATTTTACGATCATTTATAAATTCTCCTCTCCGTAAACCATATCTCTATTTTTTTAAAACATGCTTTATACTGTCTTCCAGAATGTCTAAACCTTTTACCAAACCTTCCTGATCAATAATCAAAGGCGGCAGGAATTTCACCACTTCATCATCTGGACCAGAGGTTTCTACAATAAGTCCGCGTTCAAATGCCTCCGCACAAATTTCACCTGCTAAACCTTCCTTCTCCACAGCAATGCCCTGCATTAAACCTCTGCCTCTAGCTTCTCCGTTTAACTCCGGATAGTGGTCAATCAATCTGTTGATTTCTGATTTAAGAAATGCGCCTTTTTCTTGTACAGCATTGGCAAAATCATCATTTTCCCAATTTTTCAGTGCTTCGGTTGCAGCAAGAAAGGCCATATTATTGCCGCGGAAGGTTCCATTATGCTCGCCCGGTCCCCATTGATCATATTCTGACTTGATTAACGTAATCGCCATCGGCAGACCAATTCCTCCAATGGATTTAGACAGGCAGACTACATCTGGTTTAATTCCCGCCGGCTCAAAGCTGAAGAAGGTGCCCGTCCGGCCATTTCCTGCCTGGACATCATCCACAATCAGGAGAATGTCCCAGCGTCTGCATAGTGCTTCTACTTTTTTCAGCCATTCCATGCGTGCAGCATTAATCCCGCCTTCTCCTTGAACGGTTTCCAGAATGATGGCAGCAGGGAGGGCAACACCGCTTCCGCTGTCTTCTAAAAAGCGATCCAGATAAGCAATCGAATCATTGTCCTCCACATAATTATCAAATGGCATCGAAACGGCATGATGCAATGGAACTCCGGCACCATGGCGCTTGAAGGAGTTTCCTGTCACAGAAAGGGAGCCAATCGTCATCCCGTGAAATGCATTGGTAAAGCTGATAACTGTTTCTCGTCCAGTTATTTTTCTGGCGATTTTCAGCGCGCTTTCTACGGTATTTGTACCGGTAGGGCCAGGGAACATAATTTTATAATCCAGATTTCGGGGCTTGAGAATGACATCAGTAAAGCGTTCCAGAAAATCTTTTCTGGGAATCGTAGCCATGTCCAGGCTGTGAATCACGCCGTCATTTTTAATATATTCAATTAATTTCTCCTGCATCGCATCGTCATTATGCCCGTAATTCAATGTACCTGCGCCTGCAAAGAAATCAATATATTCTTTTCCATCGGTATCCCACAGCTTATAGCCTTTTGATTTTTCAAAAACAGTCGGCCATCCTCTGCTGTAGCTTCTTACTTCAGATTCTAAATTTTCAAACGTTTTCATTTTCGCATCATTCCATGTTGCTGTTGTCAATGAAATCATTCCTTTAATTATTTATTTTCTGTAGCAATCGGTCCAATTGTAAACAGTAGCTCATCTTCATGTTCTTCCTCTTCATCCGGAAAATCATCCGTTACATAGCAGTCACTGATATGACACTCCGTATCAAGCTTTTTAGCGAGACCTTTAAATAAAGACTGAGAAGGTTGATTGGATGGAGAAACGGTTGCTTCTACATAATCAATCTTTTTACAAGCTTCGCGCTTTAATAATTGGCGCAGCATTTTCGTTGCTAATCCGTTACCTCGAGCGGAAGCATCTACAGCAACTTGCCAGATAAATAGTTTATTCGGATTATTCGGATTTTTATACCCGGAAATAAAACCGAGCGTTTTCCCGTTTTTTTCTGCAATGATGGAGGTTCCTGAAAAGATATCGCACCACATTAAGTAACTGTAGGAAGAATTGAGATCAAGCACCTTGGTAGCTTTAATCAGTTCCCAAACAGCTGCCCCGTCATCTTTTGCAGGTTCTCGAAAATAAAAATCGTTTTCTTTTTCAATAGTCATTGTCATATTATTTGTTGTGTTTGTATTAATGCTCTCACCTCCTGAGTGGATTTTTTACTTACCATATTAGATTAACATAAGGAAAAATAACGTCAAAACGCATATAACGGAGAATAACGCGATTATTCGTGATAAGAAGGGGTGAGGGTAAAATGATTGCCATTGGCTATAAATAGCTTTGAATATAACAGAAATAATCCGTTTTATAAACTTTTGGGGAAAATAAAATAATGAATTAAATAATTTATTATTGAAGAACAAAACAGCTGTCCGCTCATTTTTAGGGGAGTAAATGATTAAGGGACAGCAATAATAAAGCTTGAATTGATTAATTTTCTTTTAATTTTTCATCCATTTCCATCATTTCAGATACTGTAATGGTTTTATATTGGTTTTCAGCTAAATAATCAAGAATAAGCGGGAGAGCTTTAACTGTTTGCTCTCTTTTTCCTCCTGCATCATGAAACAGTACGACATCCCCCGGGGAGATATTGCTGATGACGTTATCTGCAATGGTTTTATAATCTACTCCGTCCCAGTCTTTCGTATCTTGATCCCAAGACCACAGTGCAACATGTAATTGGTTTTCTCGGGCTTTCTTTACAATCGCATCATTATAACTGCCGCCGACCGGCCGGAAAAGCTTTGGCCGATTTCCTGTGATGGCGTAAAGGATATCAGAGGTTTCTTTCATTTCTTGACTAAGTCTGCTGAGTTTCATGGTGTGATCATAGGTGTGATTGCCGAGTTCATGCCCTTCCATTACTTGCCGATGGATGATATCTGGGAATTTTTCTGCGTGAGCTCCGAGCACAAAGAAGGTAGCTGCGGCTTCGTATTCAGCTAATATATTGAGAATGGCAGGAGTGTATTTTGAATGCGGACCATCATCAAATGTTAAAGCAATTACCTTTTCCTCCGTTTTTGCATCCCAGAAAATATCTCCGTCTTTCTCAAAATCAAATCTATCTTTCGCATATATCTGCTCTTGGATGAATAGAAAAGCACAAGAAGTCAGAAGCAGGTAACTAATCGCATAAAATATTTTTTTCTTCATTTCACACCTCTCATTTTCAAAAAATAAGTTAAACTTTAAGTATTTATGGACGTAATTAGTTATTAATTAAATCTATTATTTGCTAAGAAGCACGTTTTTATCATAAGCAAATTTTGGAGAAGAAAAGAGGAAGGCTAAACCAACTTCTTCATTTTAAATATACTGTAAGAAAAGCTGTATAAAATGGATGACTTAAAAACGCATGATGGAAAGATGCTTCCAAGAAAAGGTTTTGAAAAGCAGGAGCAGAAAGGTGAAAAAATTAATTACTAAAAAGGCAAAACTTAATTAATTCCTCCAAAAGTTTAGCTATAAAAAGATACCTGAATCAGGATTACTCTCCAAGGATTCAGGTATCTGACAAAAACAGGGCTTAACTATTTGCGGTTGCGGTTATTGCGTCGCTCGTTGTTGTGGTTGTTGTTATCTTCGAAAGCATTCTCGTCGATAAATTCATTTTCATTGGCAAATTCCACGTTATTGATTTCTTGATTATTGCGGTTCTCATTATTGCGGTTTTTGCGTTCATTTCGGTTAAAGTTACGTTTATTGTTATCCATGGAAAGCCCTCCCATTATTCTTTATGAGAAAAACATTCATTTTTGAAGCGTTACTTGAAGCAGAAGCTTCCAGTACAAATGTCGTCCTCGAATTATATTTTACCCCCTTATCAAAAATTCACTCATTATTTCGAAAGCCATATTTTGTTATTTTTTACCGTCCAAACCCATTGGAACGGCAAGGCTCGGTGTGCCGGTTAAATTAACTGGAACAAATGGCAGACATCTTCTGATAACTTCCAGATTTTGCTCTACCCATTGTTCACTATAGATATGAGGCGTGATAGGTATGTTTGGACCGAGCAATATATCGACCTGTTTAAAAGCTTTCTCAAAACCTTTCACCAATTGTCTCCGGGCCTGCTGCGCCTGATATATTGCGGTGTTTCAGTTAAAGCGCCGGCCAGAAAGAAACTCCGTATGTCTGCAGAATATTCGTTTGAATGGGTCTGGAGCCATTGGTGGTGTAAAGCAGCTGCTTCGCCAGCCGCTATCGTATAGCCGGAAAAGGTTGATAAAGCTAATTCAGGAATTTCTACATCCACTATTTCAGCACCTAAATAGAGGAGTGTTTCCATGGCATGTTTGAAAAGGATTTCTATATCAGGGGCCAGGTCTTGGAGAAAGTATGCAGGGGTACCAATTTTGATTCCTTGGATTCCATTATTTAAATCGGATATATAATTTGGAACGGACACATCCAGACTTCCCGGATTATTTGCATCAAAACCCGCCATATAATAAAGCATACATACTAAATCAGAAACAGATCTTGCCATGGGACTGGCAGTATCTAAAGTCATAGCTGTAGGAAAAATACCATGCGTACTGACTAATCCATAAGTTGTCTTCAGACCGTAAATACCGCAGATGGAAGCGGGTAAGCGAATGTATTAAAATGTATCTGATCCAGCTGCAAGCTCATGCAAATTTTGCTTTCCGAGCATATTGCCGCTTGCTCTTACCAATTTATCTCCGGTTGTCGCATTTTTTTAGAAATAAAATCTATAAAAAGTCTGGAATGGAGTATATTCCGGCGTAAATGGAAGGTAGACAGAGACCGCGTCTCCCTTTGGACGTTCTCTTTAATCATGCTGAGATTTTCGAATATAACTTTCGATGCAGTAATCCAAAGGAATGATGTTTTTAGGAAGTACAAGGGATTTCTCATATTGTAGTAAAAATAGCGTTCTAATTTAAGAAAAATTACGTAAATATAGAAATGGTATGTATACTGAAAGGTTTGAAAGGGTGATTGTGTGGATGAGAAATCGTCAAGAAATCAACATTCTGATAATAGAGATGTTAAGCAGGACCAACTAGATCAGTTTCGCGTAAAGGATTCAGGGAAGCCGATGACAACACAGGAAGGGAAAAAGAGATCACAGGACCAGGACCAATTAAAGGCTGGTATACGCGGGCCTTCCTTACGTCAGGATTATGAGTTTTTTGAAAAAATGTCGCATTTTGTCCATGAAGAAATACCGGAAAGAGTAGTTCATGCAAGAGGCTACAGTGCTTATGGTGAGTTTGAATGTTATCAGTCCATGAAGCATGTGACAAAGGCAGTTTTTTTGCAGGAAGCCGGGAAAAAGACGCCAATAACTGTTCGTTTTTCTACGGTGCAAGGGGCTAAAGGATCGTATGACACCGCGAGAGACTTGCGCTGCAAAGGCGTTAAGCTGTATACGGAAGAAGGAAATGTTGACCTGACAACGATTGCCATGCCTGTATTAATTAATCAAGATGCGATGAAGTTTCCGGATGCGATGCATGCGTACCAATCTAAGCAATCTGATGATATCCCAACGGCAAGCGGAGCCCATGATCGCTTCTGGGATTACGTGGCTAATAACGATGAAGCCCTTCATATGGTGCTTTGGATAATGTCTGACCGCGGGATTTTAAGAAGCTATCGAATGATGGAATCATGGTCGATTAATACGTATTTATTTGTTAATGACCAGGATGTCGCAACCTTTGTGAGGTATGTTTGGAAACCTGTTCTTGGAGTGCACTCCCTGCTGCAGGATGAAGCACTGAAAATCGGCGGGCTTGACCCCGACTTCCATAGAAAGGACCTGCGAGAGGCCATTGATAAGGGGGCTTATCCTGAATATGAACTGGGTGTTCAATTAATTTCGATGGAAGATGAGTTTAAATTCGATTTCGATGTGCTTGACCCTGCAAAGTTTTGGCCGGAAGAGCTGGTTCCTGTTCAAATGATTGGTAAATTGACATTAAATCGAAATATTGATAACTACTTTACAGAATCAGAACAGGTTGCATTTAACCCCGGCAATGTTGTTCCGGGAATTGACTTTTCTAATGATCCTGTTTTACAAGGCAGATTGATGGCATATCGAGAAACCCAAAATCATCGGCTGGGCAGTTCCAATTATGCGGAATTACCAATTAACCGTTCTGTCTGTCCATTTCATAATAATCAGCGGCGGGGCTTTATGAGACAACGTATCGATGTTGACAAGGTAAATTATCATGAAAATTCACTGGCTGATAATACGCCATATACAGTGCCTCCAGAAGAGGGCGGCTACAAAGATTACCCTGGGAAAGTAGATGGCTATAAAATTAGAGCCAGGAGCGAATCGTTTAAAGATTATTATTCACAGCCGAGAATTTTTTGGAATAGTTTAACCCCGATTGAAAAGCAGCATACAATCGAAGGATTAAGTTATCAGGTTGGAAAAGTAAAAAGCGAATCTGTCCGGCAGCAGGTGGTTGATAAACAGCTTGTCCATGTTGATAAGGAAATGGCGTCCATTGTTGCTGATAACATTGGAGTGAATCGTCCAAGCGGATCCAATGTGTCTGTTTCTACAAGCTACCCTTCTCTTAGCCAGTCCAATACCCCTCGTTATGCATACACGCAGAAAGCAGGTGTATTGATTGGTGATGGTTTTGGAAATGAGGTCACTGAGACGCTTAACGTTTTAGAACAAAATGGCGTTTTTGTTGTCATCATCAGTGACAGACTCGGTACTGTTGCTGGTGCTGGAGGAAGAGAACTTAAAGTTGATGACACTTTTATTACGACAAGTCCCTATCTGGTAGACTCTCTTTATATTGTTGGCGGCAGCTCCAAGCATCAGGCAAAATTCGATTCCCAAGTTACAGAATATGTGCATACAGCTTATCAACACTATAAACCAATTGGTGTTGCTTCTACAGGGCAGCCATATATTCAAGCATCCAAAAATAATAATTTAGCTGGTGTTGTTTTTGCTGCGAATAATACAGACTTTGGAGAAGAATTTGTTTCTGCTATTGCAGAGCATCGTTTTTGGAATCGAACATAGTATGGAAAAAGAGCATTGTAAAAAGATGCTCTTTTTTATTCTTAAAATATTTCCTGGACTGAATCCAAAAGTCAGCATTTCCAACGAATATGAAAAGCATAGACCAAAGCAGTTTTGCCATTTGATAAATTGACTATTTGGGACGATTTATTTGTAATTATACGATACGCGTCGAGGTAATGGATTAGAAAATGCCATTACTAAAAGCGTTGATTTATTTAATTTTTATTATGCTCCGTTTCCTGCTGCCGTTCTTCTGAGCAGGTAAAACAATACAAGCGGCCCCGTTCGTTCACACCATCTAAAAAGCCGTCTTTACAGTAAATTTCTTTATTGCATGTTACACATGTACCTATATATTCCTTCATCCGTCTCCCTCATTTCTTCTTTGAATTTTATTTATTTGAACATGAAATCCACCGCTTTGTTTACATCGATATATCTCCATTGTATCTAAAAAGGGAACCAACATGGATAATTTTTAATTAATAGAAGCCTGACAATATGAAATGATTGATGAATGAAGGAGGCAGTTATAAAAACTGTTTCCTTATTAACTATAGATGGAATTTTTATTACGGTGCTCATGTGCCGTAATATGTATACATTCATAAAAAACCAAATACTACTTTTTAAATCGAACAATAAATATAGGGGGGCAACGCGCTAATGCCCAATAAACCAAAATGACTTCCTCAGAACTCGGTGCTCTATGGATGACATACCAATAAAAAATATTGATTCTTCGATATTTGGAATATTTTATAGAAACAGCAGAGAATGAAAAATCCCGAAAACTCACGTCAGGGTTATGAGAAGCACTTCATCCCAAAGTCGAAGAAATGGAAATGATGATTCAAGCGGAAAGCGCAGCCCCCCAAAGGATTTACGCATGAAGATGTGTACCTGGATGCACCAAGGAACTTTCCAAAGAAATTTTAAATGAGACGGGGGAAATTCTTCTTCGGGATGATATTCAAGCGCCAGGTACCTCCGGGGGGCACTGTGACAAGTTCAACATCCGCACCTTTTTCAGATAAACTTATGATGATAACAACCTTCTTTTTTTGTAACGTATCTCTTGGCACTCAAAGCTTTGGTGCAAATTTCAGTATGCGTAATGATTTGAATGCGAGTCTTTGAATAATGGCTGGATGGAGGAGCCGCCGAGAATGGATGTTTGAACAGCTAAATCAAATTCTTTTTCTTTCCTGCTCTTTAGACTTTGTTTCGGAACAAAAGGTTCAGCAATAAAAAAAGAAATCGTATCATCCGTAATTTATCACGGAGAACCGTCCGTAAAACTCCCGCCTCAAAATAAAGCGTGAAAATAAATTTATTTAGGCGGGAGATAACGGACGCTAACTCTCTGAATCACTTAGGCTAACTCAGTGGGAGAAGAACGGCAGACTAAATTCGCGACATCCTGGGACTGGGGCTGCGATTACTCGTCCCATCGTAAAGAGCTGTGCGTCGAAAGCTCCCACTGAGTGAAGTTTCGTTTTATTGGAAGAAAATGACCCGTGCACCAATCATCTGAAGCGCGGGTCATTATTTTTACTATTAAGATTCTGATTGCTGGGTCATGATGGCACTTTGAACTTGACTTACCGTTGTTTGAGCTGAAGCAATTTCAGTAGAAGCTTGCTTAATCGCTTCTTGAGCCAGTGCTTGATCTGAGGTGCTTTTTTCGATAGCCTGTGTTAACAATTCCTGCGTTAATGTAACAATTGCTTTTGCTTGAGTTAATTGGTTTACATCGATTGGTTGCTGAGCCATTAGAATCTCCCCTTTGTAATAATTATTACTTGTATATCTTGTACATATTAAAAAAATTATAAGCCATCTTAAATCCAATTTTTTCAGCTGTTGTCACATTCGAATGATGTTCAGTTTTATTCTGTAATTATTTGCTTTTCTTTTGTTCCAGCAGGCATTTCCTTTACAATTTCTTTGATGATTTAAAAAAAGCGTATATTTGACCATTATTTTAGCACCATATTATTGAAGGAAAACGAACTAGGAGGATTTTTATGGAAAACAACCAAATGCAAAACGAGCAAATGAATACAAATGCTGTCCCGCCGCAAATGAACCATGGAGGCCATGAAATGTTTGATGTTCACGAGGTATTATCAGGAGCAATTAATACAATGAACACCTTTACAATGCTGAACGAGCATGTCAGGGATCCGGAGCTTCGAGATATTTTAGAACGTCAAAAAGCGTTCATGCAAGAAGAGTATAATATTACGCTAGAATCCTTTAAAACAGGACAAAAGCCTGCACAACCTACACAAACTTATGAAATGAAGCAGGATAATCATTTCACTTATGGGTTAAAAGCTTCGCAGCCGAAAAAGCCAATGCAAGCATCCACTGAAATCAATGATGAAACGATTGCTAACAGCATGTTAAATGCCGTTAAATCAACTGTGCCAGCCAAAGCAGGAGCAGCCCTGGAGGTTACGAATCCCGTAGTTCGCAGAGTGCTTGCAGATTCAGTACCCAATTGTATTGAAATGGCTTATGAAATTTCTCTATATCAAAACAAGCATGGATATTATCAGGTGCCGCAGCTGACACCACAAGACATGATGCAGATGCAGGAAGGGTATGCACCTGCTGCTGTACCATCGCAAAAACCCCCTTTACATTAAAGAACTGGCCCCTCCTTTTTTTGAGGGGCATATTGTTTAGCTGCGATTTTAAGCAATTGTCAGCTCAAACAATAATATGACACGACATTTAGAAAGGGAGCTCGACCATATGATAAATGAAGATAAAAAAATAAATGCAAATAGTAAAAATGAACAATTAGAATATTTTCGAAGTGCGGATAGCGAGGATAAAAAGCTTACTACGAATCAAGGTGTGAAAGTATCGGAGGATGAGGAATCTTTAACAGCCGGAGAAAGAGGCCCAACTTTAATGGAAGATTTCCATTTCCGTGAAAAAATGACCCACTTCGATCATGAGCGAATCCCGGAACGTGTTGTGCATGCGCGCGGCTTCTCTGCTCATGGAGAATTCGAGTTATATGAATCGATGAAACCTTATACGAAAGCAAAATTCCTGCAAAATACGAATGTGAAAACACCAGTCTTCACCCGTTTTTCTACGGTTGTCGGTTCACGGGGTTCTAAGGATACCCCCAGAGATGTTAGAGGATTTGCAACGAAATTCTATACAGAAGAAGGAAACTTTGATTTAGTGGCCAATAATTTCCCTGTCTTTTTTATTCAAGACGGTATGAAATTTCCGGATGTTGTCCATGCCATCAAACCTGAGCCGCATAATGAAATGCCGCAAGCAAGCGGTGCACATGATACATTCTGGGATTGGGTTTCACAAAATCAGGAGAGTGCGCATATGGTTATGTGGCTGATGAGTGATCGGGCAATTCCCCGCAGCTTTCGAATGATGGAAGGCTTTGGTGTCCATGCGTTTCGATTTGTGAACGATGAGGGCAAAGCTCATTTTGTTAAGTTTCATTGGAAACCGGTATTAGGGACCCATTCCCTTGTATGGGATGAAGCGGAAAAACTAGGCGGTAAAGATCCTGATTTTAACCGCCGTGATCTGTGGGAATCCATTAATATGGGGAATTATGCAGAGTACGAGTTAGGTGTCCAAATTTTAGAAGAAAAAGATGAATTTAACTTTGATTTTGATATTCTTGATTCCACGAAACTTTGGCCGGAAGAGGATATTCCTGTACGTATTATTGGAAAAATGACCTTAAATCGAAATGTAGATAATGTTTTTGCGGAGAATGAACAAGTTGCTTTTCATGTGGGGAATGTTGTACCTGGAATCGACTTTACGAATGATCCGTTGCTGCAAACACGTTTATTTTCCTACACGGACACCCAGCTGCTTCGTCTTGGCGGTCCAAACTTTCATGAGATACCAATTAATCGCCCTGTTTGTCCGTTTCATAATAATCAACGGGATGGATTTCACAGACAAACAATTAATAAAGGGCAGGTCTCTTATCGAAATAATGCTTTAGCAGGTAATTCACCGCATACAGTAGATGAAAAGAATGGCGGGTTTGCCCACTATCAGGAAAAGGTTGAGGGAAGAAAAATTCAATCCCGGAGTAAAAGCTTTGAAGACCACTTCAGTCAAGCCAAATTATTTTGGAATAGCATGAGTAACGCGGAAAAGCAGCATATTATTGATGGATTTAGTTTTGAAGTTGGAAAAGTACAGTATAAGCCGGTGCAACAAAAGATTGTTGATATGTTTGGGAAAGTGGACCACGGGCTGGCTGCTGCGATTGCGCACAAACTTGATGTGAGCGTACCGCCTGCCAATATTCAAAGCAAGGTAACTAAAACGTCGCCTGCATTAAGTCAGGAGAACACACCAAAGTTGGCAGAAACGCGTAAAACAGCTGTTATTATTTCAGATGGATTTAATGGGGCGGAGGTAAAAAAAGTTATTGAGAATCTGCAAGCAGCCAAGGTTCAAGTTGCGATATTAAGTGACAGACTGGGTTCTATCACGGCCGATGACAACAGTACACTTAAAGCGAAGCATACGTTTCTTACCGATTCATCGGTTGTTTTTGATGCCGTGTATATTGCCGGAGGTATGAAAGCAGATAAAATGTTTGAAAAAAAGGCTAAAATGTTTATGCAGGAAGCATTTGATCATTTCAAACCGATTGCTGTCTCGAACGAAGGGGAACAGTGGTTTAAAGACAAACAATTACCAAGCAAAGCGGGTGTTGTTATCAATAAGCAGCAGCCAGATGATTTTTCCAAGCAATTTATTGATGCAATTGCAGCGCATCGCTTCTGGGACAGAAGTATATCATAAGGAATAAAAAGGGTTCTCTGCATGTGAGAGAGGCCTTTTTTCTTTAATAAGTGGCGTGTAGCTGTGTTGCCACTTTGAACTATAAGGAATAAATATCCTCCAAAAACGATTTGACAGTAGCAAGTTCAAGTCTAGTGCTTGTTGAATCATTTTCCTTAGCTGCCGCAATAAGATTGTTAATACTTTCATGCAATCCCTCATACTCATCCTCGTCACCTATTAATTGGATTTTCCATTTGTGATTTTTGAAAATAGTTTTTAATTCTTCCGCTAGAGTCGTAATTTCATCCCATTTTGGTTCGTCTAAAGATTGTTCCAGCTGATCAATGTGGTCAAAGAAATAATTCCCTCCGACTTGATTTTCGCATCCGGAAAGGACGATGAATAAAAGCGTAAAAATGATTATTTGCTTCTTCATTTCTCATTCTCCTTATTTAATGAATTGTTATCTATAGTTTGTCCGATAATACTAATATATTACGTATTTTAGTAAGGTGAGGGATAGGAGATGCCTGAAATTGTATTGGTACTAATCCGTTCCATAGCTGCTTTCTTTTTATTATTTTTAATGGCGCGGATGATGGGAAAAAAGCAAATTTCACAGCTCACTTTTTTTGATTATTGTGTGGGAATTACTATCGGTTCCATAGCTGCTACGTTGTCAGTGGACCAGAATGTAAAAATTATTAATGGATTAGTGTCACTGACTATTTGGGGGTTTTTCCCGATTATTCTAGCGTACCTTGGGATGAAATCAATTATTTTTTCAAAGATAACAGATGGCAAAGCAACGATATTAATTCGAAATGGCGAGGTATTAGATAAGAATATGAAGAAGAGTCTAGTAACAATTAATGAGCTATTAATGCTATTAAGGGAAAAAGGAACTTTTAAAGTTTCTGATGTAGAAATGGCTGTTTTAGAAACAAATGGTGAGCTGAGTGTTATGTTGAAGAGCAATCAACAGCCAGTTACTGCACAAACATTAGGGGTTCCATTAGAACAGGAGCATGGGCCTGCCATTTTAATTATGGATGGTAAAATAATGAAAAAGAGTTTGGAGAATCTCGGTTACTCGAAGGAATGGTTAATAGGAGAAATCCAAAAGCAAGGAGCTGAAGAGGTAAGAGATGTTTTTTTAGCTCAAATTGATTCTCGCGGCAGCTTGTATGTTGATTTATATGAGGACCAATATACAAAAACGGAGGTAGAAGAAAGACCACTGTTAGCAGCTTCGCTAAAAAAAATACAGGCTGATTTAGAGGGATTTTCACTACAGACAGATGATTCGGAAGCTAAGAAATTATATACTGAGCAAGCAGCTGAGGTTCAAAAAGTGCTGGATACGATCTTGCCTTATTTGAAGTGAAGGAAAAAGAATTTTGATTAAATTATGAATTACTTGTTATACTCTTCTAAGTCGTATAATAATGATTTATCTCTTACATGTTCGTGATAACTTGTCAGTGGAGACTGTAAAGGAGCGGTTAACAATAGAAGGGGGGGGAACGGCTAATGTCTATTGCCGAAAAAATAAGAAATGAAGGTATGAAAGAAGAAAAAATAAAAGTAGCTAAAAAGTTACTTCTGTTAAAAATAGATGAAGAACAAATAAAGGAAGCGACAGAACTAACAGCACAAGAAATAGAACAAATTAAGAAAGACCTATAGTCAAGATATGACGAAAAAGACATGGCATTTACTCACAAATATTTAGGAGTAAATGCCATGTTTTTTTATTACACATTAAGAAGTATAAAGAATTCAAGGAATAAAGTATAAGTGCAGTGCTTTGGATGGGGCGAGTAATCGCAGTACTTGCCCCACCTCCAATCCCAACTAAGGCATTCACAAAAGGCTTGTACTCCAGAGTATAAGGGATTCTAAGAAAGCAAAATACGCTTTCAAGACTCCCTTTAACGAATGCCAAGTTTTCTTTAAAGCCGATTCATTTCATTCGTCTATCGCAAATATCTGTAATCTTTCAGTTAAGACTTTTTCTCTCAATATCATTTCTATAATATTTACTTCAATGAATATGCGGATAAAAAGGTTCATATACAGGGTCGCTATAATATGGCGGTCTGATTTTAATCGACGGTGTTTTCCAGCTATAGTTCAAATAATGCATTTCCAGCTTTTCTGCTTTATTTTCTAATAAGCGTTTGACCTTAGGGTAAAATTCAAATTCCAACTTACTGCCTCCTTCTGTAAAAAGTTATGCTGTGTACGGGTGTGTTTTGCACATGCATGCGAAACGAAAGGGCCTAAATGCCATATTGCTTCACATATGCAGCCGCCTAATCATAGCCTATGAAAAGGAGGGGGAGATCGTTATGAAAAACAAAAATAATGACCGGGATCTATCCTTATCGGAGGAAGCGCTGAAACAAATTCGGGCATACCAGCAATGGTTTGAAGAAAATAAAATAGAAGATCCTTATCCGTATTACCCGATATACGGTAAAATTACGCAATACGAAGAGGTGCCTCTTACACAACCGGAGCAACGTCAGCTGATTCAGCCGGGCGTTGAAAAATTAATGGTGCCCAAACCAATTATTGAGAATCCAAACTATAAAGGAAGTGGAAAATTAAAGGGGAAGGTTGCGCTGATAACAGGAGGAGACAGCGGAATGGGCGCAGCGGCAGCAATTGCTTTTGCAAAAGAAGGCGCTGACGTTGCCATTGCCTATTTAAATGAGCACGAGGATGCTAATCGGACCAAAAGAAGAATCGAGGAGCTTTACCAGAAATGCTTATTATTACCAGGAGATTTACGTGAAAAAAAGCAATGCGAACATATAGTTATGGAAACAATCAATCACTTTAATAAATTGGATGTTTTATGTAATCATGTCGGAATTCAATTTCAGCAAAATGACGTGACTGAAATTACCGATGAACAATTTGATCAAACCTTCAAATTGAATATTTATTCGCATTTTTACACTACGAGAGCAGCACTGCCTCATTTAAAAGCGGGAAGCTCCATTATTGGAACGTCCTCAGTGGTTACTTATGCAGGAGAGCCTTTATTAATGGATTATGCAGCTACCAAAGGAGCTATTGTCGGATGGACACGTTCTTTAGCCAAAAACATTGCTAAACGACAGATTCGCGTAAATGCGATTGCCCCGGGACGAATTTGGACACCGCTTATTCCGGCAAGCTTTTCTGCAGATGAAAATGCCTTGACTGGAGGGAATTTATTTGGCAGGATGGCTCAGCCTTTTGAAGTAGCGCCGACCTTTGTTTACCTGGCATCAGATGATTCCAGGCATGTCACTGGTCAAGTGCTGCATGTAGACGGAGGAGAATCCACCAATTCCTAAGCGTGGTGTATATAGAAGGAAGATATTAAAAATAAATTTAATAGATATTGCGGTTTCGGATAATTTTTTCTTGAAAAATGGAAAAACATAATCAAATCCCGAGTACTTTAAAATGGTAAAGGTCATGTAATCTCCAAAGTCTATGAACAATCACTTCAAATTAATGAGGACATGAAATCTGTTTAGATAAGAGCTCAAATAAGCTTACATTCTAATTCATGAAGCCATCAAACATTAAATGAGGCTTCATGAATATTCATTATTGATTTCCTTTACCGCCCCAATCGTCCCGCTGAGGATGTTCAAATGGTTTATCTTGTTGCTGTTCATCTTGTGAAGTACCACATCCAGACACCATTCCCACAGAAAGGATGCAAGTAATTATACATAAAGTCAGCTTTTTGAATTTCATTACTGTCACCTCATTTCAATGATAGATCTCCCATCTTAATGATTTCCTTTTTCTCTAATCTTATGCTTATAAAAAGACTTATAAAAATATCATGGAGAACCGCCCGTAAAACTCCCGCCTCCAAATAAAGAGAGAAAATAAATTTATTTAGGCGGGGGGTAACAGGCGCTAACTCCAACTGAATGAAATTTCATTTTATGATTTTCGTCCAGCCCTTTGTGTTCAGAAAACGATATTTTAATGAATGTGTACAATCTAACCAATGAAAAAGAACATAAATTATTTTATATCTACATGAAAGGAGTGTTATTTATAACATGAAACAGACGTTGTTCTGAAAAGTCCATTCCACTTCCAATTAAGTAAGGGGAGAGGATTAAAGAATGTTGCTCCGATATATAGCAATAATGACTCTAAATACTGGGACAAACACTATGGTATAACTGCTGCATAAGAGGGGATACAGTCTAACCATGGCAAGTAAAGTTACAGCCGAATGGGAATCATTCAATCTTGGGAATACGTCGGAATTTCATGCGTAGAAGCGCAAATAGCAAATTCCTTGCAAAGCAGTACCCAAATGGGGAGGACAGCCCGTCTGGGTCTTGACTCTAAAAGGAATAAATGAGGAGGGATATCAGCTGTAAGCAAGGAGCAGTTGATTTCTCAATTTATGTTGTGGGTTTTCCTAGTACTAAAAAGGCGACCCCAAAAACATTATGGAAAGGAATGAACAAGCTTGGCTAATTTAACAGAACGGCAAAGAAGGTTGGTAAATTTGTTAAACCAGTTATCACAAAATTTAATTACGGCCAATAGTGCCAATGATAGCAATAATGATAGCACACTAAGTAATAATTTCTCTCTGAATTTACCAGGATTTAGTCTGGATTCTAATAATAATTTAAATTTGGGTTTTGGTAACTGGGGAGGAGGAAAACCGACCCCGCCCAGCACTCCAACGAATATTAGAGAAGTCCTGATGGGATTAGTAAACGAACAAGTGCAGGTTACTACTCCTTTTGACACAATATCTGGAACATTGCTTTCTGTCCAAGATGATTATGTTGTAATTATTGAAGCTTCTGGTGCACAAGCGCTGGTTCGAATTGAAAAAATTGAATTTGTCAGTAATTCGTAAAGGAGGAGTTTAAATGTTTCAAGCGACGTTTGCTGCTGAATTGGCTAATCGAATTGGGTCAAGAGTCGAAGTAGCTACGGATAATAATTTGATCGAAGGTATTCTTTCCACAGTTACTGCAGATTTAGCCCTGGTTATCGATGTGACAAGCGGTTATGGAGATAATGTCAAAATATATATTTCAGTAGATGCAATCAACTTCGTCCGTTTTCTTGTAGCGGCGTAAAAGATTATTTCACGAAGAATTATTGGTGGAATTTCCACTGAATAAAGTTTTTGTTTGATGAGCTTCCTATTTTAGGAGTATAGAGGGATAAAAAATACCCTGGCTTGCTTGACAGCCGGGGTATTCTATTCCGCTTCATTACTCCATGATATCTGAAAAATTTATTTGGCATCAATTGTTATTTGATATGATGTCATGCGTCAATTCAACCTATACTGTTGTTCAATATATTATTTTAATAAAACTGAAATTCGGAGGTTTTTTTATGGTCAACCAGCCACATGGCGGAAGGTTAGTCTGCCGGGAGTTAACAGGAAAGAAAAGGGAGGAAGCAATCAGAAATGCGGAAAGTCTTCCATCCATGACGGTGAATTCCTGGGTGCTATCTGATATAGAGTTGATTGGAACAGGAGGATTTAGTCCGCTGACCGGATTTATGGGGCAGGCTGATTATGAAAATGTTGTTGCGCATACGCGTCTTGCAGACGGCACAATTTGGAGTATTCCGATTACATTGCCGACAACCGAAGAGGAGGCTAGCCTTTTTAATATTGGTGAACAAATTGCTCTTAAAGGAAAGGATGGCATCATTTATGGAACCATCACCTTGGAGGAGAAGTATGCTTACGATAAAAATAAGGAAGCGCTCCATATCTATGGTACAACGGATGCAGCACATCCAGGGGTGAAGAAAGTGTATGAAAAAGAAGCAGTTTATCTTGGCGGACCGATTACATTGCTTCAGCGTCCTGATCACAGCCAATTTGCAGCGTATTATATGGATCCATCCGAAACACGGCAAATGTTTGCAGATTTAGGCTGGAAAACAATTGTTGGATTCCAGACACGTAATCCGGTGCACCGCGCCCATGAATATATTCAAAAGACTGCCCTTGAAGCAGTAGATGGGCTGTTGTTGAACCCGCTTGTCGGCGAAACCAAGTCGGATGATATTCCGGCTGATGTCCGGATGGAAAGCTACGAAGTGATTTTGAAAAATTACTATGTGAAAGACCGTGTACGCCTCGTTATCTATCCAGCCGCTATGCGTTATGCAGGGCCGAAAGAAGCGATTTTGCATGCCATTGTCCGCAAAAATTACGGCTGCACGCACTTCATTGTAGGGCGTGACCATGCTGGTGTTGGTGATTATTACGGAACGTACGATGCGCAACTGCTGATGGCACAATATGAAGAAGAACTCGGTATTCAGATTTTTCCATTTGAGCATGCGTTTTACTGTAAGGTCTGTGAAAATATGGCATCTGGAAAAACATGCCCGCACGGCAAGGAAAATCATGTCCATTTAAGCGGTACAAAGGTGCGCGAAATGCTCCGTCATGGCAAACGTCCACCAAAAGAGTTTTCACGTCCGGAGGTTGCCGATGTACTAATTAAAGGAATGGAGCGAAAACAATAAATCATGTTCAAAAATACGCTTTTTGAACATGTATGAAAAGAGGGTCTGATACCCAATGACATTGGAAATGATGTTTGTTCTGATTATACTTCTGACCATGTTTGCTGCAATGGTTTTCGAAGTTGCCCGGCCAGACATGGTTATTTTTTCCGTGCTGGTTATATTGATGCTATCCGGCATATTGACAGCTGAGGAAGCATTGAGCGGCTTTTCCAATGAAGGAATGCTGACCATTGCGTTATTATTCATTGTTGCGGGTGTGATACAGAAATCCGGTTTAATCCATCAAATGATGGAAAAATGGCTGCAAAACAGCCGCAGTCGCAGAGGTTCAATGATGCGATTTTTCGTGCCGACATCTGCCTTTTCGGCTTTTTTAAATAATACACCGATTGTGGTGACTCTTACCCCCATTATTAAAAAGTGGTGTGAAGATCGCGGAATCGCTCCATCTAAGTTTTTGATTCCATTGTCATATGCCACCATACTGGGCGGGATGATAACGTTAATGGGAACATCTACCAATCTTGTTATTCATGGTCTGCTGCTAGATTTTGGGCTGGAGGGGTTTTCGTTATTCACCTTAGCAGCCGTTGGTATTCCAGTCACATTGGTCGGGCTCATTTATTTATTTTCAATCGGATATAAATTGCTGCCGGATAACAAAGGCTTCAGCCAGAGACTGAAGGAAGAACCGAAGGAATATATTGCGGAAATGAAGGTAACAGAAGCTTTCGGGAATCCTGGCAAGCGTGTGGAGCAAGCCGGCCTGCGAGATTTAGAAGGGCTTTATCTGATTGAGATTATCCGCGGGAAGGAACGGATTTCACCGGTCAGGTCAACAACGGTTATTCAAGTAGGGGACCGCCTGATTTTTACCGGTTTGATTTCAACCATTGCTGACTTGCAAAAGATAAAAGGCTTGGAGCTGGAAACAGGGACGAATATTGATCTTGATGATTTGAGGGATGGAACAATCAATTTAGTGGAAGCCGTTGTGTCAGATCAGTCATCCCTTTTATCCAAGTCCATTAAACAGTCACAGTTTCGTTCACGGTATGATGCAGGGGTCATTGCAGTACATCGGAATAATGAACGGATTAAGAGCAAAATCGGGGATATCGTATTAAAGCCCGGAGATTCCTTGTTATTTTTGACTGGAACGGATTTTGTTGAAAAATACCAGCGGTCGAATGATTTTTTTGTTGTATCTTCGTTGGATACATCAGCAGTTCTGAAACTGAGTACGAAAAAAGGCTGGTTTTCCATTATCATGCTGCTGGGGATGATTGGGACAGTGACACTTGGGTGGCTCAGTATGTTTAAAGCAATGGCAGTAGCCGTATTGGTTTTTTTGGCTGCGAGAATTATTACCCCTCAAGAGGCTAAAAAATATGTTCATTTCAATGTTTTACTGTTGATTGCCAGTTCATTCGGTATTGGTGCAGCGATGAGAAAAACGGGGCTGGCAGAATGGATTGCAGATGTCTTATTGGATGTTGGGAAGCCTTTGGGGCTGCTGATTATTTTATTTATGATCTATTTCTTGACGAATTTGTTTACAGAAATGGTAAGCAATAGCACAGCGGCTGTTATCATGTTTCCGATTGGAATGGAAATGGCTCATACACTTCATGTCGATCCAACGGGGATAGCTGTTCTTATAGCGATAGCTGCCTCAGCAAGTTTTGTTACACCAATCGGTTATCAAACAAATTTGATTGTATATGGCCCTGGCGGATATACGTTTACAGATTACGTAAAAGCAGGACTTCCGCTAAGTCTAATCGTTATGGTGACGTCTGTTTTGATTATTTATCAACAATGGTTTTAGGAGGAATTATTTATGCCTGAATCAGAAAATATAAAATGGCATCATTCGAAAGTAACAAAAGAACATCGGAGAAATTTGAATAACCATAAAAGTGCTGTCATATGGTTCACCGGGCTATCCGGTTCCGGCAAATCGACTATTTCAGTTGAACTGGAAAAAGAATTGCATCACTTAGGCGTCAGGACTTATCGTTTGGACGGAGATAACATTCGCCATGGGTTGAATAAAGACCTTGGCTTTGGTCCGGACGACCGTAAAGAAAACATCCGCCGCATCGGGGAAGTATCCAAGCTGATGGCAGATGCCGGATTGCTTGTATTGACAGCATTTATTTCACCGTATCGCGCAGATCGTGATGAGGTACGTAACCTGATGGAACAGGGGGAATTTATTGAGGTATTTGTAGATGCAAGTATCGAAACATGTAAATCACGTGATCCCAAAGGACTTTATAAAAAAGTACGCGCTGGTAAGCTTAAAGGGTTTACTGGAATCGATGCACCTTATGAAGCTCCGGGGAAGCCGGAAATTACAGTGAATACGGATGTAGAGAGTGTAGAGGAATCGGTGCAGACAATCATTTCCTATTTGAGAATGAAAGGATACCTCATCAGTGATTCATGTAAATAAAAAATCACGCTGGATATATCACCGGAAATCAGCGGTCTTCTAAACAATCTAATAGTCTTGTTAATCTAGCTGCTTAACCTCGCTAATCTTCCAGCATTTTAATAGGATGGTTCGTCATATGCAAATGGTCATCATCTAATGAAAGGCTCTAATTATATAGACAGCAAATTTGGACCCGCAGCAGCTGCCTCTTTTATCTTTATTTAAACGTCTATCATGTACAGTCTACTAGTTTTTTCATAAATTGATTTAGAACCTATTTGAATGTAATGATGCCAGTTACTAAGCAGGGAATAAACGAACGTTGAAACCTGTTTTAGGGAAATTCCTGTCATCGAAATCATCAGTGGTGTTCGAATATATCTATTATCCTGATGATAAAAATAATAGGCATTATTCCTGGAGGAGTGTTTAAATGTGTTTCAAAATACAACGATATTGATTACCGGAGGAACCGGTTCCTGGGGACATGAACTAGTCAAAAAGCTGCTTTCCTTTCAACCGAAGGAAATAAGGATTTTTTCCCGTAATGAATTTGCTCAGGTGAAAATGAAAAGAGAATTCCTGGATAATCCTTGCTTAAAATTTGTGATTGGAGATGTAAGAGATTTTGAAGCGGTAAACGAAGCAGCAAAAAATGTGGACTATCTATTCCATCTTTCCGCACTAAAGCATGTACCAATATGTGAAGAACAGCCTTTAGAAGCGTTAAAAACCAATGTAAACGGAACGGAGAATATCATCAAAGCAAGTTTAAACCAAAAGGTGAAGAAAGTCATTGACGTTTCCACAGATAAAGCAGTGGAACCAGTTAACTTTTATGGACTGACAAAAGCAATCGGGGAAAAATTAATCATTCAGGCTGACCAATTAAGCAATCATACGCGCTTTGTCTGTATCCGCGGAGGCAATGTTATTGGGACAAATGGCAGTGCGATTCCGTTTTTTAAAGAACAGATTGTCAAGTATCATTCCGTGCCGCTTACATCCAGAGAAATGACGCGTTTTTTCCTGACGGTTTCGCAAGCCATTGATTTACTGATATATGCTTCCGAAAAAGCCGTTGGCGGGGAAATATTTGTTATGAAAATGAAAGCATGTGAGATTGTCGATTTAATTGGTGTTCTGGAAAAACACTTTGCTGAGAAAGCAATTCACATGAAGGAAATCGGCATTCGGCCAGGTGAGAAAATTCATGAGGTATTAGTGTCAAATTCGGAATCCCGGAATGCTTATAAATATGATGAAAATTACTATGTTATTTTGCCAGACAATGCTTCCGAAGAGGTGAAGAAAAGGTATGACGGCTTACCAAAGGCTGGCTTCACCCGATACCAATCGGATGATGAATTAATGTCATTCAGTGAAATTGAACAAATTCTTATCAAGGCAAATGTTATTACAGTGTAAGCTTTTTTTTAATACAACAATCTGTAAAGAGGTACAAAAGGAATGGAACATATTCAAAAACACTAATTTTAGGGATGGACCTGGGACAGCCCCCAGAAAAAAATGAAAAATAGTGAGCTCTCCTGTAAAGGAAGACTCACTATTTTTTTGATGGGTTTTTAAAATAAAAGCTAACGTAAGTCCTTATAATATGCTCCTTATCTGCCGGGATAATTGTTTTGCCCGATGAGCAGTTGAATGATGATTTTGAACAAAGCGCCAGCCAGCTTCGGTTATTTGTTCCCGTTCTTTCGGATGTTGCAGATAGTATGCTGCTTTTTCCGGAAAATTTTCCTCGTTTATATCCACAAAATGCTTTCCTGGTATCAAGCCAATCTCCTCAAGCTCTGGTAAGGCCGGTGCCATTAACAAGGTGCGGCACGCCGGTACCTCAAAATATTTAAAAGTCACAACCTGACGTACGGAGCCGCAGGCAAAAAACAATTTCGCCTGATTGATGGTTCTGGCATAATTTTCGCCAATTAATGATTGCTCCGCCTGTTCGCTTGTAAAATCTCGCCATCCGGGATGAGGACGATGATGAAAATGAGAACTGTCTTGATAATGCTGTAATATCTTATCTCTCAACGGGTAGATCTGCGGGAAGGCTATTTCACCCAGCATCATCAAATCGATTGTTTTCACATTGCCATAGTCTTTAAAGATGGAGGTATTCACGAATTGGGGGAGAAAAAATACCTGATGCTGTTTTTGGTGAGGGTAATGCTGGTAAAAATTATGCCGGCATATGACAAAGAATGTCTTGATTTGATTACGCGCTATAAACCTTCTTCTTTGTTCCACAAAACGATGCGCATCATTTACCATCAGACCTACAGGCGTGTCGATATCGGCTAAGCCTGTAACAACAGGGGCAAATGTTTTCCCTACATCATTTATAATTAAAATAAAATCCGGTTTGTCAGATACTTTACGCAATATTTTTTTTATCGGACCAGATTTTCGATACACCATTAAATTTGTCACTTTTGCTAATTCCTGCTCCAAATCAGCATAATTATTATTCGTAAAGCGAGAAGTATCGGCCGCAATCAATAATAGATTTAGCATTGGTTCATCACCCCTTCCTGAAGTAAAAACGCCTTCTAGATTTAGAAGACGTCTTGATTTAGCGTTTTATCATAGAGAACCGACCGTAAAATTCCCACTGGATGAAGTTTCGTGTTATTTATACCCTAGTCTTGATAAGGTCTTATAAAAAGCTTTATTGATTTGCTGCTGCTGTTCTTGGCTTAAAACCGATTTCCATTTATTTGCCTTGCCTTCTCTTACAAAAGGCAGCGCAGGATTGGTAAATTGCGAAGAACCATTTATATGCTCTTTTTGTTTTTCTTCCAATGCCTTCATATTATCGAAAGAAGCCCAATGGACTGCTTCATTGATTTCTTGTTCGGTTCTGTCTAAGTGTAAAAAGTTTATTATTCTTTTTGCTTCTTTCGCCGCGTCTGCAAGAAGATTTTCATATTTCACAAGCAGAAAACCTTTTTTGACCTTCTCCTGATTATCGAGCCAGCTTTCTATCTGCGTGTCCCACATTCCGGGCACAATATCGCCCTTCATAAAAGCAGCAAAAAAAGCAGCAAAGTCACGGCTTTCTCCATGATATTTCTGGAAATGATGATAATAGGAAATAACAACATCCCTTGGATCCCTTACCAGGTAAATTACTTGAGGATAGGATGGGTCATAACTGTCATGGCTCCATACAAGATGCGGGGAAGGGAGATTTTCGATTGGTTCGCTTGCTACATTCTGAATCATCTCTCCTTTCGTGGCCCAGTCCATTTTTTTTCGATATAATAATGTGGCGACGAGAAATAATAAGAAGTTATTTCCCGACTTTGGATAGGCTACGAGACAAATATCGTCTTTATGACATATATATGTTTGATTCGTTGACATGAGGTTATCATCCTTTCTGTTCATCCGTTTTATTCGGCTGAACATCTAATGAGATTGTATCCGGGTTCTCCGGATCAAATATTTCATTGGCCCAAAACAAAACAATTATTTCTTCCTCCGTTATGTTTTCAATGGAATGGGTGTACCCTGGAGGGATGTCTACTATTTCGATATTTTGATCTGTAACCTGATAGGTGATTTGTTTATCCGAATCTATCTTCCTTAATTTAATGCGTGCCGCTCCTTTAATAACACAAAATTTTTCTACTTTTGTATGGTGATAATGGTTTCCTCTTACAACACCCTGACGTGATGTGGATATAAAAACCTGCCCGGCCTGGTTTGATTTGATTAATTCAACTAAGCTTCCTCGTTCGTCCCGATGGACAGGTAATGCATAGGCTAAGTTATCCGCTTCTAAATAAGACAGATAAGTCGTGTAAAGGTATTTCGTAAATTGATCTGACAGGTCCGGGATAATCAGCGATTCTCGTACATTCTTTATTTGGTAAAGCTTTTCGGCCAGTTCTCCTACGGTTGTTTGGAAGGTCTGATCGATATCATAATATAACTTCTTTTCCGGCTTTTTCTGATCAAGACAATCTATAAAACTGTCTATGACATCATCAATATATACGAGGTCAATCTTTTTGTCAGCGTCATGGATTTCAATCTCTTTATCATGGGAAATTTCATGGCAGAAGGTAGCGACTACCGAATTATAATGCGGCCTGCACCACTTGCCGAAGACGCCTGGCAAACGGTAAATGCACACATCTGCACCAGTCTCTATATGATAATTTTGAAGCACTTCTTCTGCAGCTTTTTTACTCAAACCATAAGGTGTATTCCCTTCTGCTTGAATGGATGAGGTAAAAATGATTTTCGGTGTTTTATGATGTTTTTTTAAATAGTTGACAATGGATTCTGTAAGTCCTCTATTAACACTAGCAAACGCATCGCTGTTTGGGGGCCTGTTCACTCCTGCCAAATGATAGATAATATCCGATTCGTTTAAATACTCGTGCAGCAGTGACAGGTCGTCCCCGTGATGATATTGCCTGAGAGAAACACCTTTTACCCTCTGTAATCTATCAACCAGATTCTTGCCAATAAATCCTCCTGCACCGGTTACGGTTACGTTAATCATGTTTATATTCCTCCTGTTTCTATTACCCGCGCAATGGTCCAATTGGTGATAGCTGGACGATTGTTCAACACTTTTAAATACTTTTCTACATATTATGGAGTACGCTGCGAAATGTGAAAAAATAGGGCATAGGCAAGATTGTTAATTGAAAAAGAGGGGATGTATATATGGTAGATTTATCTATTCATACAAAGGATTGGCTGGAAAAAATAACACCAAAAGCAGATATACATGAAGTTTATAAGGAATTCTATACAGACGAAACGGTAACATATACGCTTCCAAAAGGAGATTCGCCGGAATGGGTCGACTGGGTAAAGCCGCCAACGTTTGGAGAGAAACATAGGTTTGAGAAAGCCTATGTTTCAAAGATAGAGAACGGGAGTGTGTGGATGTGCGATAAAGGAGAGGGCATGGTTTATGCACTGGCGCCTGATCACACATATTTTCACGATATGGTTTTCCATTTATATTGGAATTATTTTGATAAAATTGCAGTTAATTCCATTCCTTCGGTTTCTCCTTATGAGGGAACGCTGGGGGTATTGGCTTGGGCCGGGCATGCCAATTACTGGCATTGGCTGCATGATACGCTGGGACGCTATCATTTATTGCAGCTCAGCGGATTTAAGATAGATAAATATGTTCTACCTCCTCTGACGTTACCGTTTCAACGGGAGACGATTAAACTGCTTGGCATCCCAGAGGAAAAAATCTTACAGCTTACACCGGGAATGCATGTGCAAGCAGAACAGCTGATTTTGCCATCTGTGCCATTCAATGCAGGAACTTGTGTGAAATGGACAATTGAATTCCTCCGGAGCGCATTATTGAAGAAGGATTCCTATCGCTCCGCAAATCCCGAAAAGCGAATCTATATCAGCCGGGAGGATGCTTCGTGGAGAAAGGTTGCCAATGAAGGAAAGCTTTTGGAGCTTTTGACCAGAAAAGGATTTAAAAAAATTGTATTGAGTACGTTGACGGTAGAGGAGCAAATTGCTCTTTTTTCCTCGGCCGACGTAATTATAAGCCCAAACGGTGCCGGACTTGCAAATCTCATGTTTTGTCAACCGCGGACAAAAATCATTCAATTATTTACAGCTACATCAGACGAATTTATAAAAATTGGACAATACCTGGATTTGGATTATCATTTTTTGAAATGCAGGAATGCCAACCCCGTCTCCACAGAGCATGAAGTTATCAAAAACCTCGTGGTGGATGTGAAAAAAATAGCTGAGATTTTGAAGGAGGAAGGGATAGATTAGTAAGGAATATTTTAAAAATGCAGGCGCTCAGAGAAGCACCTGCATTTTTAAAGGCATTGTTATTTCAGCAATCTCAAAAATTCATTCCAGTCTGAACGGCTGGTTCTGGTTATGCTTTCCTTATGCTCTCGTACATTATATACTGTAAAATCATGATACTGAAAACGGTCGCTCTGAATCAATTGATTTAATACGCTCACATCCTCAAAAAGCTTTCCTTCTTTAAATGTTATCACAGGAAATCCTCCAATTCTTTTTAAAGCAGAAGTGCGGTATATCCTTGGTCCGAGAGGAAATCGATAGGAAAGAAGGTCAGCTCTTCCATGGATATGCCTTCCCTTTGCTGTTCCTTTAAAAAGAATATCTCCCGCCAGCTGCTTCCACTTTCGAAGATTTCCATATAATACGGATACATTTTCAGAGAGATTTGCCATACGTTTTTTTATATTGGAAACAGCGTCCGGATCCAGCCAATCATCTGCATCAAGTTCTAAGATGAAATCGGATGTCACGTGAGGTAATAAATGGTTGAGAGCGACAGCTTTTCCCTCGTTCTTTTTTTCAAAAAGCTTCACCAGCTGTCCGTCGTGCCATCGTTTGAGCCGGTGATAGGAATTGTCTGTTGAGCCGTCATCCATAATTAGTATCTGTTCCGGCAATTCATTTTGAAGCAGGCAGGAGACAACTGCAGTTTCTGCATGATTTTCCATATTATAATTGGAAAGGATGACAGATAGACTTGGATTTGCTGTTTGGATTTTATTCAGCTGGTACTTCTCTATGAATTTTTGTTTTTCTAATGTGCTGGTTGAATTGCTTCTTCTTGACTGCAGCACCAGACCTTCTTCATAGCGTCTTTTTAAACTTGATTTATCAGTAAGCCAGGCTGGCAAGAGAGCCTCCTTAAACGGCAGCTGGGTGTTTAATAGAAATGGCTGGTTTTTAAGAAAAGGAGCAGACACTAGTAATGGCCGATGAATCACACGGTTTCGATTCCGAAAGCCAGTTGTTAAAAATGACTCTGATTGGGAAAGATGAAGGGAATCAGCTTGTATAACTGGAGAAAGGTAATCTGTTTCATACAGAAATAATACATAGGGATTGGTGATTTTTTGGATCACATCATTCAATGTTTTCCCGGGATCATTCTCTTTGCATATAATCGATTGGATTTGCTTGATAGGAGTGAAATCTAGTATTCCTGCTAAAGACACGTTCTGTTCATGGAGAACCATCACAGAATGTAATCTGGATTCAATCCTTTTTAAAGATACTAATGCTTTATGAATTGCTGCTGCATCAGAATAAAGAATGAGAATCGCAGTGATATCCTTCAATCGGAATCCCCCGTTCTTTTACGATATTTCTATTTATCACGGAGAATCGTCTGTAAAGCTCCCGCTTCCAAATAAAGCGTAAGAATAAATTTATTTAGGCGGGAGATAACGGACGCTGTCTCCTTGAATCACTCAACTAATCCTTCAGTGGGGAAACGCAAAACACCCGCTGAATAAAGTTTCATTATATATATATGAAGCTAATCTGATTTTATCCCCTGTAAGTAATCAATGGGGTCTTCATGGTATCCTTTTCAAATTGAAAAAGGTTTATACAACCATTTTTTTATTCTCCGTTTCCGATAACAGCTTCTCAACATATATTATTATATCTTGTGTATTGGTGGTGTAGATATATATGATAAAAGTAAGCCTTTGTATGATTGTAAAAAATGAAGAAGAGGTGCTGCGGCAATGTCTGGACAGTGTAAATAACCTCTGCGAGGAAATCATCATTGTCGATACCGGTTCAACAGACAAAACGAAAGAAATCGCAAGAGAGTACACAGATAAAGTCATTGATTTTAAGTGGATCGATGACTTTTCAGCTGCCAGAAACTTTGCCTAATCGGAGAGAATTAATCTGGATGATGATACACTAAGCAGAATCATTTCCTTTCTGTCTTATTCTTTGTACACTTAGCGTATAAATAGTTATCGATTGACTAATGGGGATTTATTTTAATGTAAATAATGCTGCTTAAGTCCAGTTTTGGTCCAAAGGTCTTTTGATTTATGGTGCTGACACAGTCTAAATGAAGTGAGTAAGCACAGCTTATCTTTGTTTAAAAGATAAAAAATTAACTGAATATAGCTTCAGTTTATGAGCAGCTGCTGCGGGAGGAGGAATTAACTTGAAAAAAATATCATCAAGTGTTGTTCAATTTCGGGGAACACATTATGAATTTGGTTATCATCAAGGAACTTTATTAAAAAATCATATCTTAGTAAAGAATCGTGAAAATCAATGGAAGGTAAGAACGCCTTTATTTTCTATTGATATCAAAGAAACAAAAAGGATTTTTCAAGAAATAGCACCGGCAATATGGGAGGAATTATTAGGTTTTGGTGACGCGCTTGAATGGGCGATGGAGAGAGTACTGCTTGAATTTGGAGGGTATCGGGTAAATTTGAACCGTTCCGGATGTTCCATTATAACAGGAGCAGATTATATGATCAGAAATTATGATTATCATCCCAAAACATACGATGGCTTTTATTCCGTATTCCAACCGACGGATACAGGATACGCAGTTATAGGAGTTACGCAGAAAGTAACGGGACGTTGTGACGGAATGAACGAAAAGGGTTTAGCAATGGGATATACCTTTATGCATCGTAAACGCCCGAAAGATGGATTTGTCTGTCATATGATTGGAAGAATGATTTTAGAAACATGCGCTAATATCGAAGAAGCTGTTTCGTTGCTAAAACAAATTCCGCATCGGGGATCATTTAGTTATGTGTTGTTTGATAAAGATCATTCGGAATCAACGATTGTTGAGGCTTCTCCAAGAAATGTAGAGGTAAGGACTGGAGCATCATGCACGAATCATTTTCAAATACTGAAGAAGGAAAACCGTCATTATTTGAAGGATTCGAAAAGACGACTGGAAATTATGGAAAGCAGCTCAGCCAATCTTCTTCATGGGAAGGAAGCTTTTCAGCTTTTAAATGGAACAGAGAATGGTGTGTTTTCTAAATTATACGGGCAGTGGGCAGGGACAATACATACTACTGCGTATTTTCCATCGAAATTAGAAGCATGGATTGCCCTTGGCGGTGATCAGCAGCCGGTGAAATTTGATTTTGCATCATGGCTGAAGGGGAATGATTTCCCTGTTTCTGAAGTTACAGGAATGGTAGATACAGATATTCCTTTTGTTCATATGGAGAAGGCGGATTGGTATAAGAAATAATTTTATTTACCATGGTGTCTAAATGAGGCAGATTCACGATAGAGAGAGGAGCAGCCTCTTTTGCAGGAGGAAGCTGCTGCTCATATAATCTCACAAACCCTAGTTGACAACTCGGGATAAAATAGGTAGACTTATATAAAATTCAGAATTTATTTCTGAACATGTGTTAGGTAAGTCATATATACTATTGAGATGGGCGGAGATTAAACAGTGAGCACAGTAGATAATAAAATAATACATTCCATATTTAAAGAATTTGATGCGAACTTTGAAGAAGTAAAAGGCTGGAGAAGATATATGCATCAGCATCCAGAATTATCCTTTAAAGAGGAGAAAACAGCAAAATACATAGAAGAAAAATTAAAAAGCTTTGGTTTAGATGTTCAAAAAAATATCGGAGGGCATGGCTTAATAAGTATTTTGGAAGGAAAACAGCCCGGCAAAAAGATTGCTTTAAGAGCAGATTTTGATGCGCTGCCGATTGAAGATGAAAAAGAAACCGCTTATAAATCTACCAATCCCGGTGTGATGCATGCTTGTGGTCATGATGGACATACTGCAGCTTTATTAGGCGTGGCAAAAGTAGTAAGCCGATATAAGGAAAATCTGAAAGGAAGCATTGTTTTTGTATTCCAGCCGGCAGAAGAAACACCGCCTGGCGGAGCGAAGTTCATGATTGAAGAAGGAATTTTAGATGATGTAGATTATGTATTTGGAGCTCACCTTGCATCTGACATACCAATCGGGAAAGTTGGTGTTGGAGCAGGGTATCAAATGGCGGCAGTAGATAAGTTTGCCATTGATATTAAGGGACATGGCGGTCATGGCGCCCGGCCGCATGATACTACGGATTCACTGGTAATCGGAACGAGCATTGTCGAGGCTTTGCAAAAAATAGTCAGCCGGCAAATTGATCCGTTAAAATCAGCTGTGGTGACAATTGGTGTTTTTCAGGCAGGGAACGCATTTAATGTCATTCCTGATACAGCACGTATTGAGGGAACGGTGCGCAGCTTCGATCCAGAAGTACGTGATAAAGTAGAAACGGAAATTCGTTCGATATTAGATGGAATCACCAGTGCATTTCATGCGGCTTATGAGCTGGACTACTTAAGAGGATATGCTGCATTATTCAACCATCTAGAAGAAACAGACCTTGCCAGAGATTTATTCAAGAAAGCTTTTGAGCATGAGAATGTAGTAGAATTTTCTCCGGCTATGGGGGCAGAGGACTTCTCCTACTTTTTAGAAGCAAAGCCGGGGACCTATTTCCGGGTTGGTTCTAGAAACGAAGATGTAGCCACACATTACCCGCATCATCATCCTCGATTTGATATTGATGAACGGGCATTGGTGAATACGGAAAAAGCATTTGCAGCAATCATTAATCATTATTTATTGTAGAATAAAAAAATGCAGGAAAGTTTCAGCAGAAAGGAATTTAAGCATGACTCGGCCAAAGATATCTTTAATGGAAGCGTATATGATTGAAACAATGCGCGTAAACGGAATAACAAATGAAGAAATAATAGCAGGTGTAAAAGCTAAAGATGTATCAGGGTGGAAGCAAATAAATGAAAAATTTGATTTTGAACAGCTGATTGCATTAGCGGAAAAGGATTTAGCAGCTTTTGAAAAAGTAATTCATGATGGTTATGCTGTTAAATTTGTAACGGTTGGCGGTTTGGAGAGATTATTGAGTTTGAAATTTGGGAAAGAGGATGGAAAGGATTATCAAAAACAGCAAGCAGGGGTAATTGATTTGAATTTGGATGAACCAGCTCTGAGTGAGTTAAAGCAGATTCTTTCCCCTAATTGGAAAGTAGAAGATGGAGCAGAAGGTATTTCCGTGTTGTTGAAAGAACAGAAGGATTTTTCTTGAAACTTCCAAGGGAGCGCTATAAACCTATTTTTGGGTTTATAGCGCTTTTCAAATATCTAAACCTTAAATTAGGAAAGCATTAGGCATATTTGACTTTATACTGTATAGATTCTATGATTAATATAAAGAATAAAGGAAGTTTAATAATTAGTATTTATAAACTGTGAAGAGAGCGGATGTTATGCTAAGTTGGGAAGAACGGCGTTTAATGGTTAAAATTGCGCAATTATATTACTATGAAGGATGGACACAAGCAAAAATTGCAAAAAAGCAAAATGTTTCACGTCCTATCATCTCAAAATTGTTAAATAATGCCAAAAAAGAGGGTATTGTAGAAATTTATATTAAAGATGAAACGTTACATAGCGTGGAGTTGGAAAACGCTATTATGAAAAAATTTGATTTGAAAGAAGTTATTGTGGTATCCACAGCGGGCTTTGCTCCTGAGATGATAAAACGCCAGCTGGGAAAATCAGCTGCTTCTTATATAGCGAATCACTTAACGGATGTAAAAAGCTTAGGGCTTTCTTGGGGAACAACGCTATTATCTTTCGTAGAAGAGTACCCTTATAAATATAAAAAGGACACACATATTGTTCCAATTATTGGAGGAATGGGAAGCGAGTATGTTCATTTACATTCCAACCAATTAGTTTTCCATCTATCACAAAAAATGAATTCAAGCTGCTCTTATTTATATGCTCCAGCGATGGTAGAATCTATTGATTTAAAAGAAAGGTTAGTTGAGTCAAAGGATATTTCTCATGTTTTAGAGCAAGCAAGGAATGTTGATATGGCGGTTGTTGGTCTTGGGAATCCGTTTAAAAGCTCAACAATGGAAAAAATAGGATATCTAAACCAAAAAGACCTCGCATCTTTACGTAAAGCGGGAGCGGTAGGAGATATCAGTTCAAGATTTTATGATGCGATTGGAAAAGAATTAAATCATCCCTTAAACGATCGTGTTATCGGTTTAGACTTAAATGAAATTAAACAGATACCCGAAGTTATTGGGATAGTGGAAGGTTCATATAAATTAGAAAGTCTAGAATCGGCATTACAAGGTAAATATTTAGACGTATTAATTATTGATGATCGAACGGCACAGGAATTGGTTGAAAGCTATATATAAGAAACGACCCAATTATCAGAAATAGATAATTGGGTCGTTTAAAATTTTTATTATTTCCAAGGGGTTACTACGCATTTCAAACCGTTTTTATCAAGAGCGGTTTGAAACGCTTTTTTTGTATTCTGCAAAGAGAATACATCTGTGACAAATGGAGTGAAATCAATTAGTTCTTCATCAATCCATTTCACTGCTTCTACATGTAAATCACGCGGAGCTCCGTGTGTACCAACAACAGTTAATTGTTTATAGATAAAATGATTTGTATTAATTGAAGTTTCAGTAACCTTCTTATTTCCTGAGAAATATAATACTCTTCCTTTTTTTCGTACAATTTCCAAAGCCTCATTTTGAACATAAGCAGAGGGAGCAGTTACAATGGCAACATCAGCACCTAATCCATCTGATGCATCAAGAATGGTTTGCAATGTATTATCCTTAGTTGGGTCGATAACTATATCAGCGCCGATTTGCTTAGCAAGCTCTTGCCTTGCTTTGGAACGCTGTACAGCAATAACTTTCCCGGCGCCCATTTTTTTAGCTGCAGCAATATACATACACCCAATTGCGCCTGCTCCATAGACAACGACTGCATCACCGGCATTGATCTTTACTTCAGTCAGCCCGCTAAGCACACAGGCGAATGGTTCAGAAAGGCTCGCTAATTCATATGATGTAGTATCTGCAATGCGCTGGATAGATCCATATTCAATAAAGTTTCGCGGCAGCACCATATATTGAGCAAAGCCGCCATCGATTTGGTAGCCAATAGATTCTCCTTTTACACAAAAGTGGCTGTCATTTTTTTGGCAATAGTAGCATTCGCCACAAGGGAGATGTGCCCAAAGTGTGACGCGGTCTCCTAATTGAAATGATGAAACATATTTTCCTTTTTGGATGATTTCTCCTGCTATTTCATGTCCGATAATTCTAGGAAAACTTACCCGGCTGTCCCCGTTTTGGAAGATTCGTAAATCGGACCCGCAAACTCCAGTGGCATGAACCTTTAATAATATTTCATGGTCATCGATATCAGGAATCTCCTTTTCCTGATATTCGAGCTTTTCTTTACCAGTTAATGCGACTGCCTGCATCATATTTGATTCCCCCTAATCTTCTTTGAAATGGAGTGCTTTTTTGATTTGGTATTGCATTTGACGGATTTCTTGTTCTTTAACGGCGTCGTTCCACTGAAGAATATCAGCCATCTCTTTAGTAACTATTTCTAATGTTTCTTTAACAAGCTCTAAATCAAATAATAAATAGCTTGTACGACGATCATAGAAATCAGTTAATGTTGAAACCATTTCATGCTCGATTGTATAACGAAGTTCTCCTAAAATGTTCCGGTGTACGTGTTTTAGTTGCTGCCCGTTATAGCTATCTATTGTCTGCAGTAATTTTTCAGTGTTTGATCCATAACGCAATACATAGTTAGTGATGTTCTGCTGTGAAATTTCTAAATGACTATATTGTCCATGAATCCGATCCGCATACTCATAAAGTTCTTTAATATTGTTAAATTGTGATCCGGATAGTTTTAAATTTGCTGTTTTAGTTGTAGGAAGATTTAATTTGTGTTTTTTATCGATATAAGTTAGAATGCGATCTGCCATTTTACGATAACCAGTCAATTTTCCGCCAGCAATGGTAACAACACCAGAATTTGATTCGAAAATTTCATCATGACGAGATAATTCGGAAGGTTTTTTTCCGCTCTCGCCAATAAGCGGCCGAATTCCTGCCCAACTGGATGATATATCCTGAACCTGTAATTTTACATTTGGAAACATATCCTTTAAGCAGCCTAATAAATATTGAACTTCGCTAAGATGCACATGTATATCATCCATATCTTTATTGTACAGTGATTCTGTTGAACCGACATACGTACGGTTTCCTACTGGAATAACGGCTATCATTCTTCCGTTATGTTGAAAATAAACAGAGGATTTCACTGGTAATTTATCATAAGGAAATACAATATGAATTCCTTTCGCAAGAACCATATGCTTCCCGGTTATTTTCTCATCCTTCTTACGAACTTCATCAACCCAGGGGCCAGCAGCATTTACAATGTGTTTAGCATAAACAGTGAATGTCTGGTTAGCACAGTGGTCTCTTCCTACGATTCCTTTAACCATGTTATTTTCATCTTTTAGGAATTCGGTCATTTCGGCATAATTTAAAATTACAGCGCCTTTTTCTTGTGCTGTTTTTGCTACTTCCAGTGTTAAACGGCTGTCATCTGTTCTATATTCAATATAACATCCGCTTCCTTGAACGATCTTTTTGTTAAAAAGGGGTTCGTTTTGAAGCGTTTTCTTTTTTCCGTATAGGCTATGGCGTTCCTCTTTTTTTACACCGGCAAGTTTGTCATAAAGGGTGAGTCCGGCTTTTAAAGTTACTAAATTATAAGACTCTTTTTTTATCAAAGGAAAATTCATAGTAATCGGGTAAACGAGATGAAGGGCATTATTATAAACAATATCGCGTTCTGATCCAGTTTCTTTTACAACAGGAAAATCAAAGTTCTGTAAATATTTTAAACCTCCATGGATTAATTTTCCTGAGCGGCTGCTTGTTCCTGATGCGAAGTCATAACGTTCTATTAAAGCTACTTTTAGTCCTCTTGTGATAGCATCTAGGGCAATTCCGCTTCCTGTGATTCCTCCGCCAATAATCAATAAATCGAATTGTTGTTCTTCTAATTGGTGAAGGGTGCTGTCACGATGAAGTGTAGAAAAAGAATGATTATGAGACATGTCGAATCCTCCTATATTTTACAAATGTTCAAAAACGAAAATTTTGTAATTTTATAATGAGTATATAATTTGGGGAGTAACAAGTCAATAATCTAGATGGTTAAAAACCTTTATTCATGTTTGTTTATAATGGCGAGATGATTCACACAATTGGAAAATAGCTGTAGTTATACATCAATACACCAAGGATAAAGAGCTGCAAAATGGTGTTTTGCTTCTTTGTAAAGAATAAGTGTCCGCAAAATTTCAGCACAGTGAAATTTCTTCAAATTTGAATGCGTTTGCATAAAATCTGAAGAAATATGATATAATCGTGTTACATTTGTAAGGGGGTTGAAATTATGAATATTGAAGAAAGAAGATTAATGACAAAAGTAGTCAAACTGTATTATTTAGAAGGTTGGACACAAACGGAAATTGCAAAAAAAATTAACAAATCCAGGCCAATTGTCTCTAAACTTCTGAAGCAGGCAAAAGAAAAACAAATAGTTGAAATATACTTGAAGGATAGTACTGTACATACGGTTCAACTAGAGAGAGAACTGGAGCAAAAATATAATTTGAAAGAAGCAATTGTGATTGAATCCGCACATAGCGGCCCAGAATTAATTATGCGCAAACTTGGGGTAGTGACAGCGAGATATATTGAAAAAAAACTGGATCAAATAAATACAATTGGTATTTCATGGGGAACTTCTGTATATGCAGTTGTCGAAGCTTTTCAATATCAAGCAAATAAACCCGTTCATCTTATTCCGCTGATTGGCGGTATTGGACAGAACTATATTGGTTACCATACCAATTCACTGCTTTTTGAGCTTGCTCAGAAGTTAAATTCAACTTCTTCCTATCTGTATGCTCCAGCAGTTGTCGAAAGTGAAGAGTTAAGGAATCATATTGTACGTTCTAAAGATGTGAAAGAAGTTCTTACTAAAGGAAAACAAGTTGATATAGCGATCGTAGGTATTGGGAATCCAGGAATACAAAACACGATGACAGAAATGGGGTATTTATTGGAAGAAGATCAGCAAAGTCTTTTGAATGCTGGGGCCATTGGTGATATCAATTCAAATTTCTTTAATAAAGATGGTGAACTCGTTGACCACCCATTAAATAATCGCACAGTAGGAGTTAAGTTGGAAGATATTAAAAATATTTCAGAAGTAATTACAATTGTAAGAGGAGATTACAAATTATTCCCGTTGCATGTCGCACTTGAAAATAACTTTATCACTACATTAGTTATTGATAGTGATACCGCAGAGAAACTTTTAAAAAAATACAAATAAATGTTGACAAAGTTTTGAAAGCGTTTTATTATTCTATTTACAAACGTAAATTAATATTACATTTGTAAATATAAGAGGGGGATAAGTTATGTGGGGAACTTTCATTTTAATTTTTGCCTTTGTGTGGGGAGTACAGTTTCTAATGACACAACTGCAAGTAAAGCATTATCGTTCAAACATAAAGAGCTTTACCAATCGAAAGTCAGGTTTTTTAGGAACAGGTTATTTTAAAAAAAGGTTTGGAACAGGGGCGTTGGTTTTATTAGTATCTGATGAAAATTTGCAGGTAGTTGAAGCAAAAATAATGAAAGGGATTACCGTTTTTGCTCGCTTTAAAGATAGAAAAGAATTAATCGGCAAGGATTTATTTGAAGTTGAAAATATGGAGATTCTCGATGCTAAAGAGAAAAATGCCGTTCAAGGAGCAGTCAAAATGATTGAAAAAGAGTTTGAGAAGAAAGGGGAGAAAGCAGCATGGATTTCTTAATCAGTATTGCAGAAGGATTTATTGGAATGTTTGAAGAAGGCGGAGAAACTTTCATGGGGCTAGTAACGGGTATTATTCCAATGCTCGTTGTATTAATTACAGCAGTAAATGCTTTAATCAAATTTATTGGGGAAGACAGAGTAAATAGTTTTGCACAAAAGTGTACAAAATATTTTGTTTTACGATATACTGTTTTTCCGTTTTTAGCCGTTTTTTTCCTTACTAATCCAATGTGCTATACATTTGGACGTTTTTTACCGGAGAGACAGAAACCAGCTTTCTATGATTCAGCTGTTTCATTTGTCCATCCAATAACCGGGCTTTTCCCACATGCAAACCCGGCAGAATTATTTGTATATATGGGAGTAGCAGCTGGAATTACAGAACTGGGTTTATCATTAGGGCCGTTAGCTTTAAGATTTCTGTTGGTCGGAATTGTCGTTATGTTGATTAGAGGAGTTGTAACAGAGATGATTACAGCCCGTATGTTAAAAAATAAGCAAGACAGCGCAGCGTAATAGTTGAACAATTATGGGAGGGATAGAGAGTGAGTGAATTTAAAGCGGTAAAAGTTCATAAAGGACCTTCTGGATGGGGTGGTCCATTAGTAATTCAGCCTAGTGAAGAACAAAAATATATTATTTCTGTAACTGGCGGGGGAATCCATGAAGTTGCACAAGCTTTAGCAGAACAAACGGGAGCTATTGCGATAGATGGTTTTGAAAAGTCTGTACCGAAAGAAGAAATAGCAGCGGCAGTTATTAATTGCGGTGGAACGGCGAGAAGCGGGGTATATCCGCGAATGGGAGTAAAGACAATTAACACATTTAGTAATTCGCCATCCGGGCCATTAATGAAGTTTATTAATGAAGGTAATTTCGTATCCGGAGTAGAGAGTCAAAGTCAATTTGAAAGTGTGGATGCATCTGGAGAAGCAGTTACAACGGCAAAAGTTGAGAATGATGATGCACCAGATTTAATGGATAAAAAGGTTGCCCAACAGGTAAAAGAAGAAGCAAAATCAAAAGTAGCTGAATCTAAGAACGGTAATGGAAAGAAAAAGAATCCGATAATGAGATTTATTGAGATCCTGGGAAATAAAGTGGGGAATGTCGTAAGTGTCTTCTTCCAATCAGGACGAGATACAATTGAAACGGTTATTAAAAATATCTTGCCGTTTATGGCTTTTGTAAGCGCATTAATGGGTATCATCACATTTACAGGAATCGGTGATATGATTGCTAATTTAGTTGCTCCGTTAGCAACAAGTCTTATTGGAATGCTAATCCTGTCATTTATCGCTGCCATTCCAGTAATATCTCCATTACTCGCACCGGGCGCAGTAATTGCTCAGGTTGTCGGAGTACTCATTGGTGTGGAAATCGCAAATGGTAATATACCTCCACAAATGGCATTACCGGCATTGTTTGCTATTAATCCGCAAGTTGGTACAGATTTTGTGCCAGTTGGATTAACGCTTGGGGAAGCAGAAGCAGAAACGGTTGAGGTTGGAGTTCCGGCAGTATTATTCTCTAGATTAATTACTGGACCAATAGCAGTAGTTATTGCTTATCTTGCTAGTTTTGGACTTTACAGTTAATTAACTCGAGATTTTTTACAAATGTAAATATGTATAACATTTGTAAAAAGGTGAGATGTCATGTATAGTAGATTTATAAAATAAAGATTATTAGAAATTCTTACAGAAAATTTTGTGCGTTGAAGGGTGATTTAGATGAGTCAATTACAATTAGATTTAAATGTAACTGAAGTTGGGGAAGATGTAGAGCTGATGAAAGAGGAAGGTATATTGATTTTATTTAATAATACCGTGCCAGAAGATTTGAAAACGATTGCTGTTATTCACGATGGCGCATTTCATCAAGACATTAAGTCTGGCGATAACATGATAATCAACGGTGAACTTTTCCGTATCCTTCATGTTGGAGATAAAGCAAATGAAACGTTGTCACAGCTAGGCCATGCCACATTTAATTTTGAAGGTGAAACGGAATATGATATGCCGGGTACGGTTTATCTGGAAAAAAAAGAAATTCCTCATATAGAGACAGGTTCTACAATTTCATTTCACAGATTATAAATTAGTCATAGAAGGAGTGCGTTTCCATGTTAAATTTAAATAGAAAACTTGAAAAATTACAAAACGAAGGATCTTATATCAAAGTTGGTCTTGTAGGCGCCGGACAAATGGGAAGAGGGATGATTTCACAAATTGAGGGTATGAAAGGGATGCGGGTAGTAATTACTTCCGATTTAGCAGTAGAGAATGTGACAAATGCTTATAAACATGCTGGAATCGATGCTGCCAGTATTCAAGAAACAAATGATAAAGAGGCAGCGTCTAAAGCGGTTCAGGAAGATAAAGTAGTTGCTACAAAAGATATGAAACTTGTAACCTCTCTCCCTGAAGTAGACGTTGTAGTAGATGCTACGGGTATTCCAAATGTAGGAGCAGAAATTGCCTGGGATTCTATTTTAAATAATAAACATATTATTATGTTAAATGTTGAAGCGGATGTTACGGTCGGACCGCTGCTCAAAAAAATGGCGGATTCTGCCGGCGTCGTATATACAGGATCTGCAGGGGATGAGCCTGGAGCAATTATGGAATTATATGATTTTGCGGATGCGATGGGATTTGAAATTGTAGCACTCGGAAAAGGGAAAAATAATCCGTTAAATTTAGAAGCGAATCCGACAACGGCGGAAGCAGAGGCTAAAGAAAAAGGGTCATCCCCTAAAATGCTTGCATCCTTCCAAGATGGAACAAAAACAATGGTTGAGATGAATGCTGTTGCAAATGCAACTGGATTTTCACCAGATAAGCCCGGAATGCACGGTTTTGAAGCCTCTGTTCAAGAATTGCCAAAAGTCTTTCTTGAAAAGGACAAAGGCGGAGAGGTAAATGGAAAAAGAATTGTAGAGTTTATCAACGGAATCGCACCAGGCGTATTTGCCATCATTGCTTCTGATAAAGAAGAAGTTAATGCAGAAATGCAATATTTAAAAATGGGAGATGGACCAAATTATGTGTTATATCGTCCATATCATTTAACTAGTTTAGAAACGCCATTATCCATTGCTAAAGCATATATTGATCATGAGGCAACGATTGCTCCTTATTATGGATTACAGGCAGAAACGGTTACAGTAGCTAAAAAAGATTTGAAGGAAGGGGAGCATCTGGATTATATCGGCGGCTATACCGTTTATGGACATATTTTAAAAGCTGAAGAAGCTAAAGAACAAAAAGCTCTTCCGCTAGGGTTGGTTGATAGAAATGTTGTATTGAAGAAAGATATTAAAAAAGGTGAGATTATTACCTATGATGCCGTAGAACAAACAGAAGAATCTACTATTTGGAAGCTTCGTTCTATTCAAGATAGAGAGTTTTAATAAACTGGGGTTAATCAGGATGTGTTTTGCGCTTTAGCAAGGCATATTCATTTACACACATTTTTACATTTGTGCCTAATAAGAACAAAAGGAAAGGATGAAATTTATGTCAAAATTAAACGTTCCAGATAAGATTACAAATGAAAAACTGGTAGAACTCTATAAACAAATGTGGACAATCCGTTTTTTCGAAGAGAAAGTAGATCAATTCTTTGCAAAAGGTAAAATCCATGGAACAACGCACTTAGCAGTAGGACAAGAAGCAAGCGCTGCAGGCGTATGCGCTTTACTAGAGAAAGAAGATAAAATTACCAGCACGCATCGCGGGCATGGTCATTGCATCGCTAAAGGAGCTACGCCGGATAAAATGATGGCAGAGTTATTCGGCAGAACAACAGGCTATTGTAAGGGAAAAGGCGGATCCATGCATATTGCAGATGTAGAAATGGGTAATCTTGGTGCAAACGGTATCGTTGGCGGAGGGATTCCATTAGCTGTCGGCTCGGCATTAACAGCATCGATGAAAAAGTTAAATTATGTAACTGTCTGCTTTTTTGGGGATGGCGCTACGAATGAAGGAAGTTTTCATGAAGCAGTGAACCTTGCTGCAGTTTGGAATTTGCCAGTTATCTTTGTTTGCGAAAACAACCAATACGGCATGTCTGGCCCTGTGAAGGAAATGGTGAAGATAGAGGATATTGCAACAAGAGCAAAATCTTATGGCATCCCTGGAGTGGTAGCTGACGGAAATGACCTTATTGAAATGATGAATGTCACAAATGATGCGCTTGAGCGTGCTAAAAACGGGGAAGGACCAACCTTAATTGAAGCAAAAACCTATCGTTGGAAGGGTCACTCGAAAAGTGATGCTAAAAAGTATCGTACCCGTGATGAAGAAACAGAATGGAAAGAAAAAGATCCAATCAAACGACTTAAGGAACTGTTAATCAGTGAATCTATTATCACGGAAGAACAGGCGGAATCACTGCGAAAAGATGCTTTAAAAGAAATTGAAGACGCAGTTGCTTTTGCTGAAGAGGGCCCGATGCCTACGAAGGGTGATTTATTAACGGATGTATTTGCTTAAAGTGAACGTTCAAAAAGTCCTCAAATGATAAGCGGCGAATTTCTGCGTTGACGTGTTTTTTCCGATACTCACGTATCTATACACATAGGGGAACTTCTGTTAATACCGTCCACGTCCTGTGGACAACACAGAAGTCACCAGATCCTGTGGAAGTCCGTTCATAAAAAACACGTCGCCTTGAACTTCTTGCTTCTAATTTGATTACTTTTTGAACCTGTATTTAATAAGGAGGAAAGAAAATGAGAGAATTAACATATTTAGAAGCAGTTCGTGAAGCAATGAGCCAAGAGATGCGTCAAAATGAAGATGTTTTTATTCTTGGTGAAGATATAGGGGTATATGGAGGAGCTTTTGGAGTTACCCGGGGAATGATTGAAGAATTTGGTCCGGAGCGAATACGAAATACGCCAATCAGCGAATCTGGGATTGCCGGTGCGGCAGTTGGTGCAGCGTTGACTGGGATGCGCCCGATTTTAGAGCTGCAGTTTTCTGATTTTATTACGATTGCGATGGATCAAATGGTGAATCAGGCCGCGAAGATTCGTTATATGTATGGCGGAAAAGGAAAAGTTCCGATGGTTTTACGTACGCCAAGCGGATCAGGTACAGGAGCAGCTGCACAGCATTCGCAAAGTTTAGAGGCTTGGGTGGCTCATGTTCCTGGTTTGAAAGTTGTTCAGCCTTCTACAGCGCATGATGTAAAAGGACTATTAAAAGCAGCGATGGATGATGATAATCCGGTGATTTTTTATGAGCATAAATTACTTTATAAAACAAAAGGGGACGTACCGGAAGAGCAATACAGCATCCCGCTGGGAAAGGCAGATATTAAGCGGGAAGGAACAGATGTAACAATCGTAGCAACAGCTATTATGGTACACCGTGCTTTAGAAGCGGCTGAGGAGCTGGAGAAGGAAGGCATCAGTGCAGAAGTTGTTGATCCGCGCACATTAGTACCGCTGGATACAGAAACAATTATTCAATCTGTTTCCAAAACATCTCGTTTAGTTGTTGTCCATGAAGCGGTAAAAAGAGGCGGTTACGGTGCAGAGATTGCCAGTATGATTGCAGAGAGTGAAGCATTTGATTATTTAGATGCGCCGATTAAACGATTGGGCGGTGCCTCTTCGCCGATTCCATATAACCCGGAATTAGAGAAAATGCATGTGCCGCAGGTTCCAGATATTATCCAGGCAGTGAAGGAAACATTAAATAAAGCATAGAAAGGAGGGATTCAGGTGGCTAAAGAAATATTTATGCCTAAGCTAAGCAGTACGATGGAAGTGGGCACCCTGCTTCAATGGTTTAAAGAAGAGGGAGATTCTGTTGAAATGGGGGAGCCCCTATTCGAAATTATGACGGATAAAATCAATATTGAAGTTGAGTCATATGAAGAGGGCATACTGCTAAAGAAATATTTTAAAGTGGATGATGAGGTCGAAGTAAATGCTTGTATTGGTTATATAGGAGAAGCAGGAGAAAAAGTTCCTGATAATCCGCCGGCAGCTTCCGAAGAATCTGAATCAGTAGAAAATGTCCAGGAAGAAGCATCTGCTGAGGGACAGGAGCAAACAGTTAGTACCGATTCTGATCAAGAAGAAAATAAGGACGGAAAAGTCAGAGCGACTCCTGCTGCCAGACGAATTTCCCGCGAGAATGATCTTTCCTTATCCGCTATTTCCGGCTCTGGTCCAAATGGAAGGGTACATCAACAGGATGTCGAAGCAGCTCTTGTCGCAGGTGTGATAGCTGTGACGCCGTTGGCAGAGAAAATAGCAGCTGACCATGGAATTGATTTAAATCAAATTACGGGTACAGGGGCGCGCGGAAAAATTGAAAAGCAGGATGTACTTTCTTATCTGGAAAAAGCAGATGAAATTTCAAAAGAAACGGAATCTGAGCCAGCAGAACGTATAAAGCTCAAAGGACTTCGTAAAGCGGTTGCTGACAAAATGGTACAAAGCGTTCAATCCATCCCGCATGTAACCTTGACAAGCGACGTGGATATGACGAATGTTATTGACCTGCGTAAATCATTGCTTCCTGTGATTGAAAAAGATACGGGATACCGGTTATCCTTTACCGAAGTGATTATAAAAGCAACTGCCAATGCACTTATGAAGCATCCAAAATTAAATGCCTCTTTAATTGGTGATGAAATTGTGATGAACAATGAAGTCAATATCGGACTGGCAGTTGCTGTAGATAATGGATTGATTGTGCCTTCTATTAAAAATGTAAATCAAAAAGGTCTGGCTGCGTTAACTCAAACTAGTAAAGAACTGGGCAAGAAGGCAAGAGAAAATAAACTAAAACCGGATGAAATGCGCGGAAGTACCTTTACCATCAGTAACTTGGGAATGTATGCCATTGATGCCTTCACTCCTATTATTAATGGACCGGAAACAGCGATTTTAGGTGTTGGAAGAATTGTTGAAAAGCCTGTTGTTGTAGATGGAGAACTGACAGCTCGTCCAATGATGGTGCTTAGTCTGTCCTTTGATCACCGTGCAATTGATGGTGCACCAGCTGCAGCATTCTTAACGGACTTGAAGGCGAATCTTGAAAATCCATACAGTTTATTAGTTTAAGGGGCGGAGTAAATGACAAAATTTGATGTAGCGATAGTTGGCGGCGGTCCCGGAGGATATGTATCGGCAATCCGAGCTGCAAAGCTGGGCTTGTCTGTTGCGCTGGTAGAAGGAAGAGACCTGGGTGGAACTTGTTTAAATCGTGGCTGTATTCCTTCTAAAACATTATTAAAAAATGCAGAAGTGATCAATCAAATAAAAGATGCGAAAAAGTTTGGAATCCAGGTTGATTCATATTCATTGGAATTAAAAACAATGATTAATAGAAAGAATCAGGTTATTCAGCAGCTACAAAACGGGATTAACAGTCTATTAAAAGCGAATAAAATAAAGCTATATTCTGGTTATGGAACAGTGGATAATCAAAAAATAATTACGGTTGATACCGGAGAGAAAACAGAAAAGCTGGAAGCGGAATCTATTATTCTGGCAAACGGCTCCAAGCCTTTTGTTCCTAACCTTCCGGGGCTTAATGAAGTTCCTTATTATACAAGTGATACGATATTCGATATAGAAGAGGTCCCGGAGCATTTAGTTATTGTCGGCGGCGGGGTCATTGGATTGGAAATCGCCTGCATTTTTCAAAGCTTAGGAACGAAAGTAGAAATTGTGGAAATGGCAGATCGTATCATTCCTGCAGAAGACAAGGAAGCAGCTGATTATCTAGCAAATGAGCTGAAAAGAAAAGGGATAGGCATGCATACCAGTGCAAAGGTGCTGGAATTGAAGAAGGATAAGAAAACGGTGGTCAAATTAGAAAAGGACGGAAAAGAAACGAGTCTGGAAACAGATAGTGTCCTTGTTTCTGTGGGACGCGAACCTAATTTGACCGGATTGAATGACCTTTCTATTAACTATGAAGGCAAATTTGTCAAAGTGGATAAATCGATGCAGACCAATGTAAAAGGGATTTATGCTATCGGAGACTTAATTGGCGGATACCAGCTTGCACATGCAGCGAGTGAAGAAGGAATTCGTGCAGTCAGTCATATTTTAGGTGAAACACATCCAAAAGATTTCATTATGCCACGCTGTATTTATACATTTCCTGAGATTGCAAGTGTTGGGATGACAGAAGAGCAGGCGAAAGCAGCGGGCTATCAGGTGAAAGCTCAAAAAGTAGACTTAGCCGCTAATGGAAAAGGAATAGCTTCTGCCGAAAACAGCGGATTTATGAAAATTATCTCCGAAGAAAAGTATGGTGAAATCCTCGGTGTGGTGCTTGCTGGCGCCCATGTGACGGAAATGATCAGTCAGGCAACTTCTTTCATGTACTTAGAAGGGACGGTAGAAGAGTTGGAGGATATGATTTTTCCGCATCCAACCTTAGCGGAGGGAATGTTTGAAGCTGCTGCAAAATGGCTGGATAAAGGGATTCATTATTAAAAAAAGAAAAGTGCTGTATATTCCATTTGTAGTCGTAATTTCATGTAGTATAGCAGCACGATTTCGACAGGGTATACCATGCCTTTATAAGAGTTGATTTAAAATACAGTTGGTAACTAAACCGATCCGAAGAGCTGGAAATATTTCCAGCTCTTCGGATCGGTCTTTTATTTTCGTAATGTGTTTGATTTCCCTTCTAGTCATCGTTCTAACTATACTGTTTGTTTTCAATTGTTAAGCATTTACGCCTTTATCTACAATATCCACTTTTTTTCTCTTATTTGCAATCAATGTAATCGCAAAAGATAATATAAAAGCTGCAAGCATGGCGATGATAAATCCGTATGGATTATCAGATAAAAATGGTGTGGTGAATGTTGGAACGTAGGCGGTCCCGCGAACGTCGAACAGGCCGACTAGGGCACCGCCGACTCCGGCAGATAAAATGGCACCGGCGAATACGATTTTATTTGAGAACATGAACGGATAGGCTGCTTCCACAAATGTTCCGAATCCCATATTGATCAAGAATCCTGGGGTTGCAGCAGCTGCTTCTCCTTTCTCCCTCGGAGCAACGATGTTTGCTAAGTTGATTCCAGCAGATACCATAACTAAACCAACCATATCAATGGCTCCTAAGAAGCTTACGCCTGTTTTTTCCATTTCTAATAATACGATTGGCAAAATAGCTGCATGGTATATCCCGCCTAAAATGGCCGGCCAAATAAGCAGACCGCCTAGTAACCCCGCTAAAATAGGGTTATATGCAATGGCTGCCTCGATTGCAATTTTAATTCCATCCCCGATGAACAATGCGATCGGCGCGAATAAAAAGTAGACTAACAGCCCTGCGAATAAACCGGCTAGGCCTCCAGTGACGATATTTACGGTTGTCATCGGAAATTTCCAGCTGATGCATTTTTGAAAGAAATAATGTACGAAAACTCCTGCTAAAATACCACCAATGAGACCGCCAATAATACCGCCATTAACGGATAATACACCAGCTACAACCCCGGCTACAATTGATACCTCGTCTAAATTAGACACTTGTTTGGCGGCAATTGCAGCGATAATAATCGGAAGTGCTCCAATCATTATATCAAAAATATCTTCTAGACCACTGAATATCGGAATCTTACTTAACGCAAGAACAAGTGCCATCGCAATAAAACCAGGCAATGCAGAAACCATGATACCGCGGATATTCATATTTTTCCAAATGCTTCCGCTGTTTTCCGCATTCATTTTACTCGTGGTTCCAATAATTGGTTTATATGTTACATCCCAATATTTTGCAAGGGAGCTAGTGAAAGAAATTGCTCGCGTTCGGTTCGTTGTACCAGTTGTTCCTGATTTAGCAATAACATTCGCACCTTGTGCGCTGATGGTTGCCATGGACGTTCCGCCTGTTCCGACGATCGGTATGTTCCTTTGAATGGCTGCGTTAATGACATTTTGATTGGCGCACTTTGGATCCGCACTCATGACGATTAACCCATCAACTGTTTGATTAAGTATAAGCGCAGCTATCTGCTCGTCTGTCTGTTTTGCTTGTTCGTTTATTTGTTCTAATGTATTTGGAGGGCTTTGTGTAACTTGCCCTTCTTCATCTAGACTAAAAAGGCTTGTTTTCGAGCTTGCTTTTGCTTGGTCCATGGAAACGTCAGAAGCAATAAATTGAACGGCAGCGATGTTAAAATCTGCAGCACTGCATTGGTTTTCAATTTCGTCTAATAATTTCCTTGGATTTTTTCCTCCTAAATTGTACAGGTTGCCGCCGGAGCTACCTATGATAGCTATAGTTTTCAAGATTATTCCCCCAGTAGAAAATTTCAATAAACAGGTTTTTAACACATTAGTATTTTATCATACTAAAGCGATAAAGTCTTTAAAGATCTAAAAGAAAGTGATTTGAGCGGCTAGGGAATAGATTTCTAAGATTCTGTTTAACAGATATCTTCATATTAAATGTTTTGTATTTGTTGAAATGAAATTTAACGCAGTGTAACTGGCTGGGGCTGGGGCTGCGATTACTCGCCCCACCGAAGAACTGTTGTGCGTCGAAAAATCCCCACTGAAGGAAGTTTCACTTTATCGAATGCTGTTTTTGTTGATTGAATGATTTCATCGAATTTTGTCTTATTTTACTTTAGATTCCTCTTTTGATATAATCATCAATCATTGAGAGCAGTAAAGGAGAAGATGAAATGGATTGGATAGAAAATATAAATTGGGAGCAGCTTCTATTAGATACTGGATTTATTCTTTTAAAATTGATTGGAACGCTTATTGTATTTTATATTGTACGTGCTATTGGAAAGCGATTTATTCGGAATTCCTTTTCCAAAGCACAAGTGAAGAAAAAAATGTCGGCAGGCAGAACGAAAACGCTGCAGTCTTTAACCATTAGTACGTTTTCTTACGCTTTACTATTTGTTACGCTAGTGGTTGTTCTTGGTATTTTTGATATTAATGCCACTGGTTTAGTTGCCGGGGCTGGTGTGGTAGGACTGGCTATTGGCTTTGGTGCGCAAGGATTAGTCAGTGATGTAGTTACAGGCTTTTTCTTACTGCTGGAGAAGCAGGTGGATGTTGGTGATTATGTAACAGCTGCCGGATATGATGGGGTTGTAGAAGATGTCGGGCTCAGAACAATGCAAATTCGCGGCTTTGATGGCACGTTAAACTATGTACCTAACCGGGAAGTTACCTCCCTAAGCAACCACACCCGCGGGAATATGCAGGCTTTAGTGGATATTGTCATTCCATATAGTGATAATATTGATGAAGCAGTTGGCATTATTCAAACCGTCTGTGATGAAATGAAAGAAATGAATTCTAAAATCGTAGAAGGGCCCAATGTAATTGGTGTCCAAACGTTTGATACAGCTGCGGTAACTTTACGGGTTATTGCTAAGACAGAAATGATGGAGCAATGGGCAATAGAACGTGATTTACGAAAAGCGATTAAAGAAGCGCTTGATGCAAATCAGGACGATCCTGAAAAAACATATGCCGAACAGCCTCAGGGATAGGTGAAGGCATAAGGGAATAATTTAGTATGAAGAATAATGTTATTTTAAAACAAAAAGGCTTTCGATTAATCGATGCCTTTTTTGTTTGATTTTATTTAAAAGGGGGATAAAAGATGAAACAGGAGTGGTCTGGTGATTATAAGGAATAATCGCTGTTTATTTTCTTAATAAAAGAAATAATCTTAATTTTATAATAGGACTTTTGAATCAACTTTATTTCTGAAGCAGATGTTTTTTATTTAGACAGTCATAGATGCACGCACATCCTGTATAATAGTGTCATGATAAAGATACATATACAATTTTCTTTTACTAAGAAATAGAGAACAAACAAAATTTTGATTGCTGAGCAGGTAAGAAATAATGAGCATTTGCAAAATAAGCTTTAGGAGTGAGTTGGTTGAGAAGTATTTTTCGTAAAGATGAGAGAGAAGAGAGTTTATTGGAAAGCAGTAAAGAAGTAACTGTGGTTTTAGAGAAGCTGCAGCAAACCGATTTAGCGTTACAGCTGAAAATATCCAGGTTAACAAAGCAGGATTTGGCTGTTGCCAGATTATTGAAGCCGGTGATTCAAGAAAATATTGATATTATTATCGATGCTTTCTATGCTAATTTGGCACTTTCTCCAGAGTTAATGGATATTATCGAAGACAACAGTTCGGTCAGCCGATTAAAACAAACATTGGCAACACACGTTATAGAAATGTTTTCCGGAGAAATTAATCAAGCATTTATTGACAAGCGCCGGAGGATTGCCCAGGTGCATGTACATATTGGTTTGCAGCCTAAATGGTATATCGCTTCCTTTCAAGAGCTGTTCTTTCAAATATCCAAGCTAGTATCAGATACATATCAGGACAAAGAAAACTTTTTGTATGCGATACAGGTGGTAAATAAGCTGTTGAATTTCGAGCAGCAGATCGTCTTAGAAGCATATGAAGCAGATATTGAAGAGAAAAGAGCTGTGATGGATGAAAAGAATCAAAACCTGATTACTTCCATGAGAGAAACAGCTGAGAACTTGAGCTTCTTGTCTTCGGAAACGAATCAGTCTGTGATAAAAATGGTAGATCAAGCAAATCGAATCAATCAAATATCCAAGCAAGGGGAAGAAATTGCTGCCGCCACAAGTGAATCAGCACAGCAGGGGATGGAGCAGACACAGACAACGAATGCAGGCATGTCCCATTTGGATAAGCATATGGCACTTGTCGTAGAAAGGTTGGAACAATTAACAGGCAGTGCCGAAAAAATCAAATCGGTGATTTCTATTGTAGAGTCGATTGCGGGGCAGACAAATTTATTAGCTCTAAATGCGTCTATCGAAGCAGCAAGAGTTGGTGAGCAAGGAAAAGGCTTTGCTGTGGTAGCGGATGAGGTGCGTAAACTTGCGGAGCAATCAGCGAAAGCTGTTGCTGAAGTAAGCGATTTGATCCTGGAGACAAACGAACAGGTTGCAAATAGCCGGGAAGCGATTAGAGAAACACAGGAAGAAGTAACATCCGTCCGTGAACAAACAGCGAAAACAGCAGAAATATTAAGGAAGGTTTCGGAATCTATGGCCCGTATTTCGCAAAACAGCAGTCAGATTCAACAATCATTGGAAGAAAATCAGCACAGTATCAGTGAAGTAGAATCTTCCATGGGTGAGATTGAGAATTACTCTCTGAAATTTAATGAAATGGAATGATAGCTTGTTATTACCGCAATTTTAAAAACGCTTAAAGAATCTTGACGGAATGAGGAATATACATGAGACAATCCTATTTTTATTTAAAGCTGGAATCCCACGAGCTGCCAATGGCTTATAAAAAAGAGAACCGTCGTGTGCGGGTATTATTGCCAAAGGATTATGGGAAAGAAAAGGATCGGCATTATCCTGTTGTGTATATGCATGACGGGCAAAATGTTTTTTACAGCAGTGAAGCCTACAGCGGTTATTCATGGAAGGTGATTCCGGCAATAAAACGGAATCCGGATTTGCCCAAAATGATTATTGTCGGGATTGATAATGGCGAAAGAGACCGCATTAATGAATATACACCATGGAAAATAACGGAAAGCCCGCTCCCGGAGGATATTGAATTGGGAGGAAGAGGCGCTGAATTTGCTGAATTTATTATGACAGTAGTAAAGCCTTTTATCGATGAACATTATCGAACTAAACCAGATAAATACCATACGGCAATGATTGGCAGCTCCCTTGGCGGAAATATTTCTGCTTTTATGGGAATTGAATATAAGGATCAAATCGGCGGCCTGGGGATTTTTTCGCTTGCTAACTGGATTACTAACAAAGCATTTGACCATTATATGGAAAGAGAAACGTTAGATCCGGAACAGCGTGTGTATGTCCAAGTCGGGACAGAGGAGGGTGACGACGCGGACCGGCAATTAATGTATGGTAATATGAAGCAGGCGTATATCGACTGTTCGCTAAAGTATTATAAACAGCTGGTCAAAGGCGGTATTCCTATCGACCATATCGATTTAAATATTTTTTCGGATGAGGAGCATAATGAGGAAGCCTGGTCAAAGCATCTTCCGGAATGTTTTCGATTCTTAGGTGCAAATTGGTGATAGAGATAGCTGTTTAAAAATTGATAGAATCCGTCGGAAATCATTGTGAGTTTGAGTTGGTTCATGGTTGATTAACTTCATTAAATTGGATGAAACGGCGGTTTCTTTCGAGTATTTTTTTATTATCTAATCTTATTTGACAATTTTCTAAAAATTATATTGATTTTAAATTAAAAAAATGGTATTTTAACAGGTAATCTAATGATTTTTACCTAGGTAACGAAAGGAGAAATAATATGAATTATATCCTAATTTCACCATATTATCCCAAGAATTTTCAGACTTTTGCGCATCGTTTAAAAAGTGCAGGCGTTCAAGTATTTGGAATTGGGGAAGAGCCTTATGATCAATTAGGTTCAGAATTACAAAAATCGTTAAGCGAATATTATCGGGTCAATAGTTTAGAAAATGTTGATGAAGTAAAGCGTGCTGTAGCGTTTTTGTTTTTTAAGCATGGCCCGATTGACCGAATTGAGTCTAATAATGAACACTGGTTAGAGCTTGATGCGCAGCTTCGTGAACAATTTAATGTGTATGGGAATAAAACAGCTGACTTGAAAAAGGTAAAGTTTAAATCGGAAATGAAAAAGCTGTTTAAAAAAGCTGGTGTGCCAGTGGTAGAGGGCTATGTCGTAAAAAATAAAGAGGATTTGTCGAAAGCTGTGGAAAAATTAGGGCTTCCTGTAATTGCGAAGCCGGATAGTGGTGTCGGCTCGGCTGCGACCTTTAAATTGAGTTCAGATGAAGATATACGTCATTTTGAAGCGGAATGGCAGGAAACAACCGTTTATTTCCTGGAGCCTTATGTGGAAGGCGGAAAGCTGTGTACGTTTGATGGCCTGACGGATCAAAATGGAGATATTGCTTTTCAGACAAGTTTTACATATAATGTGCCGACATTAGAGCTCGTTCAGGGGCAGCTGGATCTATTCTATGTTATTCAGAAGGAAATTGATCCGAAGCTTGAAGCATACGGGAAAGCGATTGTGAAAATCTTTGGCATGAAGGAACGTTTTTTTCATATTGAGTTTTTCCAATTAGAAAATGGAGATTACGTGGCGCTGGAGTATAATAACCGTCTGGCTGGCGGCTACACCATTGATATGTATAACTATGCTTACTCGATTGATTTATTTGCACAGTATGCTTCTTTGGTAACAGGAAGCGGATTTAAGAAGCCGGATGTTCCGAATCAATATTGTATTGGAGTTACCCAGCGGGACGCCTATCAATACCAAAACAATACCAAAGCAATCCGTGATAAATTCGGAGACAGGGTAAAGTTTGCTGAGCGTATGCCGGAAGCATTTGCCCATCTGCAGGGAAATCAATTTTATGCAATCAATGCGGATACGGAAGAAGAGGTTAATGAAATTACTCGTTTTGTACATGAACGAAAAAAATAGAGACAGGGGATTTGACAATGCAGATGGAACAGTTAAGCCATTGGAGCGGAGAATTAGGAAGGGAGATGCCATTAAACAGATATGGACACAGCGGTACACCAATTATTGTGTTTCCATCATCCGGCGGGTCACATTATGAATACTATGATTTTGGAATGATTGATGCGTGTCAGGAATTTATTGAAGCGGGAAAGGTGCAATTTTTCGCGTTAGCCAGCGTGGATAGCGAGAGCTGGCTGCATGATTCCAAGCCGCCGCATGACCGCGCATTAGCTCAAGAGGCGTACGATCGTTATGTCATTTCAGAAGCAATTCCATTTATTCAACATAAAACAAACTGGTTCCATCCAATGATGACAACCGGCTGCAGCATGGGGGCTTATCATGCGCTCAACTTTTTCTTAAGGCACCCGGATGTTTTTCAGACGACGGTGGCCCTCAGCGGTATATACGATGCACGCTTCTTTTTCGGAGATTATGGAAATGACCCGCTTGTCTATGAAAATTCACCGAGTGATTATATCTGGAATCAGAATGATGGCTGGTTTATCGATCATTACCGTTCAGCCGATATTATTGTCTGTACCGGCCTTGGGGACTGGGAGCAGGATGGACTGCCTTCATTTTATACATTGAAAAAAGCGTTTGAAGAGAAGCAGATTCCTGCCTGGTTTGATGAATGGGGCGAAGATGTTTCCCATGATTGGATTTGGTGGCGGAAGCAAATGCCTTATTATCTGGAAAAATTGTTTTCCTAAAATGCTAAAACACTAGTACAATAAAAGTGCTGGTGTTTTTTAATGGGGAAAATTTGGTAGAGGGAGCAGTTATATGCTCCCTGCTGAAAAATAGATGGATAAAGAGGTTAAAAGATGAAACGAACTAAGAAAACCAAAAACAATTTAAAAAGAGGGATTATATTAAGCGTTCTCCTGCTGGCAATGCTTTCATTGCTGATTAAAGTATATTTTGATACAAACACTTTTAAGATTAATAGAGAGCAGTTTTCCAGTGTGAAGCTGGAGGCTGATAAGGAGCTATCTGTACTGCAAATAACGGATGTACATAGCCGGTTGTTTGGGGAAGATAATGAAAGGGTGCTCGAAAAGGCGAGAGAGCTGGATGCGGATATCATTGTGCTGACAGGAGATTTGATTGACCGGAAAACAGAAGATCTGGAGATAGCCTTTGAACTGGCAGAGGCTTTAGTACAGGTAAACCCGGATACCTATTTTGTCACTGGCAATCATGAGCATGAAAATCCGGAGAAAGAGGCTTTCTTGGCCGGATTAGAGAAGAGAGGAGTACGCATTCTAAGCAATGAACATACACAATTTGAAAAAGATGGACAGCTGTTTAATATGGTTGGCGTGAATGACGTATCCACAAATCATGAAGATATGTCTTCGGCTTTTTCCAACGTAGATACGGATAAATATACCATTCTACTTTCTCATGCTCCCGCCGTTATTCAGAAATACCCGGAGGTTGATGCGGATATCGTGTTAAGCGGTCATACCCATGGCGGACAGGTAAGACTGCCGTTCATAGGGGCGCTTGTTGCTCCGGATGAGGGACTGCTGCCGGAATTACAGAAGGGCGTATATCCATTAGGCGATGCGCGTTATTTGTATATTGACAGCGGTCTGGGGACTTCTGCATTGCCAATACGATTTCTTAACCAGAGTCAGATCAGTTTGATTACGATTCAACCGGAACAATAGCATGAAAGAAGCAATGCCTGTTTTTTTACGAAGGTATTGCTTCTTTTTATGCTAAAAACCTGTCATTTAATTTACGGAATATATAGTGATATAATAGAAAACAAATCGCATTTACATAAAATAAAGACAGTTTAAGGGGGATTTTCTTTTTCATGGGCAATCAACAAGGGCTAAAGACAGCTAAAACGGTAAATGAAAGAAGAGAGGAGTTATTGGAGGCTTATCCTGTTTGGAATCGGGATACTATCGCTGCTCATTTTCAAAAAAGTGTGGAAGCTTATGCGGATCAAGCTTTCATGCATATTAACGGGATGACGTATACCTATCAAAATGTATGGGACCATGCTGTAGAAATAGCAAAAGCGCTTATACATAATGGAGTGAAAAGGCGCGATCATCTTGCTGTTTTGATGGATAATGATGTGGCATATCCGTCACTGATGATTGCTTCATCCATGGTCGGAGCTGTATTCATTCCGCTGAATTCCATGCTTTCGAAAGCGGAATTAACCTATATATTACGGCAGTCAGATACGAATCATTTAGTTGTGCATGAGACAGTGAAGGATAAGCAACACGCTCAAACAGTCGCAGCGTTATGGCAAACAAAAGAATTTCAAGATAATGCTTCACTGGAAAAAGTAATCTGCATGGAGACAGAAGGAGATACGGAAATCTTGGATTCCTTTATTAAATGGGAGGATTTCCTGCACGCAGGCCAGGAGGTTTCTGATAAAGAATGGAAACAGCGTTGGAATGCCTCCCTATATCCGGATGAAGCAGCTATTATTATGTACACTTCTGGTTCCACGGGAAGTCCTAAAGGAGTCATGCTGACACATGATATGCTGCTCCGCTGTGCATTTAGTACATGCTACAGCCGGGCTATTGAGAAAGGGCGGATTACATTTGCACCATTGCCGTTCTATCATTGCTTTGCCATTGTTGAAGCGATACTGGCTATGTCTTTTGTTGGCGGTTCTTTTATTTCTGCGCTTGGAGCATCCCCGTTAAAATCACTGGAATTAATGGAAAAATATCGTGCGAATGATTACTTATGTGTTCCATCTACCCTGGTAGCCTTATTAAATCATCCAAAGGTGTCAGCATTTGATTTGTCCTCGCTTTTTGCGATGTGGTGCGGGGCTGCACCTGCTCCCGTTCCCGTATGGAAAAAAGCCATGGATACGCTGGGGTTGACGGAAATGATTACCGGGTATGGACAGACGGAGGTAAGCTCCTCGGGAGTGACAACAGAACTGGGGGATTCTTTAGAAATGATTTCGACAAGAGTAGGGCGTCCTAAATTAGCAGGTTCCAGCGGGCTTTCGGAGTTCCAAGGACATGCAACAGAATATAAAACCATCGATCCGCAAAATGGAAAGGATTTAGAAGCGGGAGCTGTTGGGGAATTAACTGTCCGCGGCCCATCTGTGACGAGCGGATACTATAATAAGCCTGAAGAAACAACGGCAGTTATTGATAAAGATGGCTGGCTGCGTACCGGCGATGTCGGAAGAATAGATGAAAATGGCTATGTACAGCTTTTAGGCCGCAGTAAAGAAATGTATAAGGTTTCTGGAGAGCTGGTTGCTCCAAGAGAAGTAGAGGCGGTTATTTCCGAACATCCAGCCGTTGCACAAGCGGGTGTGATAGGGGTTCCTGATTCGATGACAACAGAAATAGGGGCTGCGTTTATTGAAGTGTATGATGGAGAAGCTGTTACGAGAAAGGAAATCGTCCAGTGGTGTACAGATAAGCTAGCACGTTTTAAAATACCTAGATATGTCTGGGTTATATCAGCTTTTGATTGGCCGCTGACAAGCACTGGAAAAATTCAAAAATTTCGTTTGCAGGAAATGGCGGAGGAGAAGTTAAACCGCCCATAATAAGTAAGATAGAGAAACGTATAGGAGGAAATAGGAATGGCACAAGAATGGCATCAGCACCAAATGCGAGTGCAATACAAGGATACAGATCAAATGGGGGTTGTTCATCACGGGAACTATATTACCTGGTTTGAGGTAGCGCGGACAGAGTGGATGAGGCATTTTGATATGTCCTATCACGCGATTGAAGAAGAGGGGCTGCTTTTACCGGTATTGGACGTGAATGCTGTATATAAAAGCTCAGCAAGATTTGATGATTTGGTTGTATTGTTCACACGTATTGAGCAGTATTCCCCGATTCGGTTAGTTTTTGAATATGAAGCGAGAAGAATAACGGAAGAAGATTGGAAAGCTAACGGGTTGAATCATGCTACAGCGGATGAACCTTACGGGGAATTACTCACCACGGGAAAAACAACACATATGTGGATGAATAAGGAGTGGAAACCGGTGAAGCTTCGAAAAACACATCCAGAACTGTATGAAAAAATACAGCGAATTGCTGACTAGAGGAATAGGGAGGAAGCTCAAAATGGAATACGATGTGATTATTATTGGTGCGGGATCCATGGGGATGTCGGCAGGCTATTATTTAACAGAAGCGGGCCAAACAGTGGCGCTTATTGATTCCGATGACCCTCCGCATGAAGAGGGTTCTCATCATGGGGAAACAAGACTGATCCGTCATGCCTACGGAGAAGGCGGAAATTATGTTCCATTGGCATTACATGCACAAAAGCTGTGGGAAGAGCTGGATGAGAAAACGGAGGAACGCATATTTTTAAAGACAGGTGTTCTAAATTTTGGTGCAAAAGGAAATGTGTTTTTGGAGACCGTTCAAAAATCAGCAGAGGAATATCAGCTTCCGCTGGATGACATGACAGCAGAAGAAATTAACAATCGCTGGCCGGGATTTCAATTAGATGCTGACGCTGTCGGCTATTTTGAGAGAAATTCGGGCGTATTGTTCAGTGAAAATGCTGTTCGCGCCTATCGGACCTTAGCAGAAAAAAATGGTGCGGATTTATATACAAACAGATCTGTTCAAGCAATTGAAACAACAGCTGATCAAGTTACAGTAAAATTAACCGATGGCGAAATAAAAGGGAAGAAGCTGCTTATCTCTGCCGGAAAAGGTACCAATCAAGTAACAAAGCTGCTTGATACCACGCTGCCCCTCACACCTGTGCGTAAAACATTCTGCTGGTTTACAGCAGTTGAAGAAGCGAATTATACAGAAGGATACTTTCCAGGCTGGGGCTATGTTGATGAGGAAAGTACATATTATGGTTTTCCCAATATCGACGGTGCAGGTTTGAAAATTGGCAGGCATGATTTAGGACATCCATTAGACTATTCAGGAAAGCTGGATCCGTTTGGAGCATACGCTGAAGATAAACAGGAGACGCTTGTCTTTGCGCGTAAGCATTTCTCGAAGGATATAGACCTTAAAGAAGGCAGGGTGTGTACATATACAAACACACCTGATGAAGATTTTATTATAGATTATTTGCCGGGGCATACCAATATTGTCGTTGCCTGCGGATTTTCCGGTCATGGTTTTAAATTTGCCAGCGGAATTGGGGAAAGCTTAGCCAGGTTATTAACGGATAGGGAACTGGCAGTGAGTTTAGAAAGCTTCCAGCTAAATAGATTTGATGGGTATCAATAGAATGAAAACAAAGGTGCATCCGCTTGTTTAATAGGATACACCTTTGTTTTTAAGTATTTGCTTTCTCTTGATCTACTAAATGACAAGCTACAAAATGCCCTGGCTCTCTTTCCTTGAATACAGGTGTTTCATTTTTACAAATATCCATAGCAAATGGACAGCGAGTATGAAATTTGCATCCGGAAGGGGGAGATGCGGGATTAGGCAAATCTCCTTTCAACAAAATACGTTCCCGCCGTTTAGTCGGGTCAGGAATAGGAACCGCAGACAGCAATGCTTTTGTATAAGGATGCTGCGGGTTCTCGTATAATTGATCCCTGGTGGCCAGTTCCATCATGGTACCCAAATACAGTACACCTATCCGGGAGCATAGATGCTCTACCACACTTAAATCATGAGAAATAAATAGATAGGACAAGTTTCTTTTTTCCTGCAGTTCTTGAAAAAGGTTAATAATTTGCGCTTGTATGGATACATCTAGTGCGGAAACTGGCTCGTCCGCTACAATAAATTCCGGGTTCATAATCATCGCACGGGCGATGCCGATTCGCTGACGCTGACCGCCGCTGAATTCATGCGGATATTTATTGATATGGTACGTCGGCAGTCCGCATAGTTCCATTGTTTCCATCACTTTTTCCTTCACATTCTTTTTTGTTGCTAAGCCGTGGTCCAGTAAAGGCTCTGCAAGGGCATCGCCAATCCGTAACCGCGGATTTAAAGAGCTGAATGGGTCTTGAAAGACAAATTGCATCTTCGTACGCAAGTGACGCATTTCTTTTTTATCTAATTCAAAAACATTTTTTCCATGATATTTGATTTCTCCATTGGAAATATCTTGAAGGCGCAGAATTGATTTACCAATGGTGCTTTTCCCGCTGCCAGATTCTCCGACTAGTCCAAATGTTTCTCCTTCTTTAATATGAAAAGTTACATTATCAACGGCTTTGATATACTCATTGTTTTTACTAAACATTTTTTCTTTTGTTTTATATTTTTTCTCGAGCTGATGGACTTGAATAAGCGATTCCTGCGTCATTTGTGTACCACCTCATTTTCGTAAAGCCAGCAGGCGACTTTATGTTCACTGCTGTCATCGCTTTTTAGCTCGGGTGTTTGCTGTGTGCAAATCTTCATGCAGTGTTCACAGCGGTCAGCAAAGTAGCAGGAGGGCTTTAAATCAACCAGCTTCGGAACCTGCCCTGGAATGGTATACAGTTTTTTCTTTCGGGATCCGAGGACGGGCTTGGCTTGCAATAAACCCTTTGTGTAAGGGTGCTTCGGATTAGCAAATATCTCTTCCACCGTGCCTTGCTCAACTACTTTACCGGCATACATTACTACAACCCTGTCTGCTACTTCAGCTACGACACCAAGATCATGTGTGATCAGCAGCATGGACATATTTGTTTCTTCCTTTAAATCCTGTAATAAATTCAATACCTGTGCTTGTATCGTGACATCGAGCGCTGTTGTCGGTTCATCTGCAATAAGCATCTTCGGGTCGCAGGCAAGGGCAATGGCAATCATTACGCGTTGAAGCATGCCCCCCGACAATTGATGCGGATAGGATTTGATAATTTGTTCACCGCGTCCAATACCAACCATTTTTATCAGTTCAAGTGATTTCTTTGTTGCTTGTTTTTTGGAAATCGCCTGATGCTCTAATAAAACTTCTGTCATTTGTTCTCCTATTGTCATAACAGGGTTTAGGGAAGTCATTGGCTCTTGAAAAATCATAGATAGCTCATTTCCCCGAATTCTGCGCATATTTCCTTTCGAAAGCTTGGTGAGATCTTTACCTGCTAAATTTATTTCTCCTTCTACCTTTGATGTATCGGGAAGCAGCCCCATAATAGACATGGCTGTAACACTTTTTCCACATCCAGATTCTCCGACGATGCAGACAGTTTCTCCTTGATAAACGTCAAAGTTGATTCCATCCACAGCTTTTACCAATCCGTCTTCTGATTGAAAGTGTGCTTTTAACTGATGAACGGATAAAAGCGGTTCTTGTTGTGCCATGTAATTACCTTCCTTTCATGTTTGGATCAATGGAGTCGCGCAGTCCATCACCTAATAGATTTACCGCAATAACCGTAATGAAAATGGCTACACCAGGAGGAATCCAAAGCCATGGTCTGTTGGTAAAATCGATTAACGTATTCGCTGTATTAATCATGTTTCCCCATGAGGCAGTCGGCGGGACAACACCCAATCCGAAGAAGCTTAATACCGATTCGCTTAAAATAGCTCCCCCGACACTTAATGTAGCCGTTACAATTAATAAAGGAACGACGTTTGGGAGAAGATGATTTAATACTTTTCGTTTATCACGCAGCCCCAATACTTCGGTTGCTACCATAAACTCTCTTTCTCTTAAACTGAGAACCTGGCTGCGGATCAATCGCGCGAGGCTCGGCCAGTTTACCAGACTTAACATAATCATAACAATATATAATCTTTGCTCTGCCGGCACCTGCCACTCTGACATAATAGCAGCCATGATAAAAAGAAGCGGAAGGCCGGGTAAAGTCATTAAAATATCAGCAATACGCATTACAATTTGGTCGATAATACCACCATAATATCCTGCTAGAATACCAAGAATGCCGCCAATTGTTACGGCCAGGAACATTGCCCCGATTCCGACAGTCAAGGAAATTCTGCCGGCCAGCATTAATCTGGTAAGTACATCTCTTCCTAAGTGATCCGTACCAAGCCAGTGTGATAAATTAGGGGCCTGGTGAATAGCTTGCGAGTTAGTGCCAGCAGTCATATATGGGGAAAAGAAAGGCCCGACGAAACTGAATAAAAACACTAATAAAAGAATAAGTAATCCGGCAATAGCCATTTTTCTTTTTAAAAAACGTTTCAAAACTTCTTTCCATAAAGAAGATTTTTGAACAGTGTGACCTGATTGAATCATTTCATTACTTGAATAAGCCATTGTGCTCGCCCCCTCTACTATTTAACTCTGACACGAGGGTCAGCAATTCCATATAGAATATCTGCGATTAAATTACTAATAACAGTTAGTACAGCAATAAACATGGTAAAGCCCATTAATAAAGGGTAATCCCTTACAGAAAAAGCCTGCATATAGATAGCGCCGATTCCCGGCCAGTTGAAAATCTGCTCTGTGATAATTGCTCCGCTGAATAGTGCCGGAAGCTCAAAAGCAAATAAAGTGATGGCGGGGAGAAGGGCATTTCTTAATGCGTGTTTATAAATAACAACTTTTTCCTTTAACCCTTTTGCTCTTGCGGTACGCACAAAATCCTGTTTTACTACTTCCAGCATATTTGTTCGGAAATACCTGGTCAGGCCGCCAATTCCAAGCATGGTCAAAACAATGACAGGAAGCACCATATGCTCTGCGATATCTTTTATACGGGCCCAACCAGTATAATCCGCTCCTGAAGTTGTCATACCGCCGGCAGGAAACCAGCCTAGGTCAACAGCAAAAAATTTAATAGCGATTAGACCGAGAAAGAAAGAGGGGATGGCCATCGCTCCGAAAACAAGAATCGTCACAAAGGAATCAAAAAAAGAATATTGTTTCGTTGCTGAGATAACCCCGATAACAAGTGCGATTCCCCATGTTAAGAATAAAGATGCAAAAGCAACGATAAAAGAGCTCCATATGTAATCATTAAGAACTTCCGTAACAGGTCGCTGGAATTGAAGGGAGTAACCTAAATCTCCCTGAAATAAATTTCCCAACCAAATAAAGTAGCGGGTAATGGTAGGCTGGTCAAAACCGTACAGGGCATATAATTCCGCTTTTCTTTCCGCTGTTAAATTTGGATCTGTATCAATGAAATTACCTGGAATCAAGGAATACAAAAAGAAAATAAGAATAGATGCGCCAATCAGCGTTGGGATTAAATAAAGCAACCGTTTGACAAAATAATTGTTCATGTTGATGCCCTCCTTTTAACTCATGATTGATATAAGGCTGCAAATTTTAAAAACAATATGTAAAAAGTTTTTATTTCTATAAAAAAGCAAGAAGATTCCTATCTAAGATGAAGACAGGAATCAACTGCTTTATATCATTGGACCTGTATGAATAATCACTGCTTAACTATTTATTCCGGTTTTATTATTCCGCGATTCGCAAAAGCTCCAAGCTTGGTGCAATGCCGCGAATGCCATTTGGTTCAAAACCTTCTACCCGTGCATTTGTACCTGCTAATACTTTATTATAATTAAGCAGGATCATCGGCGGATCCTCTTGCAGTTTTGCATATAATTCATGATAAGCTTCTGCGCGTTCGTCAATATCGCTGACAGCTACGGCAGCATCAATCAATTCATCCACTTCTGGATTATCATAACCTCGAAAGGTGCTGTCATTATATTCTGAGTGGAATGCCTCTACACCAATATGCGGATCTGGCTGCATCGTAGTGGAGAAAGATACAAGATCATGGTCTCCGTTATCTACGCGAGATAATAATGCATTGAAGTCCATTTGTTCAATTTGCAGGTCAACTCCAATATCACGGTAGTTTTCCTGTGCTAAAGTGACAAAAATATCATTTCCGCCGCTTCCATCTGTTGTAAAGAAATAAACTCTTAATTTCTCACCATCTTTTTCACGAATGCCATCAGATCCTTCTTCCCAGCCTGCTTCTTCCAGCAATCGTTTTGCTTCTTCCGGATCATATGGGAAAGCCTCAATCTCATCTGTGTGAGCCCAGGAAACAGGTGCAACAGGAACATTAGCTAATTCAGCATAGCCTTGGAACCGTGTATCGATGTACGCTTGACGGTCCAGCCCAAGATTGAAAGCAATACGGACATTAGGATCCTGGAAAATTTCAGATTCATGGTTAAATGCAACATAGCTGTAATTAGAAGACGTGTAAAGGTCAATATTTGCATAACCTAAAGACTGTAATAATTCGAAATTATCCTGATCTGCCGGGAAAGTACTATAATCTAATTCCCCAGTTTGGAAGAATTGCTGTGAATCTCCTTCAGAGGTTCTATAAATAAATGTATCTATTTCCGGCTCGCCATTATAGTAATGCCCGTTAGAAGTGAAGCGGATTTCTTCCCCTGGATTATAAGCTTCAAATTTAAACGGACCAGCACCGACTGGTTCTAGATGATAATCACTAATATAATCTAAATCACCTTTTGAATAATCAGCACCATAGTATTCTTCGCTGAGAATTTGACCGCCAAGCATGGTTAATGCTCTTGCATTGGGCTCCTCCAGCTGGAATTCGATTGTTTGGTCATCAATGACGTTTATGCCTTCAATTTCTTCTGCATTGCCTTCTTTGTAATCCAGTCCGCCGACTACATTGGCTTCAGTGATATCCGTGGAACCTGGATAGGATGGGTCATGAAGAAGCGTGATAGTAAATGCTACATCCTCTGCAGTAAAATCTGATCCATCATCAAATTTTAAATCATCTCTTAAATGGTATGTATAAGTTAGTTCATCATCAGAAATTTCCCAATCTTCAGCTAGACGAGGGTAAGGTTCACCCGTTTCATCAATATCAACCAAGGGAGGGAACATAACGGATTGTACATTGCCATCATAACCGCTTGTATTAAAATATGGTGTAAATACACCGCCTGGTTCTTGCAGACCGACAACTACTGTATTGCCTCGATTAAGTGCTAGTTCTGGAGAGCTGTCCGGATCACTTGCTTCAATTTTTGTATCTTCTACAACATCTAATCCTTGTTCACCTTCTTCGGTTGGGGCAGCTTCACTTTCTTCGTCACCTCCCATTTCCGTATTACATGCTGCTAAAAATAAAATAAGTGCGGTAAACAAAATTAAATAGTACTTTGGAACTTTCATTGAATTTCCTCCCTGCATATAGTTTTAATGAATAACTATAATTTAACCTCATAAACCCGATAAGTCAACAGGGGATTTAAAGTAAGATTTTTCTGTTAATCTGATTTTTTATGAAAATATTGGGAGAAGCTAAGTATCGAAAGGTTTTCCGATTCAGAATAATTTTTAATTAGAACAGGAGAAGCAGTAGTAATACTTGTTTCAACAAGCCGGATTATTATATGCTTAACGCAGATTATTTTTTACTTAAACCACACGAAGCATAGAACGAGAATAATAGAATATAAAGGAGAAGAAGGATGTTAGAGCTCGGATTTCTGGATTGGATGCTGATTGGCCTGTGTGCTTTGCTGATAGGATTTTCTAAATCTGGTCTGCCAAACTTAGTTATTTTAGCAGTAACCTTAATTATGTTCGTCTTTCCAGCGAGAGATTCTGTCGGATTTTTGCTGCCGATACTGTTAGCAGGTGATTTGTTTGCGGTTACATATTATAGAAGGAATGTGGTATGGAAATATTTAATCAGCCTGGTGCCGTGGGTATTGATTGGGATTATTATGGGCTTCTTTGTTTTGCAGAATATTGATGATGCGCAGCTAAAACCGGTTATCGGTGTCATTGTATTAATGATGATTGCATTGAATTTTATTCGGCAAAAGCTGGGTGCCCGCTTTAATGAGATGCTTCCGAACTCGCTATTGTTTATAGTTTTTATTGGGATTCTTGGAGGATTCACTACGATGGTCGGAAATGCTGCAGGTGCGATAATGACTATTTATCTGCTGGTAAAAGGGCTGCCCAAAAAAGAATTTATTGGAACAGGAGCCTGGTTTTTTCTGACAGTAAATCTGATTAAATTTCCTTTTTATGTTCATCTCGATATGATTACGTTTGATACTTTCACTGTCAATATGATGATGGTGCCGATTATTTTAGCCGGCGCATTTGCCGGAGCAAAAATACTGAATTTTATTCCGCAGCGGGTATTCACCCTGTTGATTTTAATTTTCGCAACACTTGGCGGATTGAACTTGATTTTTAATTAAAAAATATATGAGAAACAGCCGTTATTCTGGAGGAGAGCAGTCGATTTTTATGGTTTGTATTGTATCTAAAAATAGTTCAATAACTTAAAAAGGGAAAGGTTCATACTTTCTTACGATTCAGAAATAAATAGTTAATGAAGTACTGAAAAAAGGAAAAGAACAATCAAAGGATCCATTTATCTGGAATGAAAGGGTGGAGAGAATATGAATAGCAAAGATTCCGTAGTGAAAACTGGAATTGGGTTCGGTTCTGTATTGGCTATAACTATCTCTTGGAGTGTAAATCAATCTATTCTATGGGCTATTATTCATGGTGTTTTTGGATGGCTCTATGTAATTTATTATGCATTAGTGAGATAAAAGAGACATGTATTTATGCAAAATATCACTTTATCAAAAATACGAAATCATTCAAATAATGAGTATTTTGGTATTTTTTAATGGATTTATGATTATAGGTATTGTTCAATTCTTAAATCGTTTTGAACACCACACTAACAGCCGATATCACTAACTCAAAAGGAGAGAGAAGACAAGATTTTTTCTTGTGTGAGAGTAAATGAAAATGGTCTGTCCTTTTTATTCAGTGATTTTTTACAAAAGGTCTAGACGTATTTATTTGATATTTGGTATGATAAAGAAATATCTTTTATTTCTTGCTAAAAAGGAGAAATGCAATGTGGCTTCCATTGAGTTCTTTCTTTCAGGGGATAGAAGATTGAATTATTTGAATTTTTATGATAAGAAGCCATTAATGAACGTATTTTTAGGAGGATTTGGAAGTGAAGATTTTAGAAAGAATCAGTGCCTTTGCAGGTAATACCTTTGCTTTATGGGTTATTTTATTTGCCATCGTCAGTTTTCTGTTTCCAGGCGGATTTACTTGGATTGCGCCGCATGTAAGTATTTTATTAGGAATTATTATGTTTGGGATGGGGTTGACACTTACACCTCAAGATTTCAAGGATGTATTAAAAGCTCCTAAAAGTGTATTCATTACTGTACTTGCACAATATATTATCATGCCGCTCTTAGCATATGGTTTGGCTGTTGTTTTTCAGTTGCCGCCTGAAATTGCAGTCGGTGTTATTCTTGTAGGGTGTTCACCTGGCGGAACGGCATCCAATGTCATTACATACTTAGCGAAAGGGAATACGGCCTTATCTGTATCCGCAACAACGGTATCCACTTTATTGGCGCCTGTGTTGACCCCGGCATTAACACTTCTATTGGCGAACCAATGGATGCCGGTTTCATTTAAGGATATGTTTATCCAAATATTACAGGTTGTCCTTGTTCCAATTATTTTAGGGTTTGTGATTCGGTTATTATTCAGTAAACAAGTAGAAAAAAGTATTTCTGTACTGCCGCTTGTTTCTGTGATTGGTATCGTCGCCGTCGCCGCAGCAGTTGTATCTGTAAATAAAGAGGCCGTAGCAACATCTGGATTACTTATTTTTGGTGTCGTTGTGCTGCATAATCTATTAGGATTGTTGCTTGGTTTTTCGATTGCCAGACTGTTTAAATTGAACTTTTCAGATCAAAAGGCAGTCTCTATTGAGGTTGGTATGCAGAACTCTGGACTTGCCTCCACCTTAGCATTAACATTCTTTTCCGCTACGCCGATAGCTGCTGTGCCAAGTGTGCTCTTTAGCATCTGGCACAATATTTCTGGTCCGGTGCTTGCCACATTCTGGTCAAAATATGATGATAAAACGAATCATTAACAAAAAATCTCTAGCAGATAGATATTCTATCTCTAGAGATTTTTTAATGTAAAGCGTTCATTTCATTCTTATTTATTTTTTCTCCATAGGCGGTTACCGTTCCATCAGATATTGCTTTTAATAGAATTTGTCCGTCCTCTAATGCACTGCTGGGGAGGATGGACGGAATAGGTCCTGAAATTGATTTTCCTTCTATATCATAAAAAAGGAATCCTTCTTTTTCATCCTTAATAAAAGCATTTACTTTCATGTTTGGGGGAATAAGCAGCGTTAATTTATCTGTATCATTCCAGATTACCTTCACTAATAATTTTTTTCTCTGTTTATTTTCAACAAATGCTTTCCATTTCAAAATGGAGATACTTTCTTCCATACGGATTCTTTCCTCCTGTGTAAATTGCCGGATCATTCACTTTCAAAAACAGTATAACAGATTCCGGTTATTTTTGCTTGAGAAACCTGAATTTGGGGATTTACCTATGAAAAAGAAAGGATTTCCGATGAATTCCAAGTTTAAAGAACGTAATCAGCGGGTGATGAGGTGAAATCACAAAATTTGCATATATTTTCTGAAATATGGGTTAATAATGAATTTTTAATAAAAATAGAATTTTGTTATACTTAGATGTATGGTACTTTATTTTATCCATATAAATGAAACTAATTCGTAGGGGGTATTTTTGGATGTTTAGTAAAAAGAAAACTTGGGTTTTCATGCTGGCACTTATTTTATTACTAGTTTTAGCTGCGTGTGGTGGTGGAGATGATACTTCAGGAGATGATGGGGAAGCAGACGCAGACAACGGTGATTATGATTTAAATGATTCGTACACTGTTGTAAGTGATAATTCTTTCGTTCCATTTGAATTTATGGAGGATGGGGAGCTAGTTGGTTTTGATATTGAATTAATTACTGCAGTTGCAGAAGAAGCGGGATTCGAAATTGATGGAGAAATTCAAACAACGAATTTCGATGGGATCATTCCAGGTTTACAAACAGGGCAATTTGAAATTGCCGTTGCTGGAATAAGTATTACGGAAGAACGAAAAGGTACAGTGGATTTCAGTGATCCTTATTATGAATCCGGTATCACCATTGCTGTCCCAGAGGATAATAAGGATATTAATAGTTTAGAGGATTTAGAAGGAAAAACAATTGCAACCCGGTTAGGATCTACCAGTTCACAATTTTTAGAGGAAAACCTGGAGGATAAGACCATTGATACTTATGAACAGCTGGATCAAGTATATATGTCAGTTGAAAATGGGAGTGCTGATGCAGCCGTATATGATCTTCCTAACGTAGAGTACTATATTGCAACAACTGGTGATGGATTAAAAGCAGTTGGTGATACTTATCAGGCAGAAGATTATGGTATTGCAATTTCAAAAGGAAATGATGAATTAGTAGCTGCGATTAACGATGCATTGGCAACGTTACATGAAAACGGAACATATGATGAGATCTATGATAAATGGTTTGGCGCTTCGGAGTAAGAAATAAAGCAACAAATGCTTAATTGAAAAGCGAACCATTAGTGCAGTTGACTTGGCAGGGATAAAATAAGGAGCTGGCAATCTTATGCACGGCTCCTTATTTTATGTACCAGAGAGGTGAGGAAATGTTTGATTTTACACAGGTAATTGATTTTTTACCGCAGTTAGGTAAAGGCTTATATTATACGCTATTAATTTCTATTATTGGCTTATTAATTGGTTTTGCTTTAGGCGCTATATTCGGTTTAGGCAGGATATCAAAAAATAAATTCTTTTTTATTATTGCATCTATTTATGTAGAAGTTATTCGAGGCACACCGGTACTTGTTCAAGCTATTTGGATTTTCTTTGCATTACCAATTATTACCCAGTACAATATGGATTCCATTACTGCCGGAGTTGTTGTTATTGCGATAAACTCTGGAGCATATATTGCAGAAATCGTTCGCGGATCGGTTGATTCGATTGATAAAGGGCAAATGGAGGCTGGACGTTCTTTAGGACTAAATAAACACCAGACAATGCGTTATATTATCTGGCCACAGGCTTTTAAGCGAATGATACCGCCGCTTGGTAATCAATTTATTATCAGTATTAAAGATACCTCCTTATTGTCTGTTATATTAGTTCCAGAATTAATGTTCCAGGGCAGATATATAGCATCGAATCATTTTAACGCAGTAGAGATTTATACAACAGTAGCTTTGTTTTACTTAGTAATTAATTTCAGTCTGTCCTTATTGCTGCGTTATATAGAAAGAAGGTTGAAGTATTGATGATTACAGTGCAGGATTTACACAAGCGTTTTGGAGATAATGAGGTTTTAAAAGGAATTCATTGTGAAGTGGAAGAAAAAGAAGTCGTGTGTGTGATTGGGCCCAGCGGATCAGGTAAGAGTACGTTTTTACGGTGTCTTAATTTATTAGAGGAAATTACAAGCGGAGATGTGATTGTAGACGGCTACAATATAAGGGATAGGGCAACAGATATTAATATGATTCGAACAGAAGTTGGAATGGTTTTTCAGCAGTTTAATCTGTTTCCGCATAAAACGGTGATTCAAAATGTGATGCTTGCACCTCAAAAGGTTCGGAAGCTTTCTCCAAAAGAAGCAAGGCAAAGGGGAGAAGCTTTATTAGAAAAGGTGGGACTTGCTGAGAAAGCAGATCAGTATCCGTCCCAATTATCCGGAGGACAGCAGCAGCGTGTAGCGATAGCAAGAGCTCTTGCTATGGAACCGAAAATGATGCTTTTTGATGAACCAACCTCTGCACTTGATCCGGAGCTTGTCGGTGAGGTTTTGGAGGTAATGAAGCAGCTTGCGAAAGAAGGCATGACAATGGTGGTGGTCACACATGAAATGGGATTTGCCAGAGAGGTTGCGGATAGAGTATTATTTATGGATGAAGGTATTATTATGGAAGAAAATACACCGGATATCATTTTCAATAATCCAGAGTCTGAGCGAACTAAAGACTTCTTAAATAAAGTTTTATAATTATAGAAGAGAGCTGGTTTCATGATTCCTCCAATCATCGGTAAACCTGCTCTTTTTATTTCCTCCCAAAAAGCGTATACTTATTATAATTATGGATATATCCTCAAGAATTATTTCATCTGGAAAGAAGGGAGCTTATTTTGGTTAAATCATTTCGATGGTTATTTTTTTTGCTGGGAATAATGATTTTCAGCGGCGGTATTTCACTGACCATTAATATGCAGCATTTAGGCATCCACCCGTGGGATGTATTAAATGTCGCGATGTTTGAAAGGGTCGGGTTTACAATTGGAACATGGAATATTATAATTTCCATGATTTTGATTGTTGTCTGTTTTATTTTAGACCGCAGATACATAAAGGCAGGTACTTTTTTTAATGCCGTTCTTGTAGGGTCATTTGTGGATTTCTATCATTGGACAGGAATTCTTCCGGAAGCGACCAATACGTGGGTGGACATTCTATTTATATTAGCTGGTATTTGTATCATGGGGTTTGGCGGAGGACTGTATAATGCGGCAGGTATCGGATCCGGCCCGCGTGACGGCTTTATGCTTTCGCTTGCAGATAAATTGAAAGCGCCGATTGGCAGAGTCCGGATTATCACGGAATGCAGTGTGCTTGTTATAGGGTGGATTATTGGTGGACCGGTATTTATCTTTACATTTATTTTTACATTCATTCAAAGTCCGATATTTCAAGCTACTTATTTAAAAATGGGGGAGTTTGTTTTAAAGGTAGAATACAACCAAAATAAGAAAAGAAAGGAAACCCATGTTTCCTAAGGATTTAAAAAGAAAGCGGCTTGATACAGAGCGGAGACAGGGAAATCGTATGTGCGTATTAGAAAAATAGATATACTTGTGTCAAAAAAAGGACCGGCTCAACCGGTCCTTTTTCCAATATTTATACTAAGTAATCAACTAAAGCTGCAATACTTTCTTGATTCTCATTAAAGTTCTGCAGCCATAACCAGGTAAAGAAGCCTGTCAGGAGAATCAGAAGAAGAATAATAAGAACAACATAAGATCCCTTCAAATGAGCCACCTCTTTTCATTACTGACGCTTTAATGCAGATGATACATCATAATGCTCTAAAATGATTTCTGTTTCTTCATGTAAAGCTAATTTTGCAAGCTGCTGTCCAAGATAAGGGCCCATCGTCAGTCCGGATGAACCGAGTCCGTTTGCTAAAAGAATATTGGAATATGCAGGCAGTTCGCCGATAACCGGCAAGAAACCGGGTGTGTACGGGCGAAAGCCGACCCGGGTTTCCAAAATGGTTGCTTCTGCTAACTCTGGTGCAATCTCAAGCCCTTGATCTAAAATTTCATGTACGGCTGCTGCGGTGACGCGATAATCAAAATTAACCTTATCCTCATGAGTTGACCCAATGACGAAGCGGTTGTCATCCTGCGTGAGTAAATATTTCGTTCCAGGAGGCATAACTACCGGCCAATGTGCTGTGTGTAAACATGGAATTTCCAGATGCATAATTTGTGCCCGCTGGAACGAAACATCCAGATGGATGTCCAAAGGGTCTACGGTTTCCTTCATCCAAGCTCCGTTCGCCAAAATGACTTTTTCGGCATCAATGACCTCATTATTATACTCCACACCGGTTACCGTATTACCAGCTGTGTATAATTTGGCATCTCCAGATAGAAGGGAAGCCCCATTTGCTTTGGCAGCATTTCTTAAAGCCTTTACTAATTTTCTTCCATCGACCCGCGCTGCTCCACTGATAAAGACAGCCTGGTAATCCTTTTGCAAAATGGGAAAGCGCTGATATGTTTCTTCGGCATCCAGACGGATAATATCACCGATTTCTGGAGCGTCTTCCCGGCGTTTATACGCTCTTTCTTCCATACCGTCTACTTTTTTGGAGTCTGTATGGAGGCTGAGTGCTCCTACCTGTTTATAACCGGTATCCTTCTCGCCGAGATTTTCTAAATCCGCTATAAGCGATGGATATATCCGGGCGCCATTTTTAGCAAGATGATACCACTTTTTGTTACGGCGCTGGGAAACCCACGGGCAAATAATTCCTGCTGCTGCGTCCGTTGCTTGACCTTCATCGTGCCGGTCAATCAGAATGACCTCTGCACCTTGTTTTGAAAGATAATAGGCGGTGCTGGAACCTAAAATGCCGCCGCCAATAATAATATAAGGTTTACTCATTTTTATCCCTTGAAATAACCTGATACATGGCTTTGATTTTACCCAAAAGCTCTGCTTCGCGGAAGGAAAGCATAATCAGCAAATCGCCCTGAGTCTCAACGCTGCCGAATGGAACTTTAAATTGTACATTCGATTTCCAGAATAAATCATTAAATTCATTAATACGCTGTTGTTGCAGCTCTAATGCTTCTAATAACGTTTCTAAACTGGGCGGTTCTTCCGTCCAATCCTTTGGGCTTGTCCCAGAGCTGAAAAGTTCAGCATAGCCAGCTGGTATATTTTCTGATTTTACAGGGTAGCGGAATAAGAATTTTTCCATGGTTACGAGCGCGTGGCCTAAATGCCAGCGGATCGTTGTATCAAAATAGTCTGCCTGCACATCGATACTATTATCATCCAGCTCGGAAGCAAAGGTGAGCAAAGCAGTACGTGTTAAGTTAAATTGTTTTCTTGTCATTTCATCAATCCTCCAATGATACTAATTATAATCTAATAATGATTATTTTTACAGTATTTTGAGGCGGAATCAATAATATTTCCAGCATTTTTTTACAGAAACAAGATTAGGGCTGGAGCATAGGACATTAAATGTGATAATCTATATATGGAAAGTTTGTCGAGGGAGGAAATCAAAAATGTCAAAAACACTTATTTTCGGACATAAAAATCCAGATACGGATACTATTTGTTCCGCATTAGCTTACGCTGATTTAAAAACAAAATTGGGGGAAGACGTAAGTCCTGCACGCTTAGGTGAAGTAAATGGGGAAACAAAATTTGCTTTAGAGCAATTTGGAGTAGAAGCTCCAGCACTTGTTCAGAAATTAGAAGATGGCGCTGATGTTATTTTAGTAGACCATAATGAATTCCAGCAAAGTGCTGATAACATTGAAAACGCGGTTATCCACGAAGTAATCGATCACCACCGTGTATCCAATTTCCAAACCAAAGAGCCGCTTTATTTCCGTGCCGAGCCAGTGGGATGTACCGCAACTATTTTAAACAAAATGTACAAAGAAAAACAAATTGAATTAGATAAACACATTGCAGGATTATTATTATCCGCTATTGTTTCCGATTCTTTATTATTAAAATCACCGACGTGTACAGAAGAAGATGTAAAAGCAGCGCAAGAATTAGCTGAAAAGGCTGGAGTGGACCTGGAAGAATACGGTTTAGAAATGTTAAAAGCCGGTGCAGATATCAGTGATAAAACGGTTAAAGAATTGATTACCATGGATGCTAAGGAATTTGCAATGGGCGATGCAAAGGTAGAAATCGCTCAGGTAAATGCAGTCGATGTCAGTGAGATTTATCAGCTTCATGATGAATTAGTAAGTGAAATCACGGCAACTGTAAATGAAAAAGGATTGGATTTATTCTTGTTTGTTGCAACTGATATTCTAAATAATGATTCCGAAGTATTAGCAGTAGGACCAGAAAAAGCTAATGTTGAAAAAGCATTCCATGCCACTTTAGATGAAAATGATCGTGCTTTATTAAAAGGTGTTGTTTCCCGTAAGAAACAGATTGTGACAGCTTTAACAGAGCAATTTTAAAACGGTATATAAAAAAGTGAAATCCCCTTACCTGATTGGTGAGGGGATTTTGTTGATATCGATTTACTAGTAGAAGGATGTTGAGCAATTGATAAGAAATTTTAAGCGTTTTGATTTGATAAACTGAAAAAGAGGAGGGATTTTGATGAAGGAGGAACCGATAAAAAGAAGGGTAGACACTGCATCAAGAGTGATTATGGCATCCCCACAAACCATTTATCAAGCATTTATAAACCAGGAAGCACTGATTTCATGGCTGCCGCCAAAAGGAATGTCAGGTCATGTGGATGCATTTGACCCTAGGCAGGGAGGAACTTATAGGATAACTCTTACGTACGAAATGGATAGTGCGCATTCTGGTAAAACTACAGATAATACAGACGTAACGCAAGGCAGGTTTTTGGAGCTGGTTCCAAACAAGCGCATCGTTCAATCCGTCAATTTCGATTCCGGAGACTCGTTATTTTCAGGAGAGATGATTCAAAAATGGCTTTTTGAAGACGCTTCAGAAGGCACAAAAGTTACTGTCATTTGCGAGAACGTACCTGAAGGAATACGAAAGGAGGATCATGATATAGGTTTAAAATCCACATTGGAGAATCTTGCTGTCTTTACGGAATAAAAAAAGTAACCATTGTTTTAAATCCTCCCTATAGAAAAATGATAAATAAAAAAAGCTGATCAATGATGATCAGCTTTTTTCGATTATCTGCTTATTAGTTTTTAACAACGTTAGCAGCTTGTGGTCCGCGGTTTCCTTCTTCGATATCGAAAGTAACTGTTTGACCTTCTTCTAAAGTTTTGAAACCTTCGCCTTGGATTGCAGAGAAATGTACGAATACATCGTCTCCACCTTCGACTTCGATGAAACCGAAGCCTTTTTCAGCGTTAAACCATTTTACAGAACCTGTGTTCATTCTTTTACCTCCACGTGCAATTGTTGCACTGTTTATTACTATTTAGTTCAAAGTTAAATTTCAAGACGAAAGATGTATCCCATCCTGTATTTCTACCGAATCTAAATAAGTATCCTTATTATAGCATCTACAATGATAAAAGCCAACCTTTTTAGGAAAAAAGTTTCTAAACCTGCTTATACACAAATTTTTTAACCGATTATTTTTCTGAAATCACTTAAAGAGCGGGCTTTCCGGCTATTATTAAAAATCAAAATAAATCTGGGTATCTGTCTTGCTCGACTTGTACGTTTATCACATATAGTAAAAAGAGAGAACAAAAAGGAGGAAGAAACGATGCAAGGTAAAGAGCGATTTCATCCGCAGCGATCGAATGAAAAGACCATTGTGCATCCGACAAAGCATCAATATGTCCACACGTCATCCGAATCTGTTGTTAATCATATTCATCCTGTCCATACAACGTATGTAAATCACCATAGTATAAAAAAGCAGCATCCGCACCCGTATGGAAAAAATGCCTTTATGGGCAGACCGCAAATTGGACCACGTCCGCCATTCCCTTCTGCGCCGTTCGCTTTACCAGGACCAATGCCTCCTGGACACATGGGAGAAATGAGAAATCACCCAGGCATTCGTCCGCCGAGAAGACCGGGAATGTGGTGAAAATAACAATGGGCAGTGCGGACTGCCTTTTTGTTAAACAGAGACAAGCTTTCAAATCAAGTATTCCTGCGTTAAAATAGGAGATAACTTAAGCTTGTAATGAAGAAAGGATATTACTGTGAAAATTTTACATGTAACAGGCTATAAGCCGACGGAATTAGGCATCTTCAAAGAAAATGATCCCAGAATTGTTTTTATTAAGGCAGCTTTAGAGAAAAGGCTGCGCACCTTTATAGAAGAAGGATTAGAATGGATTATTATTTCTGGACAGATGGGTATTGAGCTGTGGGCTGCTGCTGTGATAATGGATTTAAAAGAAACCTATGAGGTACAAGTAGGTGTTTTTCCGCCGTTTGAAAATCAGGATGAACGTTGGCCGGACCCGATCAAGGAAAAATATGAAGAATTAATGATGACAGCCGATTTTTTCAAACCGCTGTATAGAGGTGGGTATCAGGGGGCGTACCAATTTCGGGCGAAGGATTTATGGCTGATTGATAAAAGTGATGCTGCTTTACTCCTCGTGGATGAAGAATATCCCGGCAGCGTTCGCTATTTTTATGATGCAGTGAATCGGACGTCCAAGGAGTACCCCGTTTTTACGATTACACCTCAGGACTTAGAGGATGTTGTCGAAGAACTGCAAATGCAGGACCCCGATTACTGGGATTCTCCGGATAATTATTGAATGGTACAGCCCTTATACAACATAGGATGGTATGAGGGAGGGATGTTCGCAATGTATTATACTTATGGACCGCCTAATTATGGGCATAGAATGTATGAGCGACAAAATAATCAGCAGGGGACCATCACGGTCACTGGCGTGGGCACGGTTATAGTTTCGCCGAGTATTGCCCGTATTCAATTGGTTGTTTCCACCGTCAGCAGCTCTTTAGAGGAAGCGCAGAAAGAAAATACAGGACGAATGAATCAGGCTCTGGATACCTTGCAGCAAATTGGTGTTCCTAGAGAGCAGATTCAAACTACCAGCTTTTCTGCAAGACCGATGTATAGCTATCAGGATGGCAATCAGATATTACAGGGCTACGAGGTTCGAAATGAAATCACTGTAGTTACGGATGATATGGATCGAATTGGAGAAATCATTGATCGTGTCACCGAAAATGGCGTAAATGAAGTTGTTTCGATTGAGTTTTCGGTAAATGATCCGGAGAACTTTTATATGGAAGCATTAAGCTTTGCACTTACAGATGCAAAGAAGAAGGCAGAAAGCTTAGCTGAACAGCTTGGCGCTAATTTAAACACGGTTCCATTAAAGATTAACGAACAGACTGCTTCGCCAGGGGTTGGACCTGCGCAGGTATTCAAGATGGTGTCTACGCCAATTGAACCGGGAAATCAATCGATAGAAGCACGCCTGGAAGTAGTGTATCAGCTTTAAGAAAGGAAATATAAAAAAATACAAATCAAGCATGTTGAAAGTACTTGATTTGTATTTTTTTATTGTAAGCGTGGCATTCCCTATATACAAATAGAGATAATGTATAAAATGATTGCCGCTATAAACAGCAGTCCGTTAATCATTAAAAATAAGCCATAGTATTTTAACATTTCTTCCAAAGCCTGCTTGCTTTTTCTGTCCGACCTCAAAAGACGGCCTGCTTCCATTCCGCTTTTATACAAATAAACACCCAGCAAAATAGATGCGAGCCCGGGAACAGGCCCGATAATGGACGGGAAATTCTGAATGATGATGAAAATTCCGTACAGAATGATGATAATACCGAGAAATTTGCTTAAAATATGAATCCATTTAAAGTATTTTGGGTGCAAGTATTCCAAAAAAAATGCTCCTTTCCGAAAGTGATGTTTTTTATTTAACATCTTTTCTAAAGCTCCAAATCGCTTAAGTATCCTTCCCCTGTGTGAATATATTGGTATATCTCGTATAAATCCTTATCCAATTTGTTATCTTTAACGGTCTCCTCCATATTCTCTGACATGTAGTCCGTCGCTTTGAACCATTCCTCATTCTCGAGTGCTCCTTCCGGATAGGGAATGTCAGGGGAGATAGCGTGAACTTCCTCGAGCCTTTCTATCATTTGATACGTACGCCAACTTGGATATAATTTGATATCCCGCCAGTTCTCTTTCTCTCTTAATAGATTTTGTTCCTTTATATCTCCATCAATAATAATGGCATATAAATGCCAAAAATCAGATGCTTCTGCGTTTTTATCAAGATCTGGCTCCCATTCTTCAAGATCTTTTTCTTCCAGAATGTCGGGAATATTGTGGAATGCAGCATTCAGCGGATTTTCCAATCCAGAAAAGGCCCTGTCGATAAAATCCTCTTTGATGGCAGAAGCATATAATTTTTCCAATGATCCAATAACGGCTTCTTCGTCTAACCGCTGTAAAACATCACCGGAATATGTAAGAGGATCAAAGCGAAAAACATTTGCTTGACGCCCGTCATCCAATACGATATTGAGTGCATAATCATTAAAAGAACGTCCTTTGTAGTTTATTTCCTCTATTGTCAGGGATTCCTCTTTTTCCGATATCATGAAAGCATAAAAATATTCCAGCATTGAAAAATATAATTTGTCATAGCTGTCATTATACGATTCTTCCTCATTTATACAGGTGGAGTAGACGGCGGTTGCGAGTTCTTCTTCTAAGTACTCCTTAGAAACCAATACATCCTCATTAAGCTTTTCCTTTAAAGGTTCATACGTATCCCTTTCAAAAAGAGAAACTCTTTCCTCCAGCGCTTCTTCTGTACCTGCTTCCATAGAGCTGCAATTTACTTCCACGTCAAATGAACTTTCTTCTAGGTTGTCTGTTCCACAAGCTGAGAGGATAATGGTCAGAATCAGGATAAATGATAATTTTTTCATATTAATTCCCTCTCTCCTATGTAATAAAAATAAAAAAGATAAGATAAAACAAAATAATTAAGCTGGCCAATATGCTAGTCAGCAGCAGGAACCAAAGATGATTTTTGAAAAAATTTTCTAATACATATATTCTTGATGCATCTTTTTTGAGTTCTCCCGCAAACTTTCCCGTTTTAAATAAAAAGCTTCCTAATATCATCAGGATAAGCCCCGGAACAGGAGCAATAAGAGCAGAAGAAAAACCGGTGAAAAATAGAAGCAATCCATAGATAAATAAAATAATTCCGACAAATATTCCCCAAATCTGGATGCGTGTCAGGTATTTTTGGTTTAGCGTTTCGATACCTATCCCTCCTTATTTTTTGATACACCTCTGAATTATTAGTAGATAATGAAACATATTACCATAATTTTGTTTTAAAATGGAAGAGCAGTACTATCATTAAATGAAGTTTCGCTTTATAATAAAAACATCATTTTGTTCAAAGGGAGTGGGCTGTATGAATTACCATGTAAGATTGGCAGAAGAGACAGATATTGGTGCTGTTCAGCGTATTGTTTGCCAAAGCTGGCATGATACATATGAAGGCATTATACCCAGAAGCATTCAGGATGCATTTTTAAATAAATCATATAGTAATCAAACCATGCTTCAGCGTATCGAGCTTTCCAGTCTATATGTTGTGGAGTCGGATAAACGAATAGAAGGGTTTGCGAATTTTAGCCGGGTATCAGAAAAAGGAATCAGTACGCTTTATGCTATTTACTTGTATCCGGATACACAAGGGAACGGAATGGGAACAGCGTTATTAGAATATGGGATAGAGGATTTGAAACCTGCGTTTATTCAGCTAAATGTAGAAAAGGAAAATGCAAAAGGGATGGCGTTTTATAAAGCAAGAGGTTTCAAGATTATTTCTGAATTCACCGAAGACCTCAGCGGGCACACGTTACATACCTGTACAATGGAATTAGAAGTAAATCGTTCCTCTAATTAATCATTAGAACACGCTTCTGATTTTTGCTATACTAAGGAACATAACCGAATTGGAATAGGAGAAGTTGACATGGCGACAACACTACTAACTAGAATCAACGAACGGCTCCATCAATTTTCTAAAACTGAGAAAAAGATTTCGAAGTATATTTTACATCATGCAGAGCTTATTCCAAATATGACAACGAAAGAATTAGCGAATAAGGCGGATGTGAGCGAAGCAAGTGTTATTCGTTTTGCAAAGACAATCGGAATTGGAAGTTTTAAAACCTTTAAAATTTCCTTGGCACAGGAGTTAGCGGTAACAGATGATTATATCACTGACTTTTCTATTTTACAGAAAAAAGATTCTCCCTATGAATTGTTTCAAAAAGTCGTTCATGTGAATAAAAATGCGATCGAGCTGACGATGGAATCTTTAGAAAAAAAAGAGTTGGATGATGCAGTCAACGTGCTAAAAAATGCTCGTAAGATTATATTTTATGGTGTAGGCGGCTCATCGATTGCTGCGCTCGATGCGGTATATAAATTTACGAAACTCGGATATGAAGTGGAGTTTAATGCAGATTTTCACTACATGCTGTCAAAGGTGCCTCATTTTAACAGCCAGGATGTATTTGTAGCCATCAGTATGTCTGGAAAGACGAAGGATGTTTTAGATTTAGCACGATTGGCTCAAGAAAAAGGAGCTAAGGTTATTGCAATAACGAACATGAATAAGTCCCCGCTATATAAAGAAGCAGATATTCGATTAGCGACACCGAATGTAGAGCAGGATTTCCGGATTGGAAGTATTACTTCAAGAATGACCCAGCTGACGATGGTAGACAGCTTGTATATCAGTATTTTTAATATCATCGGTGAAAATGTGCTGGATGAATATCAAGAAGCTAGAGATTATGTTGTGAAATTAAGAAGATAGCTTCTTTTTTTATTATAAAATGAAATTTAATTTCACAAAATATATAAATCTTATTGACTTTTAATTTCAAAAACATTTAAAATAGAGTTATAAGCGAATAGAGGAGAGTGATGATATGCTCGATAAGTTAACAACAGAAATGCGAAATCAGCATTCGATGCATTTAGATGAGATGTCGACAATGGAAATTTTAGAGACAATGAATAAAGAAGATGAGCAGGTTTTAACAGCAATCAAGGAGCAGCTGCCGCAAATTGAGAAAGCTTCAAAATATGCGATTGAATCGTTTAAGAAAAATGGAAGACTGATTTATGTCGGAGCTGGTACAAGCGGCAGGTTAGGCGTTTTAGACGCAGTGGAATGTGTTCCTACATTTGGTACGCCGTCAGAGATGGTTCAGGGAGTTATTGCGGGTGGTATGAAAGCGCTTTACGAAGCCGCAGAAGGTGCGGAGGATAATCCGGAGCTCGGCGCTGCTGACCTTAAAAACATTCAGCTCTCAGAAAACGATACAGTAATTGGAATAGCTGCGAGCGGACGTACACCGTATGTTATCGGCGCTTTGCAATATGCTGATTCGAAAAAAGCGAATACAGTCAGCGTATCCTGTAATAAAGATGCTGTCATGAGCCAGTATGCTTCTGTAGCAATTGAACTGAAAACAGACGCGGAGGTGCTGACTGGTTCTACAAGATTAAAGGCCGGGACTGCTCAGAAAATGACTTTAAATATGATTTCGACTGCAGCAATGGTAGGCATTGGCAAGGTTTATCAAAACTTTATGGTGGATTTAAAGCCGACGAATGAAAAATTATTGGAAAGGTCTAAACGAAACATAATGGAAATCACTGGAGCCGACTATGATACAGCAGCCTCCTATTTTGAAAAGGCAAACAACCAGGTGAAGGTTGCGATTGTGATGATACTGCTGGAATGCTCCTATGATGATGCGGTGAATAGATTGAATAATTCGGATGGATTTGTTCGACATGCGCTGACAAAATAAAGGGAGGGTTTACCATGAAGAAAGAACAGAGAATGGCCGCGGAAATTTTAGAACAGGCAGGCGGTAAAGGTAATCTCCAGCGGATTGCTCACTGTATGACACGGCTGCGCTTATCTTTAAAGGATGATTCGAAAGCTGATTTGGCAGGGTTAAAACAGATTGATGGCGTAATGGGCGTGGTTGAAGATGAGACACTGCAAATCGTAATCGGGCCTGGTACTGTCAATAAGGTTGCTGCAGAAATGAGCCAGCTGACTGGATTTGGCATCGGGGAAGACGCAAATGCGGATGATTTAACGTTTGAAGAAAAAGCAGCACTGGATAAACAAAATATGAAAGCAAAGAACCGGACCCCCTTTAAAAACTTTTTACGTAAGCTTGGAAATATTTTTATACCTTTAATTCCGGGCCTTGTAGCATCAGGAGTTATTAATGGCGGAGCGAACTTTGCAGTCAACGCAGGGGTGGATCCAGAGCAAAACTGGATGCAGATATTGCTCTTGTTTGGCGGCGTTATCTTTGCTTCCTTAGGAATCTTAGTAGGCTGGAATACTTCAAAGGAATTTGGCGGAACTCCGGTATTAGGTGCTATAGCAGGAATGATTTTATTTAGCCCGCAGCTTGAAAATATTGCGATTTTTGGAGAGGAATTAACTCCCGGCAGAGGCGGTTTGTTTGGTGTTATCTTTGCTGCCTGGCTGATGACGGTTGTTGAGAAAAATGTGCGTAAAGTGATGTGGAATGCAGTTGATATTATTTTTACTCCTTTAATTACCGTGCTGGTTGTTGGATTTGTATCCTTATTTGCCATTATGCCGGCAGCAGGTTTATTATCCGATGGAATCACTAAAGGGTTGATTGCCTTGATTGAGACGGGCGGCGTTCTAGCAGGGGCCGTTCTGGCAGGGTTCTTCCTGCCATTGGTTACGGTTGGCCTGCATCACGGTTTGACACCGATTCACTTAGAGTTGATTAATGCATTTAATGAAACGGCACTGTTGACCATTTTAGCGATGGGCGGCGCCGGGCAGGTTGGCGCAGCGATTGCGATTTATGTAAAAACCAAAAATAAGCATTTAAAAAATATTATCAAAGGAGCTGCTCCGGTTGGCTTTTTAGGGATTGGTGAGCCGTTAATGTACGGGGTGACACTGCCGCTTGGAAGACCGTTCTTAACCGCTTGTTTAGGAGCATCCATCGGCGGAGCGTTCCAGGCAGTGATGAATACAGCAGCTGCAGGAATTGGCGTTTCAGGCTTATCATTGATACCATTAATAACAAATGGGCAGTATATAAGCTATTTTCTAGGACTTGTTATTTCGTATGTATTTGGTTTCTTATTTACGTATGCGTTCGGCTTTAAGGATAGTATGGCAGATGGAATTTAAGAAGAAACAGGAGGCTGCGGCCTCCTGTTTCTTCTTAATATAATAGATGGAGGGATAGTTATGTTAGGAATTTCTGTTTATTTAGGGAATACACCAATAGAACAACAGATTCCCTATATTCGAAAAATGAAGGAAAGTGGATTTCATTCCATTTTCACCTCTTTGCATATTCCGGAGGATGATCAGACAATATACAAAGAGCAGCTTCAGGCGCTTGGTAAAGCAGCGAGTGAATTAGATATGGAACTCATGGCGGATATTTCACCAAATTCGTTGCAGGCATTAGGCTTTAACTGGGAGAATGCAGATCAATTACTAAACTGGGGACTCTCCGGTCTAAGGATTGACTACGGTATTGATGACCAGACAATCATTGATTTATCACATGAAATGCGGATTGCATTAAATGCCAGTACCATTGACGTGGACGCGTTAAATCATTTGAGGGCGAAAGGTCTCCATATGGAAGCAGTAGAAGCATGGCATAATTATTATCCGCGTCCGGAAACCGGGTTAGGGTCCGTAGATTTTATTCAAAAAAATAGGGCATTAAAAGAAGCTGGTTTAACCGTAATGGCTTTTATACCGGGAGATAAGCAATCACGGGGCCCGCTATACGAAAAATTGCCAACCTTGGAACAGCACCGCGGGTATTCCCCATTTGCTGCATATCTGGAATTAGAAAAATTTGGTGAAGCTGATAAAATCGTTGTTGGTGATGTTGAAATAGGAGAGGATTCTCTGGAACAATTTCAGGCCTATATCGAGAAGGATGAAATACTAATCCGGGCTGTTTCTGATAAACGAGCAGACTCTGAAATAATCCGTAAAGCAGCGGCTGCAATGACCAACCGGGCGGATTATGCAAGAGATTGTATCCGTGCCGTTGAATCGAGAAGCTATGCGCAATTTGGAGAATCAGGTGTTCAGGCTCAAAATAATGCGGAGCGTCCTGTAGGTTCTGTAACGATAGATAATGAAAAATATTTGCGTTACCAGGGTGAAATTCAAATCACCTTAGCCGATTTACCGGCGGATGAAAGGGTAAATGTGCTGGGGCAGGTAATTGAAAATGATTTACCGCTGCTTCCATGGATTAAGGGGAATCAGAGATTTCGGATTGAATGGCTGTAACGGACTAAATCCTGCAGGGATATCCATTAACTAATGATGAGCTTTTTCATTTTATACAGAGAGGGGAGAGCTGCGGCCTTTCATTTTCCTAGCCATATTATTTCTATAACAGATTAGGAGTGCATCTTATTTTATTTGATAATCAGATGATATGAGATATTTATTCACCTCGAATGAAAAATGTGAAATAATATAGGAAGGTTACAGGAAAAGTGGGGATGCTTAGTGGATATACATATTGTTCGGATGACACAAAAGTATGCAGTGGAGGCACTTTGCTGGAAGTACGAAAAACCGTATGACTTTTATAATAATGTGTTAACGACTAGTGCGATTGTAGAATTGCTTGGCGGCGGCTATTACGCAATGGTAGATTCATCTCACAGGTTAATTGGTTTCTTTTGCACTGGCCGTTCAGCCAAGGTTCCTGCCGGAGATAGAAATGCAGCTTATATAGAAGATTGTGTTGATTTAGGTTTGGGAATGAATCCACAGTTGACTGGAAAAGGAAACGGAGATTCATTTTTAAAAAGAATTCTTCATTTTATTGAGCAGGAGCATAGAGGCAAGGCGATTCGGCTTACCGTTGCGTCTTTCAATAAACGAGCAATCCAATTATATGAGAAAAATCACTTTATTAAAGAACATCAATTTCGATATAAAGGAATAGAGTTTATAACGATGAAACGTAACAATCCAGCAATATAGACAAAACGTACATTTATCGGATTAATAGTTATTTGCGTAGGACAAAACCGCCTTCTTTCATAAGATGTATTATGCATTGGAAAGGAGGGAGTCCGAATGAGCCGAGATAAATGTCAATGTAGCCGTTGTCGCAATTCGAACCGGGATGAGGATGTACGTGTTCATCCAACAAGGCATGAGGTTCGTACTACTAATAGCGTGAAAACTGTAAAAAACATTCATCCGACAGAAATTAAAAATGTGCATCGCACAATTGTCCGCAATGAAAATTATTATCCAGTCAGAGAATCCAATGTGAACGAAACGGTTGTTGAAAATTATGATTGTGGCAGCGACGTAAACGATTCAAGTAACTGCCGCAGAGTAGGTGGTTCAAATAATGGCGGGGGTGGAAATCACCATCATTCCGACCATTGCGGCAAACGTTCTGAGAACCGCTGCGAAAGAAAACGTTCCTGCGGTTGCGGCAGAAACCGTAATTGGTTCTTCTAAAAATTGAAATATTATTAGCTGGAGAGCCTGCGCTTCTCCTGGTTATCATGATGTCGTAAAATAACTCTTATTAAGAAAGCTTTTTCAATGGGAAGAAGATAACCCGTGAAAGGCTTCTTAATAAGAGTATTTTTTGTGTTTTAGAAAGGCGTTTTTCTTGAGCAGATATCTTGAGGTAGATAAATGATTATGGTAATAATATTAATTGTGTTTAAAAAACGACAAGCATTTGTGATAAACATAACATTTTAAACGAAGAAATATTGGAGGTATACGAATGAAAATTGCAGCAATGATTGGAAGCAACCGCGCAGAATCTTACAACAAACAACTTGTTGAATATATGAAGGACCGTTATCAGGAAAAAATAGAAATTGATATTTTGCCGATAGAAAAATTACCTTTCTATAATCAGGATGAGGAATTAAATCCGCCAGAAATTGTAAAAGAAATTCGTCAGCGTATCAAAGATAGTGACGCTATTTTATTTGCTACACCTGAATACAATGGGTCTATTTCGGGTATGTTAAAAAATGCAATTGACTGGTTCTCCCGTGTTGATTTAGTTATGGTAAATAAACCTGGAATGGTAGTAGGAGCTTCAATGGGAGCCCTCGGTACAGTAAAAGCTCAACTACAGCTTCGTCAAATTTTAAATTCTCGCGGAGTCGGGGTATTGACTCTGCCAGGAAATGAAGTATTAATTGGTTCCGTTCAGAACAAAATGAACGAGCAAGGAAATCTGACGGATGAACAAACCATTGATTTTCTTGATTCCGTTGTTCATAACTTTATCGAGTGGTGCGATACGTTAAAGAATTAATTTTATTGCGGTCCCGTGAAACTGCGGGTCGGCCTTTGTTCTTTTTAAATTTCAGCAGGGGTAACTCCCGCTGAATAAAGCTTCAGTTTATGCCGGTGATTTTACAGTCACCGGTTTTGTCTTTTTTCACACTGAAACCATTCAATTGGAGAACCGAAAGCTCCGGCTGAATAAAGTTTCGTTTTATAGTGAAGCAAAATTGGGAAAGAAATAATTATATGAAAAATAATGACTCACCGATAGCTAAATAAAAATATATTTTTAATGAAAGAAGGGTCGTAAATGGATGAGAGTCATGAATCATCAATAGATACAAAAAATATTAGCCGGGCGCCCATTCTGATTGTTTTATTATCCGGAGCCTTTGTAGCTATTCTGAATCAGACGTTACTAGGAACGGCATTGCCTCATATGATGGCGGATTTAGATATTGATGCAAATACAGTACAATGGCTGCAATCTGCTTTTATGCTCGTGAATGGGATTATGATCCCGATTACAGCCTTTTTAATTGGGACGTTTACGACGCGAAGTTTATTTCTAACCGCGATGTCCTTGTTTACAATAGGTACACTGGTTTGTGGCGTTGCACCAGAGTTTTTCTCACTACTATTGGGGCGTGTTCTGCAGGCAGCGGGTGCCGGAATTATGATGCCGCTGATGCAGACCATTTTGATTTTAATTTATCCAAAGGAAAAACGGGGCAGTGCAATGGGAATGTTCGGTTTAGTTATTTCCTTCGCACCCGCCATCGGACCGACGCTATCTGGGTATATTGTAGAGCATTTTCCTTGGAGAACATTATTCTTCATGGTTCTGCCAATTGCTATTTTAAACATAATTATCGCTTACTTTTTACTTAAAAATGTGACGAAACGAACCTTTCCTGAATTAGATAAGTTATCCATTTTATTATCTACACTTGGTTTCGGCGGTATTCTATACGGATTCAGCACCGCTGGAAATGCAGGCTGGTTAAGCTATCAGGTTATCGGTTCCTTAGTCATCGGCGGAGTTATGCTGGCATGGTTTATTACCAGACAAATGCATTTGAAAACACCTATTTTAGAATTTCGGGTATTTAAATATCGGATATTTACAATTACTACGGTATTAGGTATGGTTACGTTTATGACAATGATCGGAGCTGCTGTCATTTTGCCGCTTTATATGCAGCAAATGTTAGGATTCAGCGCCTTTCATTCAGGACTGGCTCTGCTGGCAGGTGCTGTTATACAAGGGTTAATGAACCCGATTACCGGAAGGCTTTTTGACCGATACGGTGCCAGGTATTTGGCAATGATTGGTTTAGTGCTGATTGTCGGTACGACCTTTATGTTAAGCACGTTAACGACAGAAACAAGCTTTATATTTATCGCAACGATTCATGCCTTGAGAATGCTGGGGGTGGCTATGGCGATGATGCCTGTTACAACAGCAGGTCTCAATGTATTGCCCGAAAAGTATATTTCGCATGGCACAGCAGTGAACAATACTTTAAGACAGGTTTCCGGAGCAATCGGTACAGCATTGCCAATTACCATTATGTCTACAGCATCTATCCCTGAACAGGGAATCCAAGGGATGGTTCATGGTGTCAATGTTTCTTTCCTTGTCACTGGAATAATCTCTATCATTGCGCTGGTATTGACATTCTTTATCCATGATCGGGATTAACTATTTAATATAATGAAAAAGACCTTAGAACATCCGGTGTTCTAAGGTCTTTTTCATTATACGCTGAATACTTCTACTTTTTTGCTGTCTGTTTTGTTGTAAGCTCCGTGCATCACAGGACCAACATACTCGTTTAGCTTCCAGCCGTTAGCAATAGCAGCTGCAACGAAGGTTTTTGCTGCTTTTACGGCATCGTGCACGTTTTCACCGTGAGCTAAGTTTGCAGTGATTGCCGCAGCGAAAGTACATCCTGCTCCATGGTTATAGCTTGTTTCTATTTTTTCGCTTTCTAATAAGTCAAAGTCTGTTCCGTCATAGAACAGGTCAACAGCTTTATCGTGGTCAAGCTGTTTTCCGCCTTTAACGACAACATTTTTTGCACCTAAGGCGTGAATTTTTTTAGCAGCTTCCTTCATTTGCTCTATGGTCTTAATTGGAGCCATTTGAGCTAATTGCGCTGCTTCAAACAAATTAGGCGTTACAACCAGAGAACGAGGCAATAATTCTTCACGCATCGCGTCTGTGTTTTCCGGCTGAAGCACTTCATCTTCCCCTTTACATACCATGACAGGGTCAAGAACATACTTCTCAATATTGTATTCATCAATTTTTTTTGCGCCTAAATTAATAATATCTACAGATCCCAGCATTCCGGATTTCATTGCATCTACGCCGACAGAAAGGATCGTGTTCAATTGTTTTTCAACGACTTCCGCATCAATCGGTGTAACGTCATGTCCCCAGCCTTCTGGATTCATTGTCACAATGGAAGTCAGAGCGGTCATGCCATATACATTATGCTCCTGAAAGGTTTTTAAATCTGCAGCAATCCCGGCTCCGCCGCTAGAGTCAGAACCAGCAAGGGTTAATGCTTTTTTCATAGTCATTGGTTTTCCTCCTTAAAGTCAGTTATACTCATAAATTAAATGATGCTGACTCTCTAAAAATTACTTTTCCTTTGTTGCTAGGATAATCCTTTCTAACTCAATTGTAAAGCCATCGAAATGCGACAGGCAAGATGCCGCTATACGTTAATAAACGAATCGGTTGCATTAATCTGTCCCTTTATCTTCGTTGCATGTAATTTTTCTCCCTGCAGCCATTTTTGAAAAGAGAAAATAAATGGCTGACGATTGCCTCCCAACGCAAACCAAGCAGCTTGTTCTTTTGGCAAGTACAGTGCTGTATGCAGTGTCCCTGCCCATGCACCGTATTTTTCAGAAAAGATTCCTTGTTCGATATCATTTAACATACGAAACGCTTCATAAGGTGTATGAATATCCCTCTGCTTTGTTAGGATTCTCTCCAGCCGTTCCATTGATTCATCTGAACGGTACCGGTTCTCTTCTGTTAATGCATTGAAATGGTTTGTACAGCTGCTATCTTCCCGGACAAAGAAAGAGCGGGGGGAAACCTCCACAACGAGTGATTTTCCAGTTGTATCTAATAATACATAGTTGAAGGTATTCCGGTGCGGGATCTCACGCAGTAATTGAACGGCTTCTTCCACAGTGGCACAGTTTTCTAAAAGCAGTCTGCCGATCATATTGCAGACAAAGCCATCGCCGGATTTTTTACGGTTGACGAAATTATAGCCCATCGTCAGCCCTTTTTCATTGATTCCGTCCGTACGCCCGGTGATTTGCATGGAAGGACCGGCACTGGCATATCCGGAATCAGAGGGGGCGAATAAAACATAACGGCCTTCATAGGAATGGGGGGCATTATCATAATTTCGTACCAGGTAATCCTGCTTGGTATTAATGGAACAGCCGCTGCGGCCGTATTCATAATAGTAACCGCCGAATTCGCGAATGGCATCATTCCAGGGGATGCCTAATCCATCACTTAATCCTTTTATTTCTTCCCAAATAGCCGGAGAAAATGCTTTGAATACTGCTTTTACTTCTTCTTCATCAACAAGGAAGTTTCTCCAGCGTTTGCTGAGCAGTGCTTTCCGATGGTTGATTATGGGTGAATTCTTTAGTTTTTCCGCCTGAAAAAGTCCGAATTGATAATGGCCTCCACGGAATTGTATAATATCAGCATGAACAGATTTCATTGTTGCTCTCCATTTCTTTCGTAAATGTATTGCTAGTGTATCTTGTTTAGAGTGATTAGAAAAGAAATCAGCTTTATCATGGAGAATCGTTCGTAAAACTCCTGCTAAGTGAACTTTCGTTTAATGGAAAAAAAGGAGATTCAGATGACAGAAAAGATAAGCTATACGGAATTATATCAAAAATTATTTCATTACTATGGCCCTCAAGGGTGGTGGCCAGCAGCTTCTGATTTTCAAATGCTGATCAGCGCTATTTTGGTTCAGCGGACAAATTGGAAAAATGTCGAGTTGGCTCTGGCGAACCTGGGGAAAGATGCAGCTGCTGAGCGTTTAATACAAATGGAAGAAGCAGTGCTTGCCGAAAAAATACGCCCAAGCGGCTTCTATCGAATGAAAGCGAAGAAAATTAAGGCCTGGCTGCATTGGTTTCAAAAATATGACTTTCAGGTAGAGAGGATTCAAAGCGTTGATCAAGCTGTTCTCCGTAAAGAACTGCTGGCAATCCATGGAATCGGAGAGGAAACTGCGGATGCGATGATGCTGTATGCTTTTGATAAAGCCGGTTTTATTGCGGATAACTATGCGATGCGGTTGTTTCATCGAATCGGCTATCAGCTTCCCAAAACCTATCATGCGCTTAAAATTGAAGTGGAAAATTTCTTTCCGCATGACTTAAAAATGCATCAGGAATTTCACGCATTAATTGTGGAGCATGGAAAACAATATTGTAAGAAGACGCCGTTATGTGAAAACTGTCCGCTTCTTTCGTTTTGCTGGACGGGGGAGAAAAAAGAACGGAATCTGTTAAGTTAAGAAGAATAAACTTTTAAAAAGGTGAATCAGGGACAGGAAATGAATTATCTACTGCCCTTGATTCTCTAATCGATCTATTTTTTTCTGTAAAAGGTCAAGCTGCTGCTGCATTTCTAACAGCTGGCGGCTCGTAACAGGTGAATTTTCTTCAAAAGCTGCTTCTTCCTCTTCTACATCTTCATTGTATAGAATCGTTGATCCGACGAGGGACATAATACTTCCTAATGTAGTAACCACTCCGCCATAATAAAGTAATTTATCACCAAGGCTTTTCTCGCTCACATTAAAATTTGTTGGGGTGTTAAGGAAAAAATTAGACATGATAGGACACTCCTGTAAATCTTTTTATTATTGTCTTATATTCATGGAATAGTTATATATAGGTTAATATATGTGTTTCCTAAAAAAACTCTACAAATAGCGGATGTTCATAAAATATTCATTTCTAAATGGTGCAGCGCACTGTGTGGTGAGCGGCGAAAAGCATGCTGTTGTATAATGGAGTAGAGGATATATTGTAATTGATTATGTTGTGTTTAAGGGTGGTGATCCGTTGTTAAAGGAATTTACAAAAGATTTTCGGAGCAGGATGATTTGGATGGGGGTGGCGTCCCTTTTTATGGCACTGGCCATCGTAGGGCAGAGCTATCTCGTGGTAACGATTATCCAGCAGCTGTTTTTGGATAATGCGGCATTTTCATCTATTCTTCCTGCTGTTTTTATATTGATTGGCATGCTTTTGGTACGAACGGTTTTTCAATATATGATAAAAGGCTCCGGCATAAAAATGGCTCAGACTGCGAAGGTTTCGATACGGGAAAAATTGCTCCGTCATTTTACCAGCCAGCCTATGATCGATGCAGATAAAGGACAGTCTGGCCGGAAGACAAGCTTATTTATGGATACGATCGATGAAATAGACGGCTATTTCAGTCAGTATCTCCCTCAGGTTATTCAATCTGTCGGCATTGTTCTGATTGTCTGGTTAGTTATTTTTATTCAAAATTGGACAAGCGGACTGATTATTCTTGTTTCCGCTCCCTTTATTCCTGTCTTTATGATGATTATTGGTATAAAAACAAAGGATAAATCAAAGGAACAGCTGTCTGAATTAGCAGCTTTTTCAGGAACGTTCCTGGATACATTACAGGGTCTGCCGACGGTGAAATTATTTGGCCGGTCTCAAGAGCAGAGAAATAAAATTGATCAGGATAGTACAAGCTTCCGGGATGCAACGATGGGTGTGCTGAAGGTTGCCTTTACAAACTCCTTAGCGCTGGAATTTATCGCTATGCTGAGTATCGGTCTGATTGCTTTAGAGATTGCAATCCGGATGATTATTTTTCAAAATCTCAGCTTTTTTACGGGCTTTTTTGTTTTACTTCTTGCGCCGGAGCTGTTCAGTCAATTGAAACAGCTGGGCTCCGCTTTTCATTCCGGACGCGCAAGTATGGGCGCAGCCTCACGGGTGGAGGATGTGCTTGATGAAGAGACGACTCCAGTTTCTTGGGGAACTGCTTCATTAAAAACCGATAAAGCACCCGAATTAAGGCTGGAACAGGCTTCCTTTCATTATGAAGAGGGAAACTTTCAATTAGCGCCGGCTTCGATGCGGATTTTACCGTATGAGCAGGTTGCCATTATTGGTAAAACCGGTGCAGGTAAGTCAACCTTGCTGCATGTATTAGCTGGTTTTCTGCCGGCGAAAGAAGGAAACTTTCTAATTGACGGTATTGCGCAAGAAAAGGTAGAAAAAGCAGATTGGTTCGGCCGGATTGGTTATTTATCGCAGCAGCCCTATGTGTTTTCTGGAACCGTACGGGATAATATATTACTCGGCTCTCAGGAAGAACAGCATGATAAAGTCATACAGGAGGTTGCGGAGCATGCAGGAATCTGGAAGTGGATTACTGCTTTACCAGACGGATTAGATACAATCATCGGAGAGGGAGGCAGAGGCTTATCGGGAGGAGAGAAGCAGCGGATTGCGATTGCCCGCACCCTTCTGAAAAAACCGCAAATTCTATTCTTTGATGAGCCGACAACCGGTCTCGATATCCAGACGGAGCATATTTTGCAAAAATCGTTAGATACCTTAAGAAACCAAACAACGATGATTACCGTTGCGCACCGCCTGCATACAATCCGTAACGCCGATAAAATCTTTCTGCTGGATCAGGGAGAAATAGCAGGAGAGGGGACACATGAACAACTTTACAAAAACAATGAAATGTATCGAAAAATGATCCATACACAGCAAGGAGGGCGGGAAGCATGAAGGATATCAGTCTAGTCTTAAAAATGATGTTGAAAGAAAAAAGGGATATTCTGATTTCTATCTTCTTTGGATTTTTAGCGGGGATTACCGCTGTCTCCTTATTTGCAGCAAGCGGTTATTTGATTTCACAAGCCGCTTTTGCACCGCCGATCTATACCTTGATGATTCTGGTAGCGAGTGTGAAGCTGCTGGGGATTACCTCAGCTGTCAGCAGATACGGGGAACGCTATTTTTCTCATCGCGGTACCTTTACGATTCTGAAAAATATCCGCCTGAAGGTTTATGATCAGATAGAGCCGCTGGCAAGCAGACTTTTGCAAAAATACAGAAGCGGGGATATTCTGGCACGGATCGTCGGTGATGTAGAGAGCTTACAGCATTTCTTTTTACGTGTGTTTTATCCGCCGGTGGTATTGGCAGCTGTTTTTACAGCTACGATTTTCTTTACGATGTATTTATCCATAGGGGTGGCTATGACAATGATTGGCGGTGTGATTATCGTACTGGTTGTTTTCCCATCCATCTTTTATCTGTTTCAGAAAAAGACAGCTGTAACGATGCGGGAAAAAAGAGGTGCATTGTCCTCGGAATTTACAGACTATCTGTACGGGTTCCGGGAATTGACAATCTTTCAACAGGCGGAAAGAAAAAAACAGCAGCTCGATAATAATATGAAGCAATACGAAGAAATAAAGGCGAAAGAAAATCGCCAGCTTGCTATCCGGGAAGCCGTTGTTATCTTCTTTTCTTTTTTCATTGCAGTAATTATTCTCGTGCAGGCAGGGTTTTATGTATCAGAGGGAAACCTTGCCGGAACACTGTTAGCGATGCTGTTTATGATTGCCATTACGGTGTTTGAGGATACGCCATCGATGGCAGTGCTTCCTGCGCATTTAGAAGAAAGCAAAGCTTCCTCTAAACGTCTCACCGAGGTTTGGGAAAAGGAGACGCAAACCGAAGAGGCTGTTCATGAAATTGAAACGGATGTACCGATTCAATTTGATTTTAAGGATGTTTCCATTCAATATCCCACTGAAAAGAAGCCGGCTGTGCGTCTCGCTGCTTTTCAAATCAAGCCGGGAACAAATATCGCCATTGTCGGGCCAAGCGGCTCAGGGAAATCGACGCTGATGCAGGCGATGCTCACTTTTGCTCCCATCCAATCCGGTCAACTTTTAGTAAATGGGGAAGAGCTTGATAAAATTGCTCCAGACAGTCTTTGGAGACAATTGAATGTATCCCTGCAGCATAATCATTTTTTCTACGGAAGTATTTATGAAAACCTGCGATTTGCGAATAAAGAGGCGGGGGAAGAAGCCTGCCAGGAAGCATTAGAAAAGGTTCAATTAAGCCATTTTTCATTAGAGGACCAAGTATTGGAAAAGGGAACGAACCTGTCTGGCGGAGAAAAACAGCGTCTGGCACTTGCCCGTCTGTTTTTACGGGATGCTTCTGTCTGGCTGCTGGATGAGCCAACCTCATCTTTAGATGCGATTACAGAGCAGGAAATAATGGAGGAAATAGAAAAGGCAACAAAATATCAGACGGTGGTAACCATCAGGCATCGTTTAACAGGCTTGGAAAAGATGGATCAGATTATTGTCATGAACCACGGAGAAGTCGTTGAACAAGGCACTTATATGGAGCTGATGCGGAAGAAAGACGGCTACTTTAAAGCGATGAAGGAGCTGGAAAATAGTCAACTGGTGTAACGGCAATAAACAGTCGTATCTAAAACGGATATTTTGTATTTTTCGCTTATATGGGGAACAAAAAAATGCCCTCAGCTAATCCGATTAAAAAATCGGTTAGCTGAGGGCATTTGTGCATTATCTATCCTTAGCTGCAGCGACAAATGCTAAAGCAATTGCTGCAATCAGGACGATGAAAGGAGCGATGAAAATCAGAAATTGGTTCAACATGTTATCACTTCTTTCCTTTAATATAGTTTTTATCAAACAGGAATAGCTTTAACAATAAATACAGAGACGGAACTAAAAGCGCCATACCTAAGATAAAGACAACGATAAGCGAGATGGCCATTGCCGGATTGGTAAACCCTTCATGAATGCTGATATGAGGGTATAAAAGGTATGGATAATGGGCTATCCCGTAACCGAAGAAAGCAAAGGCAAATTGTCCGGTAAGGAGCCAAAATGCTATTCCATAATTTCGGCGCTTCCAAATCAGGATGACGGTCAATATCCATAACACAAAGGAAACAGCAAACATCCACCAGAGACTTAAGAGATTTGCAAAATGAGCTTCGTTATGGAAGTAAAGCTCGACAATTATTCCTGAAGCGGCAATAATCAAAGGAATGGACCAGCCTAATGCGTACTTTCTCATTAAGTTTGTTGCATCCATATCGCCTGTTTCATTTGCATACCAGGTTAAGAACACTGCTGAGATATATAGCACAGCCACAATACTTAAAACAACAATGGACCAGGTTAACGGGCTGAAAAACAGGGCGCTGTAATCTAAGACCGGATTTCCATCCTCCATAAAGACAAAGCCGCCCTCCGAAATGGTCAGAACAATCGACAGGGAAGCCGGAATAAGCAACCCGGACAGCCCGTACATAATGGCATATCCTTTATGCCCCTGTTTTCCGTAGGATTCAAATGCATAATAAGAACCCCGTATCGCCAGTAAAATCAGTGCCAAGCTGCCCGGAATCAGTAAAATGGTTCCGAAATAGTAAGCAGACTGCGGGAAGAAGCCGACGATTCCGACAAAGAAGAAGACAAAGAATACATTGGTAACCTCCCAGACAGGGGACAGGTAACGCTGAATGATTTTCGAAAGAATATGCTGCTTTCCGGTAACGATGCTGTAGGCATTGAAAAAGCCAGCTCCGTAATCAATGGATCCAACAATGATATAACCAAATAAGAATAACCAGAGTACGGAAATACCGATAATTTCTAATATCATGATTCGTCACCACCTTGCATACGTTCTAAATCTTTTTCAACCGGGTTTTTCCGGAACATATACGTTAATACAACAACCGTTCCGACACCCAGAATAAGGTAAAGGATGGCAAATAACACAAACATCCAGCCGACATAATCACTTGTTGTAGCAGCTTCCTCAATGGTCATCAGCCCTCTTAAAATCCATGGCTGGCGCCCGACTTCCGCCATCCACCAGCCGGCTTCAATGGCTAAGAAGGAGAGCGGTCCGCCTGCGACGATCAGCCAGCGGTACCATGTTTTTTCAACGAACGCCCATTTTCTACGCATTCCAAACCAGTAAAGCAGAGATAAGGCAATCATAAACATCCCGATGGTGACCATCGTATCAAAGAAATAATGGATGACGAGCGGAGGCTGTTCTTCCGCCGGAAATTCCTCCAGACCGGTTACTTCTGAACTCGGGAAGCCATGTGCAAGAATACTCAAGGCATAAGGAATATGCAGGGCATAATTGGCTTCATTATTTTCATCTAACACGCCCCACATCACTAATGGCGCTTCCGTGCTTGTCTCAAAATGCCATTCTGCCGCAGCCAGCTTTTCGGGCTGATATTCTGCTAAGTATTTACCGGATAAATCACCGATCAAAGCTGTTGCGATTGCAAAGATTAAACCAATCTTCATAGCCATATGCAGGGACTTTTTATGATACTCCTGATTTTTCTTTTGAAGTAGCCGGAATGCCGCAATCGCAGCGAACATAAAGGCAATCGTCATATAGGCTGTAGACAGCACATGAGCAACCTTAGTCGGCATGGATACAGTAAACATGGCCAGAACCGGATTCGCATTAACCAAATCTCCGCCTATGATGTCAAAGCCTGCCGGGCTGTTCATAAATGAATTCACCACGGTGATAAAATAAGCTGACATACCGCCGCCTACAGCTACCGGAATCAATAAAAGCAAGTGTTTTTTCGGATTGTCAAAACGATCCCATGTATATAAATAAATTCCTAAGAAAATCGCTTCAAAGAAAAAGGCGAACACTTCCATAAATAATGGCATCGCGATAATATTTCCTGCTAATTCCATAAAGCTCGGCCACAGCAGAGATAATTGAAGTCCGATAATCGTACCTGTTACTACTCCGACAGCAACGGTAACAACAAATCCTTTCGCCCAGCGTCTGGCCATCAACAGGTAATGATTATCGTTATTTTTAATCCCGATCCACTGGGCAATCATAATCATTAAAGGAACACCGACACCGATTGTGGCATAAATAATATGAAATGATAATGTCAACAGCGTCAGCATTCGGCTGGCATACGCCGGATCCTCAAATAAGGTCATGGGTCAACCTCCTCTATTATGTGTTTTTTTACTCTATTTTTTTAACATTCCCTGTGTATGCAGTTTTAATCAGATTCTGTCAAAAATTCATATTGCTGAAGAAATTCCTCCTGATCATACGTTTTTTCAATAAAGGTCAGCTTGTTATGGTGATCGATGAGTACAATAGTGGATGCTCGGGTGCCATAATCAGGTGTTTCGATAAAGATGGAAGACAATGCTTTTTCTAAATCTGCACGAATCCCTGTCTGGGGCAGAAGTTCGCTGTCAGCTTGTGTCCTGTTTTGTAAGCTGTGTAATAAATCTTCTGTTTTCATTTCCGGGTGTGACTAATATAATCCGTCAGTTCCTTTTTAGAATGTTCGACTTTTGGCCAGGGGGTATTTAGCGTATCGTTGCTTAATCCATGAACCCCTGCTCTTATCTTAGAACCCTGATTATACACATTATTATAGTGATACAAAGTGTCCTTGTCACCGAAAAGAATGTTATATCCGGCGTAGTTATGACGATTTTTTGAAAGGTGCTCTAAAAACAATTCCCCGTCAAAATTCTGTAACAAAAAATCTACCGGGAGTTCTCCGCGGGAAAATGTCTTAGATGCTGGAAGAGAAGGGTCCCGATAATTGGTCACCGCAGCAAATTTCCCCTGCTTGGAAACGGCCAGCCAGGTTCCCAGCTGGAGCAAATCTCTGCCGGCCAGAATATCCGGCATGTCATCCCAAAAAGCTGCCGGGAGCGTTGGTCTATGAAAAAATTCATCCCGGTTACTGAGTAAAATGAATTTATATTTTGGATGTGCATGATAGGCAAAGGTGATTAAGTACATGGAATAGCTCCTCCTTTTTCTTTTAATATCGAATGAATAGCTTGTCTTCAGTATACTTTTCTGATATTTTAGAATCAATGTTATCGCATTCCCTGAAATAAAATGCATTTCTCTATTGACAACGAGAAAAAATCTGATAATAATTAATATCAATACATCGAACGTTATGGAAGGACTAGTAAGTAAGCCGTCACAATGACAGAGATGGAATCAGAGGATAGAAGCAAATTTTAATTGCATTTGTCCAATGCTGTGAGATTCCTCATTGTTGATTTACTGAACCTGCCTTTATCAGTCTTATGCAAAACATAAGCGTCTTCCGAACGTTATCTCGGAATAAGTGAAATACGGTTGTCCAGGCGGGCGCAGTTAAAGAATCGTATTTAAGTTGTGGTGGTACCGCGGAAGTAAACTCTTTCGTCCCTTCTGTTTATAAGGGATGGAGGAGTTTTTTTATTGCCTGGTTGAAATGTTTTTAGAAAGTGAGAGGTGGGATGACAATGGCAGCAAAACGTATTGTCGTTAAAATAGGAAGCAGCTCGTTAACTAATACGCATGGGGAAATTGACCAACAGCAGCTGGAGGATCATGTGCATGCCCTCGCGCTGCTTCATCAGAATAATATGGAAGTGATTTTGGTTTCCTCGGGAGCAATTGCTGCAGGGTTTAAGCAGCTGGGCTATTCTTCAAGACCTGTTACGCAAAAAGGAAAGCAGGCTGCAGCGGCAGTCGGTCAGGGTCTGCTGATTCAGACCTATATGGAAAAGCTAAAAGAATACAATATTACTGCTGCTCAAATCCTTTTGACCAGAAGTGATTTTTCTGATCAGGGGAGATATCGAAATGCTTATGCGACAATGGAAGAATTGCTGGAGCGGCGGGTCATCCCGATTATCAATGAAAATGATACGATTGCCATTGACGAGCTTACGTTTGGAGATAACGATATGCTTTCTGCATTAGTAGGCGGTTTAATTCATGCGGATCATTTAATTCTTTTAACTGATATCAATGGCATATATGATAAAAATCCCACTAGACATCCGGACGCAACACGCTATGACCATTTAATGAAGCTCAGCACAGAGCTGATTGCACAAACAGACGCGACTGGCTCCAAAGTAGGGACAGGCGGGATGAAGTCGAAGCTGATGGCTGCGAAAATGGCATCTTCCGTGGGCATTCCGGTATTTATTGGACGGGGTTACGGAAAAGAGAAGCTGGCAGCTATTTTAGACGGGAAGGGCGACGGCACCTATATCGACAGTGAAAGAAAAGCGCATTTACCGGCGAATAAACAATGGATTTCCCTGCATTCGGATTTAGATGGCCGGGTAGTTATAGATGAAGGGGCAGAAAAAGCCTTAATGTATCATGGCAGCAGTTTGCTTTCCCCAGGTATTACGGCGGTGGAGGGCTATTTTGTAAAAGGGGACGTTGTCGAGGTTTATGGAAAGTCCGCTTTATTAGGGAGAGGACAGGTGAAATGTTCCTCCGAAGAATTAGATGCCGTTATGAAATTGCGTGAATCAGATTATATTCACGCTGTACCGACAATTGAGGTGATCCACCGTGACAAGTGGGTATCATTTGAGACAATGAAAGGGGAATTATCATGAGTGAAGTAATCGAAAAAGGAAAGCTTGCTAAAAAAGCCAGTTATCAAATTGGAACATGCACGACAAAGGAAAAAAATGAAGCGTTATTAAAAATTGCCAATGGATTAAGAGAAAATGAAGAAGCGATTCTTGCAGCCAATCGTTTGGATATCCAGGCTGGAAAAGAGAAAGGCTTATCTGCGTCACTGCTTGACCGTGTGGAATTAAATCACCAGCGTATTGCTGACATTGCGGATGCGATTCTGCAAATTATTGATTTAACTGATCCAATCGGTGAAATACTTGAAACGATTGAAAAGGATAATGGCTTAAAGATTGTTAATACACGTGTCCCAATCGGCGTCGTCGGCATGATTTACGAAGCAAGACCAAATGTCACTGTTGATGCAGCAACACTTGCTGTTAAAACAGGGAATGCCATTATCTTGCGAGGCAGCTCATCTGCGATTCATTCTAATCTGGCAATCGTCAAGGTCATTCATGAAGCGCTGGAAGACAGTGCCGTGATTCCTGATGCGATTCAATTAATAGAAGATACAAGCAGAGAAACCGCCAATGAACTATTCCGATTAAATGCATATTTAGATGTGCTTATCCCGCGCGGAGGGAAAAATCTGATTGATACGGTTGTCAGAGAGTCGCGCGTTCCAGTAATCGAAACAGGGGCAGGAAACTGTCATGTTTTTGTAGATGAAACTGCAAATCCAGAGATGGCAAAAGAAATTACCTTAAATGCGAAACTGCAGCGCCCGTCTGTGTGTAATGCGATTGAGTCCCTCCTTATTCAATCCGATTGGTTTGATCAGCACGGAAATGAGTTAATTGCTTCTTTGATTGAACAAGGCGTTACAGTTCATGGTGATGCCCGTGTTGTAGAAAAGATACCTTTTGTACAAGAGGCGGCAGAGGGAGACTGGAGAACGGAGTATCTTGGTTTAGAAATCAGTGTGAAAATCGTAGCGGATGTGTATGAAGCAATTGATCATATTAATACGTATGGCACGAAACACTCAGAAGCAATTATTACAGAAACGGCAGCTTACGCTGAAATTTTCAAGCAAAAAGTAGATGCAACAACAGTGTACCATAATGCTTCTACGCGTTTTACGGATGGCTTTGAATTCGGGTTTGGTGCAGAAATCGGCATCAGCACACAAAAACTGCATGCGAGAGGGCCAATGGGCTTAAAAGCATTAACATCGAATAAATTTATTGTTTCCGGTGAAGGGCAAATTCGGGAATAAGAGATGAATGTAGAAGGGAGCGGTTTTCGCTCCCTTTCTTTTGTGAAGAACACTAAATTAAATATGCTAAAATGAACTGCTTTTATTTGAATTTCAATATTATTTTTCACAGACCACGGGAGACCAGAGCCCTTCTTTTTCCAATGTAACACTTTCTTCTTCATGCAAGTTCTCCATACACTTTTCAATAATCAACTCGTTCGCTTTATGATTGTTATTAATTTGTATAGCCAAAATACTCCCAATGGTAATAATCGTAGTGCAAACGATGATTGCAAAGATAATATTCAATGTATCTTTTTTCAATTTTATCTGCTCCTTTCACCTTATTTAGACTACCAGTAATTGGTTATTCTTTAAAGGCTGGACATCAAGTCATTGCCAATAGTCAGTATCTTTCAGTTTGCAAAAGCAGGAAATCGCGATAAAATAACAATATAAAGGATGCAGAAAAGAGAGGTTCGACATGCTGGAGCAAATAACAGATGACATTTACCGTCTTGTTGTCCGATTTAAAGGGGCTATGGGAGAGGTAAACAGTTATCTTATCAAAGGCGACAACGGTTATACCGTGATTGATACAGGGATTCATGCACCAGAAACAAAAGCTTTATGGGAGCGTGTTCTCGGTAAGTATAAAATTGAAAAGCTTGTGCTGACGCATACGCATGAGGATCATATCGGCTTAGCTCGCTGGTTTCAAGAAATATATGAAATTCCTGTGTATGTATCCAGGCGCGGTTATGAAGAAATGCATAAGGGAAGAGCTGCGAAAGCACGTAAAAATCGAATAAAACGTTTAATCAAAAAACATGGAGCTCCGCCGATTCCCTTAAAAATAAGAGATGAATCCCATATTTATAAATTTGAGCCGGATGGATTTTTTGAAGATAATGATGAAATAATACTTGGAAACCAGTCATACCAGACGATATGGACGCCTGGTCACGCACCTGATCATTACTGCTTCTATCAGCCGGAAACAGAAATCATGATTATCGGTGATCATGTATTAAACCATCTTTCCCCGGTAATCGGGTTGTGGATGGGGGAGGAGCACAATCCGCTGGAAGCTTATTTTGAAGCACTGGAGCTATTGAAGGGCTATCAGGTACGCCGGGCATTGCCGGGGCATGGGGATATCATTGAAGACTTAAATGAACGGATAACAGATATATTCCATCGTCATGAAAAACGGCTGCAGCAATTATTAGAGCTGATGGAAGAGGAAGAAATGACTGCTTTTAAATTAACAACAAAAGCGTATGGTCCGATGAAAAGTCTTGCCTTTGCCAGTCAATTTATGGCGACCTTGACACGATTGATTTATTTAGAGGAACAGTCGAAAATAAACGTACAGACCAAAAAAGGGAAGAACTATTACGAACTCCCGGCCAAAGATTTACAAGCTATTAGGAGCTGATAACAGATGAAGTTTGCAGCAATTGATTTTGAAACAGCCAATGAAAAAAGAAACAGTGCTTGTTCGATAGGAGTCGTCCGATTTGATGAGCAGGAGATTTTGGATGAATATTATTCCTTGATAAACCCGCTTAGCGATTTTCGCAGTATGAATATCCGGATTCACGGCATTAGAGAGGATGATGTGCAGGACGCACCGACTTTCGAAGACCTGTGGCCTGCTCTGTATGAAAAGCTGGAAGGGCATATCATTGTAGCACATAATGCCAGTTTTGACATGAGTGTGCTGCGTCAATCTCTATTAAAATATGATTTAAGACATCCTGATTTTGCTTCTTTATGCACTGTGAAAATCTCGCAGCGTGTATGGCCGCATTTAGAAAATCACCGCTTGCATACAGTAGCAGATTATCACGATATTCCATTAATCCATCACCATGCCCTAGAAGATGCAAAGGCTTCCGCATTCATTTTGATGAAGGCGTTGAAAGCTCAGCAGGATGGGGATGCGGAACACTTTTTAGAAAGATGGCTGGCGTCAAAAGCAAGTAAACGCCGAAGCTATCCCAAAGCAGGCTCTAAAAATAAGACAGGGCGGGGATCAACGAAGCTGTTTTTATAAAAAATAGAGTTTAATTTCACAGCAATTGATATCAGGTAATCAAAAAACGATGGTTACTTTTTAACTGTTTAAAAAGAAAAAATTAGGCTATCCTTATCATTGCTTTTTTTAGAAAAAAGGCGTATGATAAATTCTACAAGCTACATTGTTCGTATCAATAAAAGTTTTAACCTCTAATGTTGGAATAGGGAGTTTTACATCGAAATTGAAATGTCGAGCCGTCATAAAGGAATGGAAGACAGGAAGGTTTCTGCGGACACCCACTTTGCGAAGTGGTGGTTTAAAACTTTTTATTGCATGGTACGGCAAATGTGGCCTGTATACATAATTTATTATCCTATCCCGGAAGCGGCCTCGCTCCCGGGATTTTTTATAATTTTAAATAAGCTCTCTTTCATTAAGGTGAAAGAGAAAATTTGCATTGTCATTAGCGTCAGTTTGGAAAAATGGTTATCTTTTTCCGACTTGGAAACAATACAATTTAATGAATTGAACTGAAGTACAGAAAGGATGTATTGGAAATGACAAGTCGATTTGATGGTAAGGTAGCGATTGTAACAGGCGCAGCAAGCGGGATTGGAGAAGCAACTGCGGTAAAATTTGCTGAACAGGGTGCCAAGGTAGTACTCTCTGATATGTCCGAGAAAGGGAGACAGCTGTCAGATGAACTCAATCATAAGGGACTGAAGACAACTTTTATCCAAACGGATGTGACTAATGAAGTGGATATTCAAAAATTAATACAGGAAACAGTTGCCGCATATGACCGTCTAGACATCGTTTTTGCAAATGCAGGAATCGGGAACAGCACAATCCTGCATGAATTGTCTTTAAAGGATTGGCAGAAGGTAATCGACGTTAATTTAACAGGCGTATTTCTAACGAATAAATATGCGATTAAGCAAATGTTAAAACAAGAAAAGGGCGGCGCCATTGTAAATAACGATTCAATCCATGGCTTTGTCGGCAAAGCCGGGGTCAGCGCCTATGCTGCTGCAAAAGGCGGGGTGAAGCTGCTGACTCAGACAGCTACAGCAGAATATGCAGCAAAAGGAATCCGAATCAATAATGTCAATCCTGGCTATATTGATACGCCATTACTCAAAGATGCGCCAGATGAAGCAAAGCAAGATTTAATAAGACTTCATCCTATTGGAAGACTTGGGAAACCAGAGGAAGTAGCGAATGCCGTTCTATTCTTGGCAAGTGAGGAAGCTTCTTTCATTACAGGGGCAAGCTTGCTGGTTGACGGCGGATATACAAGTGTATAATTTGAATAAAAGTCTCCTGATACAGGGAGATTTTTTTCATTGGGGGGAGATTAGCAGCTTTTATCCAATAAGTAAAACAAATACAAATAGATTCAAAAATACGATTTTTACTTTTCGCCTCATCCTGCTATGCTTGATATAAGCTTTCAATCCAAAGGAGGAAGAGCAAACATGACATTTCAATTAGAAAAATTAGATCATATTCAGCTTTCTGCACCAAAGGGTTCGGAGGAAACAGCGAAAAAGTTCTACCGTGATATTTTAGGGTTTGCAGAAGAAGAAAAACCGGAGTCGCTAAAGGCAAATGGAGGGGTCTGGTTTAACAAGGGAGACATCGCGCTTCATATTGGAATCGAGGAACCATTTTCCCCTATGAAAAAAGCACATCCTGCTTTTAGTGTATCAGGAATCGACGCGTTGCAAACTTATTTAGAAAATGCCGGCTTTCCGACAAAAAGAGACAGTAAACTTCCGAATGCGCGAAGATTCTATATCAAGGACCCGTTTGGAAACAGGCTGGAATTTTTGGAATGGGAGAATAAATAAGAAAGGCATTTTTTAATCGGAATTATTAGAAAGATTTTAATTTTTCCCTTATGCTTGTTTTTGTGATTGTACGTGCTATACTATAGGCATTCTTTATTTTTTAACTCAACCCAAAAATGAATATTTTTCATATAATCGTGGGGATACGGCCTGCAAGTTTCTACCGGTTTACCGTAAATAAACTGACTATGGAAAAGTATTAAAAAGCTTGTATTATGTCTGAAAACAATGCACGCTTGCTTGATTATTCGACAAAAAGCTCGAAAATCTACTTTTTCCATGGTAGATTTTCGGGCTTTTTAATACTTTAGGAGGAATCATTCATGGATTTACTAAAAGAAAAAATTGTAACAGAAGGAAAAGTATTATCAGATAGCGTGTTAAAAGTAGATGCTTTTTTAAATCATCAAGTTGATCCTGTATTAATGCAGGAAATCGGGAAGGAATTCGCGAATCGATTCCGTGACAAAAAGATAACTAAAATTCTTACGTTGGAATCTTCAGGCATTGCTCCTGCGACGATGGCAGGGCTGGAGCTTGGTGTTCCGGTTATATTTGCAAGGAAACGTCAATCGTTGACGTTAACAGATAATCTCTTAACTGCTGAGGTTTATTCATTTACAAAACAGACGACAAGCAAGGTTTCTGTTTCCCATGATTTTATTAAAGAGGGCGACAACCTGCTGGTTATTGATGATTTCCTGGCTAATGGCCAGGCAGCACTTGGGTTAATAGATATTGCAGAGCAGGCAAAGGCGGATGTTGCCGGTATCGGCATCGTCATTGAAAAAGGCTTTCAAGAAGGTGGACAGGCACTTCGTGATAAAGGAATTAAAGTAGAATCGTTGGCTATTATTGACTCCTTAGAAAATAATCAGGTGGCTTTTAAAGAGGAGGCTCTCAGGCAATGAAAATGGCAGCATTAGGTTTCCAGCACCTATTAGCAATGTATGCAGGAGCAATTTTAGTTCCGCTGATTGTCGGGGATGCTCTCGGACTGAGTACAGAGCAATTAACGTACTTGGTAGCAATTGATATTTTAATGTGCGGCGTGGCGACACTGCTGCAAGTATTAAACAGCAAATTTATCGGTATCGGACTTCCGGTTGTCTTAGGGTGTACCTTTACCGCAGTTGCTCCTATGATTGCTATCGGCGGACAGTATGGCATCACGGCGATATACGGTGCGATTATTGTATCCGGGTTATTTGTAGTCGTCGTGAGCGGATTTTTTGGAAAGCTGGTCCGCTTTTTTCCGCCGGTCGTTACCGGTTCCGTTGTAACAATTATCGGAATTACCTTGATTCCTGTAGCCATTAATAATCTGGGCGGCGGAGAAGGAGCAGGAGATTTCGGATCAACTGCGCATATCGCGCTTGGATTTGGAACATTATTATTTATTATTTTAATGTACCGGTTTACAACAGGATTTTTAAAATCCATTTCCATCCTGATTGGTTTAGGTGCAGGAACGATTGCAGCTGCATTTATGGGAAGAGTTGATTTTTCAGCTGTTGCAGAGGCTTCTTATTTCCATATGGTTCATCCATTTTACTTTGGGATACCGACCTTTGAATGGTCGGCAATTATTACAATGATTTTAGTTGCGATGGTGTCACTGGTCGAATCAACAGGTGTTTATTTTGCATTAGGTGATATTACGGATAAAAAATTAAATGAAAAAGATTTATCCAGAGGATATCGTGCAGAAGGATTAGCGATTTTCCTTGGAGGAATCTTTAACGCATTTCAGTACACAGCCTTTTCTCAAAATGTCGGTTTGATGCAGATGACAGGTGTGAAAAAAAGACGTGTCATTGTGATTACCGGAGTGATGCTGGTTGTATTAGGATTTGTCCCTAAGATTGCTGCCGTGACAACGATTATTCCGACCTCTGTGCTGGGCGGAGCGATGTTAGCGATGTTTGGAATGGTTGTTGCACAAGGCATAAAAATGCTTGGTGCTGTAATATCCGAGTCGCCGGAGAATTCCATGATTATTGCTTGTTCAATTGGAATGGGTCTCGGTGTGACAGTCGTGCCGGAATTATTTGATGTACTTCCAAACTCATTGCAAATTTTAACCAGCAACGGCATTGTTGCAGGAAGTGTTACTGCGATTGTATTAAATATAATTTTCAATATGACACCGCGGCGTAAAAAAGAAAAGCAGGTTACTGGAACAAGAGAGCTTGCTGAAGAAGTATCTTAAATAAGCATTAAAACTGTCACTTCGGTGGCAGTTTTTTAATTGTTGTTTCAAAGATTACTGGAATTCAAGACCGGGTTACGCTAAAATCGAAGTATATATTTTCATGTATTTTAAGAATGTATAGAGAATTTAAGGAATAACGTATGTTGGACATGATATGAAGCGTATAAGGGATTCTAAGAAAGTAAAAATATGATTTCAACGCTCCTTTAATGAATGTCAAGTTTTCCTTGAAAAATGGAAGGAGGAGTCATCGGGATGACTGATTTATCAAACGGCACGCTCCTTATCTACGGTCTGGTTATATCAGCTGCATTGATGATTGGTATTATCCAATGGGTGAGAAGACGATTTGAAGTGTTGGCCGTTCTAGCTATTATTTTATCTCTGTTATTACCGCTTGCAGGCTTTCTATATAGCATTAATCGTCCAGAGGGTATGAATGAAATAGCATATATATGGCAGCAGGCCAGAGGAAGAAGCGGTATAGGAGTCTTTCTCTTATTAGGGCATCTGTATATCCTTTTTTGGGTCTTATTTGGTGCAGAATTTAAGCGGCTATATGAGTTTCTGTTCCCCAAAGTAAAAAGAATGATTCAATGGGTTAAAAACCGTGTTCGGAAACAGGACAAAAACAAAATGAAAGAGGAGATGTAATGACAACAGAAAGAGAGAAGATGCAGGCAGGGGAAATATATAATCCGGGAGATAGTGAATTAGTAAAGGACCGGCTGCATGTCAGAAAGATGATGCGTTATTATAACGGGCTGACAGAGGATGATACGGTAAGACGGACAAGCTGTCTGAAAGAAATATTTGGCTCAACAGAGGGATCTCTGTTTATTGAACCTGATTTTCATTGTGATTATGGTTATAACATTCATGTTGGGGAAAATTTTTATGCAAACTTTAACTGTGTTATGTTAGATGTTTGCCCGATACGAATTGGTGACAATTGCATGCTGGCCCCAGGTGTACATATTTATACAGCAACGCATCCAATCAATCCCGTAGAGCGTAACTCCGGAAAAGAATTTGGTAAGGCAGTAACCATAGGTGATAATGTATGGATTGGCGGCGGGGCAATCATTAATCCTGGTGTAACGATTGGAGATAATGCAGTGATTGCTTCAGGCTCTGTCGTAACAAAGGATGTTCCTGCAAACGTTGTTTACGGAGGAAATCCGGCTAAGTTTATTAAAAGTGTAGAATTGTAAAGATGTGTTTGTTAAACAATCTTTTAAAAACAGGGTTCAGGGGGAGGGCTATCATGGATAAGCTTCAATCATTTGCGCCGGTTATCGGTAATCAGCCTAGAGTGCTGATTGTCGGTTCCATGCCAAGTAAAAAGTCATTAAAAGAACAAGAATATTATGGAAATCCCAGAAATCATTTCTGGCCGATTATGTATCATATTTTAAATGAAAGAGCCGCAGATACGTATTCTGAAAAATTACATTTAATGAAAAAGCATCACTTGGCGTTATGGGATACTGTCGGCTATTGCTATCGGCAAGGAAGTCTGGATATGCATATTGAAGAAGAAGAGCCGAATGATATTGCAGGACTTTTAAAGGCATATCCTTCTATTCAGCTGATCGCTTGTAATGGAACAAAAGCATATCAAATGTTCCATAAGTTTATTGCTCCGGCGCTCCAGCAGGAAATCGATGTGATAAAGCTTCCTTCTACAAGCCCTGTTCCCGGAAAATATAATAAAACATTTGAAGAGAAGATAGAAGTCTGGCGTGTAGTTACTACCTATTTAGAGGATATAAGGTCGTAAATCCAGAGGGGGACAGGATGAAACAATTTTGGCTGCAATTTCTGTTTTTTTCAATATTATGGGTTGGATTACTCTTATTTAACAGTACATTTATCCCTTATCATTTCTTTTTATTTGCACTGAGTCTGGCTTTTTTCTTTCTCTTATCGTTTCGAACGAAGAATCTGTATCTTTTCTTAGGCAATACCATCATTATTCTATGCGCCGGTTTCTTTTTCTCGGAAAATGTTTTATTTTCTATCAGTTTAATATGGTTTTTGCTGGTGTTAGCTGCCAGGCAGGTAGAAACACTGGCATATTATACGCTGTCAGCTGCAGCAATAGCAGCGTGTATGTTCTTTTCTTTTTTTTCATCGATTTCCCTTGAATTATTTCTTGGAAGCATTTTTATTTTGACAATAAGCATTCTTCTGCATCAGCAATGGAGTCATAACCAGTATTATAAGCGTTTATACGAGGAGTTGAATGATTCCTACAGGCAGCTGAAACGGCAGCATGTGGATGCGGAGAAAAATGCAAAAACAGAGGAAAGAGCACGTATCGCCAGAGATATGCATGATTCTGTCGGACATCATTTGACTGCATTAATGATGCAGATAGAGATGCTGTCGATTCAATATCCAGAGCTGGAAGTTGAACAGATGAAGGAATTGGCAAACAGAAGTCTGCAGGAAACCAGGGATGCTGTCAAAGCTTTAAAAGTGGAGGAATCGGAAGGTATCGCAACGGTCGTCCAGCTGATTCGGAAGTTAGAAAGTGAAAGTCATTTGAATGTGCATTTCACGATGAAGAACGGGGTTTTATCTGTGCCGATTTCTAATGCTAAAAGTGTTGTTCTTTACCGGGTGATTCAGGAAGGGATTACCAATGCCATGCGTCATGCCAACAGCCGTGAGGTTTTTGTAACTTTAAGTAAATCTGCAGATCAGGCAATCCATTTTGAAATCAGTAATAAAATACATCAAGTAAAAGCATATGAACCAGGATTTGGACTGACAAATATGCAAAGTCGTGTGGAGGAATTCGATGGGAAATTAGAGATTCTTCAGTTACCTGATAAGTTTGTTTTATCAGGAAGGATTCCCAGCTGATATTGATGACGGAAGGAGATGATAATGTATGTTCCACGTGATGCTTGTGGAGGATCAGGAAATCGTACGTCAAGGGCTGCGTATGATCTTGGAGCAGGATGAGCAAATTCGGATAAGCTGTGAAGCAAGTAATGGCATCGAGGCGATGGAAAAGATGAGCGCGCATCGTGTTGACATTGTTTTTATGGACATCCGGATGCCGGATATGAACGGTATTGAGGCGACTAGAAAAATCAAAGAGCGGTGGCCGGATGTGCCTATTCTCATTCTGACGACCTTTAATGACGATGAATATGCACTGAAAGCACTGAATGAAGGAGCAAGCGGTTTTTTGTTGAAAACCTCTGACGGCAAAAAGCTTATTGAAGCAGTTTACAGCGTGATGAAAGGCGGCTTGGTGCTGCATGATGAGGTGACCGCGAAAGTAATGCCGAGATTGTTAAAGCAATCTAAAAAAACAAGCGCTGCAGCAAATATTGAGCTAACAGAAAGGGAAAGAGCAATTATTCAGAAGGTTGGACAGGGAAAAACGAATAAAGAAATCGCTGCTGAATTGTATCTTTCTATAGGAACGATAAAAAATCATATTTCTGTTATTCTGCAAAAGACTGATTTACGTGACCGGACGCAGCTTGCCATTTATGCGGTTACTCATGATATTTCGTAAATGAGGAAGTTTCAAGAACGAATGTCAAGAAATTGTACGAATTCCCTGCTGAAGTCCGCCGTTACATAATTTAAAATAGAAGTAACCTTAAATAAAAGTTTGGTGAAGAAGAGATGATTGCAATATTTTTAGATGAATTTCATTTTTCAACCCTGTGGAATGGCGGAATCTTTTTGTTTTGTGCATTTATGATTGTTTGTTATTTTTTTATGATTCCTTCCAAGGGAAAGAGCGGTATGCTTTATATTATCTCTTTTCTCTTCGGCATGGTTGTCTTATTTTTGTCTGTGGGAAGTCCATTAAATATTATTGGCAGGCTGACCCTGCAGGCACATATGTATCAAATTGTCGGTTTACTTTTTGTTGCGGCTCCCTTGCTTGTTATTGGATGGAGGCCAAAATCGTGGATCAGTGAAAAAATCAGCTGGATACAAAGCGCACTTGCTTATTTCCGGAAGCCTGCAGTAGCTATTACCCTGCTGACGGTCTTTTTTTACGGTTATCATCTGCCATTTATGTTTGATATTGCCCGTATAGAGCTGTACTGGAATCATTTCTTTATGATGTGTCTGTTTTTGGCTGCATTGAATTTCTGGGCTGCATTTTTCTATTATTGGCTGAATAATCGTGTCAGATGGTATGCAACGGCCGTTCAAATATCTGCATTCTTACCCTATTGCTTTTATGGTCTTTTAGCAGGTTCAGGCATTTATCAAACCTACAAGGATCCGGCTGTTTTTCTAGAGTCCTTACGCGTATGTATTCCGGTCGATTTGCAAATGCCGGATGAATTCTATATTGGTTTTCTGCCTTTTGACCCGGTTTATGAGCAGCAGATGGGAATTTTGATTTTTCTGTTCAGCATCGCACTCGTATTCGTTATTACGCTGGTTTGGTCTCAAAGGCAATTTAAAAATGAAAAAGGATGAATTACTTAATGACAGCAGAGCTGAAAATCAGTTCTGCTGTTTTTGTGTTAAGCAAGGAAAGAAGAAGTGTTGGATGAAAAAATGACTGGAGTCACTTTTTTTCCATCCGATTAGTGACGGAGGAAAGTGTTGCTTTGCTCGGGAAGACGATAAAATATAAGTAGATTTGACAGGAGGGGCTAACATGCTGGAATTAGTTGATATTTCAAAGCATTTTAAAAAAATAGAAGCAGTAAAGGCATTAAATATGTTTATTGAACAGGGAGAAATCGTCGGTCTGCTCGGTCCGAACGGAGCTGGTAAATCAACGGCTATTTCTATCCTTTCTACATTGATTGAGCCGACACAGGGAGACGTCCGGTTTTTGAAAAAGTCTGTCATTAAAAAGCCATCTCCATTACGGAAAGCCATTGGGGTTGTACCGCAGGAAATCGCACTTTATCCGCAGTTATCGGCGGAAGAAAACCTGCTTTTCTTTGGAAGAATTTATCGTTTGAAGGGCTCAACTTTAAAACAGCGGGTGAATGAGATTTTAGAGCAAATTGGTTTAACAGAGAAGCGAAAAGCGCTGGTAGAGTCTTTTTCCGGAGGGATGAAAAGACGGTTGAATATTGGGGTAGCTATGCTCCACAGCCCTCAAATTTTAATTATGGATGAACCGACTGTCGGCATCGACCCGCAATCCAGAAGCTATATTTTGGAGACTGTCAAACGTTTGAACAAAGAAAATCAAATGACGGTCGTCTATACAAGTCATTACATGGAAGAAGTAGATTATCTGTGTGACCGTATTTATATTATGGATCAGGGGAATTTAATTGCTTCTGGGACGAAGGAGGAAATCAAGCAGATTCTTTCTTCCGAAAATACGATTTCAATCCAGGCTGACCATTGGAGTGAAGCATTTATTGCCCGTTTGAAGGACCATGAATCGGTGACAAATGTGCATGTGGAAGAAAAAGAGATTACATTAATTACGCCAAAGGAAGTCAATTTGTTTTCTGAAATTATTTCGATGACGGATAAATATGATATTTCTTTACGCTCGCTGCATGTGAAGTCCCCAACGCTGGAGGATGTATTCCTGCACTTAACCGGAAGAGCATTACGTGATTAGAGGAGGATTGCTATGATATTTCAACTAGTTAAAAAACAATTGCTCCTGCTATGGCGTAATCCTGTCCAGATTTTTTTACTTCTGGGGTTGCCGATTATCCTTATTCTTATTTTAAGCTTTGCATTGGCAGGGTTTATGGAAAGCGGCAGTCCAAAGCTTGAATTAAAAGTAGCCTGGCTGGAGCATGAAGATGAAGCGGATCAGGTCGAGCGATTTATCAATGAAATGGAAGCAATTGGTGCGCCGGCAGAGGCGTTTGGTGACAGCGAAGACCTGCATATGATTACGATGCTCCGGGAGGATATTTTTCAAGGGGAAGATTTGCAGGAAATGATTGAATTAGAGGTTATACAGGAAGACGAAAAAGCAGATGTGCTGGCGGATGATTCCTTTTCCGGTTTAATCGAAGTACCAGAAAATTTCACCTATGATATGCTGCAGGCTATCTCAGGGCAGGACACTGCCAAACCAGATTTAACGCTGCATGTCAATCAGGAGGATGGAATCTATTCATCTGTCTTATCACAAATTTTGGAGCAATTTGATGAGAATCTGACTACGCAGGCCTTTCTGCAGCAAAATGATTTGGATGTAGATATGAATGAAATGCAGGCTGCCTCAAACGTTGGCGAGCAGACACAGATTGAACAGCTGGATCCGATTTCCTCTCGTGATTATTATACGGTTGCCATGGCAGTTTTTACCGGGTTATATGTTGCTTCTACCATTGGTTTCTTTGCAACCAGGGAAAGGCAGGATCAGGTGTTTGACCGTATTATTGTCGGTGATATGCCGAGATGGATGTACTTCTTCAGTATCCTAATTTCTGGTATGATCATTGCCTTTATTCAGCTATTGATTATTTTTGGTTTTTCTTATGTTGTTTTCCAAGTCACATTTCAGGATGTGCTGGCATTTTTGTTAACTACCTTTTCCTATGCTGTTGCAGTAGGTGGAATCACCGTACTATTAACGGCTATCAGCTATCGTTTTAAATCAGATGCGATTGTTGGCTTTTTCTCAGGGGTTGTTACTTCTATTTTGGCATTTATCGGAGGGAGCTTTTTCCCGATTGGAGAATTATCGGAAATGATTCAGCGTATCGGTAATATGACACCGAACGGCTCTGGATTAAGTGCTTATATTCAGTTACTCCAGGGAAGCGGCATAGAGGAAATTTCGAATTATCTTATTTACATGATTGGTTTTGGTGCTCTGATGATTATAGTTGCTGCGATAAGCTTTCCAAAAAGGGGGTCCACACGATGAAAGGCATATTATTAGCACGGATAAGGGAGTTTATTCGTAATCCATTTACTTTTCTCCTTTTTACAGGAATGTCGATTGTCTTTGCCTGGGTTATTTCTTCTTTAAATGTAGGGGAAGGAGGCGGTGGAATTCCAGTTCCTGTCTATGTGGAAGATGGAGCAAGTGATTACCAGCAATCTCTGGAGGAGCAGGAAGCCTTTCGTTTTTATGAAGTTGATAAAGAAGCATTGCAAGAAGAGTTAAGGGAAGGGGATGCAGATACGGGCGTTATCTTATCTGTGGATCGTTTTGATATTTTAGTAGGAGTAGAATCTCCGAATGCAGGTCTGATCCAACAGACGGTCCAGGAAGTATATACAACAGATATGCAAGAGGCATTAATCCGGGAGGCAGCAGACGCAGAAGGAATGGAAGCCGATCAAGTCGTTTCATCCTACCAGGAAGCTGCCTCGGAAGGTACATTTGATTTGTCGGTACACAGCTTTTCAGGAGAGGAATCCTGGCAATATGATGATAATGTACATCGTGTGGGCGGCTTTGCATTATTTTTCGCTATTTATACCATCGCGTATGGGGTAGTCAAAATCCTGACAGAAAAAAGAATGGGTGTCTGGGACCGGATGATTTTATCGCCAATTAAGAAATCAGAAATGTATATTGCGAACCTGTTTTACAGTTTTATAGAAGGCTATCTGCAAATTATAATTATTTTTAGTTTCTTCTATTTCTGGCGGGGAATTACCTTTAATGATCGAATGATTGAAATTTTACTGATGCTGATTCCATATGCTTTAGCTATTGTTGCTATGTCTATTTTGATTACAGCACTTGTTAAAAATGTGGAGCAGTTTAATGCAGCGATCAGTATTATTACAGTAAGTTTAGCCATGATTGGCGGCGCATTTTGGCCGTTAGAAATTGTCAGCAATCCTGTCCTGTTGTTTTTAGCGAATTTGAATCCAATCAAATATGGTTTAGATATTATTCAGGGAGCAGCAGTTTACGGCTATTCCTTTACAGAGCTCCTGCAGCCGATCAGTATTTTAACATTGATGACGGTCTTATTTACCGGACTAGGCATTCATTTAATGGAAAGACGACATATTTAATCAGACAGCATGTGTAAAACGTATAAGGCTTTGTGCGCTGGCAAAGCCTTATACGTTTATTTGTGTATGTACGATTAAATAAATTTCCTGACAATCTCCCATAACTTGGATTATATACTTTAGGGAATTTCTAGTATAATAGGTAGTTAGAATGTTAGATAGAAAAGAGGGTCAGGGTGTGAAGAAAAAGAAGAAATGGATTTGGATTATTTCAGGAGTTGTGCTGATACTCCTTATTATAAATTTTGCTGCTGCGATTTTCTTTTATAACCTCGCCATTGAAAGGAATGTAAAGGATTTTCTAAACGATAATGATGACCTGGAAGTGGAAGCAGAAACACTGGATATTTTATTAGAAGGTGATTGGCGGGACTGGTCGGATGAACAGCCGTTTGAAACTTGGCATCAGACTTCCTATGATAATCTTGATTTACAAGGATATTATCTGGAAGCAGAACACCCTACGAATAAAGTGGTTATCTTTGCCCATGGCTATTTGGGCCGCGGAAAAGATATGGCTTTATACGGACAGCATTATTATGAGGATTTAGGATACAACATTTTTACAGCGGATATGCGCGGACATGGAGAGAGTGAAGGAGATTATATCGGCTTTGGCTGGCACGACCGTTTAGATTTGCTAGATTGGATTGATAAAGTAATGGAACGTGTCGGAGAGGATGCTGAAATCGTGCTGCACGGTGTTTCTATGGGTGGTTCCTCTGTTTTAATGGCGAGCGGGGAGGAATTGCCGCCAAATGTGAAAGCTGTTGTCGCAGATGCTTCCTATACAGATGTCAATGAATTATTCTCTTACCAAATTGACCGGATGTTCCATTTGCCTTCCTTTCCGTTTATCCCGTCTACCAGTCTCGTAACACAGCTGCGCGCCGGTTACGGGCTAAAGGAAGCCTCTGCTTTAGATCAAGTTGCAAAAGCGGAAGTTCCGATTTTATATATTCATGGAAAAGAAGATGTCTTTGTGCCGACTGAGATGACAGAGGAGCTCTATGAAAATACCAAAAGTGAAAAGGAGCTTCTGCTTGTGGATGAGGCGAGCCACGGGGAGTCCTTTGTGAAAGATGAGGAATTATATAAGGAAACATTGGATGATTTTCTGGAACGGTTTGTGCGGGAAGTTGAATGAGGATGCAGGAGGACTGCATAAATTTTTTCTGTTAGAAACAAGAGAAAATAACAGGAATCTGAGTTGAGATACTACGAAACTTGATTTAAGGATGCTTCAAAAACTCCGATATACAAAGGTTTGGATACCATTTATATAAGATGTGTGATAAGAAAAAGACATTGATCATAAAGCCTGGTCAGTGTCTTTTTTTATTCATATATTATACAAGTAAACAATTAATTTGAAGAAATTTAATTAATATTTATAAATTCCCTTGCATAAACATACATAAAAATTTATAATAATGAATAATTCATTTTTCAGACAAGGGAGAGAGTATTTTTGAAGAAAGCAGCAATTATTGGCGGAACCGGGTATGGGGCGATCGAGCTTATCCGGCTTCTCCAATCACATAAAGAAATTGAGATTACTAAAATTATATCACAATCGCAGGCAGGCGAGGAGTTATCAGCTACTTATCCGCATTTATCCGGTATTATTACGAAAGAGATGGAAGCATTAAATACAGAAAAGCTAGAAAAAGAGATTGATATTTTATTCTTAGCAGCCCCAGCTGGTGTCGCTAAAAATATTATTCCTTCTTTCCAGAATACTTCTGTTCAATGTATCGATTTATCTGGCGACTTCCGGCTTACGTCAGAGGAATATAAGGAATGGTACGGAAAAGAGCCTGCTTCTGCTGATGTGCTGGAGAGAGCAGTATTTGGACTCAGCGATATTTTTACAGAGGAAATCAAATCAGCGTCGATTATTTCTAACCCGGGCTGTTTCCCGACTGCTGCTTTATCCGCATTAATCCCGCTTATTGATGGGAATAAAATTCAGACAGAAGGTATTCGCATCGATGCGAAAACAGGGATTTCCGGAGCTGGAAAAGGTTTAAGTGAAAAAACACATTTCTCTTCAGCAAATGAAAATGTTGTTCCATATAAAATTGGTCAGCATCAGCATATCCCGGAGATTGAACGTTATGCATCCCAATTTGCAGATAAGGATGTAAAGGTTTCCTTTACAACGTATTTGATTCCAATGACAAGAGGGCTGTTATGCACGATATATGCGGATCTGAAAAGCCAGGAAACCACCGCCTCCATTTTAGACTATCTACAGGAATACTATCAGGAGAAATCCTTTGTCCGTATTTTGCCAGAAGGTCATTTTCCGGCAACAAAAGGGGTAACGGGCAGTAATTACTGTGATATTGGAGCGTATGTAGACGAGCGGACAAACAGCATTGTGATAGCGTCGGCGATTGATAATTTAGTAAAAGGAGCGGCTGGCCAGGCAATTCATAATGCTAATCTGATGAACGGATGGGATGAGACAATGGGATTGGAGTTTATTCCAGTATTTCCATAATCTAAAAGGGAACAACTTTGAGGAGGAAAATCATAGGTGGAACATACATTATCGAAGTCATTTAAAATTTTAGAAAATGCACATATTGATCAGCCTAAAGGATTTACTGCAGGAGGCATACACGCAGGGCTGCGGAAATCTAAGCGTGATTTCGGCTGGCTTTATTCCGATGTACCAGCAAATGCCGCGGGAGTGTATACGCAGAATACATTTCAGGCAGCCCCGCTGGATGTAACACAGCAGGCACTAAAGCATTCCGGCCAGCTGCAGGCAGTCGTTGTCAATTCTGCTAATGCCAATTCGTATACAGGTGAACAAGGCTATCAGGATGCGTTAGAAATGCAGCAGCTTACAGCCGAAAAAATAGGAATTGACTCTTCCTTAGTGGCTGTTGCCTCCACGGGAGTCATTGGTGAGATGCTTCCAATGGATGTTATTAAAGGAGCCATTGCTCGTATTGGGGAGAGTGAAGCAGCTGTTGATTTTGAACATGCCATTTTAACAACGGATACGAAAACGAAGCATATTGCTGTCGAGGTTGAAATAGATGGAAAAGTCATCACCATTGCCGGCGCTGCGAAAGGGTCGGGTATGATTCACCCGAATATGGCAACCATGCTTTCCTTTATTACAACCGATGCAAACGTAGAAACGGAAAGTCTCCAGCAGGGATTAAGACAAATAACCGATCAGTCCTTTAATCGTATTACAGTGGACGGGGACAGCAGTACGAATGATATGGTACTTATCTTAGCAAACGGAATGCAGAATAATGAAACACTTCATCCACAGCATCCGGAATGGCATCAATTTATGGAAGCGTGGCAATTCGTCAGCCGGGAGCTTGCAAAAATGATAGCTAAGGACGGAGAGGGAGCAACCAAGCTGGTTGAAGTAAGTTTAGAAGGAGCTAGATCGGAGCAGGAAGCGGCGCAGATGGCGAAAGCAGTGATTGGCTCCAGTCTGGTAAAAACAGCAATTTATGGTGAAGATGCCAACTGGGGGAGAATCATCAGTGCTCTAGGTGCAAGCGGCGTAGCATTTGATAAACAGGGGCTATCGCTTGCGATTGGATCAGAGCAGATTATTAAGGAAGGGCAGCTGCTTGCCTTCCATGAACCGAATTGTGTAGAGGAATTGGTTAAAGATACGGTTCACCTTTTTATCGGGTTAACAGACGGCGTGGAGAAAGCAACTGTCTGGGGCTGTGATTTAACCTATGATTACGTACAGATCAACGCATCCTATCGAACGTGAGGTGTTCTAATGACAAAAGTAGTATTTAAAGTAGGCGGAAGTATTTTGCAGGAGCTGCCAAAGGCTTTTTATGAGCTGTTAATCGAGCTGAAAGAAAAAAAGATTTGTGAACCTGTTATTGTTCACGGCGGCGGTCCGGAAATCAATCAGGCGCTGGAGCAGATGAATATTGAAAGTACATTTGTCGATGGGCTTCGGGTTACTACGGAAGAAGTGTTAGAAGTTGCGCAAATGGTAATGAGCGGAACCATTAATAAACGGATTGTCAGTTCCTTTCAAAATCAAAATGGAAAAGCAATTGGTCTTAGCGGCGTAGACGGCAACCTGCTGCAGGCAAAACAAATTCAAAATGGGAAGCTTGGTTTTGTCGGAGAGGTTATCAAGGTGGAAACGTCCTGGATTGACATGATTCTGGATGCAGGCGGTATTCCTGTTATTTCCCCGATTGCAACAGGCGAGGGAGAAACCCGTTTCAATATTAACGGCGATACAGCGGCTGGTGCAGTAGCAGAGGCATTAGGCTGTAAACTTGTTCTGATCAGTAATATTCCGGGTGTGATGGAAACAATCGACCAAAAAGAAGTAATCCACCACCATTTAACCAAAAAAGATGTTGAAGCATTGATTGATTCCGGCGTCATTTATGGCGGCATGATTCCCAAGGTGCGTTCGGCGTTGGCAAGCTTGCAGGGCGGCGTAGAGGAATCGGTTATTTTAAATGGATTAGAACCAAATGATATTTTGAAATATTTAGACGGAGAAAAAGTAGGGACGATTTTAAGTGAAAAGGAGTTTGAGCATGTCTAATACAATGACAACATCAGCATTAATGAAAAATTATCAGCGTTTGCCGCTTACTATTGTAAAAGGAAAAGGAAGCTATGTATGGGATGACCAGGGTGTGAAACACCTGGACTATACATCCGGGATTGCAACATGCAGTTTAGGCCATGTGCCGGATTATGTACAGGGAAAGTTATCCGAGCAATTAGAGAACTTATGGCATGTTTCTAATTTGTATCAGATTCCCCAGCAGGAAGCATTGGCAGAAAAGTTAGTTTCGTTAAGCTGCTTTGATCAGGCCTTCTTCTGTAACAGCGGTGCTGAAGCAAATGAAGCAGCAATCAAATTGGCTAAAAAATATGCAAAGGACCAGCAGAAGCCGGAAAGAACAGAGATTGTTACTTTTTCAAACTCCTTTCACGGAAGAACCGGTTATACGATGGCTGCAACTGCACAGCCTAAAATCCATAAAGGCTTTACCCCATTAACACCTGGTTTTACTTATTTGCCGTTTAATCAGCCGGAAGCGCTGGAGCAAATAGACACTGATAAAACAGCGGGCGTCTTACTGGAGCTGGTCCAGGGAGAAGGCGGCGTTCATCCGGCGGACGCAGAATGGGTAAAAGCACTGTATGACTATTGTAAGCAGGCAGACATTCTGTTTATGGTCGATGAAATCCAGACTGGGGTCGGCAGGACGGGTACTTTGTTTGCCTATGAACAGTACGATATTGAGCCGGATGCTATCACTTTGGCTAAAGGATTAGGCTCTGGTTTTCCGATTGGAGCATTATTAGCAAAAAACAAAGCTGCGGACAGTTTTTCACCAGGAACCCATGGCAGCACCTTTGGGGGAAATCCGCTGGCGGCAACAGCTGGGCTGGCTACATTAGAGCAAATTGCAGACCCTGCTTTTTTACAAGATTTACAGGAAAAATGCACCCTGTTAGTTGAAGGGTTAATGAAGATTGCTGAAACCAATTCACTTATTAAAGGGGTAAGAGGAAAAGGATTTCTTATCGGGCTGGAAGTTGAAAATAAAGCAGGGGTCTGGGTGGAGAAATTAAGAGAAAAACAGGTTCTTGTATTAACAGCAGGAGAGCATGTCGTGCGTATTTTGCCTCCATTAACAACAGAGAAAGAAGAGTTATTCACTTTTATCGGAGTGATAACAGCTATTGCAGCAGACATAGAGGAGAAGGGAGAATAAGATATGCCAATACATCCAGGGATGAAGAAAGTACTTGTTTTAGGATCGGGGCCGATTGTTATCGGGCAGGCGGCAGAGTTTGATTATGCCGGGACGCAAGCCTGTCTTGCTTTAAAGGAAGAGGGGCTGGAGGTTGTGCTTATCAATAACAACCCTGCGACCATTATGACAGATGAAACCATCGCCGACCAAGTCTATTTAGAACCGTTAGAAGTAGAGGTTGTCGAAAAAATCATTGAAAAGGAAAAGCCGGATGGTTTAATTGGCACCTTGGGCGGACAGACAGGGTTAAATCTATCCTTAGAGCTTCATGAGAAAGGGATTCTGAAGAAACACGATGTAACCCTGCTCGGAACCTCCATTGCTTCCATACAAAAGGGAGAGGACAGAGAAAAATTCAGAGATTTAATGATTTCCATCAAGGAGCCCATTTCTGAATCACAAATTGTGACAAATATAGAGGATGGCCTGGCGTTTGCAGAGAAGATAGGCTATCCGGTTATTCTCCGTCCAGCTTATACTCTTGGCGGAGAAGGCGGAGGATTTGCAAATAATAAGGAAGAATTTTGCGAGCTGCTGGCAAAGGGGCTTCATCTAAGCCCGATTACGCAGGTGCTTGTTGAGCGCAGCATTAAAGGCTGGAAAGAGATGGAGTATGAAGTGATGCGCGATGAGAATGACGCCTGTCAAATTATTTGTGACATGGAAAATGTCGACGCTGTCGGTGTGCATACCGGCGATTCCATTGTAGTCGCTCCTGCTCAGACATTAACTGCTGAACAAAGTAAAATCCTGCGTGACGCATCGATAAAAATAATTCGTGCGCTGGAAGTGGTGGGTGGCTGTAACATTCAATTTGCCTTCCATCCGGAAACAAATGAATATTGTATTATCGAGGTAAATCCCCGCGTCAGCCGTTCTTCTGCGCTGGCTTCTAAAGCAACAGGCTATCCGATTGCCAGAGTGGCAGCAAAATGTGCAGTCGGCTATCATTTGGATGAACTAGTTGATCCGGTCAGCGGAGCGACCTATCTTCATTTTACACCGGATTTGGATTATACCGTTGTAAAAATCCCGCGTTTTCCATTTGATAAATTTTCCGAAGCAGATCGTACGCTTGGAACACAAATGAAAGCAACAGGAGAAGTCATGTCCTTAGATAAAACCTTCGAAGGCGCATTAAATAAAGCGGTCCGCTCTCTGGAAATGAATGTTCAATCCTTGCGGTGGCCATCCTTTGCAGAAAAGTCGGATGAAGCATTAATGGCGTTGCTTGAAGAGCCGAATGATTTACGTCTTTTCGCTATCGGTGAAGCCTTATGGCGTCAATTCACTGTAGATGAGATTGCAAAACGGACACTGATTCAGCCTTATTTCCTGGAGAAAATAGCAGCTATCATCCAATTGGAAAAGGAATTGGCAGCAACCGGCTGGGGAAATATAACGGAAGAGAAAATCTTGCAGGCAAAGCAGTATAGTATCAGTGATGTCCAATTAGCAAAGCTCCTCCATATTGAACCGGCTGTACTCCGTGAATTTTATAAAAATCATGGATTGTCACCTAATTATCGTTTTGTTGATACATGCCCGGGAACGTCGGGGAAACATTCTACCTATTTTTATTCAACCTGGTCAGGTTCCAATCAAGTGCAGACCGTATCGAATAAGAAAAAAGCGCTGGTTATCGGTTCTGGTCCTATCCGTATCGGGCAGGGAGTTGAATTTGACTATTGCTCTGTGCATGCTGTGCAGGCACTGCAAAAAGCCGGGTATGAGGCAATTATGATCAATAATAACCCGGAAACAGTGAGCACGGACTATACAGTAGCTGATCGCCTTTATTTTGAACCATTGGCTCTGGAGGATGTACTACGTGTCATGGAAAAAGAGAATATTCAAGACGTCCTCGTCCAATTTGGCGGACAGACAGCTATTAACCTTATGAATCAGTTAAAAGAAGCCGGTGTTTCTGTTTTAGGAACAGCGCCTGAAAATATGGATAAAATGGAAGACAGAGAGCAATTTTATACCTTCTTAGAGCAATTAGATATTGCTCACATCCATGGGGAAATTGTCCATAGTGTGGAGGAAGCGAAGGAAGCGGCTCATCAGCTCGGATATCCTGTTCTGATTCGTCCATCTTATGTGATTGGCGGTCAGTCGATGTTTGTCTGTTACAATAAAGAAGAATTACTCAGCAATGTACAAAGAGTACAGGTAGATACCTACGATCAATGCTGGCCATTATTAATGGATTCGTATATGCCTGGACTGGAATGTGAAGTCGATGTCGTGAGTGACGGCGAAAATGTGATTATTCCAGGAATCTTTGAACATATCGAAAAAGCAGGGGTGCATTCAGGAGACAGCACGAGCGTATTCCCGGCGATAACACTGACGGAACAGCAAAAGAAGCAAATCTATCAAATCTCTAAAAAGATTGCCAGAGAGCTTCCGATTATCGGGATGATGAATATCCAGTTTGTTCTTTACCAAGAAGAAGTGTATGTTCTGGAAGTAAATCCTAGATCCTCCCGCACAGTTCCGGCAGTCAGCAAGGTAACAGGGATTCCGCTGGTTGCTTTAGCTGTCAATGCACATTTAGGGGAGTCTTTGCAGGATTTTATGAAAGAATTCACTTCTTACCAGGAGCCGGAATATTATACGGTGAAAGCACCTGTCTTTTCTAAAAATAAATTAAAAGGTGTTGACCATATTTTAGGCCCGGAAATGAAATCAACCGGGGAAGCTATCGGGATGGATGTGACATTGGAAAAAGCAATTCGTAAGGCGGTGTTTCCTTCTCAGCACAAGCTGCATGATACAAAAAAATGGTTTGTATCGATAAGTGACCATCATAAGAAAGAAAGCATCCCGTTTATTCAGGAAATTGCCGGAAACACAGAAATAATCGCTACACAGGGAACGAGTGCTTATCTGGAGAAAAACCATATTCCTTCCGCAGCAGTAGATCGGGAATTAGCTAATCTCAAAAAGCTGTTTTTACAGGACCCGCCTGCTTATGTGATTAATGTGCCAAGCGTCGGCAGAGATAAAGAACGATTTGGCTTTCAGTTAAGAGAGCTTTGTACGCAGCTTAATATCCCGTATTTTACCAGTCTGGAAACGGCAAAGCTTGTTTGGCAAAACCAGCACTTGAAGAATGAAGATATTCAATCTTTACAGACGTATTTACAGACATTGCGAACGCAGAAGGATCAACACGAGCCAAAAATTGGCAGTGTATCATCATAGGATAATTAAAAATAGAGGCTGACAAAAATTGTCGCCTCTATTTTTAAAATGTATGTGGTTTTAAAGATATTTATCAAACCAGCGGCAGATATTTTCCAGCCGGGCAGCCCGAAGTGATGGATCGCCGCTTCGGCTTAATTCATGAGTAGCATTCGGGAAACGGACGAATTCCACTTCTTTATTTAAATGCTTTAATGTGATAAATAATTGTTCCCCTTGCTCAATCGGGCAGCGATAATCCTTTTCGCCGTGCAGTATAAGAAGCGGTGTCTCCACGTTTTCTGCATATTTCAACGGAGATATATCCCACAGTCCGGTTGGATCCTCTAATAAATTCACGCCGTGCTCCCACTTGGTAAAGAAGAAGCCGATATCACTGACTCCATAAAAGCTTAACCAATTGGAAATGGACCTTTGTGTCACGGCTGCTTTGAAACGGTTCGTATGACCGACAATCCAGTTCGTCATAAACCCGCCGTAGCTTCCGCCAGTCACGCCTAAGCGGTTTTCATCAATAAAGGAATACTGTTCTAAGCAATAATCGACCGCCTCCATCAGATCGCGATAATCTCCTTTGCCATAGTTCTCCCGCACCCCGTTAACAAATTCCTGTCCATATCCATGACTGCCGCGTGGATTGGTATAAAGGACAACATACCCTTTCGCTGCAAGCAGCTGGAGTTCATGGAAGAAGGTTTGCCCATACATAGCATGCGGACCGCCGTGCACCTCCAAAACAAATGGATACTTCTTTCCCTCCTGGAATCCGTAAGGGCGAAGCAGCCAGCCTTGAATTTTTAAGCCATCGCTTGATGTATAGGAGATTTCTTCTGGTTCGCATAAAGCTGCTTCATGAATAAAAGCTTTATTTACATCTGTCAGCTGCTTTAAGGTATTATCTGCATCCAGCTTATAAAAATTACAAGGATCTTTTGGTTTGCTGATTCCTAAAATAAAGCTGTCTGTCTCTGGATGATAAGAAAAGCCGAATACGTGATTATCATCGCTGTAACGTGTTTTTAAATTTCCTTCTAAATCTGTTTCATATAGATTGACAGCTCCAGCATCTGATCCAAGAAAATAAATGGATGCATTGTCATGTGACCAGACAGGACCAGTTTCTGAGCTGCCAAGACGCGTATCGCCAACCATGGTATCACCAGGCTGAATGCTCCAATCTCCAGAAAGCAATTTTCTTTCTTTGTTTTCTACATCGTACAGAAACAGCTTAATGAGCGTTGCGCCTGCATATTCAAACTCATGCCCGCAAGCAATAATTTTTTTACTGTCTCTGGAGAATCTGGCGTCAGAATAGCTGCCTTTACTGTTTGTTAATTTCGTTATTTCCTTTGACTGCAGATCCAGTAAATACAAATCAGAAATCAGGGAGGTATCCGCATCTTCCTCGAAATTAGCCGCAAAGATAAGGTGTTCGCCGTTCGGGGCAAGGTCAACCAAATGATGATCTGCCTCTTTGGTTGTGAGCTGATGAAATTTGTCTGCGTTTATATCATATTTGATGATTTGTACAGTGGATTGGTCATGGAAGCCTCTGGCATCCGACTTGTACTTTAAACGGTCGACAATAAGCGGTTTTGTTTGTGCTTCCTTTTGTTTTGCCTCTTTTTCTTCGTTGCTTAACTCTTTTAAGGCAGCAATATCATCATCTTTTTCCAGAAAGGAGCAGAATATAATCGACTTTCCATCGTTTGACCAGATAGGGGAGAAGACGCCGTTTGGAAAAGTAGTGATCTGTTTTGCTTCCCCGCCGTCCAAAGCCATTAGCCAAATCTGTGAAGCTCCGCTGCGGTTGGAAAGGAAGAAGGCTTTATCCTTATTCGGGCAAACACGGAACGTATGATTACGATGATTATCTGCAGTCCATTGCTTGTGAGAATCATCTTTCAAGTTATGTACATAAATCTGTGATTTATATTCTTTATCTTCATTCACAGAGGTGATGACATAACTATATTTATTTTTTGAAATAAACTCTGGTTCACTAAGAACCTTAATATTCTGAAAATCGGTTGTGGTAACGGGTCTTTTTTCTGTTGATGCAGACATGTAATTCCTCCTCAATTTTAAATGAATTTCGTTCTATATAATTTTAGTTTAAACTATTTCGGAATTCGAATCAATAAGGATTAACTGTACAGATTTGGTTAGCTATAGAGCTTATTTGTATATTTTTTAAATGTATATCAAGTAAAATATGGTAAAATAAAGAATCAATAGAGTGACACGAAAATGATTCGGAGGTTATGATGTTGGGTACACAGGAAGTTTATTTATACGTTTCAAAAGGGAAGAGTTTTTTAGCTCTTATTCTTTCTCTTACTTATTTTATATTGGGAATGGCGATATGTATCTATTCTTTTAAGGAAGGGAATGCTGACAAAGGATATGCTTATTATCAAACATCCATTAAAACGTGCGATTTTTATTCAATGGCAGGATATTAAAAGGTATCAAATATATAAACATCAACTTACCAGTTCGATAGAAATTTATTTAGCGGATAAAGAAGAATATAAAGCATTTCGAAAACGTTTATTTGCAGGAAAGCTATTAGCCAAGCGTTTACAAGTAGACGAGATTCCTCATATTGTAAAAGTAAATTTTTTATTAAGTCTAACCAAACGGAAGGATAGAGCAAAACTGCTGAAGGAACTGGACAGACGTGCGTTCGGATCAGTAACAGATGAGCGTATGTTTGAAATAGCAGAGCATAGACAGCGGTTTGGAGTAACGGCATCAGATACGGTACCGTCGAAGATGCTTTCTTATCAAGTGGAAAAAGAAGCAATGAAAGTAGAATAACCTAGTCAAATAAAACGGAAATCCTTCTTGAAAATTATAGCAGTCAGCCTAATAATAACGATTGTTATCTCCTTTCTTTTATATCAAATAATCGGGAAATAATTTTTCCAGTGAGTCCATGCCGGAAATGATTATTGGGTTTATTTTGTAAAAAGACTTGATATACATATTTTCTATATAAAAACAGCCGCCTTTAAAAAAGAGACGACTGTTTCTTATTACACATTTTTAATTAACTTATCAGTAATTTTAGCATCCTGCTCATACGCTCTTTGCAGGGTACGGGTAATTTTTCCGGGTTCACCATTTCCGACAACTACATTGTCGAGCTGGATAACAGGCAGTACCTCTGATGTACTGCTGGATAAAAACATTTCATCTGCATGCTGGATATCTTCAATTTGGAAAGCTTCTTCAATCAGCGGAATATTTTCAGCTTTTAAAAAGCGCTCCACGGCCATCCGTACACATCCATGCAAAATATTATTAGTAGCTGGATGCGTGTATACTTTTCCGTCTTTTACGAGATAGATATTGGAAGAGCTGCATTCTGTTACCACGCCATCTCGATGCAGAATGGCTTCATAGCAATTATTTTCTTTTGCTGTCTGCTTTGCTAAAACATTTGGCAGCAGATTTAAGCTTTTGATATAACAGTTTTCCCAACGGACATCACGCTGCGAGATGGTCTTTACGCCGTTCTCCAGAATCTTTTCATTTCTGGGCAGATCCTGGAGGTAAGCATAGATATTAGGTGTGACTTCATATGGAAAGGCATGATCCCGGGGAGCAGAGCCACGTGTGATTTGCATATACACCTTTCCATCATCTTTCATATTATTTTTTTCCATTAATTGATGTAATAGGTCTGTCATCTTTTCTTTATGATAAGGGATTTTGATTTTAATGGCTTCGGCAGAACGGTACAGGCGATCCACATGTTCTTTCAAGAGATAGTACTCTCCTTTATAAATCCGAATCACTTCATAAACGCCATCGCCAAACTGTAATCCTCTTTCTTCAAATGGGTAGCTGAGACTATCCTTATCCACAAATTCCGATTGGGTAAGAATGGTTGAATATACTGACATTTTAAAATTCTCCTCTCCGTGAAGCATAATAATAGTTTATTACGCGACCAGACGAATGTAAACAGATTATACGAGAAACATTTGGGCATTATAGAAGTATATGCACCGGTATTATAAATTATTCTTAGGTATATTTTTGTTAAATATTAATTTTCGGTTAAGTTTTCATGAAAAAAATTAAATTTATTGTTGATTTTTATCGAATACGTTGCTATAATAAATTTTGTCGTTGGAAAACAAAACAAATCATGCGGGTGTAGTTTAGTGGTAAAACCTCAGCCTTCCAAGCTGATGATGAGGGTTCGATTCCCTTCACCCGCTCCATACATATGTGATAACGCAGTGTTTCGTACTTAGTCTACGAAGTGTTGCGTTTTTATTTTGTAAAATATTTGTTTCCTCACCTATAAGAGGAAGTTCAAAAAATCCAATAAAAATGACACGTCGGGAAAAGGATCTTCTACTAAGAACGCCCACGTCGTGTGGGCAACGCAGAAGCCACCGCATCCTGCGGAAGTGCGTTGACGAGCTATTTCCAATGGGACTGGGACTGCGATTACTCGCCCCACCAAAACCGTTCCTCACGTATTATAAAGCATAGAAGAACTTCTGTTAAAACCGTCCACGTCCTGTGGACAACACAGAAGTCACCACATCCTGTGGAAGTCCGTTTGGAAATAGCTCGTCGCCTTGAACTTCTTGGTCCTATTTATCGGACTTTTTGAACTTGCACTTTAAGTATAGTACCCTGTTTATAAAGAATAAAACAGAATGGAGGAGCTAGGATGAAGCGTCTTAAAAATAATTTATTACAAATTGACCGAAAAAGCTACAAAGCATATAAACAAATTGCGGGAAGCTACACGTATCCGAGGTATACACTTTATATCGACTATGTTCAAGGAGATCCGTTTGCCAGCCCTTCTAAAATAAGAATCGGGATTCCAGAGAAAGAACGGCATATAGCTGCTGAGTGGCTGGAAACAAAATCTCGACAGACAGCAGTAGAGGATGCTTTTGCGAGAGTGATTGATAAAGCAGTGTATCAAAATAAAACATTTATTAAAGGTTCTGGCAAAAGCGGCATGATTGCTTTTGATGGACCGGGCCAGGAGATATTAGAGCGGACAGCAGTACGTATTTCCGAGCAGGGATTAACGGTTTGCCTGTCTGCAGGTCTGCCGGCTAATGGGCGATCCATTAATGGAAAGGAAGCAATCAAGTTATTCGATGAGGTAATTCCTTCTATCATCGAGCATTCTATCTTCCGTATTCAGGATAAAACGATTCAACAGGCCGTTCAATTAGCTGATCAGCAAGATGCTATATGGCAAGCAATGCAAGAAAATAACTGGGTGAGCTTTATTGCCAATGGATCTATATTGCCGAGAAAAAGCGGCGTAAGTGATTTACCTGCCAAAGGTGCGGTTGCTTTTCAAAGTCCGCAGGAGGATGAGGTAGAATTAAAGCTTCCTCATGGCAAAACAATAACAGGAATGGCGGTCAAGCAGGGAGTCACCTTGATTACCGGAGGCGGTTATCACGGGAAGAGTACACTGCTTCAAGCGATCGAACGCGGCGTTTATCCTCATTGCGAGGGAGATGGCCGGGAATTTATCTGTACAGACCCGAGTGCTGTCAAAATTCGGGCAGAAGATGGAAGGGAAATCTCATCGGTGAATATTTCTCCATTTATTTCTAACCTTCCGCATGGAAAAGATACAACTGCTTTTTCAACAAGTAATGCAAGCGGAAGTACTTCTCAGGCGGCAAACGTGATGGAAGCTTTAGAGATTGGAGCAGACACCCTGCTGATTGACGAGGATACCAGCGCAACCAATTTTATGATTCGCGACAGCCGCATGCAAAAACTGATTGATCATAAAAATGAACCAATCACCCCGTTTATACATCGTATCAGACAATTAGTCGATGAAGCAGATAAATCAGTTATTTTAGTAACTGGCGGCTCAGGAGAATATTTTGCCGTGGCAGATACGGTTATTCTTATGGAGGAATATAAGCCAAAGAATGTCACACAAAGAGCACAGGAAATTATAAAAGAAGATCCTATTGCCGATAGTAAGGTAGAGCAGACGAATTTCAAGAACGTAGAAAAGCGGCATCTGTCTGCTTCTACATTTCCGAAGCAGACAGATAAAAGGTTTAAAATCCAGGCTAAAGGCCAATTTCAAATTCTATTTGGAAAAGAACCCATTTCTTTTGCTTATACGGAACAGCTGGTAGATGCTTCGCAAACAAGAATGATTGCAGAGATTATCCAATATCTTTACCGAAATGAAAAGAAGCATTTTTCTTCGTTTGCAGCATTGATCGATCAGATTGATAAAAAAATGGATCAAGGATTGGAAACTTTGACGAAAAGCAACGGGAAACATCCAGGAGATTTAGCCAGACCAAGGAAAAATGAAATTGCTGCGGTATTGAACCGGATGCGAAGAGCAAGATTTTTCATGGATGCATAACTGAAATCCCGGTCCGGATGTTTAAAGCGAGTTAATCAGGATAAAAAATAATAGAAGGGAGGCGGTATGGTGAAAGTAGAAGAGCTGAAAAAGGATATCCAGGCCTACGCGAAAACAATCGGTATCGATAAAATTGGTTTTGCAACGGCTGATATTTTTACAGAAATGAAAGAACGGTTAAGACGTCAGCAAGAACTAAAATACCAATCTGGTTTTGAAAAAGGGAGTATTGAGGAAAGAACGGAGCCCAGGCGGTTACTGCCGGAAGCGAAGTCTATCATCTCCATTGCCGTCGCCTATCCTTCGAGAATGGAAACAACACCGAGAGGGACAAAAGGAGACAGACGCGGCATTTTTGCCCGTGCTTCATGGGGGATTGACTACCATGTTGCCTTGCGGGAACGGCTGGATAAGCTGGGAGAGTATATAAAAGATAAAGTGCCGGATGCTGTTATCAAGTCAATGGTAGATACTGGGGAATTAAGCGACCGGGCTGTAGCTGAACGAGCCGGCATTGGCTTCAGCGGAAAAAATACCTCCATTATTACCAAGGAATATGGCTCGTTTGTTTATCTGGGAGAAATGCTGACTAATATTCCGTTTATCCCTGACTCGCCGGTAGAGGACGGCTGTGGTGATTGTACAATTTGTTTAGATGCCTGTCCTACAGGTGCTATTGTACAAGGAGGACAATTGAATGCGCAGCGCTGTATTGCGTTTTTAACCCAGACAAAGGATTTTCTGCCGGAGGAATTCCGTAATAAGATAGGAAATCGTTTATACGGATGTGATACGTGTCAGCAGGTATGTCCCTGGAACCGGGATAAAGATTCTCATTTCCACCAGGAATTAGAGCCAGAGCCAGAATTGGTTAAACCAAGACTTAAACCAATGCTTCATTTATCAAATCGGGAGTTTAAAGAAAAGTTCGGGCATATGTCCGGCTTTTGGAGAGGGAAAAAGCCGATTCAGCGTAATGTTATTTTAGCGTTGGGCCATTATAAAGAAGCATCCGCGGAAACTGATTTAATAGCTGTTATGGAAAACGATCCGCGGCCGGTTATTCGTGGTACTGCTGCCTGGTCATTAGGGAAGATAGGAACAGATGCTGCGAGAGAAGCGCTCTCTAAATCCCTGGAAAAAGAGAATCATGAACAAGTACAATTTGAAATGGAAAATGCGCTGTCGGCCATGACAGTAAAGTAGAAGAAATACTCACGGCCATTCCAGCGGTTTCTAAGACCTAATTCGCCTCCTTTATGCATAAGCTGTGATGAGGAGGCGATTTTTTATGGGCGATATTACAACATATTGGCAGCAATTTTTCAAGGGCAGCAAGGAGGGCCAAGATTGGTGGCGTAAGAAGCAGAGACTTTGTAAGAAGCGAAAGGCGCAAATTGTGAAGATAAAAGGAAAAGGCCTCGTCTTCAGCAAACAGTCCTATGACACAACCAGAAGCACGCGATATGCGGTACACTTGGTATATTTAATGAAGCAGGGCGATTTTTTTTATACGGAAGAGCAGGTCGTCCCTTATCAGCTTGTGAAACAATCGGATAGAGAAATCAGACATCAATCGATTGAAAAGCCTCCAGCGGAAAACGGCAGTAATCAGCCCCCTGTATTAAAACAAGGAAACCTCAAGGATAATAATCGTGAAATAGAATATAACCGGCTGGGAGCAGTGAAATATGCAGAGCGCTGGTGGAACAGCTATAATCCGGAATATCGTCGCTTTGAAGATGATTGCACGAATTACATTTCCCAATGTCTGCGGGCGGGAGGAGGCCCGATGTGGGGGGAGCCGGTCCGGGAGCGGGGCTGGTGGTATGGAAAAGATTCTTGGAGCTTCAGCTGGTCTGTGGCGCATTCGTTCAGATGGTATTTAAGCGGTTCAGAACGCGGAATCAGGGGAATCGAGATGCAAACACCGGAAGAATTAAATCCCGGAGATGTGATTTGCTATGATTTTGAAGGCGACGGTACATGGAATCATACAACGATTGTAGTAGCTAAAGATGCTGATAATATGCCGCTTGTCAATGCGCATACCGATAACAGCCGCAACCGTTATTGGTCTTATGAGGACTCGGCTGCCTGGACTCCGGAAATTGAATATAAGTTTTTTCGGATTGAGATAAGTTAGTGTATAATTGATTTTGGGATAGAAAGAAGAGAACCAGCTTTTAGGGATATCCACTTTTAGAATTTGCAATTGAAGGAGAATGAATGGTGAGTTTGCATGTAGTATTATTTGAACCAGAAATCCCGGCAAATACGGGGAATATCGGGAGAACATGTTTAGCGACCGGGACGACGTTACACCTTATCCGTCCGCTTGGCTTTTCAACAGACAGTAAAATGGTGCGTCGCGCCGGTTTGGATTACTGGGAGCATGTTGATGTTAAAGAATATGATTCCATCGATGAATTATATCAAACCTATCCGGCAGGGAGCTTTTACTATATAGAGAACTTTGGAACCAAATATTATACTGATTTTGATTTTTCCTCCGTGGAGCTGGATCAATTTTTTGTATTTGGAAAAGAGTCTACAGGGATCCCGCGGGAACTGCTGACAGATAAAGAAGATAAATGCCTGCGAATTCATATGAATGACGAGGTTCGTTCATTAAATCTGTCCAATACAGCTTCCATTATTATCTATGAAGCGTTAAGACAGCAGGGGTTTCCTGATTTACATTAAAAAAGATGTCTCCGCAAAATGGAGGCATCTTTTTTTGATTGTACATAAAGTGATTTCTATAAAGTTATTTTAAATCTTAAGTACGCTGATCTTCTTTTGGTACTCCCGGTTTTGCTTCGTAGCCAGCTGAAAAACAGGAAACAATAAATGTAACAGCAACTCCTAAAATCAATGCTAATTTCATGATAAGATTCCTCCTTTTATGTAGTGATGGTATCCAATTTAACATCATAAAGAAATGCGTTGTATTTTCATTTGGGTTATGGATACGCTTTTATCTTGCAGCAGCTGTATGTAAACATATCTCTTCTGTTATAGAAATTGTTGAAAGAAGAATGAAGAACTGCCTGCAAGCCTGAAGCATGTAACTGCCAATCTGCAGAAATCGGGATGCTCTGACAGAATGAAGTTTTGTTTACTAATTTGTCCTTATTATAACGGAAAAATCACTGGTTGTGAACTATTCCTATATTAATTTTAATTAAATGTATTTTTACCGGAAAATATGTGTTCAAAAGTCACTGAATTAATTGTTAGAAAAATATAAAAAAGGGACTGTTTTGATATATTTTTATGGAAGAATAGAAAATGTCGAATTATCCCAATAAATCGGTTCTGATTCCTTGTAACCTCCTTAAAAATCATGTATATTAGTTGGTGTAAAGAAATCAATAGGATTATTAATAATTTGAACCGTTTTCACGAACGGATTAGTTAATTCAATGGGGGTATCAGTCGTGCCAGGAAATGAAGAGTCTGCAGAAAAATTTTGGGGACAGTTTCACGGACCAAATGCGGGGTATTTAGAACAACAGTATGAATTGTACAAAGAAGATCCAGAACAAGTGGAATCTTCTATTAAAGCATTGTTTGATGCATATGGAGCGCCTGCTTGGATGACAGGGGCAGAAGTAGTCTTTCCTATCAGTGAACAAACAGCTTCCAATGGGAATATATCAGAAGATTTTGATGTGACGAAATTAACCTCAGCAATCAAACTTGTTGAGGCTATTCGGCGTTACGGTCATACAGATGCGGATATTTATTCTGTTGGCGGCTATAAAAGTGCTCCGTCCGTAATGCTTGATTTAAAGCATTACAATTTAACAGAAGAAGATTTGAAAAAAATCCCGGCCTCCTGGATCTGGGAACGGGAAAAAGAAGATGTTCAAACAGGTTTGGATGTTATTAACCTGCTGAAGAAATACTATACAGGAACTATTACGTTTGAGTATGACCATGTCAATAATGATGAAGAGCGGACCTGGCTGTTTGATTTGATTGAAGAAGGAAATGCAAGATTTGATCCTGATCAAGAGGACAGAAAGGATATTTTAAAGCGTTTATATGAAGTAGAGGGTTTTGAAAAATTCCTTCATAAAACATTTGTCGGCCAAAAGCGTTTTTCCATCGAAGGCTTAGAGTCAATGGTTCCGATGATCGACTATCTCGTAAAATATGCAAACGAAGATAACATTGAACATGTAATGATGGGAATGGCGCACCGCGGACGTTTAGCTGTGCTTGCGAATGTATTGAAAAAGCCATATGATAAGATTTTTTCCGAGTTTAATTATACAAGAGACAAGGAATTGATGCCGTCAGAAGGTTCTAAAGCAATTAACTATGGCTGGACCGGAGACGTAAAATATCATTTTGGAGCAGAAAAAGAAGTTATCCATGGAAGTAAAGTAAACACAAAAATTACACTTGCGCATAATCCGTCACACCTTGAATTTGTCAACCCGGTTGTGGAAGGATTTGCCCGTGCGGCACAGGATGAACGTGATGTAAGCGGTTATCCTGTTAGAGATACGAATAAAGCAATGCCGCTGATTATTCATGGGGATGCAGCCTTTATCGGGGAAGGTGTCGTTGCAGAAACGCTTAATTTAAGCGGATTGCCGGGGTATACAACAGGCGGAACTGTTCACCTGATTGCGAATAACCAGCTTGGTTATACAACAGACCGCGTAGACGGACGCTCTACACGCTATGCAAGTGATTTGGCTAAAGGTTTTGAAATTCCGATTATCCGGGTCAGTGCAGATGATCCGATTTCTTGTATTTCTGCAGTGAAAATAGCTTGTGAGTATCGTAAAAAATTCCATAAAGATGTTTTAATTGATTTAGTAGGTTATCGCCGTTATGGACATAATGAAATGGATGAGCCGAGAACGACACAGCCGCAATTGTACAGTGAAATCGATAATCATCCATCGGTATCTACCTTGTTCGCACGTGCGATGGAAGAAAGAAACCTATTGGAATCCGGCGGATTTGACGAAATTAAAAACGAGATTGATACAAAACTGTCTGATATTTACAAGGGCATGACAGAAACGGAAATAGGTGAGCCGCAGCCGAAGTCTATGCCGGAAGTATTATCTAATAGATTAGATCAATTTGAAACTGCAGTAGATTTAGAGACTTTAAAGGGAATCAATAAAGAACTTCTAAAACGTCCGGAAGGTTTTGAAGGCTTTAAGAAAACCGAAAGAATTCTGAAGCGCAGAGAAGATGCATTAGAAGAAGGAAACAAAGCTGACTGGGGAACCGGGGAAGCGTTAGCATTTGCCTCTATATTAAAAGATGGCACACCAATTCGATTAACAGGTCAGGATACAGAAAGAGGAACCTTTGCGCATCGCCATGTTGTCCTGCATGATGTGAATACAGGTGAAAAATATAGTCCGATGCATGGATTGTCAGATGTCAAAGCCTCCTTTGATGTTCGCAACAGTCCGCTATCAGAAACAGGAGTTTTAGGCTTTGAATATGGCTATAGTGTGTATTCTCCAAGCACACTTGTTATCTGGGAAGCACAATTCGGTGATTTTGCCAATGCGGGTCAGGTGATTATTGACCAATTTATTGCTTCAGCGAGAGCGAAATGGGATGAAAAATCAAATATGGTATTGCTGCTTCCTCATGGGTATGAAGGACAAGGGCCAGAGCATTCCAGTGCCCGCTTAGAACGTTATTTACAGATGGCTGCAGAGAATAACTGGATCGTAGCGAATGTTACTTCCTCAGCGCAGTTATTCCATCTGCTTCGTCGTCAGGCAGCAATGCGTTCCCGTCCAGAGGCACGTCCTTTGATTCTGATGACACCGAAAAGCAGTCTTATCAGAGATTATAAGATGGCTTCCAGTGCGGAAGAGTTTACGACCGGTGGATTTAAAACGTTGCGTGAACAACCATACTTTGATACAGATCCGAAAAAAGCGACACGTCTGTTATTGGGAAGCGGTAAAATAATGATTGATATTGAAGGGGAAATGGAAGAAGCAGAAGCGAACTGCGATTGGATTCGCGCCTTACGTGTAGAGCAAATCTATCCGTTCCCTAAAAAAGCAATTCAAGAAGAAATCCAAAAACTTCCTAACTTAAAAGAAATCGTCTGGGTGCAAGAAGAGCCAAAAAATATGGGTTCATGGGATTTTGTAGATGATTATTTAAGAGAGCTTCTTGAAGAGGATCAGGAATTACACGTTATCAGCAGACCGAAGCGTGCAGCACCAGCTGGAGGCATACCTACTGTGCATAAAACAGCGCATCAATATATTATTGACCAGGCATTGAACGAATTTGAAGGAGGAAAATAAAGTGCAAGAAATTAAAATACCTGAATTAGCGGAATCTATTACAGAAGGAACAATAGCAGAATGGCTTGTAAAAGAAGGCGATAAAGTAGAGAAAGGCGATGCAATTGTAGAGTTAGAGACGGATAAAGTAAACGTGGAAGTCAACTCAGAATTTTCTGGTGTTATCGCTGAAATTACCAGTAATGAGGGCGAGGATGTTTCTGTAGGAGATATCATCGGCAAATTAGATGAAAATGGCGAAGCGGGTGCATCTTCCGGCAAGGAAGAAAGTAAGACAGAAGAAGCTGATAAAAATGAAGAAGCTCCTAAAGAAGAGCCTAAACAGGAAGCTTCTGAGAAAAATAAGCAGGAAGCTGCACCTGAACAAAGTAATGGTGATGTGATTGCTTCTCCTGCAGCAAGAAAACGCGCTCGCGAACTGGGTATTGACTTAAGTGAAGTACAAACACGTGATCCGCTTGGCAGAGTTCGTCCAGACGATGTGAATGCTCATAATAATGCTCCTAAAAAAGAGTCTGCGCCATCGAAGCCGGCGAAAAAAGAAGAGCCTAAATCAGAGAAAACAGAGTTTGATAAGCCGGTAGAACGTGTTAAAATGACACGCCGCCGCCAAACAATTGCTAAAAACCTTGTAGAAGTACAGCATAATACAGCTATGTTAACTACATTTAATGAAGTAGATATGACTTCTGTAATGGAGCTTCGTAAGCAGCGAAAAGATAAATTCCTAGAGAAAAATGGTGTCAAGCTAGGGTTTATGTCTTTCTTTGCTAAAGCTGTAGTAGGAGCATTAAAAGAATTCCCGCTTCTGAATGCAGAAATCCAAGGCAATGAATTAGTCATTAAAAAATTCTATGATATCGGTATTGCCGTTTCTACAGATGATGGTCTTGTTGTTCCGGTTGTTCGTGACGCAGATCGCAAGGACTTTGCAGGAATTGAGCAGGATATCGTTGATTTAGGTACGAAAGCACGTGACAATAAATTGTCCTTAAATGACTTGCAAGGCGGTTCCTTTACAATTACAAATGGCGGTACATTTGGTTCTATGATGTCTACACCAATTTTAAATGCGCCGCAGGTTGGTATTTTGGGAATGCATAACATCATTAAGCGCCCAATCGCTATGCCGGATGATTCCATTGAAGTGCGTCCGATGATGTATATTGCATTATCCTATGATCACCGTATTGTAGATGGAAAAGAAGCCGTTCAATTCTTAGTTCGAATCAAGGAAATGCTTGAAGATCCATATGATTTATTGCTAGAAGGTTAAAAATGTAAAAGTCTTGATATGAGCTGATATGCTCGTATCAAGACTTTTTTTATAAGAGTAAGAAAGGGCTCTCGTTCTGAGGTCGGGGTTGGGACTGGGACTGGGAATGCGATTACTCGTTCCATCGAAAAGAGTCGCATCGGAAATCTTTTTGGCAAGAACACCGAAGTTTTAAAAATCAAGTGGTGTTCTTGTTTTTTTCTTATATGTCAAGAAAGTAAAATTAGCCTCTTCAGTAAATATCTAATTCAAACTCTGCTGAATCATAAAGAAACCAAAATAGTTCCGAATTTCGACAGGTGCAGACAAATTGAAGTTGTATTTTCTTAAGCAATTAGGAAATATTATATATGATTTATTTAACATGACACAAATAGAGTATTTATCCTAAATATTACAATTTATTTCTAATTTTTTTAATTATTAATTCTCTTTTCCAAGCATTGAAATTATTTTCAATTACTAATATGATAGTAATTGAATGGGAGTTCTTAATTAAATAATTACATTTATTTTTTTAGGGATTGCAATGTTTTGTATTGTTTTAATATGTAGATTTGAAACTTTTCCTGTAAATTTTTTATTATATATGATAAAGCGTTTACAGGAAATAATGTGGAGGAGGCGGTAATATGGACATTTTGTTGGGGATTTTGGCAGTTATCATTACACTCGGCCTAGCATTTTTAATGTCGAATGATAAGAAAAGAATCAACTTCTATGCCATTGGTATTATGTTAGTTATACAATTGCTTATTACATGGTTTATGTTTTCCACGCCAATTGGTGAAGACATTATCAGGTGGATTTCAAACTTATTCAATAAGTTAATTGAGTTCGGACAAGAAGGTATTGGATTTGTGTTAGGTGGATTTGAGTTGGCAGAGGGCGGCGTATTCTTCTTCAATGTGCTTCTCTTAATTATCTTTTTTGCAACCATTCTCTCCGTTCTTACTTATTTAAAAGTTCTTCCAATAATTATTAAGTATATTGGAGCTGTTATTTCCAAAATAACAGGGTTACCTCGAATTGAATCATTTAATGGTGTAAATAGTGTTTTCTTCGGTCAATCTGAGGCATTGATTGCAATACGCTCGCAATTTCACCATTTAAATGAAAATCGTTTATTTATTGTCTGTGCCTCGGCAATGAGTTCTGTATCAGCTTCTATCGTGGGATCGTATATTCAAATGCTGCCTCCAGAATATGTTTTGGTTGCTTTGCCGTTGAATATGTTCAGCTGCTTGATGATCGCTTCAATCATTGCCCCTGTAAACGTTCCAAAGGAAGAAGACAAAGTGGATATTTCGGACGTCAGTCAGGATAAAAGTATTTTCGAAGCAATGGGAAATGGTGCATTAGAAGGCGGGAAAATTGCACTGATTGTTGCTGCAATGTTAATTGCTTTTATTGCCTCATTAGAACTGGTTAACTGGATTATCCAAGCTGTTTTCGCTGGAATTACCCTGCAGGAAATTCTTGGTTATATTATTTCTCCACTAGGCGTACTAATGGGAATTGCGCCAGGTGAAGTTGTTCAAGCTGGATCGATTATGGGTACAAAAATTGTAACAAATGAATTTGTAGCAATGCTGGAATTACAACCATTGCTGGATCAGCTTTCTGAAAAAACAGTTGGTATTGTAACAGTATTCTTAACAAGCTTTGCTAACTTCTCTTCTATCGGTATTATCGCAGGTACTGTAAAAGGGATTGATAATGCCAAAGCTGTCATTGTTTCTAAATTTGGAATGAAGCTTTTGGCAGGGTCTATGCTGGTATCTATTCTTTCAGCAACCATCGTTGGACTATTCTTGTAGGAATAACATCAAAGCACCATGAATCAATCAAAATGATTCATGGTGCTTTTTATAATTCTTATTAAAACATTTTCAACCGCGCTTTGCTTTACGCTGAATGTGTAATAGTCGGAGCAGCAGAGCAATTGCGCCTGCACTTAAACCGACAATAATTCCAATCCAGTAGCCAAAGGCATCAAAATTGGTATAGTTGGCAAATAAAAATCCAACCGGCAAGCCGATAAGCCAATAAGAAATTAATGCGAGAATAAGGGTGACGTTCACATCCTTATATCCTCTTAAAGCTCCTTGGATAGGAGCGCCGATGGCATCTGCAAGCTGATAAAATATCGCAAACAGAATAAATTGTTTTGTTAAGGCAATCACTTCTGGGTTATTATGGTATAGCGCTGCAACGGCATCATCGAATACAAACAAAATAATGCCGATAAATAGAGCAATAATCATCCCGCCTGTAATTCCAAGATACGTATAGGTTCGTGCATCCTGAAAACGTTTCGCTCCTATTTCAAACCCGACTGCAATAGTAAGCGCCATTCCGACGCTTAACGGCAGCATGTATAATAATCCGGCAAAGTTCATTGCTGCCTGGTGGGCGGCAATTGTATTTGTATCATACACACTCATCATCATCGTTACCACAGAAAAAATACTTGTTTCAAAAAACATTGCCATTCCGATTGGCAGACCAATTTTTAATTGACTGAGCCAATAGGAAATCTGTGGTTTAAAGCGTACCTGAAAGACTTGATACGATGTAAATGGAGCAACCTTATGTATCATATATAAAGAAATGATACTGACTATCCAATAGGTAATACTCGTTGCAATTCCAGCGCCGATGCCGCCAAATGCCGGTATTCCCAGTTTGCCAAAAATAAAGATATAGTTCAAAAAGGCATTGATTGGCAGAGAAATTAAAATAATAATCATAGAAGCTCTCGTCTGTCCAAGCCCATCCATAAAGCTTCGGACCGTGTGAAAAATAAATAATGGCATAATACCCGCAGCAAGAAAAATTAAATAATATTTCGCCACATGATGTACATCCGGTTCCAGGCTCATCAGCTGTAATACAGGTTCTAAAACAAAAAAACCGGCAATGAGAATAATGAAGGATAAACCGACAGATAAATAAATACCCTGCTGAATAACCTGCGGAATATCTTTTTTCTCTTTGGCGCCAATAAGTTGAGAGATAATTGGAGTTATTGCGAGAACAATCCCATTTACAGCTGTTAAAATTGGTATCCAAAGGCTGGATCCGATTGCAACCCCTGCTAAATCAACGGCGCTGGCTTGGCCGGACATGACCGTATCAAAAAAATTCATCAGATTCATACTGACTTGGGTCACAAGGATTGGCAGCATAATGATAATAAAAAGTTTGATTTTTTGTCTTCGATTCGTTGTTTCGTACATCATTCATCTTCCTGACATTTCGTAATTCGGTTTTTCATTACATTTAATAGGTGCATTGCCCATTATACGCTGATATAATAATCTGGGAAAGGATGAATTGATCCATGGAAAAAAGAAATAAAAAACGTATTTTATTTACTGGCGGCGGAACTGCCGGCCATGTCATTGTTAATTTAGCACTTATACCATATTATCAGGAGCAGGGTTATGAAGTAGATTATATCGGTTCTTATGAAGGAATCGAACGGAACTTGATTGAAAAATTAGAAGGCGTGACCTATCATCCGGTATCTACCGGGAAACTGCGCCGCTATATGTCCAAAGAAAACTTTAAAGATCCGTTTAAGGTATTAAAGGGAACGATGCAGGCTTTCCGTATTTTAGGAAAAAGAAAGCCATCTGTTGTTTTTTCAAAAGGCGGATTTGTCTCTGTCCCGGTAGTTGCAGCAGCAAAATTAAGAGGCATCCCCTCAGTGATTCACGAATCTGATTTCACACCGGGACTTGCAAATAAGCTTTCTATTCCATTTACCAAAAAAGTATTGGCGACATTCCCGGAGACCATGCAATATCTTCCGGAGAAGAAGGCTGCTTATGTTGGAGCGGTGATTCGGGATGAATTATTTACAGGTGATAAAAAGGCAGGGTTAGCATTTGCCCAGCTTTCAGGAGAAAAACCCGTGCTTTTGGTTATGGGGGGAAGCGGCGGATCGGAAAAAATTAATTCAACGATCCGTGAGGCGTTGGATGATTTACTGACGCATTTTGAAATTATTCATATTTGCGGAAGCGGAAAAGTAGATTCAGCTCTTCATGTTCCAGGATATGCGCAATTTGAATACGTACATGAGGAACTAAAAGATATTTTCGCGGCTACGGATTTTGTTGTATCCCGTGCCGGCTCCAATGCGATTTTTGAATTTTTAGCTTTGCGAAAGCCGATGCTGTTAATCCCGCTTTCTCGCGGGGCAAGCAGGGGAGATCAGATTATTAATGCAAATTCTTTTAAAGAAAAGAAATATGCGAAGGTTGTTGAAGAGGAGACGTTAACAACAGAAAAACTGATTCAAGAAGCGGCTGCACTAAAAAAAGCTGCGCCAGTCATGCTGGATGAAATGAAAAAATATAAGAGTGAAGAATCAAGAGATAAAGTTATTGAAATTATTCAATCGATTCAAAAGAAATAAGCTAATAGCATTTTTAATGTTTAAAAAGGGCCTGCTTCATAAAATGAGCGGGCCCTTTCTTTGTATTATTTTAGTCTTCTCTGGAAACGACGTCTAATTTTCCAGTTTCCGGGTCAATAACAAGCCCGTGAACCTTCACTTCCTTAGGAAGAAGCGGGTGATTGCGAATAATTCCTACACTTTGAGTCACAGAGTCCTCAATTTTCTCGAAACCATGGAATTCTTTATGAAGGTTAATACCAGAATGCTCCAGGGTATGTAACGTGTCTTCCGATATACCGCGGTCAAGCATAGTTTGTTGTAGCGCTTCTGTATCTACATTGGACATTCCGCAGCCATGATGACCGATAACAACAACTTCCTCTGCTTTTAAGCTGTAAATAGCCACTAATAAGCTTTTCATAATACTGTCAAATGGCTTCCGGATAATAGCTCCGGCATTTTTCACCATTTTCACATCACCGTTCCGGATATTCAGTGCTCTGGGAAGCAGTTCCACTAAACGTGTGTCCATGCAAGTAAAAATAACCATGCGTTTATTCGGGAACTTGTCCGTTGTATAAGCTTCGTAATCTTTGCTGTCTACAAATTTTTCGTTGAAATCTAAAAGTTGATCTAAATTCATATCTTTCATCTCCCTTAAATAAAAATAATAGCACGGAATTTATTATATGAAAATAAATAGGGTGAAAAAAATCGTGAGAAACATATAAAAAAATGCTTTCAAATAATATAATTTTATTAAAATTAAAAAAACAATTGACTTGGGAATTGTAGGAATATATAATAAAAAGGCATTCAATTTTCAAATAAATAAAAAAGGAGGGAATCACAAAATGATGAATTTACAGTATCAAATCAACCAATCAAATCAAATACAACAGAATACAATTTTGTGGCCTCCAGTAAACGGGTTTGCTTTCTCTTAATTTTTTAAGGGAGAAGTGTTTGTATGGCCGCAGGTTTCCGTGTGGCCGGCTGATAATGGAATAAGCAGGATGATGATTATAAGCGTATGCCGACAGATGGCGTGCGCTTTTTTTGATGCATTTTTCAACCAGAAAATGGGGTGTGAATAAGGAGAGGCGACCTGGCTGCCGTTTACTATGTGGAATTGACGTGTTTTCTTAATAATTGAAGCAGGGAGGAAACTTCCAGGTCGTTTTACGGGGAGGATTTCAACAGAAAATGAATTTAGAATGCAAAACTTGGTATAGAAAGCAGGTGAAAGGATGTTTGCCGTATTTAAGAAATTAAGCTGGTTTTTTGCGCATTACTGGAAACGATATACGTTCGCTATTATCGCTTTAATTTTGGCAAGTGCAGTTGGATTGATTCCTCCAAAATTAGTCGGATATATTATCGACCATATCCAATTTGAAACATTGACGGTACAAATTCTGACGGCAGTTATTACAGGTTACATTGTACTGCTGATTGTCCATTATATTATTTCATTTTTATGGGATTATACGCTTTTTGGCGGAGCGGTTATTTTAGAACGATGGATGCGAAGCAAGCTGATGGATCATTTTTTATCGATGTCTCCGACGTTTTTTGGGAAATACCGTACAGGAGATTTAATGGCAAGATCGACCAATGATTTAAAAGCAATCAGTCTGACAGCTGGTTTTGGTGTCCTGACATTGGTTGATTCCAGTATATTTATGCTGATGATTATTGCGGTAATGGGGCTGACCATCAGCTGGCCACTGACTTTTGCAGCTTTGCTTCCATTACCCATTATGGCTGTTATGATGAATTTTTACGGAAGCGCGATACATCGTCGTTTTACCAAGGCACAGGATGCTTTTGGGGAAATGAATAACAGTGTTTTAGAATCCATTCGCGGTGTTCGTGCAATTCGTGCTTTTGTCCAGGAAGAACAGGAAAAAACACGGTTTGAGAATATGACAAAAGATGTGTATGACAAAAATATGGAAGTTGCCCAAATCGATGCGTTATTTGAACCGACAATGAAAATTCTGGTCGGCTTGTCTTACACAATCGGAATTGGCTACGGAGCAATGCTTGTCTTTGAAAACAGGTTAACTTTAGGAGATTTAGTGACTTTTAATGTCTACTTGGGGATGCTGATTTGGCCAATGTTCGCAGTTGGTGAGCTAATCAATATCCTCCAGCGGGGAAATGCCTCCTTAGACCGGGTGAACAAGACATTATCCTACCCGCCTGATGTGCGGGATGTCAGGGAGCTGAAGCAAGTTGAAGCGGTGAAAGAGCTTCAATTTCATAACGTATCCTTTGCCTATCCAAATACGGCAGAGAAGGCTTTAAAAGCAGTTTCTTTTAAGGTGCGGGTTGGAGATACGATTGGAGTTGTCGGGAAAACAGGAGCAGGGAAAACAACGCTGTTTAAATTGTTGCTGAGACAGTATCCAGATGTACAAGGAAAGATAGTGATTTCTGGAGAGGAAATAGAAAGTCTCCCGTTAAAGCAGCTTCGTGAATGGATAGGGTATGTTCCTCAGGATCAAATGATGTTCTCCAAATCCATTCGGGAAAATATTCAATTTGGCAAAGAAGCCGCGACCGATGAAGAAATATTCCGGGCACTTGAGCTGGCGTATTTCGCAGGTGACATTCTGCAGCTGCCTGAAGGGTTAGATACCCAGGTCGGTGAAAGCGGAATTACATTATCCGGAGGTCAAAAGCAGCGTGTGGCTTTGGCACGTGCCTTTATTAAAAATCCAGAGATTCTTATTTTAGATGATTCGCTATCAGCAGTTGACGGTAAAACAGAGGCAGCTATTATTGCTCATCTGAAAGAGGAACGAAAAAATAAAACAACATTTATAGCTGCGCATCGCCTCTCTGCTGTAACGCATGCAGACCATATCATCGTTTTAGAGGATGGCGAAATAGCGGAGGAGGGTACCCATGAGCAATTGATGAAGGAAAAAGGATGGTATTACAAGCAATATGTTCAGCAGCAGATGGGAGACTAGGGAGGTGGAAAGATGAAGAGTACGGAAAGGCGGTTATTTCAATACGCCTTAAAATATAAAAAAGGGATTATTTTAGGTCTTGTCTGTTTAATGATAGCAGTTGCTTTGGAATTAGCTGGACCATTGATTGCTAAACGGGTCATTGATAATCATATTCTCGGTGTCGAAGGATATTGGGAAGCTGTAGAAACAGCAGATGATACAACAGCTCCTTATAACGAACAGCTGTTAAAACGATCGGACCGCGTGGAAAACGAAGATACCCCCACAGGGGCTACCTACACCTTATTACAAATCGGAATTTCTTATTATGTTTTTGAAGGTGAGCTTCCTCTGACAGGAGAACGGGAGATGAATAATGGAGAGCTGACGATTACCTTGAATAATGATATTGTTCGAGCGGAAGGGGAACAGTTATCTGTTCAAGAAGCATATCCGTTCTTCGAGCCGGAGAAGACACCAATCATCGGTTTGCTGGTATTATATATGGTTTTATTAATTATTGCAGGTGTTTTTCAATTTTATCAAACCTTTTTATTACAAAAGTCTGCAAATCAGATTGTCAAGCGGATGCGGACAGATTTATTTGCGCATACGGAGCGGCTGCCGATTAATTATTATATCGACCAGCCGGCGGGAACCATTGTTGCAAGAATCACCAATGATACGGAAGCGATTCGCGATTTATATGAGCGCGTCCTGTCGATTGTAGTCGCCAGCCTGGTTTATATGGCAGGAATCTTTGTTGCCTTATTTATTTTGGATCCGCAGCTCGCAGCGCTTTGCTTGCTTGTGATTCCATTATTATATGGCTGGATGCGTTTTTATAAGTATTTTGGCGGTAAATATAATCAGGTGATCCGAAAAACGATTAGTCAAATTAACGGTAACATCAACGAAGCAATTCAAGGTATGCCGATTATTCAAGCTTTCAACAGAGAAAAGGCGATGAAAGCGGATTTTGAAGAATTAAATCATCGCAATTATACATTCCAAAAGAAATTAATCCGCTTAAGCGCACTGACCTCTTATAATTTAGTGACTGTATTTCGTAACATCACCTTTGTCGGGTTTATCTGGTATTTTGGAGCTTCTTCTTTTGATATGGCAAGTATGATATCAATTGGTGTTCTGTATGCTTTTGTCGATTATATTAACCGCTTGTTTGAGCCAGTAACAGATATCGTGAATCAGCTTCCATTAATTGAACAGGCAAGAGTAGCAGGCAGCCGTGTATTTGAGCTGTTAGACCAGCCTGCGGAAGAAACGGATAACCGGGCAATCGATAAATACAGAGGAACGATTTCTTTTGACCATGTATCCTTTGCTTATCAAAAGGACGATTATATCTTGAAAGATATTTCCTTTCATGTAGGCGCGGGGCAAACCACTGCTTTTGTAGGGCATACAGGCTCTGGCAAAAGCTCGATTATGAATTTATTATTTCGTTTTTATGATCCGCAAAAAGGAAGAATTACCATCGACGGGATGGATACATTATCCTTGTCCAGACAGCAGGTTCGCAGTCATATGGGAATCGTGCTTCAAGATCCATTTCTATTTTCGGGTACGATTTTGAGCAATGTCACGATGCAGGATGAAAAAATAACGAGAGAAACAGCGATTGCTGCCTTGAAAGCAGTCGGGGCAGACCGGTTCATTGAAAAGCTTCCAAACGGTTATGATGAAGAAGTGACGGAAAACGGATCTACCTATTCATTAGGAGAACGGCAATTAATTTCCTTTGCACGGGCACTTGCCTTTGACCCATCGATTCTTATCTTAGATGAAGCTACAGCAAATATCGATACGGAAACAGAGCTGCTGATTCAGCATGCACTGGAGGTACTGAAGCAAGGAAGAACGACACTTGTTATCGCTCACCGCTTGTCTACTATCCAGCAGGCTGATCAAATTATTGTTCTGGATAAAGGAAGACTTATCGAACAGGGGAATCATGATACTCTGATTGCAGAACGTGGAACGTATTATCAAATGTATCAAATGCAGCAAGGTTCTTTGAAGGTAAGTGTTTAAGTATAATAATTAGTTAATATAAGTAACTCAACTTTCGCACCTAAGAATAAGCAAATATATCTTGCTATTCCAGGGTGAACATGTTCTTCATTACCATACAGCATGAAAAACATGTTCTATCGGTTCAAACTTCTGTTTGGTAAGTTGTTTTTCACGTATAGAATACCTACTAGCGGAGGCGGACCGTTTTGACTCCTGAGGGATCAGCACCATCTGAAGATCCACTTTTGCCAAGTGCTCTTCTTGGCAAAAGTTAGCTGAAGAGCGTGCCCCTAGGCAGACTAATGTCGCAACGTTCTGGGGTTGCGATTACTCACCCCATCGAAAACATTTGTACGTCGGAAAGCAAAATGGTCCGCCGCAGTGGTGCTTTACACTTCACCTTTTATTTTTTGTCAAGGGAGTTATCGAAGGCACGATCAACCCCTGTTTCTATAGAAATGAAGTTAGTTTTTAATGTGCGAAAGTTGAGTAAGGAAGAAGAAAGCGTATCTCCGCGTAAACTGCAGGGGAGATACGCTGTTTTAATAGAAAAGCAGGGCTCCTTCTATTAAAATAAAATGAAAGTGATCCACTAAGCAGAGAAAGGAGGCCGGACGTTGAACGAAGAAGAGGAAAATGACAAGTTCAAAAAATCAATGGACGAAGATTTAATAGAAGATATTGATGAGGAAGAAATGCAGGAGCTGGTTACGCAAGCAAAAGCAGAAGCGTGGGAAAGAGCCCGCGCAGAAGAAGAGCCTAAACCGAAGCGCCGTTTTCCAAAAGTATTAGCCATCCTGATAGCCTTTGCGATGACGTTTTATGTACTTTCCTTATTCCCGAAAGTAATTTCGGTTCCTGCTGTAGATTTCCTTCAAGCGTCCAGCCGGTTATCGCAGGAGGAACAGATAGCAGCATCCAAGGAAGCTGTCGTGGTTATTGAAACAAATGATGGAAGAGGCACCGGTTTTGCTGTCTCCGATGATGGCACAATTTTAACAAATTATCATGTGATTGAGGATGAGCAGACGATAACGGTTGCTTTTCCGGAAGAAGGCCTATTTCAAGGAGAAGTAGTGGAAGAAATGCCGGAGATAGATTTAGCAGTTGTGGAAGTTGAGGGGAATGGCCTTCCTTATTTAACATTAGATGAAACAGCACCCGTCGAATATGAAGACGATATCCGTTTTATAGGCAACCCTTTATTTTTTAACGGAATTGCCAATGAGGGCACGATATTAGGTCCGCTGCAGCTTTCCGGCTGGGAAAAGGAAGTCATGATGATCCAGGCCCCCGTTTACCGGGGGAATAGCGGCAGTCCTGTTATAAATCAGGAAGGCAATGTTATTGGAGTTATTTTCGCAACGTTAAATCACGAAGAGCATGGACGTGTCGGTCTTTATGTGCCGATAAGTTATTTTACAAATAATTAACAATTATAATAGATTTGTTTAACACCTTGCTGAAAGGGTATTAGATAATAAAATGATTCAGGGATTCAGCCCGCCTGATCTTCCGTCTGTATTATGCATTTTCATTCTTTATAATAGAGGCGTTAGAGCGGAGTTTAAGGGCGATTTCCAGGATAAACCCTTTTTTGGAGGTGTTGTCATGTTTCTAGGTTCAACATTAACGAATTTAACTATTCATGCAACAGATGGAGAAATAGGAAAGGTAAAAGATTTATATTTCAATGATGATTGGGAGCTGCGATTTATTGTTGTCGATACAAGAAAGTGGCTTCCGGGTAAGAAAGTACTGCTTCCTTTCCATGTACAGGAAGAAATTAATCTGGAGGAAGGTTATCTTAAGGTGGACAGGGATAAGGAAACGATTCGAGAGAGTCCTGAGGTGCCTGAAGATAAAGATTTCGTTTCTTCCTATCAAGAAGTGGTATTGGATTATTTCGGGTGGAACAGCTATAAGGAAAACGCGGTGTTAGATTCTGATCACGGTCCGGTAGCAACTGGAAACGGACAGCTGGAGGATGCCAGTGTACCGCCGGAACCGGATTTAGCTGCACCTGAAAATGCAACTGATAACCTGAGAAGCATAGAAGAGTTTATGGAATTTAAAGCACATGCAACAGACGGTAAAATTGGACTCGTCGATAATATTATTTTAACAGAAGTAGGAAAGATACAATATCTTGTAGTAAACAGCAACGAAAGCTATGTAGAAAATAACCTATATTTATATCGGACAGATCAGGTGACATCGGTAGATTGGTTTGAAAAAGATTTGTATCTGGATGATTCTGTGGAAGGTTTAGAGCAGGTAACACCATTTAAAGATAAAGAAGAAGTATTTCATCACTTAAATCATTCCTAAGTGGATTCATGCAATGCAAGATGCTGATTCATAAGATAGGGGAGTGGCCCCAGTGAATTTTAAATTAAAACAGATTATCCTTTCTTTGACTTTTATAGTGATAGCAGTAACTTTAAGATGGACTGTGGGCTTCTCTGTCTTAACAGATAGCTTCGTTTTGCTTTTCTTTGTTCTTTTGGGATGCTGCTTTACTTACGAAAATAGTAAAAGGAAGATATGAAGATTAAATTCCCCGAAATAAAATAGTACAAATGTGATGTTTATACAAATTGAAATTAATAATTACCGCTGCAGGAAAACACTACGCTCTCCCGCAGGAGTCTTCGTATTTTTCTTTCGCTAGTTACTGTTTTTAATCATTATTTCGTCATGGCATACGCATAAGCAGCACCGAGTATAGCAAAAGCCAAATGCAGTGACTACGGCATACCAATCTCCTGATAGTTTTCTTTAATCTTGCATTTCTCCAAACGGAGTATTTGTAATATAACCCATTTTAGCAATAGGCTTATCTGCATCACAGCTTACAGCTTGAGGTTGAACATTTTCTTGCTTTCCTTCACCATTATCTTTAGAACAAGCAAAGCATTCGTAACAAGTACTGCAGACCAGATTGACATGATAATCTTTCTTTTCACAATTAGTCTCTTAGTATTAGTTATTTTGACCTTTTATGTAAACGGAAACATAAAAGGGTGAAGAAGTCTGAAAGTTTAAGAGGGTGAAAAATCATGAAGCCTTCGATAAAATCATTAAAAAGATATTTAATTGGAAATATAATAGTTGCTACTTTGATAACAATCGTATCCTATCTTAGTTATCAAAGTAATGATTTCCCGTTATTCTCTGTAGTAAATTTTCTTCTTGTAATCGCAGTTACTATGTTAATTATTTCAATAATTGCGTATGTTTCAATAAAAATATATGAAAAAAGGGAAAAAAATCGAATAATGCCGATTATTTTATCCTGTTTTGCTAAAGGCAGAAAAATTCACTTGATTTTCCTCCGCATTTTCGATAAAGAATTTAATTCAAAGTCCCAACAGCGAATGCTGGATTAGCAATCCTTTTTAAAATTCATTAAATCCCAAACCCCAGCATTTCTCCTTTTTCGTCACAGACAAAGGAAAAATGCTTTTTAATTTTTGCATATTTATTTCTTATTTAAAGATTTCATTACAAATTCCAACATTTTTCGAGGATGTTTTACAAAAATATGGATTTTCGTCATATTAATTTAAATGAAATGTTATTCATTTGTGATAGTAACCGTTTTGGATATAGGGTAGTATTATATGTACAGGCTAGAATGACCTGTATATATTTAACCAATAAACTAGATTTTATTGCTACGAAAAATAAAACGGATTAGATAAAGAAATTTTGATACGTGTGGAGAATATCCTCACCTACGAGAAGCGGTTTAGGAAATGATTGTCCATCATCTCTCCTTAAATCAGATTTGCTATCCTTTTGAACTTTGAGGAGAAAGGGTATGGGCGATGATGCCGCAATAACTAATAAGAATGATAAAAATGGAGATTATTTGATATGAAAATAATAAATAAAAAGAAATATTTGATGAATATAAATTTAAAACCCGGAAAAATAAAAATAATAACGAATGATATAGTGTTAGGGGGAGCTGACAAATGATGATGACCAATCAATTAACAGACACCCCTATTGAAGAAAAAATTGAAGCAATCCAACAAGGAGATATTGTACTGCAAAATGAGCTGCTTCATACGTACAAGCCATTTATTGCTAAATGTGTATCAGAGGTTTGCAAGCGGTACATTGATCCTAAAAAAGATGATGAATTCAGTGTCGGATTAATGGCATTTAATGATGCTATATTTTCTTATGAACCAGATAAAGGCAGTTCATTTCTATCTTTTGCAAAGCTTGTTGTGAAAAGAAAAGTGATTGATTATATCCGCTATCATCAAAAACGCCCGAATCTGCTGTCTTTAGATGAAATAAATGAAGAGGAGCAAATGGAAAATCCGCTTGTTATTGCTGCCGCAAAAGAAAAACACCAAATGGAAGCAGAGAACAGCAAAAGACGGGAAGAAATTATTTTATTCAAGGAGAAGCTAAAATCATACCGGCTTACACTGGAGGAGTTGACAAATGCTTCCCCCAAGCATCGGGACGCCAGGGAATCTGCAGTACAGGTAGCTTATATTTTATATCAGGATAACCAGTTAAGTGAGTATGTTTATCGTAAAAAAAAGCTGCCAATTAAAAAGTTATTAATGAAAGTTGAAGTAAGTAAAAAAACATTAGAACGGAATCGCAAGTTTATTTTAGCTATTTTTATTGTGCTAGGCAGTGAATATGCTTATCTTAAGGACTACCTTAAGGATTACCTCAAGGATGTGGAAAAATGAAAAAAGGAATTGTGATGGAAATCCATCGCAAATACGCCATTTTGCTTACCAAGGATGGCAGTTTTGAGAAGGGAATTATATTAACAGAGCATGCGGAACGAGGGGATGAAGTTATTTTTCAACCTGTATCTGGAAAGCCCAGATGGAGAAGGTATTGGGATAAGACGCCTATCGCAGTAAGATTATCAGCTATTGTACTTTTGATGCTGTTGATTTTTGGATATCCGCTTTTTCACGGAATGGGTGATACAGAAACGCATGCTTATGTTGCCATTGATATCAATCCCAGTATTGAATTAGAATTGAATGATGAATTAATGGTTACAGACGTCAATGCATTGAATGGTTCTGCAGATAAGCTGCTGGAGGAAATCAACAGTGTTCAAGACAAGCCCATCCACTCTGTATTAACGCATATTGTTGATGAGAGTGAAAACAGAGGACTGGCAGAGCAAAGAAGAATGATTGTAGGAGTGAGCTGTGAAAATCAAAACGGAAACCCGAGAGAGCTCATTTCGCAAATTAATCCTTACATAGAAACCTTGCCTGATTGGGATGTTGCAACGTTGATTATTCCAGAAGAGGTGAGGGAATTAGCAAAAAATGAAAATAAATCAATGAACGAAGTAATGGCTACAGAATTGGCAAATCATAATGTAGATGTAGAACAGGCACATTTTGATATGACAGACGCAAATAATCGTGCAATTATTAATTTTTTTTATGGTGAACAAGAGTCTAATATTAACCGTTCTATAAAACAAGAAAAAACGCCAATAAAACCAAAAAATAATGAGTTAACAGATGATGTTTCTGATGATGAAGACAGCGGCCAGGATGAATCATTATAGAACAATGAAGTACAAACGTGATTAAAATTTCACCGGGTTCGTTAACAGCCGTCTACAAACAGACATTTGAATACCAGTTAAAGCTGTAAAAAGCAGATGGAATTCCAGTTTTGACCGGCATCTGCTTCTTCAGCACGGTAAAGTGAAACTACAGCTGGTTACATTGCGGTAAATTATTCAAATTCATACATCCATGGACTGCTGAATTGAAGGGCATGCTCTAAATAATAAAGCAGAGTATCGTGTGATTGATCAACATATTTTTGACTGGAAGAATGATGGTAGGCATACAGAAAATGCTCAATTTTTTTAGCGAGTAAATCATCATTAGTCCGTGACATTAATATGAATAAATTGTCCCACTGTCCCCATATGGTGTAATATAAAGCTTTATCATAATCAGGTATCAACATTTTCACTCCTTTATCAAGAAGGAATTCCGGTAAACAATCTTATTGGTGAAAGGCTTCTTCCATAGCTTCTCCATTATTTCTTAAATATCACCGCTACTTTCATGGTCAGCTTTCCATAAATTAACGTTTTTCATATGCATAATTCCTTATCTGTCTAACCATAATAAGAGGCAAATAGGTAAGGAGGAATGAAAATGAAATTACGCTTATTTGCGGTATTAACCGTTCTTATGATGGTCTTAGTTGCTTGTCAAAATACGAATAACGACGATACCAATCCGAATAACTCGGATGGAAATGTGGAGCCGACTCGATATCAAGGTCAGCATATCGATGATAATGCAAGAGACCGTAATCGTGACCATACGATAGACAGAGTTTCTGACCGTAATACAGACGCAGAATATAATGTGTCCAAAGAGGCAGCTGAGAAAATAACGGATGAAATGGACGAAATTGATCATGCTTATGTATTAACAACTAGAAACAACGCTTATGTAGGAGCCAACTTGGATATAGATAATGAAGGAAACAGGAATAACCAAGAAAATAATGAAGGCAGTATGGAGATTACAGATGATGTAAAAGAACGAATTGCAGATATTGTACGTTCTGTTGACTCATCCATTGATAACGTATATGTAACATCCAATCCGGATTTCTTGGATTTAGCTGACAGATATGTCAACGATATGGACAATGGAAATCCAGTTGAAGGCTTCTTTGATCAAATTGGCGGCATGATTGACCGCGTTTTCCCAGACGCAAAATAATATCAAGCATTTTATGATTCGCGTTTTTTCAACCGTATAACATGTTACAAATCCAATTCCGTTAGCTATATAAAACTGCGGGATTGGATTTTTTTAATCGGAATCTGACATAGAAGGATATATCAGCTGGTATACATCAGCGCTCTCCACTTTTCTTACACGTTTTTTTCATGTATGATGGAAAAAGATACAGTTCCTGCTAAAGGATAGAATAGAGAAGGGATGAAGGACAATATGACCCAAAAAATGAATGTGGAGAGTTTTAATTTAGATCATACAAAAGTAAAAGCTCCTTATGTACGGCTTGTAGGTATAACAGAAGGAGCACACGGAGACAAAGTCCATAAATATGATATCCGTTTTACCCAGCCGAACAAAGCACATATGGAAATGGACGGATTACATTCCATAGAGCATTTAATGGCTGAAAATATTCGTAATCATTCAGATGCCGTATTAGATATCGGTCCGATGGGATGCCAGACCGGTTTTTATCTTTCTTTAATAAATCATGATAATTACGATGAAGTTCTTGATATGCTGGAAAAAACACTAAAGGATGTTTTAGAAGCAACAGAAGTTCCGGCATGTAATGAAGTACAGTGCGGCTGGGCAGCTAACCACAGCTTAGAAGGTGCAAAGGAAATAGCAGAAGAAATGCTGAAGCATAAAGATGCTTGGCATGAAGTATTTTAAGAAAAAAAAGGCAGTTGCCTAACAGGTGATATTTGTTATGCGACTGCTGAATTTTGCGTGCTTGGAATAGATATCGTGTTTAGTGGAAAGCTTTTTGACACAGTGAAAAGGCTAATATTTAAATGCTGAAGGAGGAATAAAAGTAATGAGTGAACAAGCAATTGCTTATCTGAAAGAAAATCAGGAAGCTTTATTACAAAAGCTGTATGATTTTTTAGCAATTCCAAGTGTCAGCACGGACCCGGCGCATAAAGAAGATGTACAGCGTGCGGCTGACTTTTTAACAGGATACTTAAATGAGTTGGGATTTGAAAATGTAGAGAAAATGGAAACAAAAGGTCATCCGCTCGTTTTTGCAGAATATACAGAAGCAGGACCAGAAGCACCGACTGTTTTGCTTTATGGTCATTATGATGTACAGCCGGTGGATCCGATTGATTTATGGGACAGTGAACCCTTCCAGGCAGAAGTACGCGATGGAAGAATCTACGCCCGTGGATCAAGTGATGATAAAGGACAAACTTTTATGCATCTTGCTGTTTTTGAAGCTTTCTTAAAAACAGAAGGAAAATTGCCGATGAATGTAAAAGTTTGTATTGAAGGAGAAGAAGAGATAGGCAGTGAAAATCTTTACGAGCTCCTTCAGGATAAAAAAGAACAATTCCAAGCTGACTTTGCCGTAATTTCGGATTCCGGGATGGCAGAGAAAAACCAGCCGACGATTTTATATGGATTGAAAGGATTTACAGGAATTGAAATTACATTAACCGGTCCAGATCATGATCTTCACTCTGGAATGTACGGTGGTGCAGTCCGAAACCCATTAATGGCAATGAGTCATTTGCTGGCATCGATGAAGGACGAGAAGGAAGTTATTACAATAGACGGATTTTATGATGACGTCGAGGACTTAACATCAGCAGAGAGAGAACTGATGGAAAAAGCGCCAGGAGAAGATTTTGTAAAAGCAACAAATATTCCGGAAACTGTATCGGAAAAAGGATATACAGCAAAAGAACATACGATGGGCAGGCCGACATTGGAAGTGAATGGATTATTTGGCGGTTACCAGGGAGATGGGACAAAAACAATTATTCCATCTACAGCAACTGCTAAAATTACGTGCCGTTTGGTTCCCGGCCAGGACCCGCAGGATATTCAAGAAAAATTAGTGAATCATGTTCAAAAGTTTGCACCGTCGGGTGTACATGTTCATGTTGAAAAAGAAAAGCTCTCTGCGAAAGCTTATAAAGTAGAGCCAGATCACCCTTTGATAAAAAAGGCTGCCAAAAGTTACAGCAAGGCTTTTGGAAAAGAAACGGTTTTCCTGAGGATGGGAGGATCCATTCCGGTTGTTGAATGGTTGGAGGCAGCTTATCAATATCCAATTGTTCTGTTAGGTTTTGGTACGCCAGAAGACAGATTACATTCTCCAAATGAAAGCTTTCCGGTAGACAGCTTTCAAAAAGGGATGGAAACATTAGCTTATTATTGGAATGAACTTTAACTTGAAAATGAAATAATTAATAGAAGGATGTAAAAAAGATCTGCTTTCAATGCGTAAGACCTTGTTGAGAGGGATCTTTATTATTTTAGAGAGGATTTCTGCTTCTAATTTTATAAGGCAAAACAACAAAAATTTCATGTGCAAAATATAGAAAAATGGGGAATAGAATAATAAATAGAAATAGAGAGGAGCAGAATTTATGGAGACTGCAATCATTACAGGTGCTTCCAAAGGGCTGGGAGCATCCGTTGCTAAGCTATTCTTGGAGTCTGGAATAAATGTGATAGGAATTTCGAGGACGGATAATACCAAGTTATATGACTATGCGAAACAAAATAATGCGACTTATCATTTCATAGCATGTGATTTATCTGAGCAGGCCTCTCTACAAAAAGCATGCAAAAGCGTGGATGAAATGCTGTTTCACGAAACGTTATCTAAAGTATACTTAATTAATAATGCGGGCTTAGTTGATCCAATTGACCGTGCCGAAAATATCGAGATGGATGATTTGATGAAACAGGTTCAAATCAATACAGTTGCACCAATGGCTTTAACGAATCATTTCTTAAAAAAAGCTTCGGAACATCATGTCCAGCTTCTGGCAGCGATGATAACTTCAGGAGCAGCAGAAAAACCGAAGTATGGATGGAGCGTATATTGCTCTACAAAAGCCAGTATAAATATGTATACGCAAGTGGCAGCAATAGAACAGGAAGGAACAGAGCATGCTGTTATTGCATTTAGCCCGGGTGTAATGGATACAGAAATGCAAGAGACAATCCGTTCCAGTTCACAGGAAGCGTTTAAGGACGTAGACAGCTTCCGCGCTCTAAAAGAGAATAATCTGTTAAGGGGAGCAGACATCATTGGAGGCGTTTTAATCGACATCTTAATGGATGACGAAAATGTTAAAAACGGAAAAATTTATGATGTACGAGAGTATATTTAATCCATTCAGTTTATTTTTACTCAGCTTTTGCACATTGAAAAGGAACTTTATTTCCATAGAAAATGGGGTTGATTATTCCTTCGATAACGTTCCTGACAAAGAGTAGAAGGTGAAGTGTAAAGCGATGGACCGTTTTGCTTTCCGACGTCCTGGGCCGGCGATTACTCGTCCCATCGAAAACATTTGTACGTCGGAAAGCGGAGTGGTTGTCCGGAGTAGAGCTACGCACAATCTGGATGCTTATAAAGGGATTCCGGCTTTATGATGGACAGCGCTTACCGATGTTGTCAGGTTCATGCATTTTCTCAATTTATCTCAGATAGCAATAAAACTATCTAGTGTAGTGTTTTTCCAGGGGACGGTTACGCGCCTCACCATAACCCGTCGTAGCGGTCGTACTAACCTGACAGCATTGCTGCAATTACTCGTCACGAAGGAATTCACCAGAATGCTGAAGCCGGTGTTCCTTGATTGAAGCGAGGAGAAATATCTGCATTATTTGAAAGCCCCTTTCATAAAAATGTATAGATATTGTCATAAATTTGACTTTTATTTTTTAATTTCTCTGTTAGAATAGAAATGATTGAGTAAGGGGGGCTTCATATGGAAGAAATTAATGTTTTCTTGGCTTTTGCAGCTGGGTTTCTTTCATTTATTTCGCCTTGTGTTCTTCCGCTGTATCCGGTGTTTCTTTCTTATATTACCGGGATGAGCATGGATGAAATAAATCAGGATAATAAACGGCTTGATCGAAAAGCAATATTACATACGGTCTGTTTTTTAATTGGTTTTTCAAGTATTTTTGTAATGATTGGATTTACGACGACATATGTATCCGAGTTTTTAATGACCTATCAAGATACCATCAGACAGGTTGGCGCAATTTTAATTATCTTTTTTGGCTTGGTTATTGTGGGTGTATTGAATTTCGAGTTTCTTATGAAGGATCGTAAAATTCATTTTAAAAATCGTCCAGCAGGGTTTTTTGGTTCTTTCCTTATTGGAATGGCGTTTTCTTTAGGCTGGACACCATGTACCGGACCAATTTTAATGGTGGTATTCTCATTAGCTGCAACTAATCCTAATCTTGGACTTGTTATGATGATTAGCTATATTTTAGGTTTTTCCATTCCTTTCTTATTACTTGCTTTCTTTATTGGTAAATTGAAATGGTTTCGGAAACACAGTAAAAAAATGGTGAAAATTGGCGGCTGGGTAATGGTTTTAATGGGAATCGCATTATTCTTTGACTGGATGACGAAGGTTACTGCATTTTTAGCTAATCTATTTGGATTTACCGGATTTTAAAATGAAATAATATGATTTAAGATCAGGGTTACGACATTATTTTTATGGAACGATGAAAAGTATCGGCCTAAATCGTTTTGGCCGATATTTTTTCAGCGTATAAAGAAAAGAGTTGTTATGTATGTATTTAGCAATTGCAACTACTGCTGTCTTTGCATTTATGGCGATTGTGATGATATTTGTACGTATGCGCGCTTCTAGAAAGCCGGCATCTGTAAAAAAGATTATATTACCGCCATTTTTTATGAGTACGGGAGCACTGATGTTCTTGTTCCCCATGTTTCAGATAAGCTGGCTTCAAGTCGCAGAAGCACTGACTGTCGGAATAATATTTTCTATCTTTTTAATTAAAACATCAAAATTAGAATTCTCGGACGGAGAAATATATGTTAAGCCGTCAAAAATGTTTCCGGTTATTTTAATTGGATTATTAGTTATCCGAATTATAATAAAACTGATTATTGGTACAAGCATCTCAGTTGGCGAAACTTCAGGAATGTTCTTTTTGCTGGCGTTTGGGATGATTGGTACCTGGAGAATAGCAATGCTTTATCAATATGTACAATTAACAAAGAAGCAAAGTGCGTAAATTTCTGCACTTTGCTTCTTTTTCGCTAAACTAAGATTTTTTCTGCTTGTATTTTTCTTCCCAATTTTCCTGATAATCCTCTTTGGATTGTTGGAAGAAAGGCTCGTAGGGTGCGATATCGATATTTTTTTCTTTTAGCTTTTTTCGCAGAAATTTATGGTCTCTTTTGGGGGTTGCTAAAATATACCCTTCAATCAATGTAGAGCGTGTAATGCTTTCCTCGTCCTTTTGAATAGAAAGCTCTCCAATTTTACTGGCGATTCTTTGTCTGGCGACATCTCTGAATAGTTCGGGAACAGGAGAAACCAGCTCTTCCAGGAAATCTTTTTCTGCTTGAGACCATTTATGTAATGTTTTTTCGAAATAATATTCCTCCCAATCCATAATGGAACGCCCATCCTCTTTAGGGAGCCGCTTTAAAAACTTTCGAAACATAAAATACCCACCGATTGCCATCAGACCAATTAATAAACATCCCCACAGGATAATAAACAGTGATATCATCGTACACCTCACCTTAATTTTACATAAAAAAATTACGAATATTGCTAATTTATTATCAACTATCAATTTATTTTTTTAGAAAATTGTAGTAACATTAATTTAACCTTTGTTATTATTCCTCACTTGTACATTATAAAGTTATTAAGAAATATACACAAGTAATCATAATTGTTTCGTCATAATCATACATATTATTTATCGCAGTTAAACTGGCAGTAAACCACTCGCTTCAAAAAACGAAAAAATATGTAGAAAGGGTAATTAGGGACTAATTGCCGGTATAAACTCGATTGGTTCAATGAAAATCGTTTTTTATGAGTGAGTAATCTAGCGTTTTATTCCGTTGGGAACGCAGCAAAATCCCAATGGAATGAAATTATACTTTTTAATAACTTCTGAAAGGAGCATGGGTATGGATAAAAACCACAAAAATAAGAACCCCAATGACTTGCAAAGTTCTGAAAGTCGTCATAATTTACACCCCGATGCAACGCTTTCAGCGGCCATTATTTCTTGGCTGAGTAAAAAAACAGAAGGAATAGTGATCGTGATTAATACAGATAGTGAAATAGAATATATAAGTGATTCCGTATATGAGATTCTTGGCTATGAGCCAAAAGAAGCAGTCGGGAAAAAGCTGGGCGATATCCCGGTTAAAATAGATTCAAAAATCATTTCACAAGCACTTGTTGGCAACGAAATAAAGCATAAAAAGCTTTTAATAGATATTCCGACCAAAGAAGGGGAGAATTTATCTTTCTCATGTGAGTTAAATGATGTTTTTCAGGATATTGATGTCGAAAAAAAGTTTTTACTTTATTTAGAAAGAAAAACAAAAGATATGAGGCTGGATGATATCATGATACGTTCAGAGAAGATGAATGTAGCTGGACAGCTTGCAGCAAGTTTAGTTCATGAAATACGCAACCCGCTGACATCATTAAAAGGATTCCTGCAATTGCTTCAGGCTGGTGCACAGCATAAAGAAGAATACTTTCATGTGATGATTGAAGAAGTGGAGAAAATTGAGTCAATCACATCGGAATTGTTATTTATTTCAAAGCCCTTAACAGATAACCGTTCTAAAGAAAGTGTTACAAAAATGATGCAGGACGTGGAATTATTATTACAGTCCCAGGCAAATCAAAAGGATATTCAAATTCAGCTGCAAAGCAGTACAAATGCATCCGTTCTTTGTGATCGTTCCCAGATTAAACAAGTTTTAATTAACCTGATTAAAAATGCAATTGAAGCTATGGAGCAGCCTGGAAAAATAATTGTAGAAGCAAAAGAAGCAGATCAAAAAATAATTATATCTGTTATTGACGAAGGCTGCGGATTATCTGAGGATATTTTACATCGGCTTGGAGAGCCATTTTTTACGACAAAGACATCGGGTACAGGGCTAGGGTTGCTGATTACCAAGAAAATCCTCCATAATCATGATGCAGATTTTCATATGTATAATAATGAACATAAAGGAAGCACATTTGAAATTATTTTTTCAAAAGCTGATTAATGCGTTTTATCAGAAAGAATAATTGTAATTTCGCAGAATTTCTATCTTTTTTGCAGGCAGCTATTATTTTCACTATTAATAATTCAGTAATTATATAAGTAATATTTATCTCTTGGCATAACTTTTTACTATCTACTATTTAACAATAATTATTTGTTTTATTTGCTAGATTCCTATATTATATATATTGAAGGCTCTATTTAGTTGAATAGCAGTATGGATTAAAAAAAGTAATACCTTCTCATTTATTTGCGAGAAGGAGAGGAAATGAAAGGGGTAACACAATATGTCGAACACAAATGCGTACAATGCAAAAAAGCAGTTCGAATTAAACGGTAAGACGTACAATTATTATCGTTTAAAGACGCTGGAAGAAGCGGGGCTAGGTAAAGTAGATCGTTTGCCTTTTTCTGTCCGTGTTCTTTTAGAATCATTATTAAGGCAACAAGACGGCCATCAAATCAAAAATGAACATGTTGAATCATTAGCACATTGGGGAACGGATAAAGCAACTGGAGCAGATGTTCCATTCAAGCCTTCCCGTGTTATTCTTCAAGATTTTACAGGGGTACCTGCAGTCGTTGACCTTGCGTCCCTCCGTAAAGCAACGGTTGATCTTGGAGGAGAGCCGGATAAAATCAATCCGGAAGTTCCAGTGGATCTGGTTATTGACCACTCTGTACAGGTTGACCAATATGGTACTCCAGATGCGCTGCGTGCAAATATGGAATTGGAATTCGAACGTAATGCAGAGCGTTATCAGTTCTTGAACTGGGCACAAAAAGCGTTTAATAACTACCGTGCAGTTCCACCGGCAACTGGTATCGTTCACCAGGTTAACCTGGAGTATCTGGCTGACGTTGTACATGCGCGAGAAAATGAAGATGGAACTTATGAAACGTTCCCTGATACACTTGTAGGTACTGATTCCCATACAACAATGATTAACGGTCTGGGTATCCTTGGCTGGGGTGTTGGCGGAATCGAAGCAGAAGCAGGCATGTTAGGACAGCCTTCTTATTTCCCTGCACCGGAAGTCATCGGGGTCAAATTTACTGGTTCCTTCCCGAACGGAACAACAGCGACAGACCTGGCGTTAAAGGTAACGCAGGTGCTGCGTGAACAAAGTGTAGTTGGCAAATTTGTAGAGTACTTTGGTCCAGGACTAAAGGATATGCCATTGGCTGACCGTGCTACAATTTCAAATATGGCTCCAGAATATGGCGCTACTTGCGGATTCTTCCCGGTTGATCAGGAAACACTTGATTACATGAAGCTGACTGGACGCAGTGATGAATTAATCAGCGTTGTTGAAAAATACTGTAAAGAAAATGATTTATGGTATGACGCAGATGGTACTGATCCGGAATATACAAAAGTAATTGAAATCAATTTGTCCGAATTAGAGCCGAACCTTTCCGGACCAAAACGTCCGCAAGATTTAATCGCGCTTTCTGACATGAAGAAAGAATTTAATAAAGCAATTACTGCAAAAGAAGGTAACCAAGGATTCGGATTAGATAAATCTGAATTTGATAAAGAAGTTGAAATCAACCATCCAAATGGAAAAACTTCTGTTATGAAGACAGGAAGCCTTGCTATTGCAGCAATTACATCTTGTACAAACACATCTAACCCATATGTTATGTTAGGTGCAGGTCTGGTTGCTAAAAAAGCTGTCGAAAAAGGCCTGGAAGTTCCTGAATACGTAAAAACTTCCTTAGCACCAGGATCAAAAGTGGTAACTCGCTACTTAGAGGACGCCGGTTTACAAACATATTTAGATAAACTGGGCTTTAACCTTGTAGGTTATGGATGTACAACATGTATCGGTAATTCCGGTCCTTTACGTGAAGAGATTGAAGAAGCGATTGCAGCAAATGATTTAATTGCATCTTCCGTATTATCTGGTAACCGTAACTTTGAAGGTCGTATCCATCCGCTGGTAAAAGCAAACTACCTTGCATCTCCACCGCTTGTTGTAGCATATGCGCTTGCTGGAACAACAGATATCGACCTTGTAAAAGAAGCGATTGGTAAAGATAAAGATGGTAACGATGTTTACATGAATGATATCTGGCCATCACTTACTGAAATTAAAGAAGAAGTGGAAAAAGTAGTTACACCTGAAATTTTCCGCAAAGAGTATGAAAATGTATTCCAATCTAACGAGAAGTGGAATGAAATCGACACGACAGATGAGCCTTTATTTGAATGGGATGAGGATTCTACTTACATCCAAAACCCTCCATTCTTTGAAGGATTGACTCCGGAAGCTGGAACAGTTGAACCGCTAAGCGGATTACGTGCTATCGGATTGTTTGGCGATTCTGTAACAACAGACCATATTTCACCAGCAGGTGCTATCGCAAAAGATATGCCGGCAGGTAAATTCTTGCAAGAGAAAGGAGTTTCACCAAGAAACTTTAACTCTTACGGTTCTCGCCGCGGTAACCATGAAATCATGATGCGCGGTACATTTGCTAACATTCGTATCCGTAACTTGCTGGCTCCTGGTACAGAGGGCGGTTATACAACTTACTGGCCAACTGGCGAAGTCATGGCAATCTATGATGCTGCAATGAAATATCAGCAGGATGGAACAGGTCTTGTCGTTATCGGCGGAAAAGATTACGGAATGGGATCATCCCGTGACTGGGCTGCCAAAGGTACCAACCTTTTAGGAATTAAAACAGTAATTGCTGAAAGCTTCGAGCGTATTCACCGTTCTAACCTTGTTATGATGGGCGTATTGCCGCTTCAATTTGAAAAAGGTGACAGCGCGGAAAGCTTAGGATTAACTGGTAAAGAAACATTTGCTGTAGAAGTAGATGAGTCTGTTAAACCAGGCGATTTAGTGAATGTAACTGCAACAGATGAAGACGGAAAAGTAACTTCATTTAAAGCAGTTGCCCGTTTCGACAGTGATGTAGAAATTGATTACTATCGTCATGGCGGTATCCTTCGTATGGTATTGCGTGAAAAAGTAAAAGCATAAGCAGTCAGCTGCTTTGTAAGAGAAAAAGGGTCTTTGCTTTTTATAGAGCAAGGCTCTTTTTCTATGCATTCCTATTGAGGTCTGTATTCTTTACAAAAGTGAAGTTTCTCTTTACGATAGAAGTAGGAAAACAATGTGGATGGTGGGAGATACAAATTGTATAAACGGATATTTTCGCTTGTTTTATTATTAGTGCTTGTTGGAATTGTTATCGCGAATGTGCTTCAGAACAGAGCTGCGGACAATGCTGCTGAAGAAGAGGAAGCAGTGCTTGTAGACGATGGATCTTCCAGTCAGGGAGCTGCGATTGCACCTGCGGAAAGTGCCGGAGTAGAGCCTGGTGAGCCAGCTCCAGATTTTGAACTGGAGACATTAGAAGGAGAGACTTTCAAACTTTCTGATTTGCAAGGAAAGAAAGTGATTTTAAACTTCTGGTATTCCTGGTGCCCGCCTTGTATTGAAGAAATGCCTGAAATACAGGAATTTTATGAGGATTATCAGGATGAAGTTGAAGTTGTTGCTGTCAATATGACGAAGCATGAGAATCAGCTTTCGGATGTTGGCGATTTTATCGATGAGCATGAGCATACCTTTACGGTTCCTTTAGATAGAGAGGATACGTTATCGGAGCCGTATGTTGTCTATGCCGCACCGACGACATATTTTATAGGCACGGACGGAAACATACAACAGCCTAGAAGAATCGGACCGATGGACTATGAATTTATGGAAGAAATGGTTCAAGGAATGGATTGATTGAGAGAGAAGCAAGGAGGAAGAAAGTTTGTTAGTTACAGAAACACCAATAGAAGTAAGATACCAAGAAACCGATCAGATGGGTGTCGTCTACCATGCAAACTATCTTGTTTGGTTTGAAATCGGGCGTACAAAGTTTGTAGAAGCCTTGGGGCTTAATTACCATCAAGGAATGGAACAGCAAAATGTGGTTTCGCCAGTGATTGATGCCCAGATTTCATATAAAAACGCAGTTCGCTATGGTGAAAAACCTATTGTAAGAACGTGGCTTGATGCATATGACGGCTTGCGTACGGTTTACCGTTATGAAATTTTGAATGGGTCTGGAGATTTAGCTGTCACTGGTACGACGACCCATACGATTGTTGATAAAAATACGTTTCGGCCGCTGTCTATTCGAAGAAAATTTCCTGATTGGCATGCCGCATATCAAAACCAGCTTGGCAGTTAAGAAAGTATAAACTTTCTTACTGCATAAGTGTAACTAAGGTTGTCACCTAAAGGCTTGGTGACAACCAAGTTTTCTAAAGAAAGAGGAATAGGAATGGCTTTTGGATTAAAAAGAGAAGAGTTAAACGAGTGGAAGCGGAATGTCCGTGCCGGAGAGATTGATTTTATTACTCATTATTGGCTGGATGACCGTTTTCCAGGCTGTAATACAGTAACCAAAGTGGGTTGCAGTGATTTGGAAAAGCTGAAAGCATGGGGAAGAAAATATCAGTTGGATGAATCCTGGATTGATTTAAAGCCCAAATATCCCCATTTTGATTTATTCGGGGAATACCAGTGGAAAATTTTAAAATCAGAAAACCGGCTGGAACAATTAGAGCGGTTTAAATAATTATTCAACTTTCGCACATTAAATAATAACTTCATTTCCATAGAAACAGAAGTTGATTGTTCCTTCGCTAACACTCTTGATAAAGAATAGAAGGTGAAGTGTATATCACCGCTGCGGCGGACCGTTTTGCTTTCCGACGTCCTGGGCCGGCGATTACTCGTCCCATCGAAAACTTTTGTACGTCGGAAAGCGGAGTGGTTGGCCGGAGCGGAGCTATGCACCATCACCAATTCCAAAAAAGCCGGATATTTAACCAAAATGCAAGTATGGTAATGGAGAACATGCTTATCCTGGAATAGCAAGATATATTTGCTTATTCTTAGGTGCGAAAGTTGAGATAATTAAAAAACGCAGGCGGACATATGTCTTCGCCTGCGTTTTTAGCATATCATTTTTACAATCAGTTGTTCTCAGGATATTCAATTTTTGGTTCTTTTTGTGTCTCGTCATAAGAAACAGATAAGTCTGCACCTTCAAAATACCAATCATCTGATTCTTCGATAAAGAAATGAATGCCTTCTACCAATGTAGAAGCAGATTCATTTTCGGGTGCTTCTGCTTTAATACCGAGGGAAAAACCGGCAATTCTGCCGCCGACACCGCCATATCTTGGGAAGAATCGTATATTCTTTTCGTTTTGTAAATCTAATTCTTCTTTATACCATTTTGCTGCTTGTTCTGATACGGTGATTTCCATTATATCTCTCCCTTTTCCTGCTGTTTTGTCTTCTCCCTTTTTTTCCGGAACGTAATCTACGCCGCCTGGGTGAAATGGATGACATTTACTTATTCGCTTTATAGTTAATATTCCACCTTTAAAAAATCCAAAACGCTGAAATGCTTCTAATGCATAAACTGAACAGGTTGGATAGAAACGGCAGGTTGCTGGTGTAAAAGGACTGATGGCAAGCTGGTAAAAGCGAATCAATCCAATAAAAATATATTTCATTTGTCGTTACCCTTGTCTGTTGCGTTTATCATAGGTAACAGAAGCAATTGCATCATGCATATGGATCGATTCTTCATTACGGCATGCTACATGGAACTTCATCACTGCCGGCAGCTCGTAAAGATCGGCAGCAATTAAACGAACCATATCCTCTACAAATCGGGGATTTTCATAAGCTGCTTCTGTCACCATTTTTTCATCCGGTCTTTTCAGGATAGGGTGAAGTCTGGCGCTTGCATTACTTTCTGCAGCTTCTAATAAAATGCCTTTCCAATCCCCGTCTGTATTAGAAAAACTTGGCTCCAGCTCAGTTTCCACGGTTACATTACCACGTTGGTTATGAGCGCTGTATTCACTGATTTCTTTGGAGCATGGGCATAATGTTGTTATTTGTACGTTTAGAGAAACAGTGATTTGATAATCCTCGTATTTGGAGTAACGTACGGAAACAGATGCTTCTGCATGGTTTAAACCAGCAGCATAGGTTTGGGGTGCTTTCCGCTCATAGAACCACGGGAAGCTGACAGAAACCGTTGCATCTGTTTGTTCCAATTTCACGGCCAGATCCTTTGCGAACTGTTTTAATTCATCAATAGAAACGGTAAATCCGCCTTGATGATATTGCTCTAACAGCTCCATAAAACGGCTCATATTCGTCCCTTTGCTATTCGCAGGGATGCTGGATGAAAAGGTGAACGTGCCGACGGTGGTTTGTTCAAATGGAGCTTGTCCGCTTAGGACACGGACAGGGTATTTTACATTAGAAACACCGACAACATCCAAATCAAAAAGAAAATCACGTTTTACATTTTGCAGGTCAGCCATTTCGTTTTTTTCAGTCGGTTTTTTCTTCTCACCAGGAGGAACAGAACCGAATAATTTATGTCTTTCTTCCTTTGAAGGAAGTTTTTTTAATGGAATCGTGTTTAATTGATGCATAAAAACGTCCTTTCCTGATAAACATCTGAAAACTTAGACTAGAAGCTCAAGGATGTTCAAACAATCTTTAATTATAGCCACTAGTATACTGAATTCGGCTTAAATATTCAATTTATCGGCTTTCTACATCCAGGTTATTTTAGGTTCTGTTCCGTTTATTATCCGTTTAATATTGGCCCAATGCCGATACGCTACAAAAGCAGTTAATATCAGGATAACGACAGTCAACCCGGTATTTTGGAAAAACAGCGACGCGAAAAAGGCCACAACTCCCGTAATCATAGAGGAAAGGGAAACATATTTAGATAAATATAATGACAGTAAAAATGTTGCAATCATAATAATAAATAGGATAGGATTAATCCCTAGTATCATCCCTCCTGATGTTGCAACAGCCTTTCCGCCTTTAAATTTAGCAAAAATCGGATAAGTATGACCTAATACAGCGATAATACCTATAATCAACGGATAGGCATCCGCATGAAATAATTGAGGTAATACAGCAGCAGCCGTTCCTTTTAAAATGTCGCCTAAGATAACGATGCTTCCAGCTTTTATTCCAAGTACACGGAAGGCATTGGTGGCTCCAAGGTTGCCGCTTCCATGCTCACGAATATCTATTTTATAACCAAGCTTGCCGATAATTAAGGCAAATGGAATAGATCCTAAGAGATATGCGATAATCCCGAAAATAATATAATCCATACGTTCCCAACTCTCTTTTTCAAATTCTTATTCTATGTTCCTATGGCTATTTTAGCATGAACCAATCTGTTTAAGTACAAAAATTTTTAAGAAAAACACAGCAAAGCTTTCCATTTACTAATTTATTGTTTTCCTTATCCTTGATTTAAAGTGAAAAATAATACAGCAGCAGGTTTTTAAATAGTCACAAGCGGGAATCTTTTTATGAAGGAGGTTATTCTTATGATTACATTTAAAGATATTACAAAAACATACCCTGATGGGACAACCGCTGTCGACCAGTTTAATCTGACGGTCGAAAAAGGGGAATTTATGACACTTATCGGTCCCAGCGGCTGCGGTAAGACAACAACAATGAAAATGATCAACCGTCTGATTGATCCCTCTGCAGGAACAATATACATAAACGAGAAACCGGTAAGTGATTATTCCATTGACGCATTACGATGGAATATTGGATATGTTCTGCAGCAGATTGCTTTATTTCCTCATATGACTGTTCAGGAGAATATACAAGTTGTTCCAGAACTCCTGAAATGGAAAAAAGGAGAAAAAGAGAAACGAACAGATGAATTACTGGATATGGTGGGGCTCGATCCATCAATTTTTAAAAAAAGATATCCAAGCGAGCTTTCGGGAGGACAGCAGCAGCGTATCGGTGTTATCCGGGCATTAGCTGCAGACCCTGATATCGTATTGATGGATGAACCATTCAGCGCACTCGATCCAATCAGCCGGGAGCAATTACAAATGGATATCGATAAATTACAAAAAGACATCAAGAAAACGATTGTATTTGTTACCCATGATATGGACGAGGCATTGAAAATGAGCGACCGGATCTGTTTAATGAAAGAAGGGAGTGTGGTTCAATGCGGTTCGCCTGAACAATTAATGAAACACCCTAAAAATAATTTTGTGGAGGAATTCATTGGAAATCGAAAATCAGCCTGGCTGACATCTGTTCAGAAAGTTATGAAAAATAATGTACCAGCTGCTCATGACCGGGAGCCGGAAAATGTCATGACAATTCCTGCAACGAGTACAATAGAGGATGCATACGCAATAATTCAATCAGTAAATCAGATTGATTTTCCGGTAGTCGATGACAATCAGAAAACCATCGGAATTGTTACAAGAGATGAATTGCTTCAATACTTCTATCAACAGGAGAAGGAAGGGGCGAGCGTTTTATGAAGGAATTTATAAACGTGTTCCAGAATCGGCAGGATATGCTTCTTCAGGCGATTTGGGAGCATTTGCAAATTTCTTTGATATCACTTGGAATTGCGATTTTAATCGCTGTGCCAATCGGCATTATACTGACCAGATATCCACGCATTGCCGAGCCTATCATTGGCACATCCGCAGTTCTACAGACAATTCCGAGTCTTGCTGTATTGGCTTTTTTGATCCCGTTTTTAGGAATCGGTATCCAGCCGGCTATCGTTGCCCTAGTCCTTTATGGGCTGCTGCCAATCCTAAGAAATACATACACAGGGATAGACGGTGTAGATCCTGCCTTACGGGAAGCTGCCAGAGGCATGGGGATGAATACAAAAAAGCAATTAATGCGAGTAGATCTGCCAATTGCGATGCCGGTTATTATGGCTGGTATTCGCACCTCCATGGTTCTTATCGTTGGTACTACAACTATCGCAGCTTTAATCGGTGCTGGCGGACTCGGAGATATCATTTTACTCGGTCTGGACCGGGGCGGCGATATTCCGCTTGTATTATTAGGTGCGATACCGGCCGCTTTATTAGCTGTTATGCTTGATTTTATTCTGCGTTTATTTGAAAAGCTGTCTAAAAAATATGGTATTCAGGCATTTATTGCGATGCTTGTTATTGTTGTACTTGTCATCGCCATTCCCTTGATGATTCCAAGCAGCCAAAAGGGAGAAATTGTGATAGCCGGGAAATTAGGAGCTGAACCAGAAATTATTATGAATCTCTATAAAATTTTAATTGAGGAAGAAAGTGATATCACTGTTGATATAGAACCGAATCTTGGAAAAACAGATATGGTATTTAACGCACTCCAGCAGGGCAGCATTGACATTTATCCGGAATTCACAGGGACGGTTATCGTTTCGCTGCTTGATGAACAGGCGGAATCCAATGAAGCAGAGGAAGTATATGCACAGGCCAGAGACGGTATAAAAGAAGCATATAATTTGGAGCTTTTAGAGCCAATGTTGTTTAATAATACGTATACAGTAGCAGTTACAGAAGAATTTGCGGAAGAAAACAATCTGGAGGATATCTCTGATTTGAAGTCGATTGAAAACCAGGTAACAGCCGGATTTACATCCGAGTTTAATGACCGCTATGATGGCTATGTCGGGATGCAGGAAGTATATAACCTGGACTTCAACGAGGTAAACACAATGGATCCAGGCCTTCGTCAGGGAGCCATTTCGGGCGGTGAGGTAGATGTGATTGATGCCTATGGAACAGACAGCTATATGGTAGAATTAGGGCTGGTATCCTTGGGAGATTCTGAAAATCTATTTCCGCCGTATCAGGGTGCACCGTTAATGCGAGCAGATACGTTAGAGGAATATCCAGAGATTGAGGACATATTAAATCAGCTGAGCGGACAAATTACGGATGAAGAAATGCAGGAAATGAATTATCAAGTGGATTATGAGGATGCAGCTGCAGAAGATGTTGCCAGGGATTACCTGATGGAAAATGGTTTTATTGAATAAGTGGAAAAAGAGATTCTAAACACAAACTAAAGGAGGAATTACCATGTCCATTGAAAACCCAAGTAAAGAAAGAATAAAAGAAATCCTGGAGAATGCGAAGACGATTGCGGTTGTAGGCTTATCTGCTAATCCAGAGAGAACCTCGTATCAAATAGCTCATAGAATGCAGGAGGAAGGATATAAAATTATTCCTGTCAATCCAACCATTGATGAGGTTCTTGGAGAAAAAGCCTACAGCTCCCTGGCAGAGGTAGACGAACCAATCGATATTATCAATGTTTTCCGCCGTCCGGAGCATCTGCCTGATGTCGCGAAAGATGCTGTACAGACGAATTGTAAGATGTTCTGGGCGCAGCAGGGAATTGTGAACGAAGAAGCTTATAATTATTTAAAAGAGCATGATTTTGAAGTCGTTATGGACCTTTGCATTAAGGTGTTACACGCAGTTTTATTAAAATAGTGTATAAACAATTAAAGACTGAGCCAGGCATGATAAGCCTGGCTCGGTCTTTTTGTTTCAGCGGATGCAGCCGGCAGCTTGCCCGGGTGAAAAGCATCTTCTGCTGACTATGCGCTTATCACAGAGATCATGCAACGGTTATTGCAGCAAAAAACGGCATTAAATTGCCCCGCATTGGTGCAGTTACTTGTCCTGCCGGAGAACTTTTACGTATATTCTCATTGCTAAAAAACGGGTTCAACAATTGGCTGTGGTTCTATACAAATAAATGATTATCTTGCTTTTCTGCGATTTTTCCCATAAGATATTAATGATGTAAATATGGATATAGTGCGTTTGCCCTTTATGTGGAATGAGCATGTTTAGACTAGACGGAGAAACAAATTTTGCTCTATAGTGTATAAACAAGGTTTTATTTATCACCGATAAGCGTTTATAAACTTTCCTCGAAAGGATGCTTCATGTTATATAGATAGAACAAGGGTTGAAAGAAGCGTAATATAAGTATAGCTGCCTCTAATTCTAACCTGCAGATTTTTATCAACAAAAATTGTTTTTCTGTTAGAAGATTGTAATGAAGTTTCACTTTATTAGAAAGCATGGCATTTTTTAAAAGGGCCTCTTGAAAGTGCAAGCTGCTTTTCCGAAGCTCCTTATACTTTTAATCATGTAAGTCCTGATTGAATCGCTGACTCGTATCGAGGATAAACATTTATGAGGAACGCTAATACAGGAACATCGTGTTCGTGTTACAAGCAGGATAATTTTCTGTTTGCTTAATAAGAACGAATGTTCTATGATGTATATAGAGGTAGTATTGAAAGGAGAAGATGATTCGTGGAGAAAGAATATCAATACTCTGATAGCTCCATTCAGGTGCTGGAAGGACTGGATGCTGTACGAAAACGCCCAGGGATGTATATTGGAAGTACAGACATTCGCGGGCTGCATCATCTTGTTTATGAAATTGTTGATAATGCTGTTGACGAAGCGCTGGCTGGTCATGGCAATCAAATTACGGTAACCATACATAAAGATGACAGTATTTCTGTGGAAGATAGCGGCCGCGGTATGCCGATCGGAATGCATGCAACCGGAAAACCAACTACTGAGGTTATATTTACGGTGCTACATGCAGGCGGAAAGTTTGGGCAAGGAAGCTATAAAACAAGCGGAGGATTGCACGGGGTAGGTGCTTCTGTTGTTAATGCCTTATCGGAATGGCTGACAGTAACCACTTACCGCGACGGTCATAAATATGAGCAGCGTTTTGAAAATGGAGGACATCCGGCAACGACCTTAGAGGATAAAGGACCTTCCAGAAAGAAAGGTTCCTGCATTCATTTTAAGCCGGATCCATCTATCTTCTCGACAACGGTATTTAATTTTGAAACAATTTCCGAGCGTTTACGGGAGTCTGCCTTCTTATTAAAAGGGCTAAAAATTGAACTGAAGGATGAACACAATGGAGAGCAGCAGGTTTATGAATATCCTGAAGGCCTAAAATCTTTCGTAGAGTGGCTTAATGAGGAGAAGGACGTGCTTCAGCCAGTTGTTTCATTTGAAGGGGAGCAATCGGAAATTGAAGTTGAATTTGCTTTTCAGTTCAATGACGGCTTTGCTGAAAATATGCTTTCCTTTGTAAACCATGTGCGGACCAGGGACGGCGGTACACATGAATTTGGAGCCAGAACAGCAATTACCCGTACCATAAATGATTATGCAAGAAGAGCAGGGTTATTAAAAGAAAAAGATAAGAACTTGGAAGGGACAGATATCCGGGAAGGATTAACTGCGATTGTGTCCGTCCGTGTTCCGGAGAATAAGCTGCAATTTGAAGGGCAGACAAAAGGCAAGCTGGGAACAACAGAAGCCCGTTCGGCCGTTGATGGCGTAGTATCTGAACATCTGACATACTTTTTAGAGGAAAATGCAGAGATTTCTTCTTTGCTGATTAAAAAATCTATCCGTGCAAAAGAAGCACGGGAAGCTGCCAGAAAAGCACGTGAGGAAGCACGTACCGGAAAGAAACGAAAACGAAAAGATACGTTGCTTAGCGGAAAGCTGACCCCGGCACAATCAAAGAACCCAAAAAAGAATGAACTTTATCTTGTAGAGGGAGACTCTGCCGGCGGTTCAGCAAAGCAAGGGCGCGACCGTAAATTCCAAGCTGTGCTTCCGCTCCGGGGAAAGGTTATCAATACGGAGAAAGCTAAGCTGGAGGATGTCTTTAAAAATGAAGAAATTTCAACGATTATCCATACGATAGGTGCCGGAGTCGGCGGAGATTTTAATTTGGAAGACGTCCAATATGATAAAATTATTATTATGACCGATGCAGATACCGATGGAGCGCACATTCAAGTGCTGTTGTTAACCTTTTTCTATCGATATATGCGTTCTTTAGTGGAGTCGGGAAAAGTGTTTATTGCTCTCCCGCCGCTGTTTAAAGTATCAAAAGGAAAGGGAAAACAAGAAAAAACACGTTATGCCTGGGATGAAAATGAACTCCAAAAAGCAGTGAAGGAATTAAAAAATGGCTATGATATTCAACGTTATAAAGGTCTCGGGGAGATGAATGCGGATCAATTGTGGGAAACAACGATGAACCCGGAATCACGTACCCTTATTCGTGTATCCATTGATGATATAGCGCGTGCAGAACGGAGAGTAACAACGTTAATGGGGGATAAAGTAGAACCCCGCCGTAAATGGATTGAAGGTCATGTTAAATTTGGTTTGGAAGAAGATGCAACCATTTTAGAAAATGAAAATATTCATAAGGAAGATTAGTTCGGATTGTAAGGAGTGATTCCATTTGGATCAAACAGAGAAATATTTAGATCTCCCCTTAGAAGAAGTTATCGGAGATCGCTTCGGAAGATACAGTAAATATATCATTCAAGATCGTGCGCTGCCTGATGCCAGAGACGGCTTGAAGCCTGTACAGCGGCGTATTCTTTATGCCATGCATGTAGAGAGAAATACGCATGACAAGAATTTTAGAAAAGCTGCTAAAACGGTTGGAACCGTAATCGGTAATTACCATCCACATGGAGATTCTTCTGTATACGAAGCAATGGTCCGCTTAAGCCAAAACTGGAAGGTACGTAACAGACTGATAGAAATGCACGGGAATAACGGCAGTATTGATGGAGATCCCCCTGCAGCAATGCGTTATACAGAAGCAAGATTATCTCCGATTGCGTCAGAGCTTCTTCGGGATATTGACAAAGAGACAGTTGAATACATTCCTAACTTTGATGAAACAACCGATGAGCCGGTTGTTTTACCGGCGAAATTTCCGAATCTCTTAGTAAATGGTTCTACAGGAATCTCCGCAGGCTATGCAACCGACATTCCTCCTCATAATTTAGGAGAAGTAATCGATGCAGTGATTATGCGAATCGATAAACCGGGATCAAGTGTAGATGATTTAATGCGTGTGCTGAAAGGACCTGATTTTCCGACCGGCGGCATTATTCAAGGGGTCGAAGGAATCAAAAAAGCATATGAAACCGGCAAAGGAAAGGTTGTCGTTCGCGGAAAGGCAGCCATTGAAACGTTAAAAGGGAACCGTGAACAAATCGTTGTGACAGAGGTACCTTTTGAGGTGAACAAAGCAGCAATGGTGAAGAAAATGGACGAGCTCCGTATTGACAGGAAGGTCGAGGGCATTGCGGAAGTACGCGATGAAACAGACCGGACAGGCCTCCGTATTGTTGTTGAGTTAAAGAAGGATGCAAATAGTGAGGGTATTTTAAACTTTTTATATAAAAACACAGACCTGCAGATCACATACCATTTCAATATGGTTGCTATCAAAGATAAAACGCCGACACTCTTATCCCTGCCGCAGCTTCTAGATGCGTATGTCAGTCATCAGCGCGAGGTTGTAACGAATCAAACCCGATTTGATTTAAATAAGGCGAAAAAGAGAGCACATATTGTCGAAGGCTTAATCAAAGCAATTTCGATTTTAGATGAGTTGATTGCCACCATCCGCGCATCAAAAGATAAGGCGGATGCAAAAAACCAGATTATGGCTAAATACGGTTTTACCGAACCACAGGCGGAAGCAATTGTTACTTTGCAGCTTTATCGGCTGACAAATACGGATATTGTTCAGCTTGAGGAAGAAGCTAGCGAATTAAGAAAACAAATGGAGAAGCTGTCTGCTATTTTGGAAAGCGAAAAGAAATTATTGCAAACCATTAAAAATGATTTAAGACAAATCAAGAAAAAATTTGCAGATGACCGCCGCACCCATATCGAGGAAAAAGTGGAAGAACTGAAAATTAATATTGAGGTGACCGTGGCAAGTGAGGATGTGTTAGTTTCCGTAACCAGAGACGGTTATGTCAAACGAACCAGCCTAAGGTCCTATGCAGCTTCCAATAGTGAGGATTTACCGCTGAAGGACGATGATCATCCGATAAGTCTCCTGGAAATCAATACAACGGATAATATCATGTTATTTACGAACAAAGGAAGATATATTATTTGTTCTGTTCACGAGCTTCCGGATATACGCTGGAAAGATATGGGACAGCATATTTCGCATATTGTTCCGCTGGAAAAAGAAGAACATTTTATTAAGGTCATACCTGTACGTGATTTTAAAGAAGAAGACGGCTTTCTAATGTTCTTTACTCGAAATGGCATGGTCAAACGCAGCGAATTTCAGCTTTATGAAGCGCAGCGACGTGGTAAGGCGTTAATTGCGTTAAATCTGAAAAATGATGATGAACTGGTTCATGTAAGCCGTACAGATGGCGGGAAAGATATATTTATCGCAACCAACAAAGGCTATGGTCTATGGTATGAAGAAGCAGAAGTGTCCATTGTCGGGCAGAGAGCAGCCGGAGTAAAATCGATCTCTTTAAAAGAGGATGATTTTGTTGTCAATGGACAAGTATTTGATCTGGAAGCACCAAAAGATTTATTTATCATTACGCAGCGCGGAGCCAGCAAACGCATGAAGCTAAAATCCTTTGAAAAAGCAAGCCGGGCGAAGCGCGGATTGCTTATGCTGAAGGAATTAAAGAAAAAACCGCATCGGATCCAAGGATTCTTTATGGTAAATAATCAGGAAATGATTTGCTATAAAACGAAAAATGGCGATACACAGAAGGTATATCCGCTGGAGTTATCCGCCTCCGATCGTTATGGCAACGGATCGTTTATGATTGATGCCGATCAGACCGGTGAAGTGATGGAAGTATATAAAGAAACAGTGTATGAAAAACCATTTGAAAATAATGATGAAGAATCGTAAAAAAATGATATTAACTCCCTGACAATGCCAAAACATTGTTAGGGAGATTTTTGTATTTTAGTTGAATAAAGAAGTCAGAGCAGCTGCTCAAGAAAAAGATTTTTATCTTTTCCTTTGCCTAATTCCCAGCTTTTGATAAAATGATAATGTAAGCGTGTTCAATTCGTCAAAAGGGGGTACGAGAATGGATTTTGATTTAACCAAGGAACAAAAGATGATTCAGCGGATGGTTTCTGACTTTGCTGAAAAAAACATCCGTCCAAGAGCAATCGATATTGATGTTAATGCAGCTTTCCCGGAAGATATTTTTCAAGACATGGGAGAGCTTGGTTTATTAGGGATTCCATTTCCTGAAAGCTATGGAGGCTCGGGTGGTGACACCGTTTCCTATGCCATCGCTGTAGAGGAAATCGGCCGCCGATGCGGAAGTACGGGCTTAAGTTATGCCGCTGCAGTTTCTTTAGGTGCCAGCCCGATTTATTATTTTGGAACAGAAGAACAAAAGCAGCGGTTTTTAAAACCAATTGCTGAAGGCCGTTCTCTTGGAGCTTTTGGTTTAACAGAACCGAATGCAGGGTCTGATTCCGGGGGGACAAAAACTACTGCTAAATTAGACGGAGACGAATATATTATTCAAGGAGAAAAATGTTTTATTACCAATGCCAGTTTTGCAGATTTTATTATTGTAACGGCAGTCACGAAAAAGGATGCAAATAACAAGAATAAAATATCTGCCATCATTGTGCCGACAGATGCTGAAGGGCTGACTGTCCGCAGTGATTATGACAAAATGGGCGTGCGCGGGTCAGATACCGCAGAAGTCATCTTGGATAATGTCCGTGTTCCCAAAGAAAATTTACTTGGTACAGAACATCAAGGCCATCAGCAATTTTTAAAAACATTAGATGGAGGAAGGATTTCTATTGCGTCATTAGCTGTCGGTATTGGTCAGGCGGCTTTAGACCGTTCCTTGCAGTACGCGAAGGATCGTAAACAATTTGGCAAATCCATTTCCAGTTTTCAGGCGATCCAATTTAAATTAGCAGATATGGCGATGGAAATTGAGCTTGCTCGTAATATGGTTTATAAAGCAGCCTGGTTAAAGGATCAGAATAGAAGCTTTTCCAAAGAGGCAGCATACGCAAAATTGGACGCAACGGAAATGGCATTTCGTGCGGCAAATCAGGCGATTCAAATTCATGGCGGTTATGGTTATATGCGTGAATATGAAGTAGAAAGGCTGCTCAGGGATGCTAAGTTATTGGAAATTGGAGAGGGGACATCTGAAATCCAACGCTTGGTTATTGCAAGACAGCTAGGCTGCTAGAGAAGGAGAGAAGATCATGATACAAAAAGTATTGATTGCTAATCGCGGTGAGATAGCCAGAAGAATTCTTCGCAGCTGCAAAGAATCAGGTATCAGGACGGTAGCTGTCTATTCCGAAGCAGATGAGAATGCTTTATTTAAACAAGAAGCTGACGAAGCTTATCCTATCGGTCCTTCACAAGTGCAGCAAAGCTATCTTCAATTAGATAAAATTATAGAAGTGGCCAAAAAAACAAATGCCGATGCAATTCATCCAGGCTACGGTTTCTTGAGTGAAAGCCCTTCATTCGCTGAACGCTGTAAAGAAGAAGGAATTATTTTTATTGGACCGGAAGCGGCTATTTTAAGTCTGATGGGAAGTAAAATTGAAGCTCGAAAAGCGATGATAGCAGCGGGGGTGCCTGTAATTCCCGGTACTGATCGTGCGGTGGAATCGCTGGAAGAAGCGGTCACTTTTGCTGAGCAAATTGGCTACCCTGTGATGTTAAAAGCATCTGCAGGCGGTGGAGGTATCGGAATGGAGGTTGTTCACACTTCGGATGAACTGCGAAAAGCTTTTGAAAATAACTCCAAGCGGGCCTTGTCTTTCTTTGGGGATGGAGCAATGTTTTTAGAGAAACACATAACAAACAGCAGGCATATTGAAGTACAGGTTTTAGCAGATTGTCATCAGCATACGGTTCATTTATTTGAAAGAGAATGCTCTATTCAGCGCCGGAATCAAAAGGTCTTAGAAGAAGCCCCATCGCCATCTATTTCTGAAGCACTTCGCATGAAATTAGGAGAAACAGCTGTTATCGCTGCGGAGGCAATTGATTATAGCAATGCCGGAACAATTGAATTTTTAGTTGATGAATCGGAGCAATTTTATTTTTTGGAAATGAATACACGTATTCAGGTAGAGCACCCCGTCACAGAAGAAATAACAGGGATTGATATTGTCAAAGAACAGATTCGTATTGCCAATCAGCAGGCACTGTCTTTTACACAGGAAGAAATCACCCGAAACGGGCATGCGATAGAAATAAGAGTTTATGCAGAAGATCCCATTCGATTCTTTCCATCGCCCGGAAAAATCACAGCACTGGAACTGCCTGAAGGAGAAGGTGTCCGTAATGAATGTGCTGTTGCATCCGGAGATATGGTAACTCCTTTTTATGATCCAATGATTGCAAAACTGATCGTTTTTGGGGAAAACCGGGCAGAAGCGAGGAATAAGCTGGAAAAAGCGCTTGGTCGATTCAAAATAGAAGGGATAAAAACCAATATACCGATGCTTCAGGAAATTATCACCTATGAGGCATTTAAAAAAGGAAATACACCAACAAACTTTTTAGATAAATATTATCAACCAACTACAGGAGGGAATTAAGATGGAGATTAAAGCATCGATGGCAGGAAATGTGTGGAAGATTACAGTGCAACAGGGAGAGGCTGTGGAAGAAGGGCAGGATGTCGTTATTCTAGAGTCAATGAAAATGGAAATTCCGATTGCTTCAGAGGGAAAAGGGATTTTGAAGGAATGGAAGGTGCAAGAAGGAGATTTTGTTAATGAAGGAGATACGATTGCAATCGTTGACTAAATCAGTTTGGAGTGAACGCCTATGCAACTTGTAAACGTAGAAACAGTGGATAATCATATCGCTGTTATCACATTAAATCGGCCGGAAGCAGCCAATGCATTATCTTTCGCGTTACTAACAGAGTTAGAGAATTGTATTCAAAAAATCAGTACGGATCGTGCTATACGCTGTGTGATTATTACAGCCAGCGGAGAAAAAGCTTTCTGTGCCGGAGCAGATTTAAAAGAACGAAAGGCAATGAATGAGGAGGAAGTTGTTGCTGCTGTACAGAAAATTAGCAGACTTGCCGATTCCATAGAAAAAATAGAGGTTCCTGTAATTGCTGCTATTAATGGCGTCGCCTTTGGAGGTGGACTGGAAATCGCTTTAGCCTGTGACCTGCGCATTGCGGCCAATCATGTAAAGCTGGGGTTGACGGAAACCTCTCTGGCGATTATACCCGGAGCCGGCGGGACACAGCGTTTGCCAAGATTAATTGGAATCGGCCAGGCGAAACTGCTTATTTATACTGCCAAAACAATTTCAGCAGAGGATGCATTAGCCATTGGACTGATTGAGCGGTCAGTCGCCACTTCTTTTTTACAAGACGAAGCAATAAGTATTGCCCGGAAAATAAGCCAAAATGGACCGATTGCTATGAAGCAGGCTAAACAAGCGATTAATCAAGGAATGGATCTTTCGATAGATGAAGCGGTTCAATTGGAACATGCAGCTTATGTAAAACTAATACCGACAAAGGACAGAAAAGAAGGATTGCTTGCATTTCAAGAGAAAAGAAAGCCTGATTACCATGGAAGTTAAAGCCGGAAAGGAGAATGCTTATATGCCTGTGAATCAAGAACTTAAGGAGCGTATAGAAAAAATAAAAAAGGGAGGAAAACAAAAGTATCACGACAGCAATGCTGAAAAGGGCAAGCTTTTTGCTAGAGAAAGAATCCAGCTTCTTTTTGATTCTCATGAGATACTTGAGGATGGTTTATTTGCCAATGCGATGGATGAAGACCTGCCGGCAGACGGCGTGGTTACAGTAACAGGAAAAATAAACGGTCAGACAGTTTGTGCGATGGCAAATGATTCGACCGTCAAAGCAGGAAGCTGGGGACAGCGGACGGTGGAGAAAATTTTACGTATTCAAGAGACGGCTGAGAGGCTGGAGGTGCCCATGGTTTATCTGGTAGACTCTGCCGGTGCCCGAATTACAGATCAAATAGATATGTTCCCGGGAAGAAGAGGAGCGGGACGTATTTTCTATAATCAAATTAAGCTGTCAGGAAGAGTGCCGCAAATCTGCTTATTGTTTGGTCCATCCGCTGCCGGCGGTGCCTATATTCCGGCCTTTTGTGATATCGTTGTCATGGTTGAAGGGAACGCATCGATGTATTTAGGTTCACCGCGAATGGCTGAAAAGGTCATTGGCGAAAAAGTTTCTTTAGAGGAAATGGGCGGAGCAAAGATGCACTGTACAACCTCAGGAGTAGGCGATGTTTTAGTAGATACCGAAGAAGAAGCGATTCAATTTGCACAGAAGTACTTAACGTATTTTCCTGCTAATTTTCGTGAGAAGCCAAAAAAAGCAGCATCTGTAGAACCAAAAAGCTTTGATAAGCCAATCAGCGAAATTATTCCAGAAAATCAAAATGCTGCTTTTGATATGTATGAACTGATTGACCGTACAATTGATGAAGGCAGTTTTTGTGAAATAAAAAAGCGGTTTGCTCCAGAATTAATTACTGGGCTGGCCCGTATCAACGGTCAAAGTATAGGAATCATTGCTAATCAGCCACGTGTAAAAGGAGGCGTTCTTTTTACGGATTCAGCAGATAAAGCAACAAAATTTATCCAATTATGTGATGCGTTTGAAATTCCGCTGCTGTTCTTAACGGATGTACCAGGATTTATGATTGGAACAAGAGTGGAGAAGCAGGGAATTATTCGCCATGGAGCCAAAATGCTGTTTGCAATGAGTGAGGTAACGGTACCTAAAATTTCTGTTATTGTCCGAAAGGCTTATGGAGCTGGTCTATACGCGATGTCAGGGCCGGCTTTCGATCCGGATTGCTGTTTAGCCTTTCCAAATGCACAGATTGCTGTTATGGGACCGGAAGCAGCAGTGAATGCAGTAGAAGCAAATAAAATCGCTCAGCTTCCAGAAGAAGAAAGGGAGGCATATATCGCAGAAAAGCAGGCCGCCTATAAAGAGAACATTGATATTTACCGCTTAGCTTCCGAAATGATTATTGATGATATCATTGATCCAGATCATCTTCGGAGCGAGCTGGCAAGACGTTTCACCATTTATCAGAATAAGAAAAAGCAATTTACCGAGAGAAAACATGGGGTTTACCCAGTGTAAACAAATAATGGAAACGCTTAGGCTAGAATGTGGTCTAAGCGTTTTTACTGAAAACAAAAAAACATTAATTCACCATAATTGTATTATGTAAACTAAATGATGAATTTTAAGGACACGATGAAAAAAGCTGCTCAATCGATTTAGCATCGTACTCTATAGCAGGAAAATATAATTACATGTGATAAAACAACCAGTCGCCGCTTACAGCAAAAAGATATCTGCTAATATTATCAATAGATTTTGATCAAGAAACGCTTCATTAAATTAAAATTTCCACTTGACATATTTTTTAGAATTCGATAACATATGAAGAAATCTTAAAAAACTAAATAATGTAATTCCTTATCAAGAGCCGGGGGAGGAACTGGTCCTATAATCCCGCAGCAACCATTACTGGAAACGCAGTAAAATGGTGCTAATTCCAGCAAGTTTTCACTTGAGAGATGAGGCAGTGTGTAAAGAAACCCTCTTCTCCTGGAAAAGGGGTTTTTTCATTTTTAAACAAGGGTAGGGAGGGAATAATTTCAAAGGGGCAAGCATGGCTTAAAACCGAGTAATTAGATAGGTAAAGTTTAATTATTATTGTGGCTGTAAGAAAATTAACGAGATGGATTTACAATTTGTATGATTTTATCGCAGCACAAATCAGTGGGCAAAGGAAACAGACCAGGTTCACGATGTCCTAGGGCTGAAACTGGGACTGGGACTGCGATTACTCGTCCCATCGAAGAGCTTTTGCGATTAACCGTCCTATTATAAAGAGTTGTGCGTCGAAAAACCTTCACTAATTGAAGTTTCACTGTATGACAAACCAAAATTTTAAATGTATGAGGAGAGATTTCATTGACTAAAACAGATAGTTTATATCAAAAATCTTATTTTAACCGGATAACAGAATTAAAAGAATATGCACCGGAAGCGTTTCAAACTTTTTTTGCTTTTAACGATAAAGCATTAGCTGAGGGTGAATTATCAGTTAAATTAAAGGAATTAATTGCGGTAGCCGTAGCGCACATTACGGGGTGCCCGTACTGCATTGATTTACATGTGGGGAATGCTAAAAAAAATAACGCTGATAAAGAGGAAGTAACAGAGGCCATTTTTGTTGCAACAGCTCTAAAGGCTGGTTCAGCGGTTGCTCATGGTGTGAATGCGCTAAATGCGTTTGATGAAGAGGAAAAAGACGAGCTGTACAAAGCATCCTATTTTAATAGATTAACCGAATTTGGTGACATTGATGCGGATACATTCAAGGCATTTGCTGCTTTTGATCATAAATCTATCAAAGCAGGCAAATTGACCGAAAAGGAGAAAGAGCTTATCGCGGTGGCATCAGCACATACCACAGGCTGCCCGTATTGCATTGATCTGCATACGAAAAACGCCAAAAAAACAGGATCCAGCCTAGAGGAAATATCAGAAGCGATTTTTGTGGCAGCAGCTTTAAAAGCCGGGTCCGCAGTGGCACATAGTGTGAATGCCTTAAATGCTTTCGATGAATCTTAAGTAATCAGCAATTCAGAAGTAAGGGCCGATACCAAAATCAATGGCTGACTGCATCAAATGAGAGATAGTCAATTATAGATTTTGGTGAAGCGGTCAAGATGAAAATTTATGAGAAAAGGAGCTTATCGAAACGATGACAAAACAAATTCACCTGAATGGATTTATTCAAAATTCACCTTCCCCTCACTCGACAGGATTATGGAAGCATGAAAAGGACGAGGGGACAAAACATAATGACCTGTCATATTGGATAGAAACAGCAAAAATCCTGGAACGCGGTAAATTTGATGCCATGTTTATTGCTGATGTGCTTGGAACCTACAGTGTATATGAAAATAGTCATGAAGCAGCTGTCCGGCATGCTGTACAGCTTCCGGCTCATGATCCATTGATTCCGATTTCTGCTATGGCGGCTGTCACTGAAAATCTCGGCTTTGCGCCAACAATTTCTGCTACATATGCACAACCATACGCACTCGCAAGGCAGCTATCTACACTGGATCATTTAACGAATGGAAGAGTTGCCTGGAATGTGGTGACTTCTTATTTAGAAAGCGAGGCAGTCAATCTTGGCCTTTCCAGCCGTCTTCCTAAGGAACAGCGCTATGACCGTGCAGATGAATTTCTCGAAGTCGTTTATAAACTTTGGGAACACAGCTGGGATGACAATGCTGTTGTTCATGATGGCGCAAAGGATACATTTGCACAGCCGGATAAGGTTCGTTTGATTAATCATGAAGGTGAATTTTTCAATGTACCTGGTCCGCATTTGGTTGAACCTTCTCCGCAGCGTACGCCTGTTTTATTCCAAGCAGGAGCTTCACCAAAAGGAAGAGATTTTGCAGCGAAACATGCAGAGGCGGTTTTTACTAAAAATCATTCCTTGGATGCGTTAAAGGCCTATGTTGCAGATATTCGGAAACGAACAGAGGAACAGGGCAGAAATCGGCAAGATATATTTGTTTTTCCTATGATTTTGCCAATCATTGGGTCAACGGAAGAAGAAGCGCTGGCAAAGTATGAAGATTTAACAGACCACGTCAGCTACGAAGGAACTGCGTCTCTCCTTTCCGGACATACAGGAATCGATTTTTCAAAATATAATCCGGATCAGTATATTGAAGATATACAGACAGAAGCAGTACAGGGAAATCTGGATATGTATACAAAAGATCCTAATAAGAAATGGACACTGCGGGAAGCTGTTAAAAATCATGGACTCGGCAATGGTACGGTGAAATTTATCGGAACACCTGAACAAATTGCAGATCGAATGGAAGAATGGGCATTTGAAGGTGACGTGGATGGTTTCAATATCGCGCAGACCTATTCTCCGGATACATTTCGGGAATTTGTGGATTTAGTTGTTCCTGAATTGCAAAAACGCGGCATTTACCGGACTGAATATGAAGGGAAGACGCTTAGAGAAAATATGTTTGGAAATGGAACACCCCATTTACCCGATAATCATCCTGCGCGAAAGCTTGGCAGCTTTCAGCCGAGATAACGGAGAAGTACATTTCCTGTTTTACTCGTATGTGCAAGGAGGTCAGAGATGAGTACAATTATGCTTTATACATGGATCGGTTTTGCAATATTTCTAGCTGTCATGCTGATCCTTGGTTACATAAGTGCTAAAAAAACGAAAAACATCAGTGATTTCGCTACAGGCGGCGGAAGTCTGGGACCCTATGTACTGGGCCTGTCCTTTGCTGCTACCTATCTAAGTGCAGCAACTTTTCTGGGTTACCCGGGATGGACTCATGACTGGGGATTGTCTAACCTCTGGCTGTTTTTGGCGATGATCGGCGGCGGGCCAATAGGAGTGCTGATGGTAGCTAAAAAAGTAAGAAAGCTGAATACAAAACAAAAGTCCCTTTCCCTGCCGGATTGGCTTGGTGACTTCTATAATAGTGATATTTTAAGAGTGGGAACTGGGCTGATTTTACTTTTTAACATTTTTTATATAGCAGCTCAGTTTGTAGCAGGAGCAAGAATTTTTGAATACCTTTTGGGGATGTCTTATACAAGCGGATTGATATTTATCGCAGTCATTGTTGTTCTGTATGTTTATGCCGGAGGAGCATTTGCTGATATTTATACAGATGCTGTCCAAGCGGTTATGATGGCAATTGCAGGCTTAGCTATATTTATTTCCGGAATTATTATTTTCTGGGAAGGAAGTGTTACAGCAACCTTCACTGGCATTACAGATAATCTCAGCGTGCAGAATGGGAATTTAGTAAGCGTATTTAACCCTGATTCGCTCCATTTCTATTCGTTTGGAGCAATATCTGGCGCGATTATTATTCAGTGGGCCTTTGCTTCTGCACCGCATTTATTCAATAAAGTGCTTGGCTTAAAGCATGAAAGAGACCTGGGAAAAATGATTCTAACCTATGTTATTACCGCAGCCTTTTGTCTGCTTGTTCTTTTTGGAGGATTATACAGCAGAACAGCGCTTGGGGACAATGTTGCAGCCGCTGATTTAGCATTGATGGAGTACGTAGTTTGGGCCTTTCCGGCAATCTTTGTAGCTCTTTTTGGAATCGTTATTCTTGCTGCAGCCATGTCCACGACGGACGGGATATTCGTCTCCATTTCTACGGTGTTCGCGAACGACATTTTCCTGAAATTCCTCGTGAAAAAGAAAATTATCAAGCTAAGCAATGAGAAGGCGCAGAAAATTGCGCTCAAAATCAGCCGTCTAGCTGTTCCACTGGTGGGGCTGATCGCCTTTTTAATTGTATTACGGCCGCCCGCATATATGGGCGATGTCATGTGGATTGGGATTTCCGGCATTGCTGCAGGAACGATGGGACCGATATTACATGCTATCTACAGTAAGAAAAAAGCTCCAGCGAGAGCGGCAGAAATCTCGATGGCAGCAGGTTTGTTTTCCTACCTTTTTATTTACTTTACTGGTATTATCCCAAGTACCATGTCTGCAGGCGCTGCGGCTACTTTTATTGGTATAGCAACGATTACGATACTGGCAAAAATATTGAAAAATCCTTCTTTACCACAAGAGAAGGAAACAGAAAAAAATCAGGTCCGGGCAAATTAAAGAGGGGGTGAGTATGGATGTTTGTTAATCCGATGCTTTCCGTATGGCTTTACGGATTTATCTTTTGTCTTATTATCATCGGTATCTCCCTTTGGAAAGGCTATTTTAGAAAATAAAATAATCATAACATGCTGTTAAATAATAAAGTAATAGATTGATAACCTCCTGCCTGCAGGGGGTTATTTATATGTTATTGTGTTTGCATACTGTGTTTGCTCGTCCCATAGAAGGGCTTTTGTAAGACACCCGTTTTAAAAACAAAGAAGGCTTGTCAGTTTCACTTTATCAGAATCTGATTAGCACCTAGAAATCAAAACAAATATTGCGTATAATGAAGGTGTTATGTAAAGTACTTAAACCACACCTCGTAAAGACAGAAAGAAACGTCATAGACGTTAAAAGTAGATATGAATAAGTTGAAAAAGGGGTAAAGGCTTGTGATCACGTATATGGAAAAAAGGGTAACAGAACAACAAATTGCGTTTCTCTATAATGAAATGAAAAACAAGGGAGATCAGGTAAATGCAGATAAGATGCTTGATATCTTGGAAAAATACGTTAACCAAGAGTTTATTATCACCCTAACAGGTCATTTTTCTGCGGGGAAGTCTTCTTTAATCAACCATTTATTAGGGGAAGAAATTTTAGCGAACAGTCCGATTCCTACCAGTGCGAATGTTGTTAAAATCTCATCTGGAGAAGGTGCTGTCAATGTGTTTTATCACAATGGAGACGTGGTGGAATATCACGAACCGTATAACCTGGAGCAAATCAAGCAGTTCGCGACCAATAAAAATGATATAAAAAAAATGCATATCAGCACAGGGGATAACATTTTGCCGCAGGATACGGCTATTTTAGATACGCCGGGAATCGATGCTGCAGATGACGTGGATCGGATGCTGACAGAAGCTTCACTTCATTTATCGGATTATCTTATTTATGTAACGGATTATAACCATGTGCAATCCGAAGTGAATCTATTATTTTTACAGGCAATGCAGGAAAATGAACTGCCATTTATGATTGTTATCAACCAGATAGACAAGCATAATGAAGCAGAATTGCCTTTTGTCGAATTTGATAAAAAAATTAAACAAACGTTTGATCAATGGAATCTGCACCCTTCTTCCATTTTCTACACATCTCTTAAAAATTCGGAAGCACCGCACAATGAGTGGTCAGAGCTGAAAGATAAAGTGTTTCATATGCTGCAATCGAAGCATGAGTATATGACGATGGAGGCAAGCATTCGACAAATTGTGCGTGACCATAAAGAAAAGGTGCATCGGGAAATGTCGAATCAGAAAGCATCCCTGGATGACGTTGATGAAGCATTATTGGCTCAGAAAATAGAAAGCTTAACAAACGAAATTGAAAATCTGGAGCAGCAGCCGGAAAAGATAGCAGCCGGTTTTTTAACGGAGGTGGATCAGACTGCGAAAAATGCTTATCTGATGCCAGCTGATTTAAGAGAGCTTGCGAAGGAATATTTAGAATCTGTACAGTCTGATTTTAAGGTCGGCGGGTTATTCACTAGCAGTAAAAAAACAAAAGAAGCTAAATTAGAACGAAAACAAAATTTCATGGAAGCTTTAGAAAAGAATGTCGAGACAACATTAAAATGGAAGCTTCGTGATAAGTGGTATGAGTATATTGAAAGCAACCAGCTCGACTCTTCCTATCAGGAGAAAGGAGTTTCTTTCCTGGAATGGACATTAAGTGATGAGCTGCTGGAAAATAATTTGCGTAAAGGTGCTACGATAAACGGCGACTATGTTTTAAATTATACAAATGAAATTGCAGCCAGTTTAAAATCATATTTTAAGAAACAGATGAGACAGCTGGCTAATGAAGTGAAAAAAGAACTTGAAAATAAAAATGAGAGTAAATTAAATGAGTTAAAACAAGCATTGGAGGAATGGCAGAAGAAAGCATCAGAACGAAAGGCTAATCAGGCGCTTGATAAGGAAGAGTCAGCTTATTTCAACTATTTAGATGAGGCGGAAGAACACCCGGAAGTGCCGGCAGAAATTATTACGGAAATGAAGGAGGAGCTGCAAGCCCGCCAAGTGATTCCAGAGCAGGGCACAGCTGCTTTGGAAATATCTAATGAGGAAATACCGGCAGATGAGCCTGAGGAGGCACAAGAAGCCTTAGAGAAGGAATGGCATGATAATACAGCTCAGGATGTCGTCCGTGATATTGATCATGTATTGCAGCTGATTCAATTGCCGGGATTCGAAAGCTACCAGCAGGATTTAAAGAAACGAAAAATATCTCTGACAGAGCGTTCCTATACGATTGCTTTATTTGGTGCCTTCAGTGCCGGAAAATCATCCTTTGCCAATGCCATTCTTGGGGAACGTGTCTTGCCGGTTTCCCCGAATCCGACAACCGCTGCGGTCAATCGGATTCGTCCGGTTACCAGTGAAAATCAGCACCGGGATGTTATAGTAACCTTTAAATCCGAGGAAATGCTGGCCGACGATATTCAAACACTGGCAAAAGAATGTGAACCGCCGGAAGCTTCTCTGGACGAGCTGATTACATGGCTGAAAACAGAGAACGTGCTGACAGATGCGCGTTTGCCAAAAATGTATCAGGCTTATTTACGTGCGATGCTGGAAGGTTATGAAGAGGCAAAACCGGCAATTGGCACTCCGATAAAAATAACCTTCGATGATTTTCAGTCATATGTGACAGATGAAGAAAAAGCGTGTTATATTGCATCGATGGATCTTTTTTATGATTGTGAAGTAACAAGGCAGGGAATTACGCTTGTAGATACACCGGGTGCAGATTCGATTAACGCCAGACATACCAATGTATCCTTTGAATATATTAAGCATGCAGATGCTATTTTATATGTGACCTACTATAATCATGCTTTATCCCGTGCAGATAAAGATTTTCTGATGCAGCTGGGACGTGTAAAGGATGTATTTGAGCTGGATAAAATGTTCTTCATCGTCAATGCCGCAGACCTTGCCAGCAATTTGGCAGAATTAAATCTGGTAACCACTTATGTTAAAGAACAATTAGCGCAATTGGGAATTCGTTTTCCACGTCTTTACCCAGTTTCCAGCAAGCTTTCTTTGGCAGAAAAAACAGACCAGAAGACCTTGAACGAACAGATGGAGGCTTTTGAAACACGGTTCTATGACTTTATTCACCATGATTTAACTGCCCTTGCGAAAAGAGCTGCAATCAGCGATATTGAACGTTCCGGGGAGGCATTGGACCAATTTATCCAATCCTTAAAACTGGATCAATCTGCAAAAAAGAAACGGAAAGAAACATTAGAGAATGCGTATCAGCAACTTGTTCAACATGTAGAAAAACGGGATATCTCTTCGACCGAAAACCGCTGGCATCAGAAATTAGAAAAGCAAACGTACTTTTTGAATGGACGTTTTACCATCCGTTTTCATGACCTGTTTAAAGAAATTTATAACCCGACAACCATTACAGAGTCTGGAAAAACAGGACGGGAACAGCTCACAAAGCAATTTGAACAGCTGGTTCAGTACATGGAATCTGAATTGCATCAGGAATTATTAGCGATTTCTTTACGGATAGAACAGCTGTTAAAAAGCTTGTTAAAAACCAATCAGCAAGAAATGATTGAAGAAGCGAAAAAACTGGATCCGGTTTTTTCCATTTCGGAGTGGGATATGACGGCTTTTGACACACCGGATATAACGATAAAACTATCGATCAACAAGCAGAATGAGCTGCAAAAATTATTTGCTAAGTTTAAAGATACGAAAACCTTCTTTGTTCAGAATCAAAAAGAAGAAATCAAAGAACAGCTTTATACAATTATTGAATCAGACATCCAAGCATTTGTAGAAGAAGGCGGAAGGTTAATTCAGTCTTCTTACCAAGCGCAGTGGGATAAAGGAATAGAACAGGAAAAAACAACGCTTGTACATGAAGCGGATGTCCTTTATCAGCAATTTATTGACCGTCTGTTTGTAGAGGTGGATATGGATGATTTAATGGAAATGAAACAACAGATGGATGTTATCCTGACTGGATACAGAGAGGAAGGAAATGAAGTATGACAACAAAAAAAGTTTTATTAGTAGATGGCATGGCGCTCCTGTTTAGGGGCTTCTTCGCCACTTCTTTCCGCGGAAATTTTATGTATAATTCAAAAGGAGTTCCGACAAACGGAGTTTATCAGTTTTTACGCTATTTAACAGATGCCATTCATACATTTGAACCGTCTCATGTGGTTTGCTGCTGGGACATGGGGAGCAAAACCTTCCGCACAGAAATGTATAACGGCTATAAAGCCAATCGGGATGAACCGCCGGTGGAACTGATTCCGCAGTTTGATTTAGTAAAAGAAGTAGTAGAATCCTTTGATATTCCTAATATCGGTTTAGAAAACTTTGAAGCAGATGATTGCATGGGAACCCTTGCCAATATGTATAATCCGGAAAATGATGTGTTTATTTTGTCAGGAGATCAGGATTTGCTGCAATTAGTCAAGGAGAATATCCGCGTGATTATTATGCGGAAAGGTCAGGGGAACTATGAAGTCTTTGATAAAGATAACTTCTATGAGAAAAAAGCACTTACACCAGCACAAATTATAGATTTAAAAGGGTTAATGGGAGACTCCTCGGATAATTATCCAGGGGTAAAAGGAATCGGAGAAAAAACAGCCTTGAAATTATTACAGGAATTCGGAACCATTGATGAATTAGTAAATAATATAGAAAAGCTTCCAAAAGGGGTGCAAAATAAATTACAGACAGATATGGATATGCTCTATTTATCCCGGACGCTTGCCGAAATTAAATGTGATGTTCCGATTAGTTGTGATTTAGAGGATTCTAAATGGAATTTTAAAGAAGAGAAAGTGACATCAGCATTAGATAAGCTGGAATGGAAGCATGTAGACCGGTTACTGGCACCTATAAAGGATCAAACATCTGTATCGTTTTAATTTATCTTTAGAATAAACTGGGGTATCCTTTGTGCCTCCCCTGGGTATAGAGAATACCCCTCTTTTTGCTTTTGTCTGTACTCTCTGTTTCGGATGAGAATGTACATAACCTCTAGTATATCTTCCTTTCTATAAAGCCTGAAATTATTTTTGTTCTTTTTAGAGAACATATTGTGAGTCAGTATAAGTTTTCCTTATTGTTAAAAAAATAACAGAAACGGATTGCTGAAGTTTGGTATAAAGTCATACAAAAGCTATAATAAAAGAAGGAATATTGTTCGAATGAATGGGGGAATTGAATGTATTTTAAATCAAAGAAGGATAAATGGATGGCAATCGTTCTCTGGGCTATTGTGATTAGCGGGGTGCTCATTCCCCTATTCAGGGGCCAGGTGATCAATGTAGCGATTATGCTGCTGTTATGCGGTATATTGCTCTGGTTCTGGTTCCGCACGGGATATAAAATTGATAGAGATCGGTTAATTGTTTATTATGGCCCTATCCGGCAAACGATTTATATAGAAAATATGGAATTGATTCTTCAATCTAAGATGCCGCTAATTGCACCGGCATTATCATTGGACCGTATCCAGATTCGAAGCGGAAAATATGATCTGATAGCTATTTCGCCCAAGGATAAGCTTGCTTTTGTAGAAGAATTGGCGAAGTTAAATCCAAATATTTCAGTAGATAAACGTTTATTAAAGGATGAGGAAGGAGAATAAAAAATGAGAGTAGCGGATAATATTACAGAGCTCGTGGGAGATACTCCTATGATAACACTAAATAAACTGCAGCCTGAAAATGCTGCAAAGATATATGTGAAACTGGAAATGTTTAATCCAAGCGGCAGTGTGAAGGACCGGGCTGCAGTGCATATGATTCATATTGCTGAGCAGGAAGGACTGATAAAGGCCGGAGATACGATTATTGAGCCGACAAGCGGAAATACTGGAATCGGATTGGCCATGGCTGCCTCTGCAAAGGGATATCAGGCGATTCTGGTAATGCCGGATAATAGTACGCAGGAAAGACGAAATCTTTTGAAAGCATATGGAGCCAAAGTGGTTTTAACACCAAGCAGTGAAAAAATGCCGGGCGCTATTCAAAAAGCATTAGAATTGCAACAAGAAATACCAAACAGTTTTATTCCACAGCAATTTAAAAATATAGCAAATCCAGATGCGCATCGTAATACAACAGCACTGGAGATTTTAAATGATTTGAATCATCAATTGGATGCGTTTGTTTGTACTGCGGGTACAGGAGGAACTGTAACAGGTACAGGAGAATCGCTAAGATCTTATATTCCGGATTTGCATATTGCTGTGGTGGAGCCTAAAGGTTCTCCCGTACTATCCGGCGGAGAGCCTGGTTCGCATAAATTAGTGGGAACCAGCCCGGGTTTTGTTCCTGAAATCTTAAACACATCGGTTTATGATGAAATCATTCAAATCAATGATGAGCAGGCATTAAGTTTATTAAAAGAGCTTGCCCAAAAGGAAGGCCTGTTTGTCGGACCATCAGGAGCGGCTGCTATTTATGCAGCTACAGAAGTTGCCAAGCGCATGGAACCTGAGCAAAAGGTGGTTTGTATCGCACCTGATACCGGAGAAAGATACCTGTCTATGGATTTTCTGCAAGAGGAAGAATAGAGGGGCGGGGGAATCACCTATTTTTTTATTTTGCATAGTTTACCAGTAAAGAAACTTCATCATGTTTTTTTAACACCATGGAGGATGCGCACGCTGTAAAGCTTTTTTGGCTCTTTTGAAAAAACCTCTATTTTTCAATTGTGTTTCTCTGTTATTCTTGCTATAATACAGACAAATTCATTATTCATAGGTGAACGGTAGAGGTGCAAAAACCATTAGTAAATATGCTGAGACAGAATAGGCTGACGATGAAGCATATGGAAAGGGGAATTTGCCGAAGTATAATAAGCCTTATTCTTATTATACTGGTACTGGTATTGAATAAATCCAGTGCTGTCATATAGGAAACTATGTGGAGGGCTATCAGCTGAGAGGACATTAAGTGTTTAAGCAGCAGCGGTCTCCGTTGGTGCTTTTTATTTTGTGGAAATAATTGAAGTAATGCATGATGATAAGAGAAAAGGACCCTGAAAAAGTTGGAACAAACAATAATAACAAACAATAATACGGATTCTGCTTATCTTTATTACTTTCCACCCTCTAGTTTTTAAGGCACTTTACTTCGGTGCTATCCGTCTATTTTTCATCAAAGAATGTTGATATTATATAAAGGGTGTGTTGTTATGAATTTTGGAAAAGTGGTTACGGCGATGGTAACGCCATTTAACGAACAGCAGGAAATTGATTACGGGGCATTAGATCAGTTAATCGAGCATCTTATCGAAAATGGTTCAGACGGATTGGTGGTAGCTGGAACAACTGGAGAGTCACCGACTTTATCAGATGAAGAAAAACTGGCATTATTTTCACATACGGTACAAAAAGTAAATGGAAGAATTTCAGTAATTGCGGGCACCGGTTCTAATCAGACGAAAGGGTCTATTGCGTTATCACAAGCAGCTGAAAAAACTGGTGTGGATGCGATTATGCTTGTAACGCCTTATTATAATAAACCTTCTCAGGACGGTTTATATGAGCATTTTAAAACAGTGGCTGATTCCGTTCAGCTGCCGGTCATGCTATATAATGTGCCTGGCAGAACTTCTGTTGATCTGGCGGCAGATACCGTTATTCGTTTGGCTGCGGTTGATAATATTGTGGCGATCAAAGATGCAAGCGGCAATATGGATAAGATAACTGAAATGGCGGCCCAAACAGATGCAAGCTTTTCTGTATACAGCGGGGAAGACGCTTTGACCCTTCCGTCTCTTGCAGTTGGAGCTATAGGCATTGTTTCGGTTTCCGGGCATGTTATCGGCAATGAAATGCAGGAAATGATTGCTGCATATGAGCAGGGAGCCGTGAAAAAAGCTGCTTCCATACATCAGCGGATTCTGCCGGTCATGCAGGAAATGTTTGCAGCACCGAGTCCAGCTCCTGTAAAAGCAGCATTAAATCGCAATGGTGTCCATGTCGGCGGTGTTCGCTTGCCGCTGCTTCCATTAAATGATGAGCAGCTGCAAGCGTTAAACCATAAATTAGCGTTATTAGAGCAAGTGAAATAATCCTGTTGAAAACCTCTCTGACAATGGTTAGAGAGGTTTTTTTGATGGGGATTTTTCTGCATCATGATAGGTTAATTTCAAAAAAACACTCCACAATACCTAACAAATATTTAAAATGAAGTGGTAAAATATGATACATACAACCGAAAATAGAGAAGGGGCGGGGAGTGGATGAAAGAAACATTGATTCAAGCAGATGATAGCATTACGCTTTGGGGGATTATCATTATCTGGGCGTCTGTCAGTATTTTTTTAGAACAACGCTACAGCTGGGCTTCCAAGGTGACTGGGGCCATTATTGCATTAGTCGGGGCGATGGCTTTATCCAACTTTGGAATTATTCCCACAGAATCGCCGGTATATGATGCAGTATGGTCTGTTATTGTACCGTTAGCAATACCGCTTTTGTTATTTCACGTTAATCTTAAAAAAATATGGAAGGAAAGCAGCAGATTGTTGCTCATTTTCCTATTGAGCTCCATTGGCACAGTTGCAGGAACGATTATTGCATTTTTTACTTTACGGAATCACATACCTTTTTTAGACCAATTGAGTGGGATTTTCGGTGCTTCCTATATTGGAGGAGGCGTGAACTTTGCTGCTATGGCAGCTAAATTCGAAACCCCGGGGGAAATTATTTCTGCCGCTGTTGTTGCGGATAATTTAATGATGGCACTGCTGTTTATTATTCTAATGATGATTCCTGCACTTCATTTTATCCGTAAACGTTACCCGACGCCGCATGTGGAAGAGGTAGAAAAGAATCAATCGGATGATGATAAAACGTTGGCAGAAAGCTTCTGGAAAAGGAAAGAAGTTTCTTTGAAGGACATGGCACTTTCGATTGGAACAGCTTTTTTTTTAGTTATAGTTTCCTTAAAAATTGCCGAATTTTTTGCCGGGATTATTCCAAGTGGAGAAGAGGCTTCTTTCTTCAATAATCTGTTGAATGGAATTATCGGAGATCAGTATTTAGTATTAACGACGCTTACCTTTGTCGCTTTAGCAGTATTTCCAAATTATTTTTCCGGATTAAATGGCAGTCAGGAAATAGGAACGTATCTGATTCACATCTTTTTTGTCGTAATCGGAATACCTGCTTCTATCACGTTAATTGTTCAAACGGCACCATTATTGCTTGTTTTTGCATTTATTATTGTAGCAATCAATTTAACGCTGTCTCTTATTTTTGGAAAACTATTCCGGATGAGTTTAGAAGAAATCCTGCTGGCAAGCAATGCAAATATCGGCGGACCAACTACTGCAGCCGCGTTTGCGATTGCGAAAGGATGGAGGCAATTAGTCGGTCCGATATTAATTGTTGGGACACTGGGTTATATTATTGGAAACTACATTGGAACTTTCCTTGCAGTGTGGTTTGGGACCTTGATGTAGGAAGAATAGAAAATCCGTTTCTGTTATAAATACAGAAGCGGATTTTTTCATTTACGTTGACGTTTTCCTGAATAAAAAAGGTTTAGATTTGTTGAAAGTAATTTGGAGATAGTATAATTTATATAAGTCAGCGGGCTGACTATTTTTTAAGGGTTAGCCAAGGTTGATTTCGTAAAGAATAGAATAGCAGCGGTAATCCTTCTGCTGCATTAAAGTATTTAAAAAGGTTGGGATAGCTATTTTCAAGCGATTATTATTATTGCTGTTTATGATACTGTTAGCCATTTGGACAAGGCCTTTATGGGAAGACCCGGTCCGCGATGTCATCCCCGATGCTGTCAGTGATACGTTTTCCTCTGCAAGCGATTTTGTTTCAGAAGCGATAGATAATGACTTTTACTTCCGTCAAGTAGCAGATGAAGCAACTTCTTTTTTTCAATCCTTTACTGATTCTGAAACAGGCACCTCGTATGAACAAGTAGAAACACCGGAGCTCACTACTCCGGAGGAACAATCATTCTCCGTTGGCAATGTAGAGATAGGTGACACAAGAGGACAGGTGGAAGAAATGTATGGTGAAGCTAAGCGGCAAAGTGAGAATGAGTATGGAGTGGAATGGTTCACCTATCATGAAAACTATCAAAACTTTATGATGGTTGCTTATGATGAACAAGACATGGTGCGTGGACTCTTTACCAATCAGGATTTACTATCCTCTCAGCAGGGTATTGCCTTGGGAGATTCCAAGTCGTTTGTAAACGAGACATTAGGGGAGCCGGAAGAAATGATCCGCAATGGCTGGTTTAATTATAAAATTGAAAGCGAAGGCGAATATGATGTATATCATATGGATGGAACCTACGCAACCATTTTTTATGACCTGCATGAATCAGAAGAAGTAACAGCAATTCAGTTAATAGATGAGGATATGGAATCTGCCAAAAGCACCCTTTATACACCTGGCAGTGAGGCTCTAAAAGAAGGCTTGGAGTATCAATTATTTGATTTGACCAATGCAACTCGCGTAAAGCATGAGCTGTCTATTTTAGAATGGGATGAAGCAGTAAGAGAAACAGCGAGAAAGCATAGTACAGATATGGCCGCAAATCAATTTTTCAGCCATACTAATTTAGAAGGACAATCTCCTTTTGACCGGATGAAGGAAGATGATATTTCATTCTTAAGTGCAGGGGAGAACCTTGCATATGGGCAATTCAGCAGTGTTTTTGCGCATCAGGGATTATTGAATTCGGAGGGGCATCGAGAAAATATTTTACATCGGGATTTCAGCCATCTAGGGATTGGCGTGGACTTTAATGAAAGTGATCAGCCGTTTTATACTGAGAATTTTTTCAATAACTAATGGGGATGATTAAGTAAGTGCTTGTATCCATATGTATCTTTAAAAATCAATTGCGTAATCAAAAAGAAGGAATGCTTTCATTAAGAAAAACCAAGAACACCACTTAATCTTTTAAACACCGGTGTTATATGGAATTTGAATTATACGAAATCTTAAGCAAATCAATACATTTATTTAATGGGGTGAATGGTTATACGTTCATCCTCTTTTTATATGACCAGAGAATAAGCCATTTTGTTTTTCGAATGTTTGTTTAGGTATGTAATATGTATTCTTTTTTGGATTTAGATAATAATAAAGCTTGATTATCCATAACAGGAAAGTATTTCAAAACGGAGAGAACAAAATTAGAAAAGCAAGCATGAAGATTTCAATTGATTACGTGGTATTTCGGAAAGGAGAGAAGTAATTTGATTTATATATACAATGATTATGGAGGCACGCACACCACTTCACTTGCAGCAGCCTATCATTTAAAAAAACTACCTTCAAATCGAAAGCTGACCAAGGATGAGATACAAAGCGTCAGGTATTTTAATAAATTAACGAAGCATGACCTCGGTAAGCTTATTTTTCATGGTATCGATGAAGACAATAATCCGGTATACACTATTGGAAGAAGAAATAGTAAATATGTTGTGCCGGCAATACAAGAGTTTGCTGCTTTGTTACAAGAAAGAAATCAGCTAAGTGAAAAGGTTATTATTTCTAATACCTCTCCTACTGTACCATTTGTAATGTCTGTTGGTGGCTTCTTAGCAAGAGGGTTAAATATTAATTTCTTAGGCGAACCTTTACTGGTTGCCGGCGCGAAGCAATGTTGTGAAAAAATTGACCGATTAGTAGAGGAAACCAAAAAAATGAGCCATTCCATGACTGCCAAAGTGATTGTCCTGGAAAACAAAAAATTTCATTGATTTATTCCGTAAGCAGCTGTCCAAGCTCCCTGACAGCATGAAAAAAGAAAGATAAGTAAAGTATTAGGGATAAGCTGCGTTTTCCAAAATAAAAAAGAACCATTTTCTAACGAACAGCCCAAGCTATCAGATTTCTACCTCTGATAGCTTGGGCTGTTTTTAAAAAGTGAGGGTTATCTGTCCGCAAGCTCTAATTAGTAGAAATGGTTACAGCAAAAACAGAACTTCCTTTTATTCCTGTTATTTTCGCAATGATTCGATTCACGACATCGGTGATGATCGTTTCTGTGACCGTCCCGGTTACAACAACCATTTTCATGCTTGTTTCCGCATCTGTGATGCTGCTCGTTTCCTTGATGTTTCCGGCAGTGACAATAATTTTCATGCCTGCTTCCACATCTGTGATGATTTTGATGTCTGTTGTCACAATGATTGGATTTATGATCTTTTTGACGATAGTCGCCCCCTCGACGACTTGTGTTGCGACAAGGATCTTCGCATTTTTTTCTGAATGAGTGATGACCGCACATAGCTTATCCCTCCTTTCTCATTCAATATACGCAAGGAAGAAAAAAGAGATTAGACAAACTTAATAGGAGCTAACACATTTTCACGTGGAAAATGTAGATTCATAAAATAAAACTTCATTCCATAAGATTTTTTCGAACGATTGTCCTTAATAAACGAAGTATTTAAAAATATTGGTGAATTTGAAACTTTTATTCCATTCTTTCGTATAACCTGATTAAGAAGAAAGATTGGAAGAGGAGGACTAGAATTGACAGAAATTGCAATGGAATTAAAAAATGTGAGTAAGCGCATCAAGAATAAAGAAATTATTAAAGATGTCAGCTTTCAAATAAAACAAGGGGAGGTGTTTGGCTTTGTCGGGCCGAATGGAGCCGGTAAAACGACAACAATCCGGATGATGGTCGGTTTGATGAAATTGACAGAAGGGGATATCCACATTGTCGGTAAAAGCATCCAAACGGATTATAGTGAAGCCATCAGAGAGGTTGGCGCGATCGTGGAAAATCCGGAGATGTATCCCTTTTTAACAGGAAGAAAGAATTTAGAACAGTTCGCCCGGATGATTCCAGGTACGACAAAAGAGCGGATAGAAGAAGTTGTTCGATTAGTTGGACTTGAAAAAGTGGTCAATGACCGGGTTGGCGGGTATTCTCTCGGAATGCGGCAGCGGCTGGGGATTGCCCAGGCCTTGTTACATAAACCATCGATTCTCATTTTAGATGAGCCTACAAATGGACTGGACCCCTCTGGAATGAAGGAAATCCGCCAATATATTCGTACTTTGGCAGAGACAGAAAAAGTCAGTGTGATTGTATCCAGTCATTTATTGTCTGAGATTGAACTGATGTGTGATCGTATCGGTGTTATAAAAAATGGTGCTTTAATCGCTGTAGAGGATGTAGAGAAGAACCGAAAGGCAGAGGACAGTGATATTTCAGAGTACGCCATTTCTGTAAGTAATGCGCAGACTGCAAAAGCGCATTTAGATCGTTTAGAGGAGGATGCTTTATTTGTAGAGGCAGTGGATGAAACTACCTTAAAAACGGTGGTCAAACGGGAACAAATCCCAGTGATTCTTAAAGAATTATTAATCCATGATATCAATGTATATGAGGTTCAAGCTGCCAAAGGCACGTTAGAAGATAAATTTTTCGATTTGATTGGAGAGAATGTCATTGAGTAATTTAAGCCAGCTTATAAAAAATGAATTTATCAAACTGCATCATTATAAATCTACCTGGGCAATGTATATTATCCTGGCGATTCTCCTTATTGGCAGTGCACTTATTACAAACTTTGTAGTGGATCAAAGCATGATGATAAATCAAACCTTCCAAGGGGAACTCATGCAGGCATATCAGTCGATGGGGTTAGAGGTTCCGGCTTATGATATGTGGGCTTTCGTGGCGGAAAATATCTCCTATATCAGTTTTATCACGATTTTTATTATTGTTGTTGCCGCTAAAATTATTTCAAATGAGTATAAATGGGGCACGATTAAATTATTACTTATCCGACCAGCGGGAAGAGGGACTGTGTTAGCGTCAAAATATATTACGGTGTTACTTTTTGCAGTTGTGTTAATCCTCTACACAATCGTTTTATCATTACTTATCGGACTTATTTTTTTCGGTGTGGATGCTTGGAATCCAACCATTGTAGATAATATGGGTTCAGGCTATACGGAAGTCTCTATCATTGCTTCCATTGGTAAGGATATCCTCTTTCAGCTTGTACCGTTAATTATAGTGGCAACCTTATCCTTTATGATTGCAATTTTATTCAAAGGAAGTGCCATGGCTATTGCGGCAAGTATTGTTATTTATATTGCTGCACCAATTATTACGATGATGGTAAGCCAATACGAAATTGCGAAATATCTGTTGACCGCACATCTAAACCTTCAAGAAATCTTTGAAGGATCACCGATAATTGAAGGAACATCACTTGGTTTTTCCATTGCTGTTCTTCTTGTTTATTATATCGTATTTATGGCAGCAGGATGGCTCACCTTTAAAAAACGGGATGTGGCTGGAAATTAATCGGAAAGGGCGGGATTTCATGAAGAAATTTTATACTTTATTGTTTGTAGGTCTTCTGGTTTTCCTCGGAGCTTGTTCCAATGATAAGAAAGAAGAGCGGGAAGCCGGTTCAAATGATATGAAACAAGAGGAAGCTTTGGAAGAAAACAAAGAAAATCTGGATCCCGCAACAGGACTTTTGATGGAATTTATCAATGAAAACAAAGATTCGGACCGGGTTGCTTTTCTAGCCACCTGGAATGATGAGGCCTTAGCAGAGATCAATACAGATTTAGCTATGCCGCTTGCCAGTGTTGTTAAAATAATCATTGCGATTGAATTTGCCAGCCAGGCGGAAGAAGGGGATATCGATCCTGCTGAAATGGCAGCGATGGAGGAAGTAGATAAATACTATTTTCCGAATACAGATGGCGGAGCACATGATGCCTGGAAAAGTACATTGGAAGACGAGGAAGGCGACGTTTCCCTGGAACAAATTGCACGAGGTATGATGGATTTCAGTTCCAATGCCAATACCGATTATTTAATTGAAAGATTAGGGTTAGAAGAAGTAAACAATCGGATAGAAGAACTCAATTTGAACAATCACGAGCCTCTCTATCCGTTAACAGCAAGTATTATCATTTCCAAAAAAGTAATAGAGGATAAGGGGATTGAAGAAGGTCAATTAGAGGAAGCATTACGTGATTTGGATGATGATGCCTACCGGCAAATAGCGGTTGACCTTTTTGAAGAATGGCAGGAGAATCCATTAGACGAAGCGGAAAAAGAGGAAGCCGCTGCCCCGCTTAATGATATGTCGATACAAAAGGTTTGGTCCGACCGGCTGACGCATGCTACTGCGGAAGATTATCATCAAATCATGAAGATGTTAAATAATAAAGAACATTATTCGGAAGCTTTTTATGAGGAATTGGATGCTATTTTCAGCTTAGAATTAAAGAATGACTCCATTATACGTACAGCGCAAAAAGGCGGAAGCACTGCTTTTGTTTTGAATCAGACCGTTTACGCAGAAGATGAGGACGGAAACCGGTTTGAGATGATTTTATTTACAAATGATCTCAATCTGTCAGAACTGGAGGTTGCAGCAATGCAGGTGCAGGCATTGACGGATAAATTAGTAACGGAGGAAGATTTTCGTGAGGAGGTAAGAGAAGCGTTAGCTGAATAACAATAATGATACTATCCCCCTGATGATGGAATTATACATCGTGTCAGGGGGATTTCATATATACTGGAACTATCTTATAATAAGAATAAATAATGAAAAGCGGTGCATATGGATGTCTCTTTATATCAAAAAAGTAAATAAGGAAAATTGGCGAGAAATTGCTGGGTTAGAAGCAGCTGAAAATCAAAAAGCATTCATCGAGCCTGTGTCCTTTTGTTTAGCAGAGAGTTTTATTGAACAATTGACCACATCGCTTGGGCTCTATGCTGGTGAGAAACCCGCCGGCTATGCTATGGTCGGATTTTATTCTGACGAAAAAAGAAGTATCTGGTTTGACAGGTTTATGATTGATTACCGCTATCAGGGACAGGGCTATGCCAATCAGTTCATCCCATTAATTGAAGCGTACATCCATGAGCATTATGATGTGGAAATCATACGTTTAAGCTTTGTGCCGGGAAATAGCCAAGCAGAACGATTATATAAAAAGCACGGATTCGCCCGGACAGGAGCGTATGATCCGGAGGGAGAAATAATCATGGAGAAGCGCCTTTAGATAACCATAATTATATTATGTAAACTAATGGGTTAGAATGTTATTCTTTAAAATGTAAAATAAGAAATGAGGAAATCAGATGACTAGTCAAAAACAAAGAAAAGTATGTAAGAATGGACATGTTTTCTTTAAAAGTTCAGATTGTGAAAGCTGTCCGACTTGTGACAAAGAAAATAAACCAAAGAGCGGCTTTCTAGCAACGCTTTCTGCTCCGGCAGGAAAAGCACTTATCCATGAAGGTATCTCAACAGAAGAACAGCTGGCAGCTCATACCAAGAAAGAAATACTAGCCCTGCATGGCATTGGTCCAGCATCGATGCCGGCTCTGACAAAGGCGCTGGAGAACAAAGGACTTACATTTAAAACAGAATAGGCAGAATAGAAATGGAATGGTATCTCAGTCAGAAGAGGTATCATTCCATTTTTGCATTTTAGCAGCTGTTGCTTGTTGGCTTGTAACTGTGCTGCTTAGGAGGTTTAGAAGGAGATAGACCTTAAGGCTTAGACAAAGATATTGCTCAGGCTCATTACGAGAAAACAAAATCCCCGGTAAGATAAAGATACAATAACAAGAGGAGGAAAACGGAATGAAAAAATTCATGTTGTTTATTGGAGGGCTTCTTGCATTACTGATACTGCTCGCAAATCTTGGCCCGATGGTATTACTTGCATTAAGTGTATGGCTGTTCTATATATGCTTTAAAAAGTTTATCAGCACAGATTCCACCGCTGCTAAAGTAGGATGGGTAATCCTGGGATTGATAGTTGTAAGCATCACATTCTCTAACATTTATGCAGTTTTAGGTGTTGCCGCAGCTTATGCACTTTACCTTATCTATAAGAATTGGAACACACCGGAAGGCTCTGTTGTCCACGAAATAAAGGAAGAGGATGACCCATTTACAAATTTTGAAAAACAGTGGGCAGAGTTAAATAAATAAAATGAATAACATTCAAAGGAGAGATTGATGATGTCAACAAATATTTTTACACGAATGAAGGAATCTATTTCTGCAGATTTACACACGATGATGGACAAAAAGGAACAAAAAAATCCGATTGCAGCACTAAACCATTATTTACGCCAAAGTGAACAGGAAAAAGAAAAAGTAAGAAAGCTGATTGACCGTCAGTATAAATTGAAGGAAGAATTTGCTCGTGAATATATGAAAGCACAAGATCTTGCAGATAAGCGCTTAAAACAAGCACAAATTGCCGAACGTGCGCAGGAAGAGGAAATGCATGAATTTGCTTTAAAAGAGCATGAAGAATATCAAAATCGTGCTGATCGCATGAAAGCGTCCAGAGAAGAGGCAATCACGCAGCTGGAAAATTTGGAGCAGAAATACGAAGAAATGAAGCATCGCCTGAAGGATATGCATCTGCGCCGTATGGAGCTGATGGGCCGGGAAAATATAGCCAAAGCAAATCACCAAATCAATCGTGTCGTGGATGAGTCACCAGAAAAGCCTTTCTCCAAGTTTGAAGAAATGGAGCAATATATCGAAAACCTGGAGTACAGAGTAAACAGTGCCTACTATCAAAGCACGTTCGATAATAAAATTGCTGCGATTGAAAAGAGACTGGACGAAAAAGAAATAAACTAGAATTGATAGCTGGAAAATGAAAAATCATGGTATACTTATACAGGTGCAGGCTGTTCTTGCGCCTGTATATTTTACATATGAAATCAAGGAAAGGAGAATGGAAGGATGTTCAAGCAGATTCCCACAAGAAACCTAAATTGGATATGGATTACCGTCGCCATTCTTCTTGTTTTTGAAATTGTCTTCTTCCATGGAGGAGCCCTGATATCGGCATTAATTTCCGGTTTCTTTGTTTACTTCAGCTGGAAAAGGCTGCATTCCCTTGGGTGGAAGATTGTATTTGCAATTGCTGCAATATCCTTCGTTCTAAATGTTTTTAATTTACTTGCGGTACGGTTTTTAATTGTCGTTGCTATTGCCATTATTATTTTAAATTATATCAAATCAACGAAAGAACCCAGCAAGGAGAAGCCGGAGCTGCCTAATAAATCGAGTTTGACAGAGGAAGAACCCCTTGTGCAGGTGGATCGTTTATTTGATGAACGATTTTTTGATGATTTTCGGACGGAGGAAACGGCTTATCAATGGAAGGACGTCAATATGCATGGGATATATGGAGACCGTGTGATTGATTTAAGTAATACGGTCCTTCCTTATGATACAGCGGTCATCTCCATCCGGCATCTCGCAGGGAATATTGAGATTTATGTGCCTTATGAAGTAGAAGTCAGTATTCATCATAGTTCCATCTTTGGTAGAGCATCTATTTTTGGAGTGTATCACGGGCGGCTAATGAACAAATCACTTCACTATGAAACAAAAAATTATAATACGGCACATCAAAGAGTGAAGATTGTAACCTCTTTATTTTCCGGGGACATTGAGGTGAAGCGCGTATGAATACAATTATCCGTTTTGTTCTCTTGTCTATCGCCTGCAGCTTTGTTTTGGCTATTGCCGCGATTGTTACAACCTTTGTTACATTTACCGTAGATGAATCAGCGGGGTGGAGCGCGCTATGGGAAGGGAAAATTGGTGATGTTTCCTTTCTTTTGACTGTGCTGGCTTTTGTGATTACATTTGGTTCTATTGTTGGGGCTATTATTGGTTATTATTGGAAAGGTAATTTGAAAAAAATTGAAAAAATGCTTACGGGCATTATCAAGGGAGAAAGGTATCCTGATACAGAGGATGTGCCTAAAGAGCTGGAGTCTATTACGGAACGGATGAATCAAGTCCAAGAAAAACTGCGGATACAAACCGAACATGTACAAAAGATTGCAACGGAAAGAGCAACTGAACGGGAACAAAGCCTGCAGGAAGTAGTGGAACAGGAAAGAAACCGCTTAGCCCGGGAACTGCATGATTCCGTGAGTCAGCAGCTTTTTGCAGCTTCAATGCTGATGTCGGCAATCAATGAGGCAGGACCGCCGGAGGATCCGGCATTAAATAAACAGTTAAATATGGTGGAAAATATGATTCACCAATCGCAGCTGGAAATGCGTGCGCTTCTTTTACATCTGCGTCCAGTTGCATTAAAGGGCAAGTCATTGCAGGAAGGGGTAGAAGGGCTCTTAAAGGAATTAACCCAAAAAGTACCTCTAGAAATCGATGCAAAAATAGAAGCATTCCAGGTTGATAAAGGGGTAGAAGATCAGCTGTTCCGCATCTTTCAGGAATCTATCTCCAATACATTGCGTCATGCGAAAGCGGAAAACCTGCAAGTTTTATTACTGGAACGTGATGAAAACATTATTATGCGTGTTGTGGACGACGGGGTTGGATTTCAGACAGAAGCTGTCAAAACAAGCTCTTACGGAATGCAGAACATGCATGAACGTGCTTATGAAGTTGGCGGCACATTAAAAATTATCAGTCTCCCAAATGAAGGTACACGTTTGGAAGTAAAGGTGCCTATTTTAAGAAAGACTAACTATATAAAGTCAAGTGAAAAAGAAAATAAATGATGAGAAAAATATACGAATTAAATGCATGCCAA